>NZ_CP046401.1:7210440-7811310 GCF_009762775.1 Maribellus comscasis | reverse complement strand
TTAAAAACGCAAGTTAATGAGGTTCTACAAAATAATTCTTTATAATTCTCAGTATTCCCGAAAACAAAATTTGCGAAAAAAAAGTTAAAAAAAAAATGAAATTGCTATTGATTTTTTCGTGATTACTATATTGTTTTCTCTATCAGTGGTTTAAAATTTGATTATTTTCAGACTTATCTAAGTTGTTGTAAGTGAGTTGTTTGTGTGTAATGTGTTGATAGTTAATAGTATATCTGGTTGGTAGTAGTTGGGTTTTTGTTGTCATAACAATTTATATCAACACTAATTGGTTTATTACTGTAATGATTTTAGTGCTTTTTTTAATTTTATTAACCGTCCGTTTTTAAATGCAACAACAGTTGCATCCGGAAAATTTTTCTTTACTTTTTTTTGTAACCCGATGATTTCATTGTAAGAATTGGTTGCACCTGTGAGGTAAGAATAAGCACCACTTGTTGAATATTCCTCGACCTCGGTTTCCAGTCCGTCAAATATTTTTGAATTTAACGGAATCTGATTTTCAGTTGATATCAGGTGTACTTTAAAAATAATATTTTTTGACGCAGCATCTCCGGCTGCGGTAATATACACTTCTTTGCCTAAATCCAGCGCAGAAAAGTGAAGATATCTTTTTGGGTTGGCTTGAATATCACTGATCAGTGAACTCAAGTCTTCGGAGAGGGTGTTTATGGAATAATAAAGTTCATCGTCGTTTAGTAAAAGTCCGGCGGAATTATCGTCGCTGTTTAATTTTTCGATAGTGGCTAAAAGTTGGTTTGAAGCATTTTGCAGGTTGGTTAAAACAGGAGAAACGGAAACCTGTGCGAGCGTATCGCTAAATGCGGACAGGTTTTGGATTGTTTTTTCAAGTTCTCCCGTATTTTCTTTAAATGCCGTTGTAACTTCATCGACATTTACAATTATCCTTTGAATACTTCCTTTTTCAGTGGAAACAATTTCATTTAAATCGGCTGTGGTTTTTTCAAGATTTTCGATGGTTTGGTTGATGTTCTCAAAACTTTCAGAAAGATTTTGCCTGGCATCTTCGTTAAAAATCACTGTTAGCACTGTTATTGCCGAATCAAGGGTGCCAAGCAACTCTTCTGCTTTATTTTTAATCGGAAGTACCTGCATGCTAACCTGTTCTTTTAAGTCAGCTTCAACAGCACCCGGAATAGTATCATTTGATGAATAAATTTCGGTCTCTTTGCTTAGAACTAATTTAACCGATCGTGTTCCCATTATATCGGCGCTAATAATTTGGGCAACTGAATTTACAGGAATTCTGAAATCGGCATCTATCATTAAGGTTACTATAAGTTTTCCACTGTTGTCGGGAGTAAATGAAATTTCTTTGACTTGCCCCACCTGGTATCCGTTTAATGTAACTTTGTTTGAGACATCGAGTCCGTCAATACGTTCGTAGATTACATGGTAGTATTTGTTTTGTTTAAATATATCGTTCCCCTTCAGGTAGCTTAGCCCCCAAATCAATATGGTTATCGATGTAACAATTAAAATGCCTAATCGCGCGTATTTCGAAATCTTTATTTTCATGCGTGTATTTTTTCAACAATAAAATGTGTCACTCCAAATTTTATTTTAGTTTTTTTTGATCAGCTTACCAATTTTCGATAATGTAAAATTAGGGATTTAGAACAGGAATTGCATTTTTCACTGAATCTTTTTAACGGAAACCAACTTATCGTCTTCAAAAACCACTATAAATGCATCTTTGAATTTGCCTTGCAGCCTTTTTCTCTCCGCTACCGCGTCGTCGTATGATTCAAATTTTCCTGAGTAATATTTGTGAATTTTTCCGGTGTTTATTTTAAAAATATTTTTCTCACCATTAAAGTTTGAAGGTTTTGTATCGAGAGATCTTCTCGTCGCTGCAACCTGAACCGAATAATAGGAGTTCGAAGCCGTATTTGAATTTTCTTTCTTTTCGTTGTGAACCACTGGTTTTTCTTCCGGGTTGGTAACCAGATTGAAGCTACTTTTTTCCTCTATTCGTCGTTTGTATTCTTTAAAAGCTTTAAAAATTGAGTTTGCAATATTGTCACGTCCTGATTCACTTAAAAGGTAATTTCTTTCCGATTGATGGCTTAGAAAACCAGCTTCGACAAGAACGCTTGGCATTGTAGTTTCTCTTAAAACCAAAAAACCGGCTTGTTTAACACTTCTGTCATATCTTTTGGCTACTTCGCGAAATTGATCCTGGATAACAGATGCCAGCATAACGCTCTGTTCAAGGTATTCATCCTGAATCATTTCAAACATAATGTAGGATTCTGAAGAGTTGGGATCAAAGTCTTCGTAAGTGGTTGAATAGTTGTCTTCGAGTAAAATCACCGAATTTTCCTTTTTTGCTACCTCCAGGTTATCCTCACTTCGGTGTTGTCCGAGAACAAAAGTTTCGGCTCCCTGGACCGACCTTGCTGATACATAGTTGGCATGGATGGAGATAAACAGGTCGGCATCGCTCCGGTTTGCAATTTCGGCACGCCGGTACAATGGAACAAAAATGTCTTTATCTCGCGTATAAATTACTTTGGTACCAGGGAAACTGCCTTTGATATAGGCTCCGAGTTTTAATGAGATATCCAAAACAATATCTTTTTCGCGGGCTGTACCTACAACTGCCCCCGGATCTTTTCCTCCATGTCCTGCATCAATAACAACTATTGAAACTTTTGATTCATCCTGAAAAGATGGGGTAGGGTTTTTCCCCTGTATTTCAGCGCACTTCGGCGACAAATAAGAAAAAATGATAAGAAATATGAATAAGCTTTGTTTCATAACAAAATTCATTTCGGTAACAAAAATAGAAATATTAGAATTATTTTGCATTTATTAGGGCTTTTGTATAACCCTTATTTTTATTTTTGCACGGCAAGCCGGGTAATAAAGGTTTTAATTCAGAAAACAATTTGTACAAAATAGGTTTAACATATCTTTTCATACTCTTGTCACTATTTGTTTTTGGCCAGGAAACAGATAAAAATGTTCGTATAATAAATTCAAATCAGCAAGACACAACTTTCTCCGAAACTCCCGTGCAGGATACTTTAGCTGTAGATACAGTTGAGATTGACTCAATTGTACCTCCTGTAATTGAAGCACCCATTGATTATAACGCAGAAGATTCTATAATTGTATCCTTCGACGGGCAAAAAGTATTTATGTACAACAATGCTCATGTTACTTATCAGCAAATTGAATTAACGGCCTATTATATTGAACTCGATTTGGAAACCAAAGAGGTTTATGCCGAAGGACTTCTGGATTCAACTGAAACTCTTATTCAGAAACCGGTTTTTAAAGATGGAGATGAAGAATTTGAGTCGAAAACCCTGAGATATAATTTCGAAACGAAAAAAGGAATAATTACCGAGGTTGTTACCGAGCAGGGAGAAGGTTATTTTCACAGTGAACGAACCAAGAAGATATCGGATGACGCATTTCTTGCAACTGACGGAAAATATACAACCTGCGATGCCGAGCACCCGCACTTCTATTTGCATCTTTCAAAAGCAAAAGTTATTTCCAATAACAAAATTATAACGGGACCCGCATATATGGTTTTGGAAGATTTTCCAATTTATTTTCCCTTTCTTCCTTTTGGATATTTTCCAAGCACACCAACTTATTCATCGGGAATTATTGTTCCTGCATACGGGGAGGAAGCCAATCGTGGATTTTATCTTCGCGATGGTGGTTATTATTGGGCTGCCGGGCAATATTTCGATTTGGCCTTGCGTGGAGATATTTATTCAAAAGGCTCATGGGCTGGAAAATTAAATACCAACTACAGAAAACGATACAAGTTTAACGGAAATTTCGATTTTAAATATAATGTAAATACGACAGGCGAAAAAGGAACCGACACGTATGGCAAATCAAATCAATTTGCTATTTCATGGCGACATTCGCAGGATGCAAAAGCAAATCCGAACCAGACATTTTCAGCCAGTGTAAATTTTTCGACCAGCGGATACGATAAGCAAAATTCGTTAACCGCTGATACCTACTTGCGTACGCAAAAACAGTCGAGTGTTTCATATACCAAAAAGTTTGAAAATACACCGTTTAATATGTCGGTAAACTTGAGGCACTCGCAAAATTCTACCGATTCCACCATTTCTCTCACATTACCAGAGATGACTTTTAGTATGGCCAAAGTATATCCTTTTAGGAAAAAAAACCGGGCGGGTCCGGTACGGTGGTATGAGAAGTTTGGAGTCAATTATTCCGGTAATCTCAGAAATGCGCTTCAGAATGCAAAAGAATGGGAGGTCATGAGTTCATCTTTTACAAAAGACTGGAAAAATGGGATAAAGCACAACCTTCCAATTTCATTGCCCAGTTTTAATTTGTTTAACTATGTCAATTTTAGCCCGAGTTTTAGCTATAATGAAAAGTGGTATTTTAAGAAAATGAACTATACCTATGTTCCCGACGGCGATTTCGATAATCCTTCCGTATTTGCAAATACAGTTAGAATAGATACATTAACCGGATTGAACAGGGTTTATGATTATTCTTACAGCGTGAGTGCCTCAACAAATATTTACGGGATGTTTTCGCCCTTAAATCCAGACTCGAAGGTGCAGGCTATCCGGCATAAAATGACTCCCTCTGTTAGTTTTAGTTATACTCCCGATTTTGGGCAGGAAAAATTTGGTTATTATCAGCCTGTTCAAGTCGATTCTGCCGGAACAATAAGATATTACGATGTAAACTATGGTGGAATTTACGGAGGTTCTCCAAGCCAGGGAGCTTCAGGTGCTGTTTCTTTTTCTTTAAACAACAGTTTGGAGATGAAGGTTCTGGATGTGAAAGATACAACGAAGTCGGATGAAGAGCAGAAGTTTAGAAAAGTAAAATTGATTGATAATTTAAGTTTTAGTACATCCTACAATCTGGTTGCCGATTCGTTTAACCTGTCGCCTATAGCTATTCGGGCCAGGACAACTATTGCCGGCGTTAGTGTAAATGCAGGAACAACGCTCGATCCATATATTCTTGATGAAGATGGAAGAGTAAATAAATACGCCTGGAGTGAAAAGAAAGGTTTTTCGAAATTCGGAAGATTTACCCAGGCCAACCTTTCATTTGGTTTGCAATTTAAATCGAAAAAAGGAGTAGAGCAGGCTCAGGCCAATAAGGAAGCTATTGAAGAGGAAAATATATTGCCCGGTGATTATTCAAATTATGCCGATTTTAACGTGCCCTGGGATTTTAATATTGATTATAGCATTAATTACCGTGGCCCTAGTTATTTAGGAGGAGATAATATTGTTACTCAGACTCTGGGGTTCAGGGGAAACCTAAACCTCACGGAAAAGTGGCGTATGAGTATGACAACAAATTTTGATATTATGGCCCGGGAGTTTTCATTTACTACTTTTAATATCACACGTGATTTGCATTGCTGGCAAATGGTGTTTAATTTTATTCCTTTTGGTCAGAGACGGAGTTACAGTTTTACAATTAATGCAAGATCTTCGTTGTTAAAAGATTTAAAACTGACAAAAAACAGAAGTTATTTCGATAATTATTAATAATACAAAAGATGAAAAAAGTTATTGAAACCTCGAATGCTCCGAAAGCGATTGGGCCATACAGCCAGGCTGTTGAAGTGGGGGATACACTATATATTTCAGGACAGATTCCATTAGACCCTGAAACAATGAAGGTTGCTTATGGTGGTATTAAGGAACAAACAGTTCAGGTATTAAAGAATATTGGAGCCATTTTGGAAGCTGCCGGATATTCATATAAAGACGTTGTGAAATCGACCTGTCTTTTGGCAAATATGGAAGACTTTAAAGACATGAATGAGGTATACGGACAGTTTTATACTGAGAATCAACCAGCCCGGGCAGCATTTGCGGTAAAAGAGTTGCCGCTGAATGTACTTATTGAAATTGAAACTATTGCAGTAAAATAAAAGCAGTTGTCTCAGAATAAATTACTTATATATTTTTTTAATAAAAAATCTCCATTGGTTTTCGTTTTTTGATTTACCTCAACAGTTCAAATACACAAAAGATTTTTCAAAGCTTCGAAGTCGGACGTATCTTTCAGTTTCTTTAAAATCTGAAAGCATGGCTCTGCTCATGCGCGGTTTCTTCGCGTGGTTTGTAAATGTCAAAAAATCCTAACCTTTGGGAAAGGTAAGTTTCAGCTTTGTGTTACGAAACATATTGTTTACCAGGTTACTTTTCCGGATTTTGTGGAATGTACTTACAAAAACGAACCTGAAATTCACAAACTTATAAAACTAAAAAACTGGGACCCGCCACTCAAAAAACTTTTATTTACACGCCGGAAGGCATGAATATTCCCTGCCCTGCTTCTTAACACAACCTTTTGGTAATTAAACTCATCTGAAATTTGTAACCATAAAAAAACCTAAAAATGAAACATGCCCCGTAAACCAAATCTTTTAAAACATTTCCTGGCTGCAACGAGGCCGAAATGCCTGTTCTTCCAAACAGCCCCGTTCTTTATCGCTCTCACGCCCGGTAACCATGGTTGCCCAGAATATGAAGAAAAGCTTCACTAATTTTTTATAGCCTAAGTTTTAATTAAAACCAACAATTACTAAACAAAAAAATTATGAATTTTAAATTTATTACTTTAATTTTTTTGTTCCATTTATTTCATTTGCACAAACAGAAGAAGTAACATGGAATTATCCGGTTCATCCGGGGACAGAAGAATGGAATCAGCTCAATTCGTTCTCAGAAAGACTTAACGCCTTTAATATTTCGGGCGATATTTTAACGGAAATGACAACCGGAAATCTGGTTAAAACCTGCCTCGCTTATCCCTGGTGGATTTTAATTACCAGTCGCGATAACAATCAGGCCGGTTATGATTATTTAAAATCCGTATTTAATGGATTTAGAGAATTGGAAAACAGAAAAGATGCAGGAATAGAACTATTAAAGATATATGAGAAAATGATGCCTGAGGATATTTACCAATATAAAACTCTGGTAAAACAAGGTATGATTTGTTTTGAATTTACTTATATAGAAATGTTATTGTCTCAAACAAATGTTTTGGAAAATATGGAAGATGAGAATTTAGTACCTTTAGTACGAAAAGTGTCTTCTGTTTATAAACAAAGTCGGAGGCTTTTGACAAATATTCGTATTACGGAATTGCCACCTTTGTTTGATTTTGTCCAGAACTCTTGAATTTTAAAAATATGATGAATACGGTTCACTGGTCAGTAACTTTTCGGAAATAACGACTTTTAACAAAAGGGGGAACTCTGCCAATAAGGAATTACTCGACCGAATACATTGTACAGCTATCGAATTATTTATAAAATAATGTTATGAGACCATATATAATAGTTTTGTTTTTGATTGTTTCGATAATCTCATGTAATAACGATACTCCCTTGTTAGACTCGGAACCTGAACCGGAGCTGGATTCCTGCGAATTTTATGCAACGGGCTTTTACAACGATACTTTGCCCGGGAAGATTCCTCATAAGTTCTGGCCATGTATGAGTACAGAAGATTTGGTAGAAGCCGGTTCGTATAATTTTCCCAGTATAATTATGCTGACGGGCACGAGCAGTTTACAACAAGGGTATGATTTGTGTAGAAAGAAATATTCATGGTTTGTTGAGCTTGAAGGAAGGACTGATGCTGTGGGGTACCTGATTGCCAAATATGTATCGATTGATACTGTAAACTATAATATGGAATTAGATCCATATCATTTTGGAGGTTATAAATATTATACTTATTGCCTCGAAACCTTTCTGGCCCAGGAAGCTTATTTAAAACATATTACCGATGAACAACGATTAACACTGCTAGACGAATTATTTATAAAACAGGAAGTTCGAAAAGGAGATATCGGATGGTTTGCAATCGAAGGCCCCACATTTGCCATGAGCCGGGTGATGTATTTTTACGGGTATCAACCGTTGCTGGATAGTATGGAACAAAGCATACTTATAAAAAATTTGGTGGAGTATGGCAACCTCTTTATAAATGTGGAAGATGGTGCAAAAGCTCAATCCTCAATTTTTAATTTGACAACTGAATTTATAAACGAATTAAAAACAAAATCAGAATGAAACATATTTTATTTTCTATATTATTTATGATAATTTATTCTTGGTCTTTTGGCCAAAGCAGTATTCGATACACTCCAACAGGAGATTCTGTAAATGTTGAACATTTCCCAGAAACATTTTCTCTTCCTATACGATTAGCTGCAGATACATTATGGGTGGATTCTATTATTATTCCATATGAATGGTATTCTGCAGAAATTATTGGTTCTTGTACTAATACTTATAATTGTCATGGTTATGCGTGGCATTTGTCAGATGGTGGGGATACTGTGAGAATACTAAGTGATTATGATGCCGCAAAGTATTACACGGACGGAATTAATGGAGGAAGAGCAACATATAAAAGGGTAAATAGCCCTGTGAAATACGGTAAAGTAAATTACTATGGAGCTTCTCATTCTGGGATTGTTGATTCTATTAATACATCTAAAGTAATTTCTAAATGGGGATCTGGACCGCTAGTTCGACATAATCCTTATGAATGTGAATTTGGAGAATACACCACTAATTTGGAATACTATGAGCTCATTATTGATAGTTTACCAACTAGTGTTGCCAAAGGATGTGCAACGGATGTCACTACTCTTGACATAAATAATGCAACCTATAACTGGGCAGATATCAATAGTTACGTCTGTGCATCGGGAAATACTTATACAGGGGAAGTTACTGGTTTAAACACAACGCCAGGCGTTGCAAAAGGCAAGGTTAAAGTAGAAATAACCAGCCCATACTCCAATACAACAGTTAAAGGAATAAAGGAACTTTCGGTGACCGCTCAGCCAACCGGACCGACTATATTAGAGTCAACAACAAAGGTTTGTTCAGGAGGTACCAGTTTCACGCTGAATAATGTCTCTGCCGGCAATACTGTTACCTGGACATCCAGCTCAAACATCAATATTCCTAATCCTCATATAAATCCGTGTACTTTCTATTCTACCGGAAATGGAAGCGGATGGATAAAAGCAAGCGTATCTACAGGTTGTGCACAAGATATGTTTCCTGACGTTCAGAAGAGTGTCTGGTCTGGCGTGCCTGTAATTTCATATATTTCAGGACCAACCAGCACACCGAATAATCAGTGGGCGACTTATAATACAGAGCCATATAATTCTTTGATGACATATAGCGATAGTGATTATCACTGGACATTAAACCCTTTAAATGGGAATTCATTGCACAACTATGGCCATACACTGGATATTGCTTTTTATAATTCCGGAAATTATCAGTTGGTTGTTTATGCTGAAAATACATGTGGAACGGGGCATATGTTGGTACGTTTATAAATGCTTATGATTCAAGAAGTCTGTCCATTTCGCCTAACCCTTCCATAGGTGAAGTAACATTAGCCATTGAATCTTCAGATGAAAAAGAACTTATTACCGAAGAATGGGAACTGGAAATATATAATAACAGCCAAACGTTAAAAGGGGCCAAAACCAAAATAAAGGGAAAAGAATACAAACTCAATACTTCGGGCTGGAAAGACGGGGTGTATATGGTGCGCATAACATACAAAGATGAAATTTTAACCGGGAAATTAGTAGTAAAGCGATAGTACTTTTACCTTGATTTATTAACCTTTAGGGTTTCCAAAACCCTAAAGGTTTTTTTATGTCTATCCTTCGAACAATTTTTACTAAAAAGACACGCATTGTACGAATATTCCACAAAAGCGGAAAGGTTAAAATACCCTTGTGTAGGGTTTCCGCATAGGATAAAAGTCTCTAAAGGACTTGGGGAAGGACAAAATACAGAAAATGAAGAGGGAGAAACAGAATAGCCGAAAATAAAAAAGGGTTCCTGACTCAGGAACCCTTTTTTGTATATCTTGAATTATTCTGATTTTATTCAGCCACAACTTCGAACTCAATACTTACAACAACTTCTTTATGTAACTTAATTTTTGCTGTGTAAGTACCAACTTCTTTTATGCTATCCTCAGGAAGAATAATTTGTTTGCGTTCAATTTCAAAACCTTTTTTGTTGATAGCTTCTGCCAACTGGATGGTATTAACTGAACCAAAAATTTTGCCTGATGAGCTGGTTTTTGCTCCAATGGTAATCTTTTTGTTTGCAATTTTTTCTGCGATCTCAGCTGCAGCGTCTTTTAGTTTTGCTTCTTTGTGCGCACGTTGTTTTATGTTTTCCGCCAAAACTTTTTTTGCAGTTTCCGTAGCGGCAATCGCCATTTTTTGCGGAATAAGGAAGTTACGTGCAAAACCATCTTTTACAGATACAATGTCGTCTTTACTTCCTAAACGTTCAACGTCTTGTGTTAATATAATTTCCATTTCGTGTCCTCCTTACTATTTTAACATGTCGGTTACAAATGGCAATAAAGCAATTTGGCGGGCACGTTTGATAGCCTGACCAACTTTACGCTGATATTTTAACGATGTCCCGGTAATTCGGCGAGGTAAAATTTTACCTTGTTCATTTAAGAATTTTTTCAGGAATTCCGGGTCTTTGTAATCCACGTATTTAATTCCGTTCTTTTTAAAACGGCAATATTTTTTCTTTTTGATTTCAACTGACGGTGGAGTCAGATATCTGATTTCACTTGAATTCTGTGCCATTTTTATCCCTCCTGTTCTGTTTTAGCTTTTTGTAATTTTTTTCTTTTATTGCTGTATTCAATTGCGTACTTATCGAGTTTAACGGTCATAAACCTGATTACTCTTTCGTCGCGACGGAATTCAGTTTCATACTTTGAAATAAAAGAAGGATCAGCTTTAAATTCAAATAAATGATAAAAGCCTGTCGATTTTTTCTGGATTGGGTAAGCCAGTTTTTTCATTCCCCAATCTTCTTCATGGATCATCTCGCCTCCATTTTCAGCGATGAGTTCCTTGAATTTTTTTACCGCTTCCTTTACCTGTGGCTCAGATAAAACGGGAGTACAAATGAAAACGGTTTCATACTGATTCAACATAAACATCTAATTTTTAATTAATATTAAATATCCAATTTTTTGGACGCGCAAAAATAGAAATAATATGTTATTTATCAAATACTTTCGGTTCTTTTTAAAAGAGAAATGTATTTAAAAATAAAAAGACGTACAATTGTACGCCTTTTTGCCCAATACTTTAATATAATTCTGATTTATAACGGAATATTTCCATGCTTTTTGGGTGGATTTGACTTTCGTTTGTTTTGAGTCATATCCAGCGCATCAATAATTTTTTTACGGGTGTCCCTGGGATTAATGATTTCATCAACATAACCCAGTGATGCAGCCTTGTATGGATTGGCAAATTTTTCCCGGTATTCCTGCACCGCGTTTACTTTTTCATCGTCGTTTAGTTTATTCCGATGAATAATATTTATTGCTCCTTCGGGGCCCATAACAGCAATTTCAGCTGTAGGATAAGCAAAATTTACATCAGCACCAATGTGCTTGCTTGACATTACATCATACGCTCCGCCATAAGCTTTTCGCGTAATAATCGTAATTTTTGGAACCGTTGCTTCAGAAAAAGCATATAGAAGTTTTGCCCCGTGTTTAATGATACCGCCAAATTCCTGGCCGGTTCCGGGCAAAAATCCCGGGACATCAACAAAAGTTACCAAGGGTAAATTGAAGGCATCGCAGAAACGAACAAACCGAGCAGCTTTTACCGACGAATTTATGTCAAGTACTCCCGCCAGGTGAGCCGGTTGGTTTGCAACAATCCCAACGGGCTTGCCTCCAAAGCGGGCAAATCCTACAACTATATTTTTTGCGTATTGTGCCTGGACTTCCAAAAAGTGTTTGTTGTCGATTACTTTTTGAATAATCTCGTGCATGTCGTAAGGTTTGTTGGGGTCAGCCGGTACCAGATCCTGCAAACTTTCTTCCACACGGTCAGAAGGATCGATTGTTGTTTTTACGGGAGGATCTTCCAGGTTATTTGAGGGAAGAAAACTAAGTAGTTCCCTTATCATCATTAAAGTCTGGTCTTCATCAGCTCCATTAAAATGAGCAACGCCGCTTTTTGTATTATGTGTTGAGGCTCCACCCAGTTCTTCTTTGCTAACTTCTTCGTGTGTAACAGTTTTAATTACATCTGGTCCGGTAACAAACATGTGGCTTTTTTCATTCACCATGAAAATAAAATCAGTAAGGGCAGGAGAGTAAACTGCTCCACCGGCACAAGGACCTAAAATAGCTGAAATTTGCGGAATAACTCCCGATGCTACAACGTTGTTATAGAAAATATCGGCATAGCCAGCAAGACTTTCCACTCCTTCCTGAATTCTGGCTCCACCTGAATCGTTTAAACCAATAACAGGTGCTCCCATTTTAAGTGCCAATTCCTGAATTTTGACAATCTTGTCGGCATTTGCCCGGCTCAATGAACCACCAAATACTGTAAAGTCCTGGGCAAAAACATAAACAAGCCTGCCATTTATTTTTCCGTATCCCGAAATTAAACCATCTCCAAGTATCTTTTTGGTTTCCATTCCAAAGTCATAACTACGGTGGGTAACCAATTTGTCTATTTCGTTAAAAGTACCGGGGTCGAGTAATTGCAAAATCCTTTCACGAGCCGATTTTTTTCCGGCAGTATGTTGTTTTTCGATACGTTCAATTCCTCCACCCAACTCGGCTTTTTTATTCAATTCTTCGAGCTGGTTATACTTGTCTTTTAAATCCATATATTTTTAGGTTTTATTCCAGTTCAATTAAAATCTGATTTCCTTCGATTGTATCTCCCGCTTTGACATTTATCTTTTTTACCTTCCCGTCGCGGGGCGATTTGTATTCGCTTTCCATTTTCATGGCAGAAATGATAATCGCATTCTCGCCTTCTTTTATTTCATCACCTTCGTTAACCAGTATCTGAACTACTTTTCCCGGCATTGGCGATGAAATTGTATTTTCGTTTGAGCCAAACCCGTTGGCTCCCCTGTTTAAGAGGTAACGAGCTTCGGCATCAATAACTTCAAGCTCAAATTCTTTGTAAAGCGTGTAAGCAGTGTATTTTTTGGGTTGTTCATGAGGCACGAGCTCAATGTTATAGGAATGTCCTCCTTCCAAAATTGAAAAGGTTCCGTCGGCTGTATGCATTAAATCTACCTTGTAGATCTTTCCGTCAACCTCAACTTCAAGAAGATTTCCATTTTGATTTAACAGATTTACCCATGCAACTCTGTTGTCTAGTTTTATTTCAACTGGCATAACTAATTTTTTAGAAATGATTAATAAACTGGATTTTCTTCCATCTGCTTTGTGCAGCGGTAAATTCCTTTTGGTTTTTTTCTGAATTTCCCAGTTTATCAAGATAATCAATAAATGCGGCGATAATTACCATGTCGTCACAGTCTTCACACAAATCGTTATTCAGTAGCTGTTCCTGGTTTTTTTCAATAAAATGTGTGTCGTAGTTTCCATCAATGAAATTTTTATTATTCATTATTCTCTCCAGAAACTTTATGGATGTTTTAACCCCGGTAATTTTGTATTCATAGAGTGCGCGCCGCATTCTGCGAATTGCTTCATCCCGTGTTTTTCCCCAAACGATAAGTTTAGAGATCATTGAATCGTAAAAAATAGGAATCTCATAACCTTCGTATACATAGCCATCGGTTCTGACACCTAACCCGAGAGGTTCTGAAATTTTATAGATTTTTCCGGCACTGGGCATAAAATTATTGTCGGAATCTTCAGCATAAATCCGGCACTCAATAGCATGCCCTTTTTGGATAAGGTCATCTTGTGTAAACTCCAATTTCTGTCCTTCAGCGATTTTTATTTGCTGTTTTACCAAATCAACTCCGGTGACTCTTTCAGTTATTGGATGTTCAACCTGAAGCCTTGTATTCATTTCAAGGAAATAGTAGTTCAGGTCGTTATCCACTAAAAATTCGATAGTACCTGCCCCTGTATATTTAACCGCCTTGGCCGCTTCAACAGCTGCTTTTCCCATCGTTTCACGTAATTCTTCCGTCATCAGCGGTGAAGGAGTTTCCTCAATCATTTTTTGATGTCTTCGCTGAACAGAACACTCTCTTTCAAAAAGATGAACGGCATTTCCATGCTGGTCGGCCAATATTTGAAATTCGATGTGATGCGGCGATGTAATATATTTTTCAATATAAACGGAATCGTCGCCAAACGATGATTTTGCCTCTGAGCGGGCAGCACGAACAGCTGAAACAACTTCCGATTCATTTTTTACCAGCCGCATTCCCTTTCCACCACCTCCGGCAGAAGCTTTTATCATTACAGGTACGCCAATTTCTTTTATAATGGAAAGCGCTTCTTCCTCGCTTGTAATCGCACCATCGGTACCGGGAACAACCGGAATGCCGGCTTTGCTCATAACTTCACGGGCTTGTATTTTGTCACCCATTTTTACAATTACGTCCGGATTTGGGCCGATAAAGATGATGCCTTCTTCAAAACACCGTTGTGCAAATTTTGCATTTTCAGAAAGAAAACCATAACCTGGATGAATGGCATCGGCTCCGCAGTTTTTGGCAACCTCTAATATTTTTTCAATGTTTAAATAACTTTCGTTTGAAGGCGCTTTTCCTATGAGATAGGCTTCGTGTGCATACCTTACATGAAGTGAAGTGCGATCCGCTTCAGAGTAAACAGCTACAGTTTCTATGTCTAACTCCCGGCAGGTGCGCATTACACGAATTGCAATCTCGCCACGATTTGCAACTAAAATTTTATTTATTTGACTCATTTTGATTTTATAAATCGATAAAAATTATCTGTTTTATAAATACAATCAAGTATAACTGTACAAATCCAAAATTGTTTAGTTCAGAAAACCATTTGAAATTACCTTTTGTGGTTTAATCTACAAATCAAAATGTGTTAATAAATGTAAATTTGAGATATAGGATGGTTAATCGCGACCATTAAATTCGAAAAACAAAAGAACTTGTTCTAAGGTTGAAATAGATTTTCTTAGAAAAAAGTTTTGTATTTTCGCAAACAACTAATTTTAGGCCACTTATTTAAATATGCGTTATGTATAGGAATTACCTCTTAATACTTTTTTTTAGTATATCTTTTTTATCTGAATCTCTGGTAGCTGAATCTCAGGATTTTAATTATACACTTTCCGATGATTCATTGGTGAATCATCATGCAAGCATTAAAAGGGTATATTATGCAACACGAACTAAACTAAAACCCAAAGTTGACGGTAAGCTGGATGACGAATGCTGGAAAGTAGTCGGGAAGTGGGATGGAGGATTTATTCAGCAGCAACCACATCAGGCAAACGCTCCCTCTCAGCAAACTGAAATAAAAATACTTTATGATGACACCTATTTGTATTTTGCAATTGTTTGTCATGACGATGAACCGGATAAGATAAGTCCGATTTTGGGCCGTCGTGATGAAAATAATGGTGATATGGCAGGAATAGCGCTTGACTCCTACAACGATAAACAAACGGCCTTTGAGTTTAATGTAACTGCTGCAGGCCAAAAAGTGGATCTAATGCATTTGGGGGAATATGGCTGGGATTTTAACTGGGATGCCGTTTGGGATGGAAAGTCCTCGGTTGGAGACTCAGCCTGGTATGCTGAAATGAGGGTACCTTTTACGCAGCTGCGTTTTGCAAACAAAGAAGAACATGTTTGGGGAATGCATATCTGGCGGTGGATACACAGGTTGAGTGAGGAAGATCAGTGGAAATTAATTCCTGTTGATGCACCAGCCATGGTATATATATTTGGAGAATTGAGAGGAATAAAAGATATCCCTTTTAAACGGAATTTTGAGGTTTTGCCCTATGTAAAATCAAAATACATTTCTGATGCTCATGACAAATTCAAATTTGGCGGTGGTCTGGACGGGAAAATTGCAGTTACTTCCGACTTTACCCTCGATTATACCGTTAACCCGGATTTTGGGCAGGTTGAAGCAGATCCCTCAGTTTTGAATTTAACTTCGTATGAAGTTTTTTATGATGAAAAACGACCTTTTTTTCTGGAAGGAAACAATATTCTGGAATATGGAGCGGGCTCTGATTTGCTTTTTTATTCAAGACGAATAGGACATGCGCCAAGCTATGAGCCAGAATATACTGATGGTGTTAATTCAATTTCAGTTCCGGATAATACTTCAATTATAAACGCCCTGAAGCTTACGGGAAAAAACAAAAAGGGGCTTTCACTGGGTATTATTAATAGTATGACGGCAAACGAACAGGCAACACTTTACTCCAATAATGGAAGTTCAAAAGAAGCCGTTGAGCCGTTTACTAATTATTTCATTGGTCGGGTTAAAAAGGATTTTAATAAAGGAAACACTGTGCTGGGCGGATTGGTAACTTCAACCATTAGAAATATAAAAGATGATCATCTTGATTTTTTGGCTGATAACTCGACTGTCGGTGGAGTTGATTTTGAGCACAACTGGAAAAACCGGAAATATTTTGTGAATCTTAAGAGCTTTTATTCACAGGTTAATGGAAGTACCAATGCAATATCGAGTTTGCAAAAAAATTCCAGACACTATTTCCAAAGACCTGATGCTGATCATCTGGAATATGACCAGGAGTTGACTGCTTTGGAAGGTTGGGGAGGCGAAATTAGTGGAGGAAAAAGAAGCGGTAAGATTCGGCTGACCGGCGGTTTTGACTGGCGGTCTCCCGGAGTTGAATTAAATGATTTGGGATATTTAAGACAAGCAGATTACATCGATCAGAATCTCGATTTTTTATATTGGATAAACAAACCTAAGGGAATTCTTCGAAGTTACTACATTGGTGCCGAACAGGTGCATCATTGGAGTTACGGCGGTGAAAATATTGGAGATGAGTTAAATATAAACTCACGTATTCAATTCAAAAACCGCTGGCGGCTCGATCTGATTTTTGATCGCGAATTTAATACAATCGATACCCGACAATTGAGAGGTGGCCCTTCGCTAAGAATTGACAATAAAACAAGGGGGCGGATTAATTTACAAACCGATCCGGGGAAAGACGTTATTTTAGGATTCAGCGGATATTGGACACGTTTTGATGATAAAATAACCCAGGGAAATTATTCTCAGTTTTATATTCAATGGTTAATTAGTAACCGCTTTACTGTTACAGCGCGGACAACATATAGCAACGAAGTTGACAACAGTCAGTATATAATGCAAAAAGAAATAGCGGATAAAGAGGAATACATTGTAGGAAAACTGGATCGAAAAACGTTGTATACAACCTTACGCGCCGAACTGTTTGTTACACCTGAATTATCGCTTCAATATTACGGCAGCCCTTATGCATCTACCGGAAAATTTCTTGACTATAGAAAAGTCACTGATTCCAAATCGAAAGATTTAAACAACAGGTATACCTTCTTAAATATTGAAGAAGGAGATGAGCGTTTACTGCTAGACGAAAATTCAAATTTGGTTTTAAATCTTACCGAGGATAATCAGGATTTTAATTTTCAGGAATTTAATTCCAATCTGGTTTTACGGTGGGAATACAAAACCGGTTCAACATTTTATTTTGTCTGGACAAATAACAGGTCCCGTTACGAGAATGTATACAATCCTTCAATTGGCAACAGTTTAAAAGGAATTTCAAAAGTGGCTGCTCAAAATGCTTTTATGATAAAACTGAGTTACTGGTTCTCTCTTTAATTCAAAATCATACCTTTGGTGCCCAATTATTCAATGTTTGGAATGAAACTGGCACATTATTTCCCATATTACAGGCGTAATCTGAGACTGGCTTTACCAGTTGTACTTTCGCAAATCGGGCAGGTAAGCGTACAACTTATTGATGTGATGATGGTTGGACATGTAGGGACCACTGAGCTTGCTGCATCAGCTTTTGTGAATAATATATTCATGATAGGGATGAATTTTGGTATGGGGCTTACTTTGGGTTTAACTCCATTGGTTGGTAACGCCTTTGGAAACAAAGAAAAATCGGAAGTTACAGTTTGGCTTAAAAACGGGATGTTTACACATATTGTAGCAGCCCTTGTTTTAACAGCAATCATGAGTGCGGTTTATTTCTTTTTACCAGTGATGGGCCAACAGAAAGATGTTATATCGCTGGCAAAACCTTACTACCTTTTGTTGTGTGCATCCTATTTGCCTTTCATTTTATTTTTTTCTTTCAAGCAGTTTTTTGAAGGTTTGGGAAATACAAAAATGGCAATGCAAATTACGCTGATATCCAATGTTGTAAATATAATAGTCAACTATGTTTTAATTTTTGGAAAATTTGGTTTTCCTGCCATGGGGTTGGTTGGCGCCGGAATCGGCACCCTGGTTTCCAGGATAATAATGCCATCCCTTTTTATACTTTTTATCTGGAAGAGAAAACAACACAGAATCCATTTTCGTAATGCGCGGCTCCAGCCTTTGGAATTAAGTCGTATTAAAAAAGTTTTGAAAATAGGAATTCCTATAGCATTACAAATTATTGTAGAGGTTACAGCTTTTGGTATTGGAGCAATAATGATGGGATGGTTAGGGGAAAAACCTCTCGCAGCGCATCAGGTTGCGTTGGGATTGGCTTCTTTTACTTACATGATTTCTTTGGGAATTTCTCAAGCCAATACAATTAGAATCAGCCATCAGATGGGAAATAATGATTTAAAAGCTTTGAAAATGGCAGCATTTGGTTCTACTCACCTTGTTTTGGCTTTTATGTCGTTTACGGCACTGGTGTTTGTTTTTGGGAAAAACTATCTTCCCTATCTTTTTACCACCGATTCACATGTTGTTGTTATTGCAGCCGGTTTACTTGTTGTTGCAGCAGTATTTCAGATTTTTGATGGCTTACAGGTGGTTATGCTAAGTACTTTGCGAGGAATGGCAGATGTAAAAATCCCAATGTTTATTGCTTTTGTTGCCTATCTTTTAATTGGCATACCAACAAGTTATTTGCTAACTTTTGTTGCTCATATCGGTCCGCAGGGAATTTGGTTTGGATACCTCGTTGGACTTGGTGTTGCCGGTTTGCTGTTTTATTTTCGTTTTAAACATAATATCAGAAAAAGTGCATAAAAAAACGGGTTATCTTTTGCTGGATAACCCGATTGTTCATAGTCTAGTTTAGTTAGATAAGAAAACTTTATTGGTCTAATAGAGAAAAGGTAGTTTTCAATAATTTTCTTAATCTTTCTTTTTTAAGCATTGCTAATATAGTACAAAATTGTTTCAATCGTTAACGATTTTTAAAAATTTATTAATATTTGTTAAAATTTTAAGTGCTGTTTTTTGTAAGTTCTTGATTTTTAAGCATAAGGAAAAGTGTGATATGTTATAAAATATAAACACTTTTTTTTTATTGATTTTTTTGTTTATTCAATGGGCTTTATCAAACATAAAATGTGACAAAAATCATTTTTCAATTGTTTTAAAAATAGACAGGATAAGGCACTGTGTGTATAAATGTCTATTTTTAAAAAATAATCTTTTAGACTTATCATAATGAAGAAAATAGTTTTGACGAGTATTCGGAAAATGGAACCAACTGTTGGCGATGAACCTAAAATCGAGAAACCGACAGATGTTAAAATTAAAGTGTCGGTAGTTGGGGTTTGCGGTTCTGATATTCATTATTATTCAGAAGGGAAAATAGGTTCTCAGGTTGTAAAATATCCCTTTCCGGTTGGGCACGAATGTTCCGGGATAATAGAAGAAATAGGCGAGGAGGTAAGCCGTGTAAAAGTGGGA
This sequence comes from Maribellus comscasis, assembly GCF_009762775.1. GTDB lineage: Bacteria > Bacteroidota > Bacteroidia > Bacteroidales > Prolixibacteraceae > Draconibacterium > Draconibacterium comscasis. The sequence goes on along the minus strand of NZ_CP046401.1, from coordinate 7,791,541 downwards.
GACCTGGTTGTGATTGACCCTTCGGTACATTGTGGGGAGTGCGACCAATGCCGGGGAGGAAGACCGCATACCTGCCGGAATAATAAATTTTTGGGATGCCCGGGGCAATTGGATGGATGTTTGGCTGAGTCAATTGTAATGCCTGAGTTTACGTGTTTCCCGGTAACAGGAAAACTAAGTAAAACACAGGCGGCTTTAATTGAGCCGCTTTCGATTGGGGTTTATGCGGTAAATCTGGCAAATATTTCGGATATTAAAATTTCTGCCGGTATTTTTGGGGCCGGCCCAATAGGGATAAGTATTCTTATGAAACTTCTGGCTGAGGGGGTTTCAAATGTTGGAACAATTGAGCCTCTTGAATACCGGCTGAAAAAAGCAAGTGAGATTGGCGCTTCTTATTTGATCAATCCTGAAAAAGAGGATGTGGAAACAGAGGTTCAAAAAAGAGAAGAATTGTTGCTTGATGTGGTTTTTGAGGCCAGTGGCGAACAGGAGGCTGTAAGCAATGCAATCAAAATATTAAAACCCGGAGGCAAACTTGTCTTAGTAGGAATTCCTCCTTCAGCTGAGTACGCGTTTAATATGGATTTGATGCGCCGGAAGGAATTAACTGTCATTAACGTGCGTCGTCAAAATCACTGCGTGGAAGAAGCTATTGATTTGGTCGTTTCGGGCAAAATAGATGTTGAAAAAATGGTTACTCATAATTTTTCTTTCGACGAAACGCCAGTAGCTTTTGATATTGTTGAAGGGTATAAAGACGGCGCAATAAAGGCGATGATTAATTTGTAGTCTTTTCTTAAATAAAAAATCCGGAGAAATGTCCCCGGATTTTCCATTAAAATTAAGTTGGTTTAAGTTATACATTGTAAGTTGAAGAAGCAGTGTCGCCACCACGGCCGGTCCAGTTGGTATGGAAAAACTCGCCACGTGCTTTGTCTGTTCTTTCATATGTATGTGCTCCAAAATAGTCGCGTTGAGCCTGCAATAAATTTGCCGGCAATCTTTCTGTTCTGAATCCATCAAAATAACAAAGTGCTGAAGTAAGTGCCGGTACCGGAATTCCGTTGGAAAGAGCGGTAGCACAAACTCTTCTCCAGCCTTCCTGGGCCGATTCAATTTTTTCCTTAAAGAACGGGTCCAAAAGTAAGTTAGGTAAATCCGGATTGTTATCGAATGCCGCTTTAATGTCAGCTAAAAATGCAGAACGGATGATACAACCACCGCGCCACATCAGAGCGATTCCGCCATAGTTCAGGTTCCATCCATATTCTTTGGCTGCTTCCATCATCAGGTTATAACCTTGGGCGTATGAGATGATTTTTGCACCATACAGAGCCATTTTTAAATCATCAATCAGCTGCGCCTTTTCTCCGTCGAATTTTGGTGCCGGGCCTGAAATTGCTTTTGACGCCTGTACTCTTAAATTTTTCTGTGCAGAAAGACAACGTGCAAAAACCGATTCTCCGATCAATGTTAAAGGAATACCAAGGTCGAGAGCAGAAATACCTGTCCATTTTCCGGTTCCTTTCTGACCCGCTGTGTCAAGGATAAAGTCAACAGTTTCTTCACCATTCTCATCCTTATAACCCAAAATATCGCGTGTAATCTCAATAAGATAACTATCCAGTTCCTGATCATTCCATGCTTTAAAAACTTCGTGCATTTCATCGTTGCTCATTCCCAGCAGGTCTTTCATTAGCTGGTATGCTTCGGTAATAATTTGCATATCACCATATTCAATTCCGTTGTGCACCATTTTTACAAAGTGTCCGGCGCCGCCTTCTCCTACCCAGTCGCAACAGGGAGAACCATCTTCCACTTTAGCGGCTACTGCCTGGAATATTTCTTTAACATGCGCCCATGCATCCGGAGATCCACCCGGCATCATTGAAGGGCCTTTCAGTGCACCTTCTTCACCACCCGACACACCGGTTCCTACGTAAAGCAAACCTTTGCTTTCCACATATTCTGTTCTTCTTATTGTGTCGGGGAAGTGTGAGTTACCCCCGTCAATAATAATGTCGCCTGCTTCAAGATGCGGAATGATTTGCTCTATTAGCGCATCAACCGGTTTTCCCGCTTTTACCAGCATCATCACTTTTCTTGGTTTTTCCAGAGAAGCAACAAATTCTTCAATGGACTGCGCACCAATAAAGTTTTTTCCGGCTCCGCGTCCATGTACAAATTTGTCCACTTTTTCTACTGTGCGGTTGTACACCGCAACAGTGTAACCTTTGCTTTCCATATTTAATACAAGGTTTTCGCCCATTACAGCTAACCCGATCAACCCAATATCAGCTAATTTTTTCATTTTATTTTGATTTTTATATTTCAATAATTTTAAATCCTAATTTTTTCAGTTTTTCTAATGTATCTTCTCTAATATTTTTTGCTTTAACAGTAAAGCTATCAAATTCTCTTCTTAGCGGATAGTCTCCCCTCTGCTTTTCAAAAAGATGCGGAGTTTCGCGCAAGGTTTCATCATCGTTTTCAATATCATAGGTTGAAAGCACTGCTTCCGCCAGAATTGAATATTCACGTCGTTGATTTCCGTCAATCTCAATAAGTGTATTTTGGGGAAGTTCAACACCTTCCGGTTCCCAATCATCGATTCCAAGATTAAAATAGCGGCTGGCTGCCTGAATGCTCATTTTTGTCCCGTTGGCTTTTCCGTCTTTTGAATATCCTGCAATATGAGGTGTTCCGTAATCAGCAAGGTTGAGTAATTCTAAATCAATTTCGGGTTCATTTTCCCAGCAATCTAAAATTACTCCTGAAATATCGTTGGCTTCCAGTGCGTTGTAAACCGACTCAGTTTCAAAAACTTCACCCCGGCAGGAATTGATGAGAAGCGGACTTTTTGAAAGCTTCTGTAAAAACTTTTCATTTGCCATGTGAAAGGTGGCATCACTTCCTGTTAAATTTAAAGGAACATGGAAAGTAATAATATCTGCTTCTTTTTGAATGGTTTCAATGGACACAAATTTTTCAGGGCCTTCATTTCTTTCACGTGGCGGGTCGTTTAGCAAAACTTTCATTCCCAGTATTTCACAAGTCCTTGCTACTTTCGTGCCTACATTTCCTACTCCGACAATTCCAATGGTCTTTCCGGCCAGATCTTCTCTTTTTCGCATCGACCAGGAGAATAATGCTGATGTAATGTATTGGTTTACACTCTCGGCATTACAACCGGGAGCATTTGTCCAGTGAATTCCCGCTGATTTGCAGTATTCTGTATCAATATGGTCATAACCAATGGTTGCTGTAGCAATAAATTTCACAAGCGAACCTTCAAGTAGTTCTCTGTTACAAATGGTCCGGGTCCGGGTAATTAGTGCGTCGGCATCTTTTACAACTTCTGCATTGGTTGCTTTCCCCGGAAGGTAGACAACCTCAGCAAAAGGCTCGAGAGCGCCTTTGATATAAGGTATTTTATCGTCGATAATAATTTTCATTGTTTTTCCGGGTAGTAGTTTTTGACCATTTCATCAAGAACCCAGCTTGTGCGGGCAGCCGAAATTCCTGTACTCACTGATTTTCCCTGGCCAAGGAATTCATTGGAAACTTGTTGAACGAGATTTTGTGAAATATGTTTTGGGTTGGTAAATTCATATTCCCTGGTGCCATTTTCGTTTTGCAGAATAACATTTCCCGGTGAAAAACAAGGAAGGACTATACGGCCTTTTTCTCCGATAATTTCTATTTCATCTTTTTCTGATGATGCATCTGCTACAAAACACCAGCTTCCTGTTCCGGTGACACCCGATTCGTGTTTCCAGGTTCCGGTAACAGTATCTTCTGCGGGATACAGACCAGCTTTATTTTCCGCCTTTCCTGAAACTTCTTTGACGGGGCCAAATACAAAATCAAGATAATCGAACTGGTGAGAAGCCAAATCAAAAAAATGACCTGCGCCAGCTATTTCAGGGAAAACATGCCAATGCATTTCCTCTCTCTTTTGATTTTTTTCGGCTGCTTGTTTATATAGTTTAATGTTTACGAGCAACGGTTTGCCGATAGCTTGTTTTTCAACAAGCTCTTTTACCTTTAAAAATGCAGGCAAAGTTCTTCTGTAGTACGCAACACATAGCGGCATGCCTGTTTCCTCCGAGACTTTTAACATTTCCATACTTTCCCGGTGATTTCTGGCCATCGGCTTTTCTACATAAACCGGTTTGCCGGCCCGCATTGCTTCAATAGCATATTGAGCATGAGATTCGGGTGGGGTGGCTATGTAAACGGCATCAACTTCCGGGTCATTTATTAACTCACTGGCGTTTGAGTACCATTTCGGAACATTATGACGACGGGCATAGTCGGCTGCTTTTTCTGCATTTCTTCGCATAACAGCAATCAGCCCCGAGTTTTTACTTTTATTAAAAGCCGGTCCGCTTTTTACTTCCGTAACGTCGCCTACTCCAATTATTCCCCAGTGTATTATGTTCTTATTTTCCATCAAAATTCAAATCGATCTTTGTATGCCCACAAACCTATCGCAGGATTAGAAATATAAAATATTTCTTCACCGTCGGACAAAGTGTTAAATCCGTCTTTTAGTGTTTCAGGATTATAACGAGCGGTAATCTCATCAAAGTCCCCGTAAATAAAACCGACGCTTTCAATTTCTTTGCGGGTCAAATTCTCTTTTTCTTTTCCCGGGCAATAGGTGATGCTGAATCTTCCTTCAGATGAACCATGGATGAGATGCGCCGCAGCTCCAAGATTTTTTTGAAGGTCTTCGTTTTCTTTTACCATTTTTAAGGTATGTGGCGTTCCATGATATCCGTATTTTCTAATCAATGCATCAATTTGGGCATCTTCTCCAAATTCTTTTAAAGCAGGGGCCAAAACAATTAGTTCGCCATCGTCGGCCAGTGCCATTCGTGTTCTGTAAACGCTTTTGTTTCCAAGCCACGTGCTTTTAAATTCTGTGGGGTCGAGCCAAACTACTACTTTTTTTAGCGGTTTATTTACCATTTCAAAATTTACCAGCAAAGAAAGTTTTGCTGCTTTGTCAAAAACACTGTAATCATCACCGACAAAAAGCCCGTAAGTTTGCAGCCTGCCTTGTTTATTCAAACCAACTACCGTTTGTACATAAACAATCGGGAGATCGGCACTCACTTTTTCTGAGGCGTAGTTGAAGATTTTTCGAACCGGGGTATCAGCCCGGCCCATCATTTTTTCCATTCCGTAGGCAGCGCCTATAAAATGACTTTTGTTTATTCCTTCGGAACCACCTGTTCCAACAAAGATGTTTTTGTTATAGTTTGCCATGCCGACTACCTCGTGAGGTACAACCTGGCCGATGGACAAAATAAGATCGAAACCGCCTTCAACCAGTAATTTGTTTACCTGAACCGGCCAATCGTAATTGACTGCTCCGCCTGATACTTCTTTTACAAATTCTGCCGGGACTGTTCCCAGTGTAACCACATCGTTTCTCCAATCGTGTTCACGAAACAGATGTTTTGGTGTTGCTCCAAACATATGGCTAATCTGTTTCTCAGTCATTGGAGTATGCGTTCCCAGCGCAGGCAGGATATCTGTTAGTCGTTCCGCAAAATACTCCCAGGCAAATTCAGTTAATTCACCGGCCCGGGACGGAAGTCTTGTATAATCAGGAGGAACAGCCAGCACTTTTTGTTTTGGTTCCATTTTCTCCAGGGCTTCAAAAAGTCCCTTTTTTAAATCTTCAGCCGAAAGTGCTGTATCAGTAGTGCCTTTTTCGTAATAAATCATCGTTTTAATAAAAGTAGTTTCTAAAAATTCAGAAATACATTTGTAGAGAAAAAGTCCCCGGCCAAAAGCCGGGGATTAGTACTCAAAAATTAAATCTTTGCGAAAGGTTTTTAATATTGAGTTATCTTTTTACTCTTGCGTTTCCTTTCCAAATACTCCACACCATTTCTTCGTCAGCAGGTTGAGCATAATCGGTGAGAAAAGTTGCTGCCATTGCACCGGTTGCCCAACCAAACTGTGGCCATTTTTCCGGTTCCCAGTCACGTAAAACACCGTATAGCATTCCGCCTACAAATCCATCGCCGCCTCCAATTCTGTCGAGTACATTAATGGTTCGTGGTTCAATTACATGCCAGTTTTCGCCTTCTAACATAATTGCCCCCCAAAGATGTTCGTTAACACTCACAACTTCACGAAGAGTGGTAGCAAAAACAGATGCATTAGGAAATGTTTCTTTTACCCTCTTTATCAGTCCTTTAAAACCATCTATTTTTGCTTTTAAACCTTCACCACCGGCCTCCGGACCTTCAATTCCAAAACATAACTGGAAATCTTCTTCGTTTCCAATTAAAATATCAGAAACAGAAGCAATTTCGGTGAAGTTTTCGCGCAGCTCTTTTTCTCTTCCTTTCCAGAATGAAGCACGGTGATTTAAGTCGAATGAAATTTTTGTTCCGTGTTTTTTCGCAGCTCTTGCAATCTCAAGGCAAAATTCTGAAGTTTCCGGAGAAAGAGCTCCAATTAAACCTGAAAGGTGCACCACCTGAACTCCTTCTTCACCAAAAATCCGCTCCAAATCAAAATCTTTTACACTGAGCGTCCTGCCCACTTCTCCTGCGCGATCGTTAAACACCCGTGGACCCCGGGAACCGAATCCGCTGTCGGCTATATTTATCTGGTGACGGAATCCCCACGGTGTACCCTGTTCCACCTCCGGGCCTTCATAATCCATATGGCGGGCTTTCAGATTGCTTTTTATAAATTGTGCAATCGGGCTTCCTTTAACGAATGTTGTCAGTACTTTTACCGGTAACCCCAGGTATGACGAAATGCTTGCTACATTTGTTTCCGCACTGGTTGCCTGCATTTTATAAGTGTCGCTGCTGTGTACAGGCTGACCGTTAACAGGAGTAATTCTTATTCCCATACTTGTGGGAACCAATAATGCGTATTTACAATTCTTTTTTAGTTCCAAGCTCATATTATTTTCTTAAAATTTAATTCCTTTTTTTTACATTATACGTTGCGGGTGGGATGAGGTTTTATTGTTGTTAATTCTTCAATTTTTACCACTCGCTGCTCTTCAATTGATTTGCGGGCGGCTATCCCAATGATTGCCGACATTACACCGTCGCGTGATGTTGCCGCATGTTTATAAGGATCCGGCATGTTGGGATCGCGAAAAATTTTGTCTTGCAGACGCGCATCTCCTCCACCATGTCCCCCACGTGAAGCAACCACTTTCTTCATCTGATATTCCGGGTTGAAATTGTTCATGATAAAAATTTCATCATAACGGGTATTTTTATCTTCTCCCTGATTCATCTCAGCGGCATGCAGTTCCGCCTGATTAATTTTGTCTTGCCTGCGCCACGGTATGTCTTCCCACGATTCCAATCTTCCGTCTTTTCCGTTAAAAGCGATTCGCCAGCCTTCGTATGGTGAATATGTTGTTAAAGAATAACTTACTTGTACATTATTGGCATATTTAATCTGAACGGCCATTTTATCATAAATATCAACATCCTCGCGCCATAAACAATTGTCACGAATATACCCGTCGTATTTTTCGTTTTCTACATACAGTTTGTATGACCTCTCGCTTTTTTTAATATCCCAGTAAAATTTGCATTTATCGGTATAAGCGCAATTCCGACAGTTTAATCCTCTAAACTTATTGTTTTTCCCGTAGTGCTCCAGTGCACCATGTGCAACAACTTCCACCGGATCTGAGTCAATCAGCCAGTTTAATAAATCGAAGTGGTGTGTTGCTTTGTGTACAAGTAAAGTCCCGCTTTTGTCTCGTTCACCGTGCCATCTTCTAAAATAGTCAGCTCCGTGGTATGTATTCAGATACCAGTGAAAATCAACTGATGTCACTTCACCAATTGGTTTTTTTGCAAGTTCTTCTTTTATAGCTGAAAACAGGGTTCCGTAGCGGTAATTAAAACCAACAATAACTTTTCTTCCGGTTTTCTTTTCCGTATCGATAATGGCTTGTGCCTTTGCCTCATCTGTTGTTAGCGGCTTTTCTGTTAGTACGTCGACACCCAGTTCCATGGCGCGAATAATGTATTCATGGTGGGTAGCGTCAACTGTGGTTACAACAACCAAATCCGGTTTGGTTTCTGCAATCATTTTATCAAAATCGGTATAAACAGGGCAGTTAACTCCCATGTATTCCTTTGCGAGTTCAAGTCTTCCGGGGTTGATATCGCACAGACCTACAAATTCAGTAATGTCTCCATAATTTTGAACAATATTTCTGCCCCAGAAAGATGTTCCCCTAACGCCTGTTCCAACTAAAACCAGTTTTCTTTTGGTTGCTTTTGAAACAGAAGCACTCACCGGGTTATTTAAAACAGAAGCACCTATGGCTGCTCCAGCTGAAGTTTTTATAAATTCACGTCGTTTCATGTTCCTGTCTATTGGTTTTTTTTGATTTATCTATACTCCTCCATAAGCGCTGTAGCCACCGTCAACAGGAATTACGATTCCGGTAATAAATGACGATACCTCAGAGAGAAGGAAAAGTGTAGCTCCCTGTAAATCTTCCGGTTCTCCAAATTTTCCCATTGGCGTATTGTCAACAATTTTTTGTCCGCGTGGAGAATAGTTTCCGGTTTTTTCATCCATAACCAAAAAACGGTTTTGATGTGTGATAAAAAAACCCGGAGCAATTGCATTGACCCGAATCCCCACTTTCGCAAGGTGAACGGAAAGCCATTCCGTAAAATTATTTACTGATGCTTTTGCGGCGGAATAAGCAGGTATTTTTGTCAATGGTTTGTATGAATTCATCGATGAAATATTTAATACAACACCATTTTTGTTTTTTAACATGTCTTTTGTGAAAACCATTGTAGGGAGTAGCGTTCCTTTAAAATTTAGTGCATAAACCTTATCAAAACCTTCCATTTCCAGACCATAAAATGTCTCCTCCAGTTTATCCAGATCATTTTCGGTCATTTGTTCAACTTTGGTGGTAGCTTGCGGACTGTTTCCTCCCGCTCCATTTACCAGAATACTGATTTCACCAAGTTTTTCGTTGATTTCTTTTTTTGCTTCTTCAAGCGACGATTTGTCTAAAACGTTGGCTTCTACACCAATTACTTCTGTGTTAAATTCGGAAGCGATTTCAGCAGCTACTTTTTCAGCAACCTCTTTATTAATGTCGGCAATTGCTATTTTCATACCAACCGAAGCCATGGCTTTTACCATAGCACTTCCCAAAACACCTGCGCCACCAGTAATTACGCATACTTTTCCATTCAAGTCATCAAACGACATTGTTTTCATAATTTCTACTTAAATTCTTTGTAATAATCTATATTTTCTTTAATTACGATATCGATGGAAGTGTAGTTCTCCTCAGATACTTTTCTTTTTTGCACCACATTGCGGAACAATTTATTAATTGCGTTATATCCCTGTTCTTCCGGGCGTTGGCAGATTAAAAACTGAACGATACCTTTTTTCAGAAAATCGGTATTTTCCTTTAACAAATCGTGACCGATAATTTTTAAATCCGAAAGGCCATATTTTTCTACCATCCGACCTACATAAAATACCTTCGAATTGGTTACAAAAATTCCCCGTATATTTTTTTCTGTTATTTCTTTTTTGATTTTTTCCATCCACAGGTCGGTATCAGTATCGGCTATTTCAGTGGTGAAAATCTCATGTTTTTCTTTGTTGCTAACCTGAAACCAGTCATAAAATCCTATTTCACGTTGAACAAGGTGGTTCTGGTTATCCATTTCTTTTGCAAAATGAATGACCATGATATTTCCTGTTCGGAGTGAAAGGTCGAGAAGTTTCGCCGACACAAATCCACTTTGATAGGAGTTTTGTCCGATGTAACTTAAATGCCCTGCGTTTTTAATTTCAGAATCAATAAAAACAAACGGTATATTATTTTCTTTGAGTTGTTCGATAAAATGAACTGATTCTTTTTTGAAAAAAGGAGCTAAAACAACGCCATCGGGTTGGAGTTCGACAATTTTTTTTGCTTCGGCAGCAAAGCTTTTTGAATCGGGCTGATTAAATGTAAAATGTTCTATTTGAATTCCGTAAGGTTTAAGTTCGCTAATTCTTTTTTTTACCCCAATAAAAGGTTTGTTCCAATATCCTTCTGCTGAAGGGGGTTCAGGAAAGAGCGTGGCAAAAACGGCCGACTTTTTTGATGCCAGTGTACTTGCAAGAAAGTTGGGCTGGTAGTCCAATTCTTCGATTATTTTGAGAATTTTTTTCTTGGTAGATTCGGCAACTTCTCCCCGGTTATGTAATACCCGGTCGACTGTCCCAATAGACACTTTTGCTTTTTCTGCTATATCTTTAATCCGTATTTGATCGTTTTCTTTGATAGTATTTTGATTTATAGGTGATTAATTAGTTAGCGCTACAAAATTACAGTTTTTTTTGATTTTTCGTGTTCGTACACGGAGAAATATTTTATAAAATGTTTCAGAACATTTTATCACAACATTTCTGAAGACAGATTAAATATGTTCGTCGAGCAAATAAGGATTTCTTATCATTTGTTTTATAACCCTGAAAAGTTTTCCGCCGTGGGAGCCGTCTACTACTCGGTGGTCAAGGGTGGCAGACAAAGAAAGTATTCTTCGCGGAACGATTTCATCGTTAACAACAACCGGTTTTTTGTTTACACCACCCAAAATCATTACGATAGAAACGTTTGCAGAAGGCAGCAGCGCCCCATAGCCACTGTCCAAACCCAGAGTTCCAATGTTGGATACAACGTAGGATCCAAAACTATTTGCAGAGAGTTTAATTACCGGAAACGAAAAACCCCAGTGAATGGTAAAAAGGCGGTATAAATAGAATACCCAGGAGCGGAATGGCCAGGGAATTTTTGAAAGAGAATCTTTGGATTGCATCGTATTGTTCTCATTCCCCTTTCTTGATGCTTTTATTTTTTTTGCTATTTCATCTGACAGCTCACTAATATTTAATTTGTCAATATTTTCAATTTTTACTGAACCCATCTCCCCATCCTGAAGTAAAACGCTCACCATCGCGTCGATTTGCGGTCGGTTTACAATCTTTCCTCTTTTTACGAATGTATTTAATTCCGGCACCTCCAGCTTAATTGCACGGCCGACAATAAGTGTAATAATATGTGTTAGTGTAATTTTGATTCCCTCTTTTCTTTTGGCAGAAATATATTTTTCCAGGTCGGTTACATCAATTTCAACTGAGCCGTAAATTTTGGAATCAATTGGTTTTTTGTAAATGGTTGAGGCTACTTTTCTCCAGTTGGTATTAAGATCGAGTGATGAATTCATAAAACGTTTTTGTTATGTATTTACAAACGTTTTCCTACATCGGTTGCTGCAATTCTTTTGGCTTTCGTTCACAAAATTAATTTTTTTTACAGGAATCCATTATGAAATCGGCAGTTTGTAATTTATTATCTAATTAAGGTTAAAATCCGGTAATTTCATTGCAGCTACTTTAGTTGCTGTAATATTGTAAATATAATAAGGTATGAAGTTAGAAGACTAAAGAAAGAAAATAGTTATTTCAGACTGCCGTCTTTGGCCTTCTGTGCAAATATCTATTATTTTTTTGAATTTTATTTGTAGTCTTTAGCCTTGCGTATTTTCAATGCTTGTTGGTTTATTTTCAAAATTAATGTAAATACGGTTTTATTTGCTTATTTTTAAAAACCAAGAAAAACTAAGCTAAATGACTAATTCCGGCCAATTTAAAGGGAAGACAAATTTTCGATGGGCAATTGTTGCCCTTTTGTTTTTCGCCACCACTGTAAATTATTTCGACCGTTTTTTGATGGGGATTTTAGCTCCTTTACTGGAAAAGGAAATTGGCTGGACAGAATTACAGTACGGTTATATCGTTTCTTCATTTCAGTTTGCATATGCTGCCGGTACGTTGTTGGCGGGTTATGTTATCGACCGACTTGGCACACGGTGGGGGTTTACCCTTGCGGTTGGATTGTGGAGTATTGCCAGTATGTTTCACGCAGCTGCCCGAACTTGGGTGGGATTTGCAATGGCCCGTGTAGGACTAGGCTTGAGTGAAGCAGGAAATTTTCCGGCAGCTATAAAAACGGTAGCTGAATGGTTCCCAAAAAAAGAAAGGGCGTTTGCCACCGGGCTTTTTAACGGTGGTTCGAATGTGGGGGCTATTTTGGCTCCAATCTTAATACCACTGATTATTGCCCAATTTGGCTCGTGGAAGTGGGTGTTTATTTTGTCTGGTTTCCTCGGAGTTTTTTGGTTGGTTTTTTGGTTGATTTTATATAGGGTTCCCGGGAAAAGCAGGTATGTAAACCAGGCTGAAATTGATTTTATTAAAGATGGAGAGCCCGACTCAGGGAATATAAAGATTAGTTGGTATCGGTTGATTAAATACCGGCAAACCTGGGCAGTGGCCCTCGGAAAATTATTTGCCGACCCGGTTTGGTGGTTTTACCTGTATTGGGGCGCTAAATTTTTAAACTCCAAATTTGGAGTTGATTTAAAGGAATTGGCACTACCACTGGTAACCATTTATGTTATTGCCGATTTGGGGGGAATTGCCGGCGGCGCTATTTCTTCCCTGCTTATTAAAAAAGGAAAGACAATAAATTTTTCCAGGAAAGTGACCATGCTGGGGTCTGCACTGCTGGTTCTACCGGTTATGACAGTTCCAAACTATTCTTCAATCGTTACAAGTGTTGGTTTTATTGCACTGGCTGCGGCGGCTCACTGTTCGTGGTCGGCAAATATTTTTACCGTTGCTTCCGACCTTTTTCCCAAAAATGTGGTTGCAACCGTTACCGGTTTTGCCACGACCATTAGTACTTTGGGAGGTATGCTTATGGCTTTGCTGGTGGGATATGTTTTAAACGAATCCGGAACCGATGGTTACAAAATAGCCTTTGCCGTTGCTTCTTTTGGTTATTTAATTGCAATTGCTGTCATTCATTTACTGGCACCTAAAATGGAACCTTTAACAAATCTGAAATGAACTCAAGAGAACGAATATTAAAAACTTTAAACCACGAGGAACCGGACCAGGTGCCATTTGATTTGGCCGGCACTACGTGGACGGGGATAACAAATACAGCGTATCAAAATTTGCGAAAATATTTGGGAAAGGATGAAATATCTCCGGAATGGTCAGACGTGATTCAGCAGATTGTTGTTCCTTCTGAAGAAATTCTGGATAAACTTGGAGTGGACACACGCGGTGTTTTCCCACTTACAAGTCACAATTGGGATGTGTATTCAAAATTAAATGCTCGGGGGAAATATTTTGAATATGTCGATGAATGGAACTTTACTCACCACTTTCCAAAAAACGGATATTGGTTTTCGCTGGTTAAAAACCCAATGAAAGAGGTAAATTTTGAGGAAGAAAATATTGTAGAGGATTTTAACTGGCCCAATCCGTCAAAGTCAGAGCGGTTTGCCGGGTTGCGGGAAAAAGCAATAAAGATCCGAAAAATGGATAAGATTGTAATAACCAAAGGTTTTTGTGCCGGACTTTTTGAAATGCATCAACGTGTGCGAGGAATGGAAAATGCTATGGTTGACCCATTTCTGTTTCCGCTAAACTCTGATAAATTAGTTGGAAAACTGGCTGATTTAAAAATTGAATTTTGGGATTCTTTGTTGAATGAAGTCGGTGATGTTGTAGATATTGTGGGTGAAGGCGATGACTATGGAACACAACAATCGCAATTGATTAGCCCCGGGCATTTCCGCGAGTACTACAAACCGCATTTTGTTCGGATTTTAAAGTTGATAAAAGAGAAAGCGCCTCATGTAAAACTGATGTTTCATTCTTGTGGAAATGTGCGTTCAATTATTCCCGATTTGATTGAAACGGGAGTGGATATTCTGAATCCGGTACATGTCACAGCTGCCGGGATGGAACCTTTTCAGTTGAAGAAGGATTTTGGAAAAGAAATTGCTTTTTGGGGGGGCGGTGTTGATACCCAAAAAGTTTTGCCTTCGGGATTGACTCAGGAAGTAAAAGATGACGTAAAAAGAAATATTGATGCACTTGCACCTGGCGGAGGCTTTGTTTTTAGCGCAGTGCATAACATTCAGGCTGAAGTTCCGCCTGAAAATATCATGGCAATGCATTCTGCCTGGAAGGAGTTTGGTAAATATTAATTAAAAATGAAAAAAATGAGGTATTGTCTATTTATTGTTGTTATCGTTTTTGTGTATTCCTGTAACAGTAAATCAGCGAAACAAAATGAGCCGGAAAAACCGGGTGTTACCTTTGAAAAAGACGCAGATGCAAAAACGTTGGAAGTATGGGTTGATAAGCAGTTGTTGACTACATTTCGCTGGTCAGAGAATTTAACAAAGCCTGTATTTTATCCCATTCTTACAGCGGATTCTTATGACGTTACCCGTGGATTTCCGATAGAACCAAGGGCAGGAGAAAGAGCCGATCATCCCCACCAGATTGGGATGTGGTTTACGTATGGAAATGTGAATGGTCTTGATTTTTGGGGAAATGGCTCGCAGGGTTTGGGAACCACCAATTTGAATGGTGGGGTTATAAAACACCTAGAAACCAGTGAACTAAAAGAAGGAAAAGGAGAAGGTTCTTTTATTTCAGAAGAGAGTTGGCAGGACACTACCGGGACAGAAATACTGCACGAAAAGACGGAATATCATTTTATTGCACAGGGTGAAAATCGAATAATCGACAGGATGACCACGTTAACTGCTGGCGAAAACGACGTTCAAATGCCGGACACAAAAGAAGGAATGTTTGGAATCAGGGCGGCACGTTCGCTTGAGTTGCCCGATAACGGAAACATTCTTTTGTACAACGAGGACGGAACAACAACCAGAACAAGAGACACACTAAATGCCAATATTACCGGTAATTACACAAGCAGCGAGGGGGTAACTGGTTTGGAAGTTTGGGGAACCAGGGCCCGGTGGATGAGATTACAGGGCAAAACTGATGGTGAAAATATTTCTGTAATCATCTGTGATCATCCTCAGAATCCAAACTATCCTACTTACTGGCATGCCCGTGGTTATGGATTGTTTGCTGCAAATCCTTTTGGTGTGAAAGATTTTACAAACGGTGCCGAAACATTTGATTTTTCCATTCCGGCCGGTCAGTCGGCAACTTTCAGGTACCGGGTTATTATTAATTCCGGAGAGCAATTGTCAATTGACAAAATAAATCAGCTTGCTGATGAATTTGCTTCTGAATAGGAATTGAATTAGTTGTTGCAGAAATAAGTGGTAGCTTTTCTTTTTTTTGAATTTAAATCAGGAATAAATTTTACATTGTTTATTACTTTTTATTTTATGTGAAAATCGAAATATTACTTTTGCATCATTTTTTACCGTTTAATTTTATGTCATCTTATAAAAAATGAGGCTTGATTAAAATGCCATTCTTATTATGACTGACCTTGCTGAAAATACGATCTTTCAAAAAGTAAAGAACGGCGATCGTTCAGCCTTCCGGATTTTGTTTCAAAGATATTTTCAGCCACTTTTTCTTTTTGCTTCGAAATTTGTTGACCAAGAGCAGGCAAAAGATATAGTCCAGGATTGTTTTTATGAATTGTGGCAAAACAGGAGAAAAACCGAAATTACTACCTCGGTATCTGCTTATCTTTTTACGATTGTTAAAAACCGGTGCTTCAAATATTTAAAAACCGAGCAGAAAAAGAGACTTCATCAGGATAATTTTGGAATGCTTTTAAAACAGGAAGAATTGTTATACTATACGAATTCGGAAAAAAGTATTCTGGAGTTTGGCGTAAGGGACAGGATTGAAAAGGTCATTGTCCAATTGCCTGAAAAGTGTCGCCAGGTATTTGAAAAGAGCCGGCATGAAGGACTCACCAATAAAGAAATTGCCGGGGTTTTTAATATTTCGGTAAAAGCCGTTGAAAAACATATTTCTAAAGCCCTTCAGTTATTTCGGGAAGAATTTAAAGATATGCTACTCATTCTTGTAGCGCTGCTATTCAATAAATTTTAAAAAAAAATCAAAATGGGAGGTAGGGTTCCTATCGCCATAAATACTCGTATTAAAAATGGAAAATCAAAAATTTTCAAATATTGAGTTGGTAATTCAACGTTTCGTGCAGGGACAAGCTTCTGTCGAAGACGAAAAACTGCTTTATAGCTGGATTAAAGAAAATCCTGAAAACCGTAAACGTTTGTTTCAGGAAAAAGATATTTGGGAAAGTGCAAAGTTGGGAACAAAACAACTGAATGATTTGGAACTGGATCAGTGGCTGTCGCTTCAGGATCGAATTGCGTCACGGAAATTAAGGTTCTCCGGTGTAACAGAAATAATGAAAATTGCGGCCATTGTAATAATCTCACTGGGAGTAGGTTGGATTGGAAGATATTTATATTCACAGCACCCGTTCATTAAAAAAACGGTTGAAATGAAAACGGTTGAAGCTACAAAAGGACAGCTGAAAGAAGTTTTCCTGGCCGATGGTACACATGTTTGGATAAATTCCGATTCAGAGCTTTCTTTTCCTTCCCGTTTCGACGCTAATAACAGAAGAGTTGAACTCGCCGGAGAAGCTTATTTTGAAGTAAAAGCCAACGAGGAGAAGCCTTTTTACGTGAAAACAAAAAGTCATACAGTAAAAGTGGTGGGAACCCGATTTAATGTTTGCGAGTATCCTGAAAACCACACCATCGAAACCACACTTGAGGAGGGGAAAGTGAAAATTATTACAGGGAATATCGTTCATGATTTACTCCCCGGGGAACAATCAAGTTTTAATACTGAAACCTCAAAGGTGAGAATAGGCGAAGCTGACCTTGAAATATTTACTACATGGAAAGAAGGCAGGTATGAATTTAGAAATGAACCGCTAGGTAAGATTTTTCAGATTGTTGAACGTTGGTGGGATGTTGAAATTGATTATCCCGAAGAATTGAAAAATGAGAGAATATCAGGAGTGTTGAGAAGATATAAACCGTTGGAGCAACACTTTGAATTAATTAAACAACTTTTACCAATTCACTACGAGATTAATTCTGATGAAGTAAGAATAACAGTACAATAAAATTTTAAACCAAACTTATGAAAATTAAAATGCCAATGAAACATTAATTTCTATTCATTAAAAAAACGGGAAAAGCACCACACATTCCCCGTTTTCATACTTTTTAAAAATTTGATTTATAAATTAAAATCGTAGCTAAACTATGAAAAAAAATTTAATTACGCATTTTTTTCTCTTACGAAGAAAGTGCAAAAAATTATTACTTCTTATGAGGTTGACATTACTTCTTTTGTTTGCAACTTTCCTGGGTACCTCAGCTAGTGTTTATTCACAATCAGTAAGAATAAACCTCGATCTGAAAGATGCATCTCTTGAAAAGGTTTTTCATGATATTCAAAGTCAAACGGAATTCGATTTTTTTTACAAAAACGAACACCTTCCAACAAACAAAACATACAATATAAAATTTGTTGATAAAAGTATTGACAAAGTGTTAGACGAAGTTTTGCAGGGAACAGGTTTGATTTACCGCGTTTTAAATAAAGATATTGTTGTTACACGTGGCGAAAATTCTGATTCAGGCGGGGAAAAGCTGTTTTCAGAGCAACAAACAAAAATGATCACAGGTACCGTCACCGACGAAAATAGTACTCCATTGCCAGGTGTAACCGTTTTGGTACCGGGGACAACTACTGGTGCTGTCACCAATGTTGATGGGATGTTTGAACTAAGTGTGCCGGCAAATACAGCATCTTTAACCTTTTCATTTATTGGGTTGAAAACGCAGGAAGTACAATTAAATAACCGTACAACATTGAATGTTCAAATGGAGCAAGATGTCATTGGCCTGGATGAAGTAGTTGCTGTAGGATACGGTGTGATGAAGAAAAGTGACTTAACGGGGTCTGTAGCAAGTGTTGATGCAAAAGCAATGGACAGACAGGCTGCCACCAATGTAAGTGAATTACTGAGAAGTGCCCTTCCCGGACTCAATACGGGCATAAGTACTTCTGCAAAAGGTTCTTCTTCATTGGAAATCAGAGGGCCAACATCATTGGGAGCAACCAATTCTCCTTTAGTTGTTGTCGATGATATAATTTATCAGGGTGATATATCTGATATTAACCCCGTAGATATTGAAAAAGTTGATGTACTGAAAGATGCAAGTTCCGCAGCCATTTATGGGGCGAAGGCAGCTTCCGGTGTAGTTATCATCACAACAAAAAAGGGAAGAGAAGCTAAGCCAACGATTAACGTGAGGAGTACTGTTGGTATTGCAAAAATAAATAAAATGGAAAGCGTATATTCCCCTGAGGAGTACCTTGACTACAGAAGAGATGTTCTCGATCGTTTTGATATTAGCAGTCCGGCAGGATATTATACAAATCCGGAAAATCTTCCCGATGGCGTCTCTTTGGAGCAGTGGCTGGAATATGATAATCTTCAGGGAACCTCAACACCTCCGGAGGACATTTGGTTGGGACGATTACAGCTTCAACAGGTTGAAGTAGATAATTATAAGGCGGGGAATACACTGGACTGGGGCGATATTTTGTTTAAAACAGGATTACGAACAGATAACAACGTTAGTTTGTCGGGGAAAACGGACAATTTTTCTTATTATACCTCATTAGGTTATGTTAGTAATGAAGGTGTTCAGATTTACCAGAAATATCAAAACTTCAGAGCTCGTATTAACCTGGACGCCGATGTAACAAAATTTTTGTCCGTTGGAACAAATATTCAGGCGAATGAGAGCAGGGAGCCGACAGGAATTCCAGGTGCAGTATCTTTGTACGACAAAAACAGCCCTTATGGTTCATTGTATTATGAAGATGGAACATATAAACATGAGCCCCATGACGACAACTTAGGGGGAAATCCATATTTGTATGAGTATAAGGATAATTTTTACAGGCAACGGGAAGTTTTCGCCAATATTTATGGAAAAATCACTTTTCCTTTAGGATTCTCCTACAAGATAAACTGGGTAAACCGGTTCACCTCCGCTCAGGATTATCGTTTTACACCATCGAAAGCTAGTCTGGGAGAAGGAGGCGCCAGTGGATCCCGTCGAGAGAGTAACCGCTACGCCTGGATGATAGACCATATTTTAAAGTGGAATAAAACTTTTAATAATATCCATGATTTTGATGTAACTATTTTGTATAATGTGGAAGAAGATAATTACTGGTATTCTTATCAATCTAATTCAGAGTTTGATCCGAATGAGAGTTTAACATACCATAATTTGTCAATTGGTGCAAGCCCTGAAATTAGCAATAACGATACCCGAAGCACAGGAGATGCATTTATGGCCCGTTTAAATTACGGACTACTCGATCGTTATCTGTTAACACTTTCTGTCCGTCGCGACGGGTATTCCGCATTTGGACAAAAAAATCCCAGGGCGGTTTTTCCTGCAGCCGCATTTGGGTGGCGTTTATCAGAAGAAGAATTTGTAAATATAGAATGGTTGTCAAATTTGAAACTTCGCCTTTCATGGGGGGAAAACGGGAACAGAGAGATAGGAAGATATGCAGCTCTTTCGCAAATGAATACAACAAAATATATATACGACCACAGTTCGGTTACAGGTATTTATTCAACCAATTTGGCGAATCAGGAACTAAAGTGGGAGAGAACTGCCGCTTATAATATTGGACTTGATTTTGCAGTATTGGATGGAAGAATCTCAGGTGCGATAGATGCTTACCATATGTCAACGACCGATTTACTTTTGGAAAGAACGCTTCCAAATATCACAGGCTATGGCTCGGTTTATTCAAATCTTGGAGAAGTACAAAACCAGGGACTGGAATTCACTCTGAACACAGTAAATGTTGAAAAAGCTGATTTTTCATGGAATTCTACACTTTCATTCTGGTTTAACCGCAATGAGATAAAGCATCTTTATGGTGATATGGTCGATGTGGTCGATGAGAATGGTGATGTGATTGGTCAGCGTGAGGAAGATGATATCCAGAATGGTTGGTATATCGGACACGCTATCGACGAGATATTTGATTATAAAATTTTGGGCATCTGGCAACTCGGGGAGGAGGAAGAAGCAGAAATATATGGCAGAGCCCCGGGGGATGCAAAACTATTGGATGTAAATGACGATGGGATTATCAATTATGATGACAAAGTTTTCCAGGGCTACAAAAAACCCAGGTACAGAGTGAGTTTAAGAAATGATTTTTCCTATAGAAATTTTGATGTGTCTTTTCTGCTAAACTCTTATCTGGATTATTATAGTGCAAATAATCAGCATTTTAACTACAGAGTTGGACAGGAAAGATTAAATAAAATAAAAACGCCCTATTGGACGGTTGACAACCCAACAAATGAATGGACACGTTTATATTCTAATAATAATAGTCCGGCTACCAATTGGTGGGAGAGTAAATCATTTATCAGAATACAAAATATAACGATGGGGTATAATGTTCCGCGCAGTTCTCTGGCAAAATTGGATATTGAGAGGCTTAGACTCTTTGTGAATGTTCAAAATCTGCCTGCAATTTCAGGATGGCAGTACGACTGGGATGTAGAAACCGGCAATCCAACACCAATGATTTTTACTTTCGGAGTAGATTTAAGTCTTTAAACTAAAAAATTAAGAAAAATGAAACGATATATAATTTATTCATTGTTAATATTTTTAATCTTAAGTGCATGTACAGAAGAATGGTTGGAGCCCGATCCCAAGTCATTTTTCTCTCCCGAGTCATCTTTGGTTGATAAGGCTGGAATGGAAGCATTAATAGTTTCCATAAATAAACGTTACAGGCACGAATATGCTCTTACTGATCAGCATGACATATTGGGCGAATGGAATTATTCTGATATGAGTATTAACGGAGCTCCTCCGGCATCAATAATGCATAACATGGAAACCCAAATGACACCCACTTCTACGGATGACAAAGAAGTAAGTAGTTACTGGAGTCGAGCCTGGGCCGGAATAAAAGACGCAAATATTATTATTTCCAGAATAGATGACGTAGAATTTAGTTCAGAAGCTGATAAAAATGAAATACTTGCGAATGGGTACTTTAGCAGGGCGTACTGGTATTATCGTCTGGTTCATCAGTTTGGCGACGTACCTTTATTATTGGAGGAAGTAACTTCCCCCAGACTGGATTTTTATACGCACACCAGAGAAACCATTTTAAAACAAATCGCCGGTGATTTGGAATTTGCTGTACAATGGCTTCCTGAAGATGTTTCTCCGGGAAAGATTAACGGCGCAGCAGGATCTTTTTTGCTTACAAAGTGTTATCTCGCTCTCCGTGAATTTGATAAAGCTATTGCAGAAGCCTCAAAAATTATTGACGGAGGGAAATATCATTTGATGACCGAAAGATTTGGAACAACAGAGCCGGAGTTTTATGAATATCCGATTCTTAATCCGGATGAATTTGATGTTATTTGGGATTTACATCAGAAGAATAACAAAAGTTTAGCTGAAAACAAGGAAGCTATTTTTGTTGTACAGGATGAGTATTTGGTAGAAGGAGGAACGGAACGTGGTGAAGGTGCTGGCAAAATGAGAGACACCGGACCAACCTGGTGGCACTCTGCTGTTCTGGACCCCAATGGAGCCAGAGGAACCACAGATAATGACTACGATACCGGTCTTATGATGATTAAACAACTTGGAAGGGGAGTTGGAAGGATGATTCCATGTCAGTTTTTCAGAGATATGCGGTGGGAGGATACAACTGATATAAGGTATTCACATAATAATTATTTTGGAATGGAAAGATATATATACAACAATCCAAATTCTGACTATTACGGGCAATCCTTCAACGGTAATTTTATTACGGATATACGTGCCTGGTATCCAATAATGTATAACAAACTTGTTTATATCGACGATTCAAAAAATCCAAAGCCAAATGGAGCATGGAGCGATATGTATGTTTACAGACTGGCAGAACTTTATCTGTTAAGAGCTGAGGCTTACTGGTGGAAAGGTGATATTCCCAATGCCACAAAAGATGTAAATACAGTTCGTGCCCGGGCGCAGGCAAGTCAGAAGGAAACTGTGGATATTGATTATATTTTTGATGAACGCGCCCGCGAGTTATATTGGGAAACACCCCGAAAGTGTGAGTTAACGAGAGTAGCGTACATTATGGCCCAACTGGGACAAGATGGATATTCTTTGGAAAACATGCACGAAAATAACTGGTTTTATGACCGTGTAATGAGAAGGAATAATTTTTACAGAGATGAAGTATTAAATGTTTCAAATATTTACCGAATGTTACCTTATCATGTATATTGGCCAATAAAAGAAGAAGTTATAAAATCCAATTCTTTAGGGCATATTAATCAAAATATGGGATATCCGGGGTCAGAAAACAATATTTCTCCGTTAACCGATCCAAACCAGCAGAAGCCTAATTAAATAGCTTAAATCAACTTCTTTATTACTGCACAGCGTTAATAGAGAAGTTGATTGTTTTCTGGAACTGAATTTAATTTTGAAAAGAAAGATCATTTTATAAATTAAAGATGTTTCCTACCTCATTGCTGTTAATACTTAGATCCCCTGCTAAAGAGAAAAATTGTAATTAACCAGAAATAATTAGCTAAATTCAATACAGACGTTTTACCTTTTTAATTCATAAGTTATGATGAAATTAATAATCAACGAGATTCAAATAAGACTTCAGAAAATATTTCATCCATTTGTTTTTTTAATCATCTTTATTCCTGTTTTATATATTTCCTGTAATACAAACCAAGGAAATACCCACAATATTGATTTAGCCAATGGAAATGAAAGTAATCTCATTGTCCTCGGCACACCCGATGCTGAAGGAGAAACAAGTTCTAGAGAAATCATCCTTCCTGAGTTTACTGAATATTGCCATGTGGCTGCCGATTCAAATATGTTTCGCTGGATTGGGGCCAGCAACCGGATGTTCCCTTGGGTAGGAAAAACGGATTTGACTTCTATTTTTGTGCCGAAAACTCCCATTCCTCCAAGGATTCCAATGCCCAATAAACGGGCTTTAATGATGTTGTTAAAATTAGCTGACGGGAAGTTTATGACCATCATGCCACTATCGGGTGAAGCATCTGTAAGTTGGTTAGAGACGCAAAAGGATGGAAAGCTTATTGTGGACTATGGTACGCTCGGAACAAAGCCTGTTCCTCAAACTGCAGAAGTACCTTTATTGGCTTGGGCAGTAGGAGAGAATGTGTATGAGTCAATTTTTAAAGTCTGGAAAAACCTGGCAAATTCAGCGCTGTATAAAAACAAAGTAAGTTTAAGGTCTCATAAAAAGTATCCTGAACCAATGAAGTATTTGGGCTGGTGTACCTGGGAGCAATATCATAAAAATATCAACGAAGAAATAATACAGAATGCCGTAAACAATATTGAAAAGTCAGATATTCCTGTACGTTGGTTGCTTATTGATGACGGGCATCAAACGTTAAAAGACGGACGGATGTTTTCCCTGGAACCCGACAAAAACAAGTTTCCCAATGGCTGGGAGCCCATAATTGCAAGTAGAAAGGAGGACAAAATAAAATGGATGGGCATTTGGCATACCTTGTTAATGCATTGGAACAATGTTTCGCCCGAACACGAAATGACTGATTTGGCACCATATTTAATGCCACAGCCTGTTAAAAGGGAGAAAAATCCAAAGGATAATCAGTATTTGGAGGACGCAGATGTTAGATTTGAAGCTTTAATTCCGAAAGATAATCAAGAGGACAGTGAGATTTTTTATATGCGTTTTATGAAAAAGATAAAAGACATTGGATTTGATTTTCTTAAAACCGATAATGTTTCTCGTTCTACTATTGAATATTATGGAACACCTAATCCTGCAAGGGCACAAATGAACAATGTACTTTCATTGGAAAAATCATGCTTTTCCTACAATCTGGGGCTGATGAATTGTAGTGCACAAAACACAATCGACCTGTTAAATGCTACCCACAGCGCAACAATGCGAACCAGCCCCGACTACCAGAAAAACAATCTGGCAACGTCAAAATCGCAAATATTACAATCGGTTTTTAATGTCGTTTGGCTGGGACAGACTTTATGGCCTGACCATGATATGTTTCACTCGTCAGATACGCAGGTGGGAGAAACAATGGCCGTAACAAAAGCCATGTCTGGTGGTCCAATATATCTTTCAGACGCACCGGAGGACTTTCATAAAGAAGTTATAATGCCTTTGTGTTATAACGATGGCTTGTTGATACGGCCCGAAGCACCCGGAGTTCCGTTACCCGAAAGTGTATTTTCAGATGCACTCTATGAGAAAAAAAATGTTTATAAAGTTATTTCACCTCTTAAGAATAAAGCATGTGCCATTGCAGCTTATAATCTTTCGGTAGATAACGAAGAGGCATTAAATGGGCACATTTCAGCTGAAGACTATTCCAATTCCGGAGTGATGATGCAACCTTATCCCGGGAAGTGGTCAATTCCACAAGAAGGATTGATCATTTATAATTGGAAAGAAAAGGAAGGCCAGAAAATTGATGAAAACGGAATTGATTTTGAAATAAAAGGTTTTGGACACAAATTGTACTTGATGTGTCCGGTAGAAGGAGGTTGGGCCGTGGTTGGGCGGCCTGATAAATATTTATCTCCGTCAACCGTTGAAATTCAAAACATAGACAGAAGTAGTTTGAATTTAACAGTACATGAACCAGGAAACATTGTTTTATATTCTGAAAAAGGTACGCCAAAATCAGATCAATTCGAATTTGAAGCTTTGGGAAATAATTTTTTCGAAGGCGAAATCTTAGAAATAGAAGATGCAAAAACATTCAATATTTATCGGGATGAAGATTAGGCAGGTAAAAATAATTGCAGGCAAATTTTTCGTTTTATCCGTGCTTATGTTCTTGGTTTCATGGATTTCATGCTCAAAAGAAGAGCCTGGAGAAACAGAACCGAAGGACGAAAATAATAAAACCGTTTGGGTTTTCCTTATGGCTGGCCAGTCCAACATGGCCGGCAGAGGAGCGGTTGAGGCACAGGACCTGATTACCAACAATCGAATTATTACCATTAACAGTGGAAACAATTGGATTACTGCTAAAGAGCCGTTGCATTTTTATGAGCCTGGATCAGCGGGCTTGGATTGTGGGCTTAGTTTTGCAAAAGAACTGTTAAATTTTGTCCCTGACTCAGTTACCATTGCCATGGTTCCTTGTGCTGTGGGCGGAAGTTCCGTTTTTCAGTGGCTCAACGACGAAGAACATCGTAGTGTAAAACTTCTTAGTAATTTTAAAGCGAAGGCACAGTTGTCAAAAAAGAAAGGAACCATAAAAGGAATATTATGGCATCAGGGAGAACGTAATGCCAATGAAACCGATTTGCCCGAATACGAGGATACTTTATTGACCTTGTTTTCAAAATTCAGAACAAGTGTTGCCGATGATGAATTGCCAATAATTTTGGGTGAAATTGGAAGATTTGCCGAACCCGAAGAAAAGGCGGCCTATTTTGAGGAAGTCAATCAAATTATCAGAAAGGTTGCCGAAGAGAATAGTTACCTTTTTTATATTTCTTCTGAAGGGTTGGAAGACAGGGGAGATAACCTGCATTTTAATTCGGAAGGCCAGCGGGAACTTGGACGGAGATATGCAGAAAAGTATATTGATGCCAGTGGATTGAATTAATTTTTCCTGGCTTTTTAGTGAGGAATAAAAACTTGGTTTTCCAATTGTATTGAGGTGTTAGAATGAGAGGAATCAGATTGTAAGTATCTTATTTTGAGTCAAAAGATTTTTATTCGATAGATTTGGTTTAGTTAGACAAAAGGCCGCTTCAGTTAGGGGCGGCTTTTTTCTATTTGTAAAACATTGTTGTCCGGTTTACGGTGCACCAATGCTTCATAAACATAAAGAATAAATTCCTTCCTATTTCATCGTATTTGTTTAATTAATGTAGAATCGGAAAAAGTCTGTTAGTCTTTTCCTGTAAATAACTGCAACATATACAAGCATAATTTTGATTGCAGATAAAACAGACTGATCTAATTTTTTTGAGCTGCTCTTTGTTTTCAGAAGGTAATCATTTTTTATTGATAGAAAAGAAAATGGTGATTTCGAAACGCCATTTGTTGATTCTAAAGTTAAAAATATATATCAAGATAAAACCTGATAACCTCAGAGAAATGATTTGAACATCTGAAAAACAAGAGTTTGTATTCTGTTTTTTGTAGAATTATAATTTTTTTAATTTTGGCGTCAAGCTAAACTTTACTAAATGGGAGTAGATATTCCTTTACATGGTTTCAACGAAATATATACTACTTTTTACAAAAAATCGTACCTATTTGTAAAATCGTACGTGCACGATGACATGGTTGCAGAAGATATTGTTTCTGACTCATTAATAAAGTTATGGCAACAATTGAAAATGGAAACCATCGATCCGATAGCTCCCTATTTATTTTCAATCCTAAAAAATCGGGCGCTTGATCATTTAAAACACCAGTCAGTAAGACGCGATGTTTACCATAAAATAGCTACAACTCTGGAACGGGAACTGGCAATAAGAACCGCTTCTCTCGAATCAAGCAATCCTCAGGAAGTTTTTGCAAAAGAAATTCACTCTATAATTGAGGAAACGCTTAAGAGACTTCAGCCAAGAACAAGGGAAATATTTATAATGAGTAGGTTTGAACATAAATCGCACAAAGAAATTGCAAAATTTTATCATATTTCCCTTAAAGGAGTTGAGTATCATATTGGGCAGGCTGTGAGGGAATTAAGGATGTCGTTAAAAGATTATATCCCTCTTTTGGGAGCATTGTTTTTTTTAAAATTGTAAAAAAAATCAAAAAATATACTAGGGCTCTTGTATTTCGAGTCGTATTCTGGTTGTAAAGGAAAATTCGGGTTTGATATTTTTTATAAACTGGAATATGAACGATCTACTTTTGAAATACATAAATGGGAACGTCACAGACGAAGAAAAAGTAAAGATTACCCATTGGCTTGATGCGGATCCTAAAAATATGCAAGAATATTTTGCACTAAGGAAATTGAATGATATTTCAATTTGGCATTCAGATATTGAAATAAACTCGAATCAAAAGAAAATGAAATTTCTGATACCGTTTAATAGCAAATGGTATTGGGAAGTTTCAAAAATTGCAGCCGTTTTTGTTTTTGCTTTTTTTGTAGCTCGATTCGTTTTCCCAACTCACTCCTTTTCCCGGTTGTCTTCCCGGATGCAAACCATACATGTTCCGGCCGGACAACGGGCTGAAATTATTTTGGCAGATAGTACGAAAGTTTGGCTCAATGCAAAAACTACTTTTAAGTTTCCCTCCCAATTTGCCAATAAGGAACGTAATGTTGAATTAGATGGTGAGGGCTTTTTTGAGGTAACACATAAAATGAAAAAGCCATTTGTTGTTAACACCAGTAAATATGATGTAAAGGTTTTGGGTACAAAATTTAATTTGATTGCATACTCTGAAACAGAAGAATTTGAAACTTCGTTGTTAGAGGGGGCAGTTGAAATAATAAAACAAGGTGAAAGTTCGGGAATGAGCTTATCTCCCAATAAGGAAGCCGTATTAAGAGACGGGAAAATGATTGTTTCTGCGATTGAAAATCCGGATCATTTTCTATGGCGCGAAGGAATCATCAGTTTTGACAATATTTCATTTACTGAACTGGTCCATAATTTAGAATTGTATTTTGATATCATTATAGAAGTTAAAAATACGCAAAAGTTCAATTCACGCTATTCAGGAAAATTCAGAATGAAAGATGGTGTTGAACATATTTTGAAAGTGGTACAATTAAAAGAAAATTTTAACTATCGGATTGACGAGAAAACCAATAAAATAATAATCGAATAATAAACTTTAAAAGAACTAAGGCTTATGATAAAATGAAATTCTAAAAAAGCCGGTAAGTGCGCTCACACTTTCCGGCTAATGGTCAATACTGATCGTGTTCGCTAAAACAAACTAAAGTATTAACATAAAAAACAAATTTATGAAAAATTATTTGTCAAAGGACTACTTTGACTTAATGAAACCATTATTAAGAAAAATGAAAATAACACTTCTGGTTTTTTTGATATTTAGCTCTTCATTATATGCGATAAACGCAAGATCGCAGGTTGATAAAATTAATATTGCTTTTAAAAATGCTCCTGTAAAAGAAGTTCTTGATGCTATTGAAACACAAACCGACTATTTATTTGTATACGATAAGGAAGAAATTAATCTGGACCGAAAAATAAATATTCATGCATCAAATCGACTTATAGATGAAGTTCTTATTGATATTTTTGAGAATACAAATTTCACTTTTAAAAAATTGGGTACAAGTATTATTCTCATGCCTGATTTTGCACAACAGCAGAAAACTATTAGCGGTAAGGTTACCGATTTAAATAATGTTCCTTTACCGGGGGTGACCATAATAGTGAAAGGAACCACCCAAGGTGCCATAACAGATACAAAAGGAAATTATTCACTTGTAAATGTACCTACTAATAGTATATTGGTTTTCTCTTTTATAGGTATGAAGCCACAGGAAATTTCTGTTGCTGGAAAAGCATCAATAGATGTGATAATGGAAGAAAGTGCTATTGGGATTGAGGAGGTTGTGGCGATTGGCTATGGAACTATTAAAAAGAGGGATCTAACCGGCTCTGTTACTTCGGTGAAGGCAGATAACATTGAAAAAATAAATACCGCTTCATTAAATGATGCACTACAGGGGTTGGCAGCAGGAGTGCAGGTTACTTCGCAGAGTGGTCAGCCGGGAGAAGCCAGCAACATTATAATTAGAGGGGGATCTTCCATATCTGCGTCGAATGAGCCGCTTTATGTTATCGACGGGTTTCCTCAACTAGGGGGAGATAATATGGATTTGAATCCGCAGGATATAGAATCTGTTGAAGTCTTAAAAGATGCTTCAGCTGGTGCTATTTATGGAGCAAGGGCGTCCAATGGTGTTATTATTATCACTACAAAATCAGGTAAAAAAGGAACGCTTAATATAACTTATAATGGCAAGTGTACTGTTTCAAATATTATAAAGAAGCTTGAAACTGTCGATATTGTTGAATATGCAACCATTCAGAAGGAATTAGCTTCAGAGGAGGATGCCTGGCAATTTGAAAATCCGGAAACCTGGGCTGACTCAACAAGTATCGATTGGCAGGATGCGGCATACCGAAAAGCGGTAATACAGACACATAATTTACAGATTAATGGAGGAAGTGAGCGTACACAATATTCATCTTCCGTTGGTTATTTTAAGCAGGAAGGTATCGCCGAAGGGTCAGAATACTACCGGGTAAATGCGAGGCTCAAGATTGATTCAAAATTGAATGACAAATTAAAAGCCGGAACAAATCTCTCGTATTCTTTTGATGAAAGGGATGGTGCATCGCTTTCAGGAGAAGCTGATATAGGCCGTTTTATTCTTATAGCACGTCCTTACATTGTCGGTGGTAATATTGGGGAAGATTTAGGTGATTACCTGGATCCTGAAGTAGGAACCGGTGCCGAATCGACTAACCCGTTAAAATGGCTGACCGAGAAACAGGCTTTGAAAAATTCAGCAAGTATACGAACAACCAATTATTTGGAATATAGACCTGTCAAAGGACTTACACTAAGGGCCAACGGGGCAATGGCTTATTCTTCCACAAAGAATAAATCGTATTTGCCATCGGATGTAGGTTACGGGCGCAACTATAATGGGATTGCCCAAATTAGTCAAAATCAGCGGATTGCATGGTTGTATGAAAATACGGCTGATTATAAATTGACCATTGGGAAACACAAAGTTCAGGGTTTAGGTGGATTTAGTGCCCAGTCAACGGTGTATGAAAGTATGTCGATGAAATCGACTAATTTCCCTATCGAAAATTTGGGGGCTGATAATATTGGGCTTGGCACTACGCCATCTACACCTGTGTCAGGAAAATGGAAAAGTACCATTGCCAGTTTTTTTGGCAGGGTGAATTATAATTACGCTGACCGGTATTTGCTTACTGCTTCGGTAAGGGCAGATGGCTCGTCCAACTTCGGGATTAACAACAAGTGGGGGACGTTCCCTTCAGGAGCTTTTGCATGGAGGGCCTCAGAAGAAGAATTTATAAAAGCCCTGAATATATTTTCAAACTTAAAATTCCGCTTGAGTTATGGGATAACCGGGAACAATTCAATCGGAAACTATGCTTCAATGTTGCAATTTGCAACAGCCAATATCTCAATTAATTCTACCCAAAACCTTGGATTAATCCCGGGAACAATGGCAAACGAAGATCTGAAATGGGAACAAAATGAGCAGGCTGATGTTGGGATTGACATTGGTTTTTTTAACAATCGTCTGAATATCACCGCAGATTATTACCATAAAAAATCAATTGATTTGCTATTGAATGCACCAGTCCCTTATTATTCCGGTTTTAGTAGTTATACCACTAATGTAGGTGATATAGAATCTTACGGTTATGAATTTGATATTAACGGGGTAATCTTAAACGGCAAATTAAAATGGACCAGTTCATTCAATATTTCTTTCCCATCGACCAAAGTACTAAGGCTTTCTGATGCCGATTATTTTTTTACAGGAAGCTACGGACATAAATCAAGCGTTTTCATTGTCCGGGAAGGAGATCCTTTGGGCTCCATGTATGGGTATGTATATGATGGAGTTAACCAAAATGAAGATGAAGCAACCAATCTTCCTCAGTTTGATGGAAGTGGAGTAGTCGGAGGTCCGAGATATAAAGATGTAAGTGGTCCTGATGGCGTTCCTGATGGAGTGATTGATTCAGAATATGACCGTACGATTATTGGAAATGGAATTCCGGATTGGTTTGGTGGATTTACCAATCAGTTTAGCTATAAGAATTTTGACTTTTCTTTTGTTTTTAGTTTCCGGTATGGAAATGATGTTTTTAATGCCAACAAAAACTTTTTGTGGACCGCAGGAATAAATAAAGGAGGCGTCAAACAAATCATGGATGCCTGGACGCCCGAGAACCCGACCAATGAACTTTGGGCATGGGGCATATCAGGGATTGAATACAACAATGTATCCAGTTGGTTGGTTGAAGATGGCTCATTTTTAAGGCTTCAAAATGTAACAATTGGCTATAATTTATCCAAATCAGTGATGAGAAAAGTTGGAATTAAAAAATGCAGGGTATTTTTGTCTGGCGATAAATTATTAACCTTCTCAAAATATTCTGGATACGATCCTGAAGTATCGGTCTCCAGTAGCATGTTAACACCTGGCGTCGATTTCTCAAATTATCCGCATGCTAAATCCGTAACTTTTGGTATTAACTTAACTTTCTAATGTCATGAAATATAAAATTTATATCATATTAATCGTATTTCTTACTCTCACATCTTGTGACCAATTTTTGGAAGAACAACCTTACGATTTTTTAAGTGAAGCTAATTTCCCGGAGACTGCCGAAGATGGAAGAATTGCATTGAATGGTGTATACGATATATTTGGGAATAATAGTATAAGAGGATACGCCTATGTTTTAAATAATTGTGCCGACAACGATTTTAGTTCTTATGGTGCTAAACTAACAAGCTCCTATGGACTTTATCAAAATTTTAACAGAACTTCAGCTGATGGTTATCCAAAGAGTTTGTGGATAGATTTATATAGTGCGATAAACTCTTGCAATTTTGTTATTGATGTAACGGAGTCGAAAGGGTTCACCGGTGGAGATCAGTTAATTGCAGAAGCCAAAGCTTTAAGAGCATTTTTCTACATTGAATTAACCAATACTTTTGGTGATGCTCCTTTAAAGGTACATAATACAACAGGCTTGAATGAATTGGACAAGTCTCGAACTAGTGTTGATGAAATCAGACAACAATGTATTGAAGATTTGAATTATGCGGAAACTACGATGGAAAAATATCCCTCAACCTACGCAGTTTATTCGAAGGGAGGCTTACTTACCCTTGGTGCGGTTAAAATGATCAAAGCACACCTTTACATGTACATGTCTGGATGGAGAAGATCATGGGATGGACAGATGATTGCCGGTGATGAGAGTTACTGGACTGAGGTACGGGATTTATGCCAGGAAATAATCGACATGGGGGTCTATGAATTGGAACCTGATTATACCAATATATTCAAGGATTTATACCTCGATATCTACAACAAAGAGTCAATTTGGGAAATCGATTTTTCAATGCCCGAAAATGGTAGTAATCTCCCGAATGCATTGACAGCACCAAAATATGGAGCAGGTCATGCGGGCGGGTTTGGTAATTTAAGATCGACCATTGATTTTTATGATAGTTTTGATACATTGGATGTACGCAGAAACTGGACCGTGGGGACAGGAAAATTTACTGGATATGTCTTCACCGAAAAGTCCCAGGTAAGAAGACCGTATGTCAATAAGTTCAGAAAGGTTGAGGGAAATGGTGATCATGCTTCAAAAACTCCTTACAACACTCCGATTTACCGATTTTCAGATGTGTATCTAATGCTTGCAGAGGCATTGAATGAGATTAATAATGGGCCAACGCAGGAAGCTTATGACGCCATAAACATGGTACGGTACAGGGCCAGACCTGATGATCATAAAGCTGATGGGTTGGTGTTGGCTGATTTGCAAGGACTGGATTATGATTCATTTAAAACTGCGATTATTGATGAACGAGCTCACGAACTGGCTTTTGAAGGGTTTAGAAGAATGGATATTATTCGCTGGGGAATTTTCATGGATCGGATTAAAATGGTTAACGATGAATTTTATAGAATGAATAAAGAATCCAATGTTAGGGAATACCATATGTTATTTCCAATTCCGCTTGAAGAATTAAACCAGAACCCGGAATGGGACCAAAACAATGGTTGGTAAGATCATTTGAAAGCATGACTTAAAGTTCACCAATTGGAGTAATCCAATTGGTGAACTTTTTAACTGGTTCAATAAAATTGATAACAAAAATTACCTAAATCAATATTTTCATATTATGCGAAGGCATTATTATTTAATTATATCCTTATTCCTCTTCCTATTATCTGGAAATGTGTTCTCTCAATCCGACGAGAAAGCCGATAACAAAATAGGTTTAACAGCTGATGGAGGCACATGGGGATTTTTTCAGGCAAAAGAAACCAAAGATTCTTGTAAGCACGTTTTATTAATTGGTGACTCGGTTATGCATGGCTATCATCAGTTTGTTATCAATGGGTTGAATGATGTGGCATGTGTTGACCGCTGGACTACCGGAATGCATTTAAATAGCAAATCCCTAATTGAAAAACTTGCTGAATTAGTTTCTGTGCGGAACTATGATGTAATCCATTTTAATATTGGTTTACATGGATGGCAGAAAGGAAGGATTCCCAAAGGGCAATATGTTCCCCTTTTGGAAAAATATATTCTTACCATACAACAATACGCGCCTAAAGCAAAATTGATTTGGGCCAGTACAACCCCTGTTACAGAACAAGATAAACCAGTACTCAATAAAGATATCAATCCGATTATTTTTGAACGAAATGCACTGGCTGCGAGTGTCATGAAAGAACATGGAGTGGCAATAAATGATTTGTATGGATTGTTGGTTGAAAAGTTGGATTTGGCGCGTTTAGACCGTTTCCATTGGTTTAGTGATGGATACCGGCTTATGTCGGATCAAATCATATCATCTATTCTGTCAGAATTGAGTAAATAAAATAAGTTAGCCTCCTTAAAAATAGAATCGATTAAAATGAATAATGTATTTAAGATATTAAGAAACGTATTATTTTTTGTTACGTTCTTATATTTACCGTGGGATGCCATTTCTAAAGAAAAACAGCCTAATATTATTTTGTTGTTGGCCGATGATCTGGGTAATTCCGATATGAACTTTTGTGGAAGTGATTTTTACGAAACACCAAATATTGACAAGTTAGCCGATGAAAGCGTATATTTCTCTCAGGCATATGCATCTCACCCAACATGTGCCCCCAGTAGGTTAGCTATTCAAACTGGCAAATATCCGGCTCATTTGAATTGCGTAAATCATAGTTATAAGCGTATGCCTTTAACTGAAATTACCATTGCAGAGCGGCTTAGAAAAGGTGGATACAAGACCTGTCATATTGGTAAATGGCATCTCGGAGATGTCGGTTATCGACCTTCTGATCAGGGATATGATGTTACCATTACTTGTAATTCTAAAGGGCAGCCGGCAAGTTATTTTTATCCCTTTAAAAAGCCAAAAAACAGTGGTTTTGACGTTCCTGATCTGGAGGATGGAAAAGATGGGGATTATCTAACTGACCAATTAACGAGCAAAGCGATTGAATTTGTTCAGCAAAACAAGGAGAAGCCTTTTTTTATCAATCTATGCTATTATGCCGTTCATAAACCAATTGAGGCAAAGGCTGATATGGTCGAAAAATACAAAAATAAGATCGCGAAAAGTGAGATTCATACTAATCCGGAATATGCTGCAATGGTAGAGAATCTGGATAGTAATATCGGTCGGATAATAGATGCTTTGACAAAAACAGGTTTGTCAGATAATACAGTAGTCATCTTTTATAGCGATAACGGTGGGTTGACAGATGTCACTTCAAATTACCCGCTGCGAGATGGCAAAGGATCATTGTATGAAGGTGGTACCAGAGTGCCATTATTAATCAAGTGGCCAGGTATATCAAAAGGTGGAGAAGTTTGTACTCAGCCAGTAATAGGTCACGATTTATATCCTACGATAGCAAAAATGGCAGGGATTGAATTAAATGATAAGGAATTGAGTGATATTGACGGTATTGATATCACACCTGTTGTCTCTAATCCTTCAGCTAAATTAGAGAGGAATGATCTTCATTGGTTGAGTTACCCAATCCCGGTACATTTTTACGAAGCTGCAAACCGCAATCCAGGTGGTTCTTTGGTTCATGAAGACTGGAAATTAATTGAACTGATGGAATCCACCAGGCAAAGTCACCATTATGAATTGTATAACCTTAAGGATGATCCTGGTGAGCAACAGGATTTGTCTTCAAGTAAACCAGAAATTGTGGAAAGACTGAAAAAAAAGATGATAAAATGGCAAAAAGAAATGGACGCACCTCGCTATAATAAAAGTGACTATAAAAAGTGAACCTTCAACAAAAACAATTACAAATGAAAAATCTCTATATACTTCTAATATTAATCGGTCTGGGTATATCAGCCCAGCCCCAAACTAAAGGATTTACCAATGCAGCGGACTTTGGTTTTTCGCCAGATGCAAGCGGAATTGAAAACGTAAAAGCACTACAAAAAGCAGTTGACCAAACCGGGACGATCATCGTGAGCCAGCCTGGGACATACAAAGTCGCTGGAACTACTTATATCGGGAGTAATACTACCCTGGAATTTGGCAATGGAGTTGTATTAAAAAAGATTGATGAAGTCGGGAAGTTTTCCCATGTAATACTTAACAAAGGTGCGCTGACCCGGACTTTTGATAAGCATATTATTGTGAAAGGGCTTGCAGTGAGTGTCAATGGAGTGGATTTAGTGTTTAATGAAGTTTTTGGCCTTCGCGGTCAAATTGCATTTTTCTATGTGAAAGATTTGAAAATAGAAGGGTTTAGATGCTACGATTTGGCTACGATGCAGTTCGGAATTCAGGTATGTGCATTTGAGGATCTTATCATTGATGATACAGTGATTAAAGGAAAAAAGGATGGAATTCACCTTGGACGTGGAAACCGGTTTACTATTTCCAATGCGGTACTTGAAACGGTGGATGATGCTATTGCACTCAATGCACAGGATTATGCTACGTCCAATCCGGAACTCGGGTGGATCGAAAATGGGACCATCGAGAATTGTTATGATCTGAGTGGAAATCAACGTCTGGTAGGCTATTTCTGCAGGATACTGGCTGGAGGCTGGATTGATTGGAAAAAAGGAATGACTGTTCAAAATGCGGATGCCGTTGTATCTAAAGGCTGGATCTATCGGGTTGATGGAATTGGGTCGGATGGCAAACCTGATGGTAAAACTTATATTTCAGCGACGCGTCCTACACATAAAAAAGGAATGGAGAAATTAGATGGGATTAAATGGGTCATGGTGCAAGAAGGTAATGAACATACTGCCGGAGTTAGAAACGTGACATTCAGGGATATCTATCTGGAAAAGCCAAGAACAGGTTTTTCATTGCATTTTTCAAATACGATGTGGAATCGGTCTTATTATCCAGGGGCTGAAATTCCAATACAAAAACAGCTGGTTTTTGATAATATCAGGGTTTTGCATGAAGGAAAAGGCTTTATGAATATTGTTTCACCAGTAGATGCAATTACTATCTGTAATTCAAGTTTAAAGAATGGAGGGATTAATTCATATTCCAATAATGCGATGTCTGAATATCCACCCACTAAAATAAATATTTTTGGAACAGTGTTTAATGCATCAAATCAGATGATGCTATTAAGAAATGAAGCCTCAAATAAAATTATTTCTCTGAAAACTTCCAACAATGTTGAAATAAGTGATGCTTTTAAAGCAAAAGTAGTTTCTGAAAAAGTCAAGATTAAAATTGATTCGGATCTATCAGGTTTGGCAAAGGACAAATAACATTTTTTACTCTTTTTATTTATTAAAGATTTAAATCTAATGGTGTCATATTTTTTGATCAATAAAAAAGGATTTTTTATTGGAAAAATATTGTTTTTGATCCTCGCAATTATTTTGCCTGAAATTGGAGTAGCTAATACCTATTACATAAGCACAATCGGTAATAACCAAAACAAAGGCAATTTGGATTCACCCTTTCGTACCATACAAAAAGGTGCATACATGGCTCAACCCGGCGATACGGTATGGGTAATGGAAGGAGTTTACAGGGAGCGGGTTTCACCACCGCGGGGAGGAACAGAACAAGCGCCAATCGTTTATATGGCCGAACCCGGTAAAAGGGTTTTCATCAAGGGATCGGATGTTTACACAGGAAAGCTTAAACCTGAAGGAAATAAGGTTTTTTCATGCAGTCTTTCGACAATGGAATTTACCGATGATTGTTATTTTGATAATGCCAATCCGTTTAAAGTCCCGGTAGCTTCCACTCCATGGGAACGGGATGGGGAACCTGAAGGGAAAGAAGGAATTGTTTTCACGCTTGGACAAGTTTTCGTTAATGGAGAAATGTATCGGCAATATCCTCTGAAAAATGAAATGAAAGAGCATGAGGCAAGCTGGTGGTACAACGAAGAAAAAAATGCTGTTTTGATCCATTTTGCAAATAAGCTTCAACCCAAAAAAACTCAAATAGAACTTACTACCAGGAGGCGAATTTTTGCTCCACATCAGCGCGGGTTGGGATATATTCATGTGATCGGTTTCATTATGGAGCATTGTGGCAACCAATATCCACGTAATTTCTGGGAAACAAAAGAAAATGCACAAGCCGGTGCACTTGGTATCCGATGTGGACATCACTGGTCTGTCATGAATAATGTGGTCAGGTATGCAGCTAATATAGGTCTGGACTGTGGCGCTGAAGGACCTGATAATGAACGAATCAATCAAAGAATTTATGATCCTGAAGAAGTGATTGGTAACCGAATTGAGAATAATTATATCCTTGACAATGGTTGTACAGGAATCATTGGTTGGGGGTCGAAAGAGATGGTTGTGAAAGGTAATGTGGTAATGTACAATAATAATCAAATGTACCGTGGTTACAAACGCTATGAATCAGCAGGGATCAAATTCCATAACAATATAGATTGTATTGTTGCAGAAAATCTGGTTTCTGATAATTTTACCTACGGAATCTGGTTCGACAATAAATACCCAAATGCCAGGGTATCAAAAAATGTAATTGTCAATAACCTCCGAAGTGGTTTTTTTCTGGAAATGGGCGATTATGATTTCGGAACAGTGCTGGTCGATTACAATATCCTGATGGACAATAAAGAAAATCAAATTTATATCCATGATGCGTCAGGTGGGCTTTTTGTGAATAATTTGATTGCCGGAACACGTAAAATGAGCAATACCGGAGGAACTGGTCCAGGAAGAATTAAAGAAGCTTATGGTCAGGCTGTTTATATCCGTCAGGTTGGTTCCCGGACAAAAACTTACCACCATTCATTTTACAACAATATTTTTATCGACAATGATATAAATTACGACATCAATTACCCGATGTGGAGGAGCGGTGAGCAGCGATTTTTAGGAAATATTTATCCCGAATATCAAAAAGGTTTTTATATAAATTCAGCTTCCGATATTCCTAAACCAATAGATGAATCATATCTTGCAGAAAAAATCTCAAAAGAGACAGGTGCCGATGTTTTTGGCAATGATGGAAGAGTCGAATTGAGTCTGAATCAGTGGCAAAAGTTTTGGGAACTTCATTCAATGCATTTCGATCAGGATGCCCGCAAAATTGAAAATATGAAAGTTTGTTACATCCCCGAAAAACACTCTGTAACAATGACGATTCCTGAGGAATTGAAACCACGAAAAAATGCAAGGTGGAATGAAAATTACAAGCTTCGTTTTGATCTGAGAAGTGAATCTTTTCCCGGCCCTTTTGGTGAATTGGAAACAGGTTCCCATAGCTATATTATTTACGATGGGATCCCTCCCGGAAAACGTGGAGAATTACCTTGCATAAATATATTTTAATCAAATAATTCCTCGCGGCTTTCCCCAAGAGTTTCCTTATATTGTTCCAAAAATAAGAGGAAATGCGGACGAATATCTGATAGTATGGAAGTTAATTATGAAATTGCATTTGCTATGCAACTCCTATCTGTTCAGTTTAATAAAGAGTAATTCTTGTCATTTGTAAAAAGAAGTTATTGACACTGTTTACAGTGTTTATGAGGTAGTGCTGAGTTATCTTATTGTCGTTGATTTTTATACGACATGAATCAACCTTACAGTTTAGGATATTTTTTCTCATCAGTTTCCCGCATCATTTCATAAACATTTTTGAAAAGAAGCTCAACATTGGGTTTGGAAAAATATTCCCCATCAATTCCGTAGGCCGGTCGATGTTCCATTCCTGAAAGAGTACGTGGCGCAGTGTCTAAATAGTCGAACGCTTTTTGTTCCTGCAGCACTTTTTGCATCATGTAAGCCGTGGCACCTCCGGGTACATCTTCGTCCATAAAAAGTACTTTGTTGGTTTTTTTCACCGATTCTAAAATGGTGTGGTTTACGTCAAACGGCATTAAAGTCTGCACATCAATCACCTCGATGGATATTCCTTTAAATTTTTGGAGTAAACTGGCTGCTTTCAAAGCGTGGTGTACGTTCCATGCGTAGGTAACAACCGTAACATCGGTTCCTTCCCTCATTATTTCCGGTACGCCAAGTGGTACTTTATACTCACCATGGTTTTCAGGAAGTTTTTCTTTTACGTTGTAACCTTTTAAGGGCTCAATTACGATGGCCGGATCGTTGGCTTCCAGTAAAGCATTGTAAAAACCTGCAGCCTGCGTTAAGTTTCTCGGAACACACAAATAGATTCCTCTTAGCGACCCCAGTAACATTTGCATGGGCGAACCGGCGTGCCAGATTCCCTGCAACTGATGTCCGCGGGTACGAACAATGAGTGGCGCCGCCTGTTTCCCTTTGGTTCTGTATTGTAATGTCGCCAAATCATCGCTCAGCTGCGAATGAGCGTAAATAAGGTAATCCAAATATTGAATCTCAGCAATCGGGCGAAAGCCTCTCAACGCCAGTCCAATTCCTTGTCCAATGATGGTGGCCTCGCGAATGCCGGTGTCGGAAACACGTTCTTTTCCGTACTTTTCCTGCATTCCTTTCATGCCCTGATTGACATCACCCATTTTTCCGGTGTCTTCACCAAACGTGACCAGATTCGGATATTTTTCAAATAAAACATCAAAATTTTTGTTGACGATTTGGGAGCCGTTTACATCTTCCGCGTTTGAACCGTATTTTACCGGATGTCCTTCTACTTTCAGCGCAGAATCAGAACCTGTCCGGTGTAAACTGGTGTTGAAAAAATCAATTGTTCTTGTTTTAAAACGGTCAATCCAGTTTTGTAATTCAGCCCGTTCATCCTGTAAATCCGGGTTTAAATGAATTTCCAGGTTTAACCGTTTTGCAAAACTAAAATGCGAACGTCTCGTCGGAAAAATTCTATTACGTACCAATTCAAATTTACGCTCGTTTTGAAGATCTGTTTTTGCATCTATTTTACGAAGAATATCCAGCAATTCATTTTGTTCTTTTTGATATCCGTTGGTGAAATTTTGCCAGGCTTTATTTCGTGCTTCTTTGGCTTTTTGTTTTGCCGATTTTTCAATTTCAACCAGCATATCCATATCGGCTACTCCGGTTTCCAGCAGCCATTTTCGCATTTGATTTAAACCGTCAAAATCATCTTCCCACTGCAAGCGTTCTTTGGTTTTGTAACGTTCGTGTGAACCCGATGTTGAATGTCCTTGTGGTTGTGTAACTTCTTCAATATGAAAAACAACAGGTGTGTGGGTCCTTCTGCAAAAATCAATTCCTTCTTTAAATGTTTTTACCAGACCCGGGTAATCCCAACCTTTCGATTTATATATTTTAATTCCATTTGAACCTTTTTCTTTTTGAAAGCCTTTTAGCGCCTCGGAAATGCTCGATTTTGTAGTCTGCAATTCAACCGGCACACTGATTCCAAAACCATCGTCAAAAACGGCAACAGCCAGCGGAACCTGCATCACTCCGGCTGCATTTATGGTTTCCCAAAAAATACCCTCCGAGGTACTTGCATCACCGATACTTCCAAAAGCAACTTCATCTCCGCTTACATTATTGTTCAATGCTTTTTTCATCTCCGGTTTTTCCCGTACAATTTTTGAAGCTTGCGCCAGCCCCAGCAGGCGCGGCATTTGCCCTCCGGTTGATGAAATATCAGATGCTGAATTGTATTGAAGAAGCAAATCTTTTATTTCTCCTTCTTCGTTAATGTTTTGTGTACTAAAATGATTGTTGAAGTTTCGCCCTACAGTTGATGGGTTTTCCTCTTCATTTGTATCGCCGTAAATCATTGCAAAAAACTCCTCTGGCTGCAATAAATTCAGTGCCAGCATAAACGTCTGATCGCGATAATAGCCCGAACGCCAGTCGCCTTTTTTAAAGGTTTTGGCATAAGCAATTTGTGCAATTTCTTTGCCGTCGCCAAAAATACCAAAATGCGCTCTGCCGTTGTGTACTTCCCGGCGACCAAGCAAACTCAACTGTCGACTCAAATAGGCAATATAGTAGTCATTTAGTATTTCTTCCGTAGAAAACTGATCGTTGGCTATAATCTCAGATTTTTCCAAGTACATGCGGTTTTTATTAAGGACATTTAAGTCTGTTTTGCATTAAAATAACATTCCAGCAAACGATTTGTTTAATGCTGTCCGACTTCCGGGAAAATCATGTATTTTTGAGAAACCTAAAACAATTATTATGAAATTTAAAATGGCTTCCCTACAAAATTTGTTCGCTTTTTTTTGTTCAGTTTTCTTTTTTTTCAGTTTCTCCGGAGTTGTGGATGCGCAGGAGATTTATGTCTCACCGCTTGGAAATGATGAAAATGAAGGGACAAAAATACAACCTTTAGCAAGTCTTTCCGAAGCAAAAGAAAAAGCATATAAATTAATAGAGAATGGTGGATTCTCAGATGTTACAGTTTTCCTCGAAAATGGAAATTACCAAATAAATAGTCCGGTTGTTTTTGAACCGTTACAAACGACGCAAAGTTCTTTTTCAATAGCGTTTCAAGCAGTAACCGGGAGTAGTCCTGTTATTTCAGGAGGAGTCCGACTTTCAGGATGGACAAAAAATGCCAAAGGCTTCTGGGAAGCTGCTGTTCCAAAAATAGAAGGAAAAAAACTTAGTCCGCGCGAATTTTTTATTGAAGGACAACGTGCGAAAAGATCGCGTTTCCCAAACGACGGATATCTGCGTGTTAAGCAGGTTGGAGAAGACCAGCGGACAAATTTCTTTTTTGAGGAAAATGATTTTCCGATCCCGGCAAATGTTGAAGACGCGGAACTGGTGTTTTTGCACGACTGGTCGATTTCCAGAAATCCAATTTTGAAAATTGATGGTGAAGAGAATAGATTGACAACAAAAGATTCGATTGGTGCAAAGGATCCCGATTTTTTTTACATTGATCATTGGGAAGCAAATCCCCGCTATTTTCTCGAAAATGCAATTGAATTTATAGATGAAAATTATGAATGGTGTTTTGTTTCCAAAGAGAATAAAATAATTGCCCTGTTTCCTGAAAATGTAAATCCAAATCAGATAGAAACGGTTATTCCGGTTTCTGAAGGACTACTTGTGTTTCAGGGAGGAAACGATTCTCCGGTGAAAAATATTCATTTTAATGGAATTACTTTTTGTTATTCTTTATGGAATATTCCGGAAGAAGGGTATTGCGGCGTGCAAGCCTGCAATTTTGACCCTCGCCCCGATACCTTAGGCTGGGCGGTTGTTCCTGCTGCTATTTCAGCCAGATGGATGGAGAATTGCAGTCTGAAAAATTGTACGGTTGAAAATATGGGAGGTTCAGGAATTTGGTTTGGAACAGCTTGTAAAAATAATGTGTTATACAATGTAGTTGTAGCAGATGTCTCAGGGAATGGAATTATGATTGGAGAAGGACGCGACCGCGAAGTTGGCAGCGGTAAATGGTGGGAAACTGCGCCGGAACAAGTGGCTTTAAATAACACCATTGAAAACTGTTTGGTCACCCAAAGTGGAGCGCAGTATTTTGGAGCAGTTGGTATTTGGTGCGGACTAACAGCGGAAACTAAAATAAAAGACAATAAGATTTTTGATTTGCCTTACAGTGGAATTTCTATCGGCTGGATGTGGAGCCCTCAACCAACACCTTGTCGCGACAATGTAATTGATGGGAACCACATCCATCATATTATGAAAATATTGAGCGACGGTGGCGGAATTTATATGTTAGGCCTGCAACCCGGAAGTAAAATTATCAACAACCATATTCACGATGTGACTGTAAATGCCGGCCGTGCAGAAAGCAACGGGATGTTTTTGGATGAAGGAACAACCAATGTGGTTGTGGCCAACAATCTGATTTATAATATTGCAAAATCACCACTTCGTTTTCACCGGGCAACAACCAATTTGGTGAAAGACAATTACCTGTTTTGCGAGAATGAAAATCCACCAATTCGATACAATCGCACCAACGAAGAAGATATCGAAAAGGTGAATAATAAAGTTTTTAGTGAAGAAAACAATAATTATGAGGCAGAGTTGAAAAAAGCAATTCAATTGAGGAAATAGTGTTTTGTGGTGAAATAATGTGAAGAACCGGACAAAAAAATGGTAGTCTTCATCCTTTTGGTTTTAGAACTTTGAAAAATCAAATTGTATATTCGAAATGATACCACGAAAAATAAATTTAATTGTGACAACACTCCCTCTCTTCTCGAAGAGAGGGACGATTATGACGTAGTCGTAGTCAGGGTGAGTTTTCGATATTGGCAAAATTATATTGAAGCATATTAGCAATTTGAAGTATTAATCGTGGTGTGTTAGCGGATATGAATAAAATCAAAATCTCAAAAGCAGGTTGAACCCGTTCTGATGGATTTTTGAGATTTTACGGACTAAAACTATCTCTTATGGATCCAAAGATTTTAATGGGGTTGTTTGGAGGAATGCTTCTTTTTTCATGTACTCCGCAGAAAGAAAAATCATACAATCAATACGCAGATAACAAATTACACAAGTTTGAATACAATAATCCCGGCCTGCTGGTCGATTTGGATGTGGGGTTCAAATCAGTTCCCATGCC
The DNA here is from genome assembly GCF_009762775.1 of Maribellus comscasis. GTDB lineage: Bacteria > Bacteroidota > Bacteroidia > Bacteroidales > Prolixibacteraceae > Draconibacterium > Draconibacterium comscasis. Next base: position 7,747,759 of record NZ_CP046401.1, on the reverse strand, counting down.
CATGGATTTTGACGGCGATGGCGATATAGATTTGCTTATTTCTGAATCGGGAAGTTATGCCGAATCGGGAGTGTTTTATTTTGAAAATGTAAGTGGCAACGTTGAAATGCCTGTTTTTCGCTATGGAATGCGCATTAATTCAGAGCGTTTTCGTTTGGGTAACGACGGGAAATTTTTTGTAGCTTCTGATGTTGATGGACATGTTCATGTGTTAACACCCGATCGGGTAAATGAATCTTTGCTGATTTACGAAGATGTTCCTGAAAATGTGTTCTGGAAAAAATTAAATATGCCCGCTCATTTGAATAAATACGTAAAAGAATCTAAAGGAAATTCCTGGAAATTAATTGATTTTGATGCTGATTCAAAGGTCGATTTGCTTTGTGGTTTAAATTCTTCAGAAGGCTCTTCGTTGTTGTTTTTTAAGAATTCAGGAAGTAATGAAAATCCGGTGTATGAAAATCCTGAAAATATTTTAACAGCCTCGAATCCTTTTGATCGGGGGTTGAATATGGACGTCGCTTTTGGCGATTACGATAATGATGGCGATTTGGATTATCTGGCAGCAGGAAGTTTTTCCCATCTGGTTTATTTTGAGAATACGGGAACACTTCAAAAATATAATTATGCAGATGGAGATACTTTAACATACAATAGCGAACAAATTCAATTTGTTTGTCGCCACGGAGGTTCCATAAAATTGCGAACCATTGATTTTGACAAAGATGGATTTGTTGATGTTCTGAGCGGTGATGAAGATGGCAAAATTTCATTCCTGAAAAACACAGGAAAAGTAGTCGATGGTAAGCCGGAATTTTTGCCTCCGGTTTTTCTTCAACAGGAAGCACATTTTGTGGATTTAGGTGCGCTGGTTGCTCCGCGTATTTTTGATTGGGACGGCGACGGACTTGAAGATATTTTGTGCGGAAATGGAGCAGGAGATATCATTTTTGTGAAAAATCTGGGAGGCGGGGCTCCAAAATGGGATGCGCCAAAAATTCTTGAAGTTGATGGAATCCCTGTTCGCATAATTCCCACAAAAGTGCTTCCAAACACGGAAGAGCCACACTGGGGATATGCAACCATTGGCGTTGGCGATTGGGATATGGACGGACTTCCCGATATTTTGGTAAATGAACACAACGGAAATATTGTTTGGTTAAAGAATAAAGGAACAAGAAAAGCTCCCGAACTGTCGGCTCCGCAACCACTTTACGTGGAGTGGAAGGGTAAGCCACAAAAGCCAGCCTGGACTCCCGGTGTTTCTGAAGGAAATGAATTGCTGGCGCCCTGGAGAACTTCGCCATTTATTATGGATTTTAACAACGACGGTTTGAATGATTTGGTGATGCTCGATTATGAGGGATACCTGGCTGTTTTTCCTCGAATAAAAGAGGGTGATAAATTGTTGTTGGGGCATCCGCAGCGCAATTTTGTTTATCCTGATGGCGAACCGGTTTTATTAAATCAGCGTACCGGTTCTAGTCATGGACGTTTAAAAATTACTTTTGCAGATTGGGATGGAGATGGTTTGGAAGATCTTGTTTTTTCTTCAAAACCTGCGGTGGATTGGATGAAAAATTTGGGAATGAAAGATGGGAAAATGGTTTTGCAATATATGGGTCGCGTACTTTCCCGCACGTTGATGGGGCACACCGACGGCCCGGTTGTTTCCGATTTTAATAAAGATGGAGTTCCCGATTTGTTAGTGGGGACCGAAACCGGCGTTTTGTATTACTGGCAGCGGCCTTCGATTGAAATAACGACAACCATGACCACTACCGGAAAACAGACTCCCGCGGTTTATAAGTATTTTAAAAGGTAACGTTTTGGAGTAGTTATTTTTGAAGCACACAAATATTTCCGAAAGTATTGCCAATACAGTTTGAAAAAACTTTTTTTAGCTGTATTTTGTCGTGCTCAATATTAAACCGATGATAAAATGAAAGCAGCCGTTTTAGAAACTTATAATAATTTTGTTTGGAAAGAAGTTGTCACTCCGAAAGTAAAACCGGGAGAAGTTCTGATTCGCATAAAATTTGCCAGTATTTGTGGTTCAGACATGCATATTTTTCCTGGCGATTTTCATCCACGAACACCTATTCCTTTTACGCCAGGACATGAAATGGGCGGAGTTGTTGAAGAAATTGGCGAAGGTGTTTCCGGTTTTGAAGTAGGCGACAAAGTTGCAGTAGATCCTATTATTTGGTGCGGGAAATGTCCGGCGTGCTTGCGGGGACATTATCCGGCGTGTACCAGTCTGAAATTAGTAGGCGTTGATTTGGATGGCGGTTTCGCTGAATATATTTCTGTGCCGCAACACATGGTTTTTAAAACGGCTTCGCATTTGCCGGATGAGCATGTTGCATTGGTTGAAATTTATGGAATTGGTTTCCATGCAAATAATCGCGCCGAAACGAAAGACGGAGATAGTATTGCCATTTGGGGAGCTGGCCGGGTTGGTCAGGTAATTTTGCAGGCTGCCCGCACGAAAACAAAAAGCACCATTTTTATGGTCGATCCGTTGGATAAGCGCCTGGAAATCGCTAAAAATCATTATGAAAATGTAATCACCATAAATCCGACAAAGGAAAACCCGGTTGAGGCAATAAAAAAATATACCGACGGGAAAGGTGTTGATATTGCTTTTGAAGCCATCGGACATGCACATGAATTTGACGGTGTCCCAACTCCAATTCGTGCTTGTATTCAAAGTATTCGTGGTGCCGGTAAAGTTGTTGTTCTGGGATTGGGCGACGATCCTGCCCCCATTGTTTTTAAGGAATTAATTTGGAAAGAAGCAAAAATTGTGGCTTCGCGTGTGAGTCACGGTGAATTTACAGAAGTTATTGAACATTTAAATGCCGGCAACTTAAAGCCTGAGGCGCTCATCTCAAAAGTGATGCACGGTTCCCAAATTCAACAGGCATTTGAACTTGTTCAAAATGAAAGCCAGAACTATTTGAAAGTTTTGCTTGATTTTAGCAGCTAGAAATAAGAACCAGACTTCAGTCTGGTTATAAATAAGTATATGGAGTTTTTAGCCTGCTTTAGCAGGCTTTTAAGAATAGACGATGATTCATTCATTTGTTCGAAATTATTTACACATAACTTGGTCTTCAAAAGAAAGAATTAAAGTTTTTAACTCTTTTCGCGTAAGAATTTCTGTAAAGAATTTTATTCTTGAGAAAACAAAGGAGATTCAAATACCTGTTTTATCAGTTAATGTTCAATCAGAACATATTCATTTGTTAGTAGATTTGCCTTCAGATATATGTTTAGCAGATTTTGTTCAAAAGGTGAAAGGTTCTTCTTCTTATTGGATAAATCAGGAAAGGTTGGTTGATGGTAGATTTTCGTGGCAGAGAGGTTACGGAGCTTTTTCTGTTAGTGCATCGCAACTTGAAATTGTAAAGAGTTATATAATAAATCAGGATAGTCACCATAAAATTAAATCATTTGAAGAGGAATATAATGAGTGGAAAAACAATTATGGTTTTTTTGATGATTAAAGCCGGCTTAAGCCGGCTGGCTGAGGATTTAGATTTATGATTTATTTTCACCAAGCTGAAGCATGGTGCTTTTTTTGAGAAACTAACTAATAAATAAATGCCAATGCAAACCGATCCGTATATTCTCTCCGGGGAAAGTATAAAAAGTGCCCCCACTTCTTTGTTGGGAAAATTCAGATATTTAGGCCCCGGATTTATTTTGTCGGCATCGGTTGTTGGCTCCGGCGAGTTAATTTCCACAACAACTTTAGGTGCAAAAGCCGGTTTTGTTACGTTTTGGGTTATTCTGGTAAGTTGTGCAGTGAAAGTTGCCATTCAGCTTGAATTTGGAAAGCAAGCCATTCGCACCGGGGAAACGGTGTTTACTTCGCTGAATAAAATTGGCGGTCCCCGCTTTGGAAAACAAAAAGCCAACTGGAGTCTTTGGACATGGTTTTTTCTTTGGCTTTTTAAACCACTTCAGTTGGGTGGAATTATTGGCGGCGTGGCCATTACTTTAAATATGGCTTTCCCGTCACTAAGTATCACAAGTTTTGCGATTATTGTTGGCATTATTGTGGCCACCATGGTTTTTAAAGGCTACTACTTTTTTATTGAAAAAGTATCAGTTGTGTTGATGCTGCTGTTTACAACGTTTACAGTTGTCGCTGTTTTTATGCTTCAATACACTGGTTTTGCTTTTACGCAAAGCGACGTACTGGAAGGCTTGAAGTTTCAGCTTCCGCCCGCAGCGGTTGGATTTGCAATTGCTGCTTTTGGACTCACAGGAGTTGGCGGTGACGAAATTGTGGCTTACAATTATTGGTGTCTGGAAAAAGGATATGCAAGGTTTACCGGTCCGTTTGAAGAATCAGATGAATGGCGGAAACGCGCCAGGGGCTGGATTAAAGTTATGAACCTGGATGCCATTTTATCGATGGTTGTTTACACGCTGGTAACGGCGGCTTTTTATTTGCTCGGGGCGGCGGTACTTTATAAAAGAGGTGAAATTCCGGGTGGTTTCGAAATGATTGAAACACTTTCAAAAATGTACACGCATTCATTTGGGCCCTGGGCAAAAGACTTTTTTCTTTTCGGCTCTTTTGTGGTTTTGTTTTCAACTTTATTTTCTGCATTGGCAGCCCGCACGCGAATTTTCTCTGATTTGTTTGGACAACTCGGATGGATTGATTTTTTCAACCTAAAACAACGCAAAAGAACAGTAGCAATTTTGGCCTGGGTATTTCCGTTTTTATGGGTAATTGCACTTTTGTGGGTAAAATCGCCGGTGTTTATGGTAACCATTGGCGGAATTATTACATTTTTTATGTTATTAATAATTGTTTACGCCGGATTACATTTTAGATATAAACAAAAACAATTTGGCCTCGAATCCTCAAAATTCTATGATATTTCATTGTGGGTGAGTTGTTTGGTTATATTTTTAGTCGGTTTGTACGGTGCGATTTCGCTAATTTAGAATCAGAATATATTTGTATAACATCAAAAAAGCTTTTGCCACAAAAAAATATATCTATACTTTCGTGTTCGTACACGGAAGTGTTTTTTTACAGCAAAAAAATAGTAAATCAAACAAATAAAATGGAACTAGGTAAATACAGTTTTGGAACCGGAGACCGGTTTAATCATGAGGGAGAAGCTCAGTTAAGCGCTTTGATAACAGCTACTTCTGAAGGAGTAGAGGTTACTCCGGTTTGGAATAAGTCAAACAGAGAACACAATATTGTTCATTCAGAACCTGAAGGAACACGAAAAGAAGCTGATGCAGCCGTTAAAAATCTCGGTTGGGAGGGCCCCTATTTTGTTGATGCCGACCATATTAATCTTACCAATGTGGATCGTTTTATTGAACATTGCAATTTTTTTACACTCGATGTTGCAATGTATATTGGGAACGAATCAGCAGTGGAAGATGTTCTTAAATTTAAAAAATCGTGCGAAGCTTTGGGAACGGAAGTTTCTATTGCAGGGATTTCGGAACCAATTGTAATTACCGATGAACTTTTGGATGTTGTTGCAGGTAAATATCTGGCAGCTGTAAAAGAAGCAGGAAAAATTTATCGTCACATTGAGTCGGCAAAAGGAACCGGAAATTTTGTTACCGAAGTTTCCATGGACGAAGTGGAAGAACCACAAACGCCGGTGGATATGTTTTTTATCCTTAAAATGATTGCAGAGGAAAAAATTCCGGCTCAAACAATCGCACCAAAATTTACTGGTCGTTTTAATAAAGGAGTCGATTATGTTGGCGACACCGTTCAATTTGCCAAAGAATTTGAAGAGGACGTGTTGGTAATTGAACACGCAGTAAAAGGATTTGGTCTTCCTGAAGATTTAAAATTGAGCGTGCATTCTGGTTCTGATAAATTTACTATTTATCCGATAATGGCCGAAATTATAAAAAAACACGATAAGGGTATTCACGTAAAAACAGCCGGTACTACCTGGTTGGAAGAAGTTATCGGATTGTCTATTTCGGGTGATGCCGGTTTGGAAGCTTCCAAAGAGATTTATAAAAAAGCACTGGAAAGAAAAGAAGAATTGTGCGCTCCTTATGCCGACGTAATCGATATTGATGATTCAAAATTGCCAACACCGGAAGAAGTAGATGGTTGGGATGGTGAAAAATATTCAAACACCTTGCGACATATTCCGGGGCATGCTGATTATAACTCTAACTTCCGACAGCTCATTCACGTAGGTTACAAAGTGGCTGCCGAAATGGGTGAAAAATATACTGATTTGTTAAAGGAAAATGCTGAAGTAGTAGGTTCTTGTGTGGAAGAAAATATTTACGAACGTCACCTGAAACGCTTATTCGATTTGTAATAAACCAAAAACAACGGTTCTTTTTGAGGGCCAATAAATTTCCTCATAATGAAAAAATTCATGGACGAAAATTTCCTGTTGCAGACAGAAACAGCACAGGAATTATATCATAATCATGCGGCTAAAATGCCAATTTTTGATTATCACTGTCACATTCCACCTCAGGAAGTTGCAGAAGACAAACAGTTTAAAAATATTACTCAGATTTGGTTGTACGGCGATCATTACAAATGGAGAGCCATGCGTTCCAACGGAGTAAACGAACGCTATTGTACCGGCGATGCTTCTGATTGGGAAAAGTTTGAAAAATGGGCAGAAACGGTTCCGCAAACGTTGCGTAACCCATTGTATCATTGGACTCATTTAGAATTAAAAAAATTCTTCGGAATTGATAAATTGTTGAGTCCGGTTACTGCAAAAGAAATTTGGGAAGAATGTAATGCAAAATTGCAAACTTCAGATTATTCCGTTCGAAATATTATTCGTAAAGCAAACGTACACACCATTTGTACAACTGACGATCCCGTTGATTCTCTGGAACATCATCAGGCAATAAAAGAAGATGGCTTTGAAGTAGCGGTACTTCCCGCCTGGAGACCAGACAAAGCAATGGCGGTTGAAAGTGCAAAAACGTACAACGCTTATTTGGAAACGTTGGAAGAAGCTGCCGGTGAGAATATTGGCTCATTTGCTGCTTTGATGGATGCGCTTGACAGTCGTCACCAGTTTTTCCACGACAGCGGTTGTCGTTTGTCAGACCATGGTTTGGAAACAGCAATGGCCGAAGATTACACCGAAGCCGAAATAAATACTATTTTCAATAAAATAAGAAAAGGGAATGATTTGAATCCGGATGAGATTTTGAAATTCAAATCGTGCATGTTGTACGAATTCGGAATTATGGATCATTCTCGCGGATGGACGCAGCAATTCCATTTGGGAGCGCTTCGGAACAACAACACCCGCTTGTTCAAAAAATTGGGAGCCGACACTGGTTTTGATTCGATTGGCGACTTTGAAATTGCAAAATCGCTTTCTAAATTTTTGGACAGACTCGATAAAGAAAATAAACTTTCGAAAACAGTATTGTATAATCTGAACCCGCGTGATAATGAACTTATCGGTACAATGATTGGAAACTTTCAGGATGGTTCTGTTCCCGGGAAAATGCAATTTGGTTCCGGCTGGTGGTTCCTCGACCAAAAAGACGGAATGGAAAAACAAATAAATGCGCTTTCCAACCTTGGTTTGTTAAGTCGTTTTGTTGGAATGTTAACCGATTCAAGAAGCTTTTTGTCGTACACCCGCCACGAATATTTCAGGAGAACTTTGTGTAATTTGTTGGGCAACGATGTCGAAAATGGTGAAATTCCTCACGATATGGAATTGTTAGGGCAAATGGTTGAAAATATTTGTTTCAACAATGCAAAAGAGTATTTTAAATTTGAATAAGAACATGTTGATTTATAGGAAATAGTGTTCCTTTTTATTTGGATAAGTGTATCTTTGCAATCGATTGCATTGATTATCCAAATCAAAAAACTAAAGAATGAGTAATAAAGTAATAACCTTTGGCGAAATTATGTTGCGCTTGGCAACACCCGATTATCTGCGTTTTTCACAAAGCCCTCAGCTGACAGCTACTTTTGGAGGAGGAGAAGCGAATGTTGCTGTTTCTCTGGCAAACTATGGCGTTCCTGTAGATTTTGTAACCCGTCTCCCGAAAAATGATATTGGCCGGGCTTGTATGATGGATTTGAGAAAATACGGAGTTGGAACCGATAAAATTGTTTGGGGAGGAGAACGCCTCGGAATTTATTTTTTGGAAACCGGTGCAGTGAGCCGCGGCAGTAAAGTGGTTTACGACCGTGCGCATTCAGCTGTTTCTGAGATTCAACCCGGAATGATCGGCTGGGACAAAGTTTTTGAAGGAGCAAATTGGTTTCACTGGACAGGAATAACACCCGCCATTTCGCAAAGTGCTGCCGATGTTTGTTTGGAAGCCATTAAAAAAGCAAATGAATTGGGAGTAACCGTTTCCTGTGATTTGAATTATCGCAAAAATCTTTGGAAATACGGCAAGACGGCAGGCGAAGTAATGCCGGAACTGGTTGCCGGAACAGATGTTATTTTAGGAAATGAAGAAGATGCCGAGAAAGTTCTTGGAATAAAACCGGAAGGAATTGACGTAACCGGAGGTCATGTGGAAGGAGCTGCTTACGAATCGGTTTCAAAACAGATTATGGCGCAGTTCCCGAGATGTAAAAAGGTAATCACAACATTGCGTGGTTCTGTAAACGCAAATCACAACAGTTGGTCGGGTGTACTTTGGGACGGAGAGAAACTGTATGAAGCACCAACTTATCAGATTACACATATTGTCGATCGCGTAGGTGGTGGCGATTCTTTTATGGGCGGTCTCATTTACGGATTGTTGACATATACTGACGACGACCAAAAAGCATTGAATTTTGCGGTTGCCGCTTCTTGTTTGAAACACACCATTTACGGCGATTTTAACCAGGTTACTGTTGATGACGTCGAAAAATTAATGGGCGGAGACGCATCAGGAAGAGTTGCGAGGTAGATAATTTTTGCTCGCCTCAAAAAAATAGATAAAATATATTGGAGCTGCCCGATTTTTAAGAATATTGGGTAGCTTTTAACTTTGAATATTGAACTTTAAACTAAGTTATGGCCAGATTTTCCAGAATAGAAGTAGCATTAAAAATGAATGAAACCGGTATGGTTCCGGTTTTCTATAATAAAGACCCTGAAGTTTGTAAAGCAGTTGTAAAAGCATGTTACGATGGGGGAGTGCGTGTTTTTGAATTTACCAATCGTGGAGATTTTGCGACTCTGGTTTTTGCCGAATTGAATAAATGGGCAATAGAAACCTGCCCCGAGATGATTATGGGTGTGGGGTCAGTTGTTGATGAAGCAACCGCTGCAATGTATATTGCACTCGGAACCAATTTTATTGTTTCTCCGCTCATTGATGAAGGAACAGCGAAAGTTTGTAATAAACGCAAAATTGCCTGGAGCCCTGGTTGTGGTTCGGTTACAGAAATTGGCAAAGCCCACGAATTGGGTGCTGAAGTTGTAAAAATATTTCCTGGTTCTCAGGTTGGCGGACCTTCGTTTGTGAAGGCGGTAAAAGGCCCGATGCCATGGACAAGTATTATGCCAACAGGCGGCGTAACCCCAACTGAAGACAATTTGAAAGCATGGATTGAAGCTGGCGCAACGTGCGTTGGAATGGGGTCGCAGCTTTTCCCAAAAGAAATTTTAGCAGAAAAAAATTATACTTATATTACGGATAAATGTAAGGAAGCATTACAAATTATAAAAAAATATAAAAACTAATTAATCACAAGCTGATGAAATACAACAGAATAGTACTTGTTGCGGGAGTCGTTTTATTGTTTTTGGTGACTTCCTGTAGTACACATTCAGAAAAAACAGAACTAAAGCTTGCACACGGCCTGCCAACAGATCATCCGGTACACAAGGCCATGATGTTTATGGCTCAGCGATGCTCTGAACTGTCTGATGGACAGTTAACTATTGAAGTTTATCCGGCGGAACAACTTGGTTCGGAACAGCAATGTGTGGAACTGGTGCAAATTGGAAGTCTGGCAATAACCAAGGTTTCTGCCGCGGTTATGGAAAGTTTTACTGACGCGTACAAAGTGTTTGGGCTTCCCTATATTTTTAAATCAAAAGAACACTCCTTCAAAATTATGGACGGAGAAATTGGGAAGGATTTGTTGTTGAGTACGGAAGATAAATGGATTCGCGGATTAACTTATTACGATGCAGGTTCACGCAGTTTTTATACTATCGATAAACCCATTCATACACCGGACGATTTGGCGGGGTTGAAGATCAGGGTAATGCGAAGTATTACTGCTGTGGAAATGATTCGGGCACTTGGAGGTTCAGCTACACCAATTTCATGGGGAGAATTATACACCGCGTTGCAAAGTGGCGTGGTTGACGGAGCGGAAAATAATCCGCCAAGTCTTTATACATCGCGTCATTACGAAGTTTGTAAATACTATTCTTTGGATGAACACACAACGATTCCTGATGTGCTGGTAGTAAGTAAAATTATTTGGGATAAGTTGAGTGAACAGGAACAAGAATGGCTGCAACAAGCTGCAGATGAGTCTGCTGTGTTGGAACGTAAACTTTGGGCAGAATCGGAAAAAGAGTCGTTGGAGGAAGTGCAAAAAGCCGGTGTTGAGGTGATTTATCCTGATAAAGCTCCCTTTATTGAAAAAGTTCAGCCGCTTCTCGAGAGTTATAAAGACAATGAAGTTATCTATTCTTATATAAAACGAATTCAGGCTGTTAAATAAAACCTAAAATTATGAGTATACGAAAAACTATTGATAAAGCTTTGGAATGGGTGCTGGTATTTTTACTGAGTGTCCTTGTTCTGGATGTACTGTGGCAGGTGGCCAGCAGATACATTCTAAATTCACCAAGTAGTTATACTGATGAGTTGGCCGGGTATCTCCTTATTTGGGTTGGACTTCTCGGTGCTGCTTATGTTGCGGGGAAAAGAGAGCACCTCGCAATTGATTTACTTCTCCAGAAAAGCTCACCTGAAAGGAAGTTCAAGCTTGAAATTTTTATCAGTGTTGTGGTTATTCTTTTTGCCATTACCGTAATGATAGTTGGGGGAAGCTGGCTGGTTTATACGCGCTTTTATCTTTCAGTAAAATCAGCTGCTTTGGGAATGCCGCTGGGAGCCGTTTATCTGGTGTTGCCTTTGAGCGGAATTTTAATCGCTTACTTCGATATTGACAATATGTATAACATGGTTAAATCCAACCGGAAAAACTAAACACTATGGAATTTTTTGAAATATTTGTGCTTGTATTTAGCTTTATAATTTTACTTGTAATTGGAGTCCCGATTGCATTTAGTATTGGTATCTCCGGAATCTTAACCATGTTGGTAAGCATCGATATGATTCCTGCGCTTACGACTTTTTCACAACGGATGGCCACCGGGCTCGACAGTTTTGCGTTGCTTGCTATCCCATTTTTTATATTGGCCGGGAACATTATGAATAGTGGGGGAATAGCGATTCGGCTGATTGATTTTGCGCGTATTTTAGTTGGCGGAATTCCCGGAGGTGTTGCCATGGTTAACGTTTTGGCCAATATGTTGTTTGGTGCTATTTCCGGTTCTGCAGCTGCGTCTGCTTCTGCAATCGGAAGTATTATGCAACCGGAAATGAAAAAAGAAGGTTACCCCGACAATTTCAGCGCCGCAGTAAATATTACATCTGCAACAACGGGGCTGTCTATTCCTCCAAGTAACATTCTTATTGTATATTCATTGGCAAGTGGCGGGGTTTCAATTACTGCACTTTTCCTGGCTGGTTATTTACCTGGGATTCTTACCGGGCTGGGAATTATAATTACTGCCATTACCATGCTGATTTATAAAAGAAGTGGAACAAAAGCAGCAATGAGGGCTTTGGGGATTGTTACTTTAATTGCCGTTGGGATCGTCGCTGCATATAAAGGCGTTTCATTTTCACGTGCTAATTTCTCTGCAGGGTTAAACCGGGTTTTACTGTATTTGGTAGTGGCTGCTTTTGCAGTTTGGGCCGTTATAAAAACCATTCGGAACAAGGAAAAGGCAAAGGTTGGCACGAAAAAATTCCTCGACGCTATCCCTAGTTTGTTGATGTTGGTAATTGTTATTGGTGGTATTGTTGCCGGATTTTTTACAGCAACTGAAGCGTCAGCAATTGCAGTTTTATATGCCTTAGTCTTGTCGTTTATCTATCGTCAGATAAAAATTAAAGATTTGCCTGATATTTTTCTTCGTTCTGTAAAAACTACGGGTGTTGTAATGCTTTTAGTTGCTACCTGTTTGGGCTTATCGTGGATTATGGCGTATGAAAATATTCCGCAAAATGTTAGTGAAGGTTTACTTTCTGTGACAAGCAATCCGTTTATGATTTTGCTTATCATTAACATGATTTTGCTTTTTGTGGGTGTATTTATGGATATGACTCCGGCAGTTTTGATTTTTACTCCAATATTCCTTCCAATTGTTACAGCAATGGGAGTTGACCCGATTCATTTTGGGATTATTATGGTATTGAACCTGAGTGTTGGACTTTGTACTCCGCCGGTTGGTTCAGTATTGTTTATTGGTTGTAGTGTCGCCGGCTTAAGTATCGACAAAGTAATCAAACCACTTTTGCCAATGTTTATTGCAATGGTAATCGTTCTGTTGTTGGTAACTTATATTCCGGACATTTCACTTTGGTTACCCAAAAGTTTAGGATTCTAACCTGATAAATTAATTACATATTTAAGGGAGTAATTTTTACTCCCTTATTTTTTTTGAAATTTTTGAAGATGAGTTTTGACGTTTTCGTTTTCGATTTGGATTTTACACTTTGGGATGCCGGTGGAACCTGGTGCGATGCTACAAATCCACCCTATGTTTGGAGGAATAACAAATTATTGGATCGATCCGGAAGATGGATAAGTTTGTATCCGGATGTAATTGCGGTTTTGGAAGAGTTGAAAAATCAGAATAAGTTCATTGCAGCTGCTTCCCGGACTTATGAGCCGGAATGGGCGCAGGATTTATTGAATCTGTTTGACATCGATAAATATTTCGATACAAAAGAAATTTATCCGGCCTCAAAAATCTCGCATTTCAAAAAAATCCGGCGTTTTTTGGATGTTCCTTATCAACGCATGGTGTTTTTTGATGATGAGTACAGAAATATTGAAGATGTTTCGGGGTTAGGAGTAGAAGCCATTTTTGTGAGAAATGGAATAGATTTGAAAATGGTTGATAAATTTCTTTGAAGATACTCCTGCTCTATATGAAATTGCCGGAGTTTAAGGCAGCGGCAATTTCCCAATACTTTATTTTAAATATTTTATTTGAGATTGAAGTAAAACTACAAAATCGTCCATCGTTTTTATCCCTGAAGCATCCTGTTCCCAAGCAGCTCCAAAATAGTAAGTCAGTTTGTTATTTTTGGGTTTTAGAACCAGGACATGGCTGTTTGGGTCTTCAGTTTGTTTGAGTAGCTGGTTGGTTTTGTAGAATATACACATTCCCAGGTTGTCGTTTTGTAACGTTTGCCTGCCAAAAGTTATCATGCAACTCCATCCCGGTTTAATTTCGTTGATAATTTTGATTTCCGTATCAGGAAGTTTAACAATTCCCGTTGCCAGGTTGGAAAGCTCATTTGTTAAACCAATGGAGTATTGAGTAAGATAACTTCCTGCCTCTATTCTTAGTGTGGTTGTTAAATCCGTTTTTTTGTTATCGATTTCCCAGCCCTGATAGTTTATTTTAACTTCCGAGCTTTTTTTTCCAGATTCTACTGCGCAAAAAATATTATCGGTTTTTTCAACGCGGATGGCTTTTTCGCCGTTCCAAAATGCAATGGATCCTATTCCCAGTGCATCTCCCACTTTTAGTACATCAACACCCCAGTCCTGCATTTCGTGATACGAATCAAATCCGTCAAGGCCAACATGGTGTAAAACCATTTTGTCGGTTTTCTTTCCAAATATGTCGATGGCATTTCGCCAGTCGAGATAAAGCCGGTAACCGATTTTATCCGATTCCCATCCGGGACCTTCAAATTGAATATCAAAAGAATGGTCGGTGTGTTTTTCATCAACCGTAAGTTCAGTAACGGCTTTAAATTTTCCGCCCTGATATTCATATTGCTGTTTTCCACTACTTTTAGTAACCCAAACCCATTCGCCGCCTTCTTTAATTCCAAGATAGGCTTGTGTATTGAAATTTTTTGAATTTTGGCTGTTTACATGAACGGAAATTGCAAGAAGAAGCAAAAAAGATAAAATCAGGTTTTTCATTATTTTTTTATTTTATTTTTCCAGTTCAATGGCCGCAAAAACAAACGAAGCAACATCTTTGGAATCATTGTTAATCGCTTATCGCAAGGGGAATCGTTATAATTACCTCCCCGGTCTTTACTGCTTTGGTAAAAGTACAAATAATCATGACACTTCCCGACGCTTCAAAGTAATTTCCTTCTCTGGGAGTAGCTCGGTTTTTTGACGATTTCAGAAAGTACTTCCAATGCTTCAGCCAGCACCATTATTTACCAACCTTAGGTGTTGCTCCGGAAGTGTTTTGATTCTCCGGTTTTAGAATTGTACCGGCGTTGTTGCCGACTTTCATTCACCTATCGTTTTGTCCATTTTGTTCAGAGATAAAAAAAGAGATACAAAATCTTGCATCTCTTTTAAATAATAATTAAACAGCATTTATAGTTTAACAGACGTTTCCAGGTTATTTGCCTTTAACGATTCATAGTTAATTTTTATCTCGCCTTTTCCTTCAACCAAAAATTGATATTCAACATTCCCGTAACTTGGAATAGAAAGGAATTGAATCTCTGGTTTTTTCTCTTTATAACTCACTTTATCCAGACGAATATCGTTAATTTTTCCACCCGCAACAACTTTTCCACCAGTTATTTTCAAAATATCCTGACGGTGCGTTTTATTAATTTCTGATTCTTTGGCCATCGATGGTAGACCATTTTTGTTAACTAGCCTTACGCGAACACGATGTAGATTATTACCCACTTCTTTTACGTCTATAATTTCCATCGAAATTTCCGGCGTGTTTTCAGCGGCCAGCAGCACAACCGATGCGTTTCTGTGAACCAGTTCGTTTAGCATAAAAGGGTGGGGAAGTCTTGAACTCATTTTTACCCAACCCCCAATTTCAATATCTCCGTAAACAGGGTGTTTATAGGGTTTCCAATCTTTGTATAGTTCTCCTTGTGTGATATTGTCGTTGAATTTCAGACGTTCACGTGTTTCTTCAGTATTATCTCCTCTGTAGCCGGAACCTTCACTTTCCTTTTTAGGTTTGGTTTCGTCATCGTGATAAGTTTCTGCTCCATCAGGATAAAGTTCACCTACAAATGAAAATATGCCATGAATAAAATAGAGGTGGGAATCAAAATCTCCGAAAGTTGGATACAAATCAACCGAAGGCATGTAAACATATCCGGGGGTTATTTTTTTTGCATTTTTACCGATAACATCAAAGGCTGCAATATCGGCTGCCGGGATTTGTGTTTTATTGTCTGCCGGTGGACGGAGCCACATTCCGCCGTTATTATGAAAGGCAAAACCAATGATAATATTTGGTCTTTTTGTAATCCATTCATTGATGGCTTTCAGACCAACTCCGGAAAACGGGAAATTTCCGGCACCTCTTTGTACATAAGGAGGTTCCCAGTCGTATCCCCAGTTTCTGTTTGGATCAAGATAGCCCTCGGCATCTTCGTTTAATCTTCCGTCTCCGTCATCGTCAATTCCTTCTGACCCAATCAACGAATATTCTCCTTTTTCACCCGGTTTGCAACGAACCAGTATTCGGTTGTCGTCCGGATCAAGTTTGTACTGGCCGTAGGGATCTTTTATTCTCATTTGTGTGATACTTCCGTCACCATCTAGATCGTTGGGGGCATCTTCATCAAATAGTCCATCGTTATCATCGTCTTTGGGAACGCGAATACTGCGACTTGAATGCATGGTATGTGCGTCGTCAAAAAAATGTGCACGGCCGTCAACGTTTACCACAGGAATAATATAATGTACATTTCTGTCAACTATTTTGCTTATTTTTTCATTTTCTCCATACTTGGTTAATAACATGTTCGCATAATACAAACAAACTTCTCCAGCCTGAATTTCATTTCCATGAATATTTCCATCGACATAAACACCGGGTTTACTGAGTTCTTCTCCTGTTTTTTTGTTGTTGATAGTCAATGCGTAAATTTCGCGGCCTTCTTCACTTTTTCCAATCACATCCAGATGTGTCATTTCCGGATAGGCGTTGTGTAAAACTTTTAATGCTTCTGTTACTTCTTCGTAATTGTAGTACCTGTCGAAACGTAGAGGAACTTCAATTTTGCTTTTTACTCCACTGGCATAACCTGACTGGAAAATTGCAGTGAACAGTATCAAAAATATATATCGTCTCATAATTAACCTCCAATCTTAATTTGTTTTACATCCGTTCCAAAAACTGCCGACTCAATTTTGGCAGTGATGGTTGGTTTTTTGTCTGTTTTTATCAGCCAGGTAAGTTTTTTTACCTGATTTCCTCCAATGCTTCCAAGCGGAGTTCTGCTGATTCCTTCCAGAAAATCAACCTCTCCGTCGAGAGTAATTACAATAGGTGCCGGTTGACTGTTTCTTTCTCCCATTGCAATCGGGTAGGACAAATACCCTTTATTCTCAATGTATATTTCCAGTTTATAAACACCTCCTCCTAAATCGGTAATTTTTTCATCAGCAAATAAAACAGAAGGAATTTTTTCAGACAATTGCAGTAGCCACGGGAGTTGTATTTGAAGCAATGAGTCGATAGCTTCGGGGTTTGGTGTTGATTCTAAATAAGGCACAAAACCGCCTACTTCAACTTCTCCAAATTCGGGATGTTTTACACTTTGCCATGCAACAAAACCTTCGCCGTCCCATTCGCTGTCCGACCAGGCCAGTAATGCTTTGTCTTTCTCGCTAAGTTCTCCTTCCTTCTTTGGTTTTGGCATTTTTTTCATCATTTCCACCATTTGTTTAGGTGTGAATTTTCCCGAACTCATCATTTCCGAAATACCTTTAGCTGAAAATCTGTCGGGTGCGTTGTTTGCTTTTAAGAAAGCATCGATTTTTTCTTCTCCCAATGCGGTAAACTCTTCGGTACTCATTTTTTCAACATCATCCAGTGAAAGATCTCCTTCTCCAGCTTTCTTTTCCTCTTTTACCTTTGGAACAGTAAACAGATTCATACTAAATGAAGGAACCCCAAGGTGGTAATAGGCCCACAATTCAAATGAACCGTCTTTTGCCGGTGTCGGGTCAAGTCGTTCTGTGTCAAAGTTTTTTTCTTTTAAATATTCTTTGTAGTCTTCTGAAAATTTGGTGTAAAATTTTAAATCTTCATCCAGCGGATTAACAGCGGCACCCAGTCCAAGCATTCCTGCAATCATTGATGGGGTGATTTCCATCTCTCCTCCAAAGTTTTCTTTTACCAAAGCAATCACTTCGTCCATGGTATAAGATTTCTGAGGATCCGCATTTAACATTCTGGCATAACGGCCGGGAATTTTTATATTACTCAGATTGGCCCCACCTTTTCGTCCGCCTTTGGGAGGAACGATACAAAAGCCGGAGCTTCCAAGCGTATAAACCATTGCAATGTTTGGACGATCAAAAATAAACCGCATTATTTCATATGATTCCGGTGATTGTCCGGCCCATTTCCCCGCTTCTTTTTTCTCAAAAGGAAACAGATGAGGGAATGATATTCCGATATTAATTCCGCCAATTCCATCTTCATTATATTTTCCATCTTCGTCGTTGTCAATTCCTTCTTCCAGAATTTTGTACTCGCCGCGTTCACCTTTTTCTTTGTCGGCTTTGGTCATTATTCGTGAATCCTTGTCGGAAATAACAAACGAACCTTCCAGATCCTTATAACGCATTTGAGTAATAATCCCGTCGCCATTTAAGTCATCCGGCCCATCTTCATTGCTTACATCATCCATGTCGTTGTTCACTTCAAAATCGTTTACCGATCGCCCGAACTTTATTCCTTCAAAATATCCTTTGGCGGCATCCGGGTTAGGAAGTGGCATTATATACCATTTTATTTTTTCAGTGTATTTTGCAGAGTCAAGCAGCATTTTTGCAAAAGCAAGCGCTCCTTCGGAAGAGATGGGCACATTTCCTTCAAAATTAGCTCCAACAAAAATTGCCGGAACATCTTCCAGATTTTTTCCTATTTCTAAAACGGAAACTGGTGTTCCTCCCGGACTGGTGGCAATCGTATGAAGTTGGGTTTTTGCCGGTTCCGATTGCTGCAATTTTTTCAGCATTTGCTGAATTTCTGTTGTCGTGTGGTATTTATCAAACGAGATGAGGGGTTGTGCAAAAAGAGGCATCCCCAGTATCCACAAACAACAGGCGATACAAAAATAGCGTAGTTTTTTCATCATATTAAAAATATTTAAAGAATAAATTTGGTGTGTTTTAGTTGCATTATGTTATTTTATTTGATGATTTTGTTCCAAGTTGTAATAAAATTTGGCTGGAAAATACATTTTTTTTATTTATCAAAACCTGAATTTTGTTTGTTTTTAGCAAAAACCTGAATTCCTGCCAGGATTTGGTAAGTTTTTTTCCATCTTATTTTTAGATGTTAAATGAATTTAATCATTAGCTTTATTGAGCATAAGCTAAATTAAAAAAGAATGGTCACAAGAACTATATATTTATCCTTGTTTGTTTTTACCTTTTTTTCCTGTGTGGAAAAGGAAAAAATATTTTTTGATTCTTTGCAGCCTGTCTCTGAAAAAAGTGGTTTCAAAATGGATGGCTACTGGGTTTGGGGAGGTTCAGTTGTAAAAGTTGACTCTACATTTCATATGTTTGCCTCGCGTTGGCCCAGGAAGAATAAATTTCCGGATGATTATTTTGTCGAGTCAGAAATTGTACATGCAACATCAAGTTCAGCAGAGGGGCCTTTTAGTTTCCAGCGTGTTGTGATCGGCGAAAGAGACAGTATTTTCTGGGATTCGAATATGGCTCATAATCCAACTATTCATAAAATTGGCGACGAGTTTGTTTTGTTTTATATTGGTTCTGATTTTACGACATTGCGGGAAGAAAGTAATCGTTTAATACGCCGGGTGGGATATGCCACTGCAAAAAATATTAACGGTCCGTGGAAAAGAAGCGAGCTTCCTGTATTAGATGAAGAATCAAACAATCCTGCCTTGTTTGTAGAAAATGACGGAAGTGTAAAATTAATGTACCGGGATGCGGAATTACTGGTAAAAATTGCGAGCGCCGATAATTTTCGGGGGCCATATAAAGTTGTTAATAAAAATGTCTGGCCTACAGCAAAAATCGAAGATTTTTATCTTTACAGGAAAGATGGGAAATATCACATGATTTGCGAAGACAATGTGGGACAATTAACCGGGCATGAAAGGTGGGGAGCCCATTTAATTTCGGAAAATGGAATTGATGACTGGCAGAAATTTGCCCCGGTTGTGGTTTATGATCACGATATAATTTTTGAAGAAGGAGATACATTACACTGTGTTCGGCGGGAGCGGCCGCAATTACTAATCAACAATCAAAATATGACTCATTTATACAATGGGGTTTACGATGGAATTAACTCCTGGTGTCAACCTGTAAAAATTGTACCGTCGATAAAAGTTGATTGAAATTTGCACTAGTTTAAGTAAATGTCGGTCAACCACGTAAGCAGCAATGACAGCAAGAATGCTATCGTTGGTGCAATAATCCACATCAAAAAGAATTTTTTTACTTCTGTTTTTTTGAATATGTTTTTGGGACCCAGTTTTGCAACTCCAATTCCCAGAATGGAAGCTACATTGAGCTGAACCAGCGACGTTGGAATTCCTTTAATTAATGACGCTGAAAGTAATAAACTTGAAGATACAAAAGCAATAATTACGGCTTCAAATTTTCCAAATAAAACAATTTCCTTTCCTGTGTTCTGAACGACTTTGTGCCCGAAAATAGAACTTCCGATGCCAAAACTTGGCGCTACAATTAAAGTCGACAAAATCATTATTAAAGTAAAGTTTGTGTCAATCGATATTTTTAATTCATTCGCTGTCATTGAGGCAATCGGTCCAGCTGCATTCGCTACATTGTTTGCTCCGATAGAAAATGCTACATACATCGACATGATTAAAATAATACCATCCCATACCGGTTTGAGGTTTTGGTTATATGCTCTCGACATTGTATATCCTCTTCTTCGCATTGGGCGGTAGATATATTTTCCGAGGAAAAGGCTTATAAAGAATGAAATCACAGGCAGAATAAACCAGGTTGGGATGATTTCCATAAACAATTTTTCGGTGTTAAGCTCCTGGAAGTACAGTGCAGGGGCAACTACCGCCAGCACTGTTGCCTGGCTTGTTGACTGGGGAATTCCGGCAAGATTGGCAATTAACAGAGAAATTGCTACTGAAAAAAGAATAATCGAAACAGTTGAGAAAGTCATCATTTCAGGAGCAAGTAAACCCTTGCCCATTGTTGTGGCCGTACCTTTACCTGCCACAATTGCCCCCACAAAAACCATAATTCCAAAAAGCCCGGGAATAATACTTTTGCGTACTACATTTGCTCCGTATGCAGCAGAAAAAGCAGGTGCCGTACCGCTTCCACCCATTGTTACAGCCAGGAACATGGCAATGATAAAGGGTATTAACAATTGACTGAATAAAGGCGATATCATATTTAAAAGGAGTTGTTTTGTTTCCGGGTAAAGTTAGTTATTTCCCTTTCACCGCGTTATCTGATAAGCGATTATTTTTTACATATGTTTTATATTTTTTAGCACAGGATTTTCTTGTGTTATTTTAAGATAAATTTAGTTTCCTGCCTTTTTTATATTTTATAAATCAGCTATTTTTGCACGTTGTAAAACTTGATATTTAAGAGATTTGTTTTCCCAAATTCTTTATTTTTTGTTCAGTTGCTTATGAAACCAAACGAACCTTTATTAAAAAAGTTGAAACCTGTTTTTGTGGGTCTGATTGTGCTTTTTATTTTAGTTGGCGCGACGGTCGGCTATACCCGATTTAAAGCGGGACAATGGGAGAAAGACATTCGTGCGCGAATGGTGGATTATATGACCAGCAAAAAATCGAAGCTTGAAAAAGCTTTGTACTCCAGGATTTATTATACACGCGGGGTGGCAGCTTATGTCTCTATAAATCCGGAAATTAGTAACGACGATTATCACGAACTGGCCAAAGAATATATTCGGAATGATACTGTTATCAGTTCTATGGCTCTTTCAAAAAACTGTATCTTAAACGCGATTTACCCTCTGGAAGGACATGAAGCAGCTTTGGGACTAAATTTGCTCGAACACCCGGAAAGAAAAGTTATCGTTGAAAAAACCATAGAAACACACAAAACATTTGTTGCAGGCCCGGCGGAGCTGGTTGAAGGAGGAATCGCATTTATAAGTTATACCCCCATATTTGATAAAACGAGCCCCGGTATTGAAAAATTTTGGGGAGTAACTGATATTGTTATCAAAATGAATGCTTTGTTTAATGAAGCAAAATTGGAGCAGTACGACAAAGACTATGTTTTTGCATTAAAAGGGTATAATGGGACCGGAGAAAAAGGGGAAGTATTTTGGGGTGATGATACAATCTTTGATGAAAACCCTGTAAAGGTTCATATCGATTTGCCAAACGGAACATGGGTACTGGCGGCTGTGCCGGAAAAGGGATGGAAATCATACGGGGATCAGGATAAAGTGCTTTTTCTTCTGCTAACGGTCAGTGCACTGGTCATTAGTATTTTGGTAGCCATGTTCTCACGAGCTTTAATTCAACTGAGGCAAAGCGAACGAGAATTAAAAGCTATTTTTGCTTCTCTCGATAGCTTGATTATTGAATTTAGCAGAGAAGGAAAGTATCTTAAAGTTGCTTCGCAAAACAGGGAGTTACTATACCTGCCTGCAGAAGAATTAATCGGAAAGAGTCTCGAAGATATTTTTGATAAAGAAAGGGCTGATTTTTTTAAGGAAGCTATAAAGAGATGTTTGGATACAAAAAAACTGGTTGTTATCGAATACGACCTTGAAATTGACGGGGAAGAGCATTGGTTTTCGGCAAGAATTAGTTACAAAAGCGAAAATTCTATTATTTACAATGCTTATGATATTACCGCTTCGAAGCTAAAGGAAAAGTGTGTTGAAGAATCTGAAAATCAGTTAAAAAAAATGAATGAATCAAAAGACAGGTTCTTTTCAATTATAGCTCACGATTTACGCAGCCCTTTGGCAAGCCAGAAAAGTTTGGTTGACCTTATCCTTCAGGAGTACGATAATATTTCAACAGAAGAAAGAAAAGAATTGTTGGTGAGTTTAAAAGAGTCTTCGCACCATGTTTATATCCTTTTGGAGAATTTGTTGAAATGGTCGATGGCACAATCGGGCAGGATAGAGGTAAAGCCGGAAGAAATTGATTTTGGCAAACGATTTGCCGGAGTATTGAAAAATTTCGCGATGCAGGCGGAGATAAAAAATATAACATTTAAAAATTTATTGCAGCCCGGGTTGACAGTAAAAACCGATGCAAATCTAACCGAGGTTATTTTTAGGAATCTTTTGTCGAATGCAGTAAAATTTACCAATCCGGGGGGAGAGATTTCGATTACTTCGGAAATTGAAAAGAACGAAAGCGGCGATTTTGTGAAAATAGGAATCAGGGATTCAGGAATTGGAATTTCTGGCGGGAAAATGGATTTGCTGTTTGAACCAGGCAAAAATCATTCAACACCGGGGACCGGAGCAGAGAAAGGAAGTGGATTGGGACTGATTTTGTGTAAAGAGTTTGCTGAGCTTCAGGGAGGGACTATTCAAGTAGAAAGTACACTCGGGAAGGGAAGTACATTTTACTTACTTCTTCCACTGGATTATAATTGTTTCGGGAAGGATACATGAAAATTCACTGGTTTATTTTAAGCGATGTCCGGTGAAAATAAAACCATTCAGGTAATTCAAATTTTATTTTGCCTCAATACGGGGATATTTTTTATTTGTTTGTTTTGAAATCGGTAATCAATCCTTCAGCAAGCCAGTTTGCAACTGCCTGTCGGTTGTCAACCCGGATAAAACGCTGTTGGTCGCGGGTATGGTTAATGTTTCCAAGTTCTATATAAACCGCTACCGGATAGGTGTTTTTTACCACATATAAATTTCTTGAAGATACGCTTCCCTTATAACCTCTCCCTGGTTGGTGCTGGTTGTATTTATCCTGAAATGTTTTTAACAGAGTGTCAGCCGCTTTGTTTCCGGTATCGCTTCGCTTGTCATGGTAGAAGAAAACATCAATATTTTCGCCACGGCTCCTGGAATCGACATGGATAGCAATCATCCGCTGAAAGGCCGTTTTATTTTTGAGATACAAATTATTAACAGCATCGGTGCGTTGCCTTAATCTTTTTACCTGGTTAAGCGGAATGCTTTGATTGGGGTAGCAACGTTCATCTTTATCTGCTTTGAGGTAACTGTCATTCCTGATTCCGTCGTTGGGGTCGCGGGTTATCATATAAACTGAAGCGCCATGTTCAATCAACCTTCTGGCAAGTCGTAATGTTACATCATAGGCGTATTCATCTTCACATAAACTATGATTTCCGTATTTTCCAACTGCTCCGGGGTCGGGGCCACCATGACCCGCAACCAGATAATAAACTGCTCCCAGGAGGGTATTATCCAGAATTTCAACTCTCTCGTAGTCTTTTCCAAAGATAGAATATGTGCTAAAAGTTCCTCCGGAACTTGCCGGAGACTCATCATCTGCCTCGCTATCGGGCAATTTGTATTTTACCCCCGCAACGAGTGTGTTGTTCTTTCCCAATAAATTCTTATTCAACTCGATGAATGCTGTCATGTAGTCTGAAACAGGAAGCCCGTTTCTTGTCAATAAACGATAAATTCCATCTCCTTTTTGTGCTATAACCTCTTTTGTTTGCGCCTTAATATAAATTGGGTGAAAATTCAATACCAGAAATAGCACCAAAATTACCTTCGTCAAATTTTTTATATGTAAGTTTGAATCGAACATATTGTTATTGAAATCGTTTTCATTTTTAACCTTATTCGTGCTAAAATAAGAGTAAGTTTTAAAACTATTTTTTATCCATGCAACAAACTATCACCTATACGTTGTTGATAACTTGTGTTTTACTCCTTAGTTCATGTAAAACGCATTATTCTAAAGTTTCTTATGAAACTGAAAACTTAACTGTTTCTGAAAGTTTGAACAGTCTTGACAATGAGGTTGTTCAGATATATCTTCCGTATAAAAGTATTCTTGAAAAAGATATGAACCGGGTGATTTCTGTTTCTGAAACAGAAATGGAGAAAGATAAACCTGAAAGTCTTTTAACCAATTTTCTTGCTGATTTGTTAATTGAAGAGGGTAAAAAAGAAGCTGTTCGTGAAGGATTGGGTTTTCAGCCGGAAATTTCATTTTATAATTATTTTGGGATTCTTTCCAATATTCCTGAAGGTGAAATAACAGTTGAAGATATATTTGAACTGATGCCTTTTGAAAACGAAATGGTTTTCCTCCGGTTAACGGGGGAACAGATAAAAGTATTTCTCGATATTGTTGCATCAAACGGAGGAGACAGTGTTGGAGGTGTGCGGTTTAAAATTTCAGAAGGAAAAGCTGAAAGAATTTTAGTGGCAGGAAAACCTTTGAATTTAAATGAAAAATATTGGATGGTAACCAATGATTATGTGGCCAACGGCGGAAGCAGCATGCAAGTTTTTACTCAACGGTTAAAAATGATAAACACCAATAAAAAGATTCGTAACGTGATTATTAAACATCTTGAAGATAAGCAGGAAAAAGGTGAAAAACTTACGGCAAAAACTGATGGGAGGATAAGTAATGAATAGGAGAATTTTTTTACGGAATATTTCTGCCGGGACACTTGGTGTAAGTTTTGGAATGTTTCCCAAAGAACTTTTGGCCGGCGACGATTTTGTCACAATTACAATTTTGCACACCAATGATTTACATTGCCATATCGAACCGTTTTCCGGTTCAGATGAGAAATACAATGGAAAAGGAGGAATGGCCAGAATTTCGGAATTTGTAAAAGAGCAAAAAAAGAAAAATCCTAATACGTTACTTTTCGATGCCGGAGATATGTTCCAGGGAACACCATATTTTAATTATTTTAAAGGCGAACTGATATTGAAAGTTATGAGCCAGGCCGGTTACGATGCAGGAACAATTGGAAATCATGAATTTGATAACGGACTGGAAGGTATTTTGGAACCGCTGCCCAATGCTACATTTCCTATTATATGTTCAAACTACGATTTTTCTGATACGATTCTTGCCGGTAAATTTCCACGATTTAAGATTTTTGACCGTGACGGAATCAAAGTTGGTGTTTATGGTTTAGGTATTGAATTGGAAGGGCTTGTCGGTAAACAAAACTATGGGAATACAAAATTTCTGGATCCTGTGAAAGTTGCAGTAGAAATGGAACAATTTTTAAAACAGGAACAGAAGTGCGACCTGGTGGTTTGTTTGTCTCATCTCGGGGTGATGTACGAAGGTGAGGATGATAAAATATGTGATACCAAACTGGTGGAATATACATCGATGACAGACTTGATACTTGGTGGACATAATCACAGTATTTATCTGGAAGAACCCATTGTAAAAAGGAATAAAATGGGAAACGAAGTGATTATCAACCAGGCCTGGTGGGGTGGTTTGGTAATTGGGAAAATTGATTTTGTTTTTGAGCGTTCAAGTAAAAAGAAAAAAGCAACATTTACCAACAATCAGGATACATAAAAATGAAAAGGATCTACAGGATTCTGTTGTCGGTTTTTTCGGGACTATTATTAAGTATGCCCTGGCTCGGGTTGCCCGGATGGATACTCTTTTTCGCTTTATTTCCGCTGTTCATTCTTGATAAATATTTTGTTGAAAACAAGGAAAAATACCCCGGTGTTTCATTTTGGGGCCACGCATTTATTGTAACTTTAATTTGGAATGGAATTACTACCTGGTGGATTGCTTATGCAACCTTTGCCGGAGCTTTAATGGCTATCGCCGTAAATTCATTTGTAATGTCGCTGATTTTGTGGCTGGCACATTTTGCCCGCCGAAATTTAAAACATACACTTGGTTATATTGCCCTGGCTGGATTTTGGATTTCATTTGAGTATTTTCATTTTCACTGGGATATTGAATGGCCGTGGCTGACTTTGGGAAATGGATTTGCCAATAATGTAAAAATCATTCAATGGTATGAATTTACTGGTGTTTTTGGTGGTACTTTATGGGTTCTGCTTATTAATATATTGGTGCTAAAGTTTTTTGAAGGAATTAGAGAAAAAGTTTTGTCCGATGTGATTAAACCAGCATTTTTAATTCTCTTTTTGATTGCTGCTCCGGTATTTATATCCTTAAAAATGTACAATAACTACAAGGAAGTAAACAATCCTAAAAATATTGTTCTTGTTCAACCCAATATAGATCCTTATTCGGAAGATTATAGTAGGGAGGCTGAAAATGCGAAGTTGGAAAAATTTATACAACTTGCCGGTGAAAAGGCGAACCGACAAACCGATTTTGTGGTAGGCCCGGAAACGATTGTAGAAAACTATAAAAACTGGAATGTTGATAGGATACAGAATAGTCAGCAATATAAGGTGCTTAAAAGCTTTCAAAATCATTATCCGAATACTGAATTGATGATTGGAGTCTCCTCAAGTAAAATTTATAAAGAACAAGAAGCTTCAGAAACAGCAAGATACAGAGAAGGAAAATATTTTGATGTTTTTAACACAGCCGTTTTTTTTCAGAAAAGTGGTGACTACCAGCTTTACCACAAATCAATTTTAGTGAGTGGAGTAGAAAAGGTGCCTTTTCTTAAATATTTCGGATTTTTAAAAAATGTATTTATTGATTTGGGAGGTACCAGCGGAAATTTGGGAAGCCAGGACGAGCCTTCGCTTTTTTTTGCAAAGGACAGCACAAAGCTTGCTCCCGTTATTTGTTATGAATCGGTTTTTGGAGATTATATAACGCAGTTTGTAAAAAAAGGTGCGGAGCTGATTTTTATTATTACCAACGACGGTTGGTGGCGAAATTCTCCGGGATATAAACAACATTTTTCGTTTGCCCGACTACGGGCGATTGAAACCAGGAGGAGCATCGCGAGAGCCGCAAATACAGGTATTTCCGGATTTATAAACCAGCGGGGCGATGTTGTTCTGCATACACAGTGGTGGGAGCCGGCTTCGGTTGCCGGACAACTAAATACCAACAATAAAATTACTTTTTATGTAAAGTATGGCGACTTTATAGCCCGTATTTTTTTGTTTGTGAGTGTTCTGCTTTTTATGCAATTGTTGGCAGCCGGCTTACAAAAGAAAAATATATTTTAACTATTTATCGGGTAATCCTGGTGTGCATTTTTTCAGCCTTTCGATTTTTGAAATTATTTATTAAAGCAAATGTATAGCTTTACTTTTTTCCTGTTTTTTTTATAAACAGAATAATAAAAATTATCTTCAATCCAATCCCCGTTCCAATAAATAAATCAGGAGAGATAAATGTATCCTCGGGCAGAAAATACATTCCGGAAAAGAAGAGTGCTAATCCCACCAAAAGAAAGGCGATTTCAATTCCGGGATGGTATTTTGTTTTTTTTGCTTTTTGAAATATAAAATAAATTTTAAGTGATACTCCTGAAAGGATTAAAACAATTGGGACAATACGAATTTCCGTTAGCACTTTAGCCAGTATTCCCAAAGTCAAAAGGATAAAGCCGGTAACCAGAGGCCATCGTTCTTTCATTGGTTTTTGCCGGTAAATCTATACAAAACTTGTCACATTCTTTTTTTCTGATAAAAACAATGGTTGATTTATTTTTGAAAAACATTATGTTTTGTTTATCAATTTTTGTTTGAGTCAATCAAAAATTATCCGAGGCTTTGTCTCGGGCTTACCTTATATTCTCCCCTGATTTCAGGGGAGATGTCATCGGCCAGATGGCGGATGACAGAGGGGGAAATAAAGAAAATCTAACTTTTCAGCATTATTGTTGAAAATAGAGTTGGCGAAATATTCCCTGGCTCTGCCACGGGGTTAGTCAACTTTAAGGATTTTCTTTATTTCGCTTTTATGAAATGTTTGTTTCCATTGATACATAATAAATACCGTTTTCTTTTCGTGCTTTACTGACTACATTAAATCCCAAACTTTTATATACCGGTACTGATGATAACGAAGCGTGGACATAGAATTTATCCAAATTAAATTCTCTTTTTTTATATTCGTTTAACGCAGTTTGAAACAGGTTCCTCGCTATTCCTCGCTTTTGGTAATTTTTATCTACAAAAAGCAAGGTGATATTTTGATTGTCTCTTATTTCCATCATTCCAATAATTTTATTGCTGCTCCACGCCAACCATAAGTTATTTTGCTGTTTTTGCCGGGCGGCTATTTTTTGAGGCATTATCCAATCATAAAAAAGCAAATTACCTTCCTCTGTGTTTTCATGTCGAACAAACTCATCGTAAACTGTTTTTACGAGTTGATGAACCGCTTTTTCGTTTCCCTGCTTAAAAGGTTTTATACTATATTCTTCCATGTTTTTATTTATGCTGAAATAGTTTTTTCGTCTTCCAGTGGTATAAAAAATGAAGCAATTGGTTCCCCCGGATAATTTCCATCAATGCAGCCGTGTTGTTTGTAATTTGAATGGAATCTTTTGTCGTATAAAATAAAAGCCGGGCTGTTTGCAGCTTTGTAGCCATTTGCTTCAAGCCAGATTGCACGCAGGTACATCATTATTTTACTAACTGCCGAATGATTTTTTTTCATTAATTCTACCTTTACATATTTCCCTTTTGGAAGAGTGATTTCAGCGTATTTTAAACTGTGGTGCTTTGCTTTTTTGTCAGTAGCAATATAGTAATCAAAATCCTGGCTGTTTGGATGCATGTCAAAAATACAATACATATTTTGTTCATTTTGCCCCCATAAACTGTTTAGTTTATTGTTATCATAAATGTCGTGAAAAAAAGGGGGAATTTCCTCTTTTTTTCGGTTTCCTTTAAGCGAAGTCGTGATTGAATATCCGATACAGCTTTTTTTCTCTAAATTAATTACCTCAGGACCCGATACCAGGTTTTTTTTGTAACCCTGTTTTAAAATGGGGGCCAGCAGAATGTTTTTTAAAAGATTCATAATTGTTTCATTTTTAATTTTTAATTATGAAACAAAAGTATTGTGTCTTAAAAAGATAAAATAACCGTAAAACGATAATAAATATCCGAAAACCGACTTTTAGGTTGATGAATATTAGGTTTTTCGGGAGGTCTGAATAATGCATTACAGCGATGTCAGATATGCTTTGGGGCTAATACCAACATGTTCTCTAAATTTTTGGCTAAAATGACTGAGGTTGGAATATCCAACCAGATACCCAACTTCGGAAACAGAATAATTTTTACTTTGCAGCAAACGTTTTGCTTCTCTCATTTTCAGCGATAACGCAAACTGATATATGCTTTCTCCAAACACCTGCTTAAATAACTTTTGCAATTTTCTTTCGTTCATGTGCGATTCTTTTGATAGATAATCCATCGTTGGAAAATCGATATAGTTATCACTGATGATCCCCTTTATTTTGAATAAATTTTGAATATCGTAGGGTTTGATATTTACAAAGGTATTTTCTGATTTTCGTTGTAAAATTTTTTCAAAGAATAAATTGGAAAGTTTTAAAGTATCAACATAAAGGTTGAGCGGTGCAAGCGTATCATTTACTTTTGTTTTGAAAATGGCCTCTATATCTGTTATTACTTCTTCCATGGCAAAGTTTATCTCTTCAAACAGAAAATAGTTGTTTTGCCTTAAAATGTAATTGTTGATGTAATCATTTTGGGGATTTAGAAATTTCTTAAACCATGTTTTGTGAATATACACAGCAATATTTTTAATCGGGATTCCAGCCGGAAAAGTGTAATTGGTCTCCATGTTGTTTGACGGGAAAAAGATACCGTTTGGCGTATTTTTGCCTATTATTTTTGTTTCTGTATTTAATTCCTGTGTAACGCCGGCATTTGACAACCAGAATACGATTGGTAAAATATCACTGTTGGCGCTTTTGTGCCGTATTATAGTGCTCGGAATATCTAAATTAATTTCGTAATAGGTGATGGCCAGATTACTGTTAAATACTGCTTGAGTAAAAAAACCTTTCCCTAATTTTTCAGGTAAAGCAAACGAATTGTTTTTGATTTGAAGCCCCAGCTGCCGGGCAATGGACGGTAAAAAGCTGTCGATTTTATCTAAACAAAATTCTATCTTCATTGGTTTAATTTGGTTTTTTATCATTCTAAGATAAGTATTTGCCTTCCAATCGTCAAGTTGATATTTAAGCTGCCTTGGTGTACAACCGACAACAATACAAGTTTTCGCCAAAGTTTTAAGGGCAAATATTCGCATCGAGATAAAAAGTAACGGATTGAAAAAATAGACTCTTAGTTGAAAAAAAGTGTATTTAAAGAAAATATGTGATTTATCCGACAGCAAGAATCCAGCTCCTTCAGAAAATAGATATTAAAACATTTTTATAAGTTTGTACCGCAACCTAATGTTTTCATGGAGAAGAAAAATAATCTGGACAGGGAAATAAACGAACTAACCAATAGCAATGAATCATCACTGGAAGTTTTGTTCAATTACTATTATCCCCGGTTATATCATTTCTCCAAGTCTTTTTTAAAAATCGAAACCGGAATTGACGATATTCTCCAGGAAGTTTTTTTGAAGGTATGGCAAAACCGGAAAAAAATTACGTCAGCTTCTACTTTTAATGCTTATATTTTTACCATCACCAGGAATTTGCTGTTAAACGAACTCAGAAGCAGACTTAACAATCAAAAAGTAAAAGACAAGATTCAGCAACTTTCGGTTGCAAAAGAGTATGAGTTTTTTGAAGAAGTAGAGTATAACGATCTGAAAGCAAAAATAGAAGAGATTGTTGATGAACTGCCTGAACGCCGAAAAGAAGTTTTTATCCTCAGTCGGAAAGAAGGTTTGTCGCATAAAGAAATTACAGAAAGATTAGGTATTTCTCCAAAAACCGTTGAATTTCATATTTCTCAGTCCATCAGTTATTTAAAAAGTAAACTTGAAGAGCTCGGCTTAATAGCGCTACTTTATTTTTATCTTTTTTTCTAATTTTTACCAGGGATCATCCTTTTTGTTGTGTAATACTTAAACAAAGGCACAACAATGAAGCATTTATTTAAAAAATATTTCAATTCGACACTGTATCCCGACGAATTTAACAAACTCACAGATTTTATTCATGACAAAAGGAATGATTCCATAATATTTAAGGAAATAAAACCTTTTTGGAATACAAGTCTTCGGGAGGATACCGGGTTGGTTGAACCCAATCAATCATTATTTCGAAATATAAAGAAAATTATCCGGGAGGAGCAGCATCGTTCATATCAGCGAAAAATAAAAATATATTCGTGGGGATTAAAAATTGCCGCTGTATTGATTACAGGATTGCTATTCAGCACTATTTTCTTTTCCTTACAAACTAACCCTGAAGAAGTTCACCTGAGTGAGAGTTTGCAAACGGTTACGAGTCCTTATGGTGCGAGAACAAATATTACTTTACCCGATGGTTCAATAGTTTGGCTAAATTCCGGGACAAAGCTTTCTTTCCCATCACGTTTTGATAAAACCAGGCCTGTAAAGCTTGTTGGAGAAGCCTATTTTGAGGTGGTGAAGAATGACCGGCCTTTTATTGTTTCTACTAATTACGGAGAAGTGAAAGTTAAGGGTACTTCATTTAATGTGAAAGCCTTTTCTGATGACAATTCTTTCACAACTACTTTGGAAGAAGGAATTGTAAGCTTAAAAGGAGAAAACAGCAAGGATGAAGTTACCCTGAATCCCGGGCAACAAGCCGAACAAACGGACAAAGGTTTTTTGGTCACTGATGTTGAAACTAAATTTTATACTTCATGGAAAGAGGGTAAACTTATCTTTTCAAAAGAACCGTTCCCTTCGTTAGTTAAAAAATTGGAGCGTTGGTACAATGTAAAAATAGAGTACAACGATTCGAGGTTAAATCAGGTTTGGTATACCGGCACAATCGAGATGGAGAGTATAAGCGAGGTAATGGAGATGATAAGCAAAGCATCACCGGTAAGCTATAATTTCAATAATAAAACAAGAGTATTTACTATTAAGCTAAAATAAAACAACAAGTCTAACCTAAATATTGATGTATATGAAATAAACCAATCGACCTGTTTTTACTGCTCAGGAAAAATAAAGAAGCAGAAAATGGCACTTTCCGCTTCTTCAAAAGTAGTTGATAAATAATCTTAGTACTTATTCAAACTAATTCAAAATTATGGAAAAAAAACGAAGTATCCATGGGCTTAGTCCGTGCGTATTCAAAATGTTAAGAATTATGAAACTAACATTTTTATTGATTTTAATCTCGTTCATCGGAGTGTTTGCTTCAGAAAGTTATTCTCAAACAACAAAGCTTACACTTTCTGCAGACAATTTACGGCTGGAAGATTTTTTAGTAAAGATTGAGAATCAAAGCGAGTTCCGCTTTTTTTATACTGGTAAAATTGATGTTGAACAGAGAATAAATGGAGATTTTCAAAATAAAAAAATAACCGAAATTCTGGAGGAAATAGAGAATGTAGCCAATATAAAGTATGAAATAATGGGCCGGCAGATAATTCTTTCTCCAAAGAAAACAAACAACGAACAAACAACTCAACAACAAAAAACAGTTTCAGGGAGAGTTATTGATTCTGAGGGGCAGCCGCTGCCTGGTGTAACTGTAGTCGTAAAGGGAACAACACAAGGAACGGTAACCAGTGCGGACGGAGAGTATTCATTGTCAGGTATTACAACTAATGTTACTCTTCAGTTTTCATTTGTTGGTATGAAAACTCAGGAAATTTTGGCCGAGGGACAAACAACCATTAATGTCAGGATGGAAGCGGATGCAATTGGAATTGAGGAAGTTGTGGCCATTGGCTACGGAACGCAGAAAAAGGTAAATATGACAGGTGCTGTTGACGTTGTAACAAGTGAAAAGTTGACCAATCGCCAGGCCCCCACAGTTTCACAGTTATTACAAGGAATTTCACCCGGTATGAATTTCGAAATCAATAACCAGGAAGGATTTCAACCCGGGGCGACAATGGATATTTCAATTCGGGGAACCGGCTCTCTAAATGGAGGGGAACCCTATATATTAATCGACGGCATTCCAGGAGATATTAATAACCTGAATCCTGAAGATATTGAATCGATATCTGTACTAAAGGATGCAGCGGCCTCGGCGATATATGGGGCAAGGGCTCCTTACGGAGTGATTCTGGTTACCACAAAAAAAGGAGAAAAGGATAAAAAGCTAAGTGTTACCTATTCTGCTAATGTTTCTCTTAATACACCTCAACCTTTGCCTCAGCCGTTAGATTCATATACATGGGTCAGGGCACTTAACGAAGCAGGAGCTAATCGTGGAGGAAGCCCGTTTAGTAATGAGACTATTGAAAGGATTATTGCTTATCAAAATGAAGATTGGGATTATATAGAACAATCGATTCCGAACTGGCCTGAGGGGGCCACAATTTTTGGCGCTTATCCGAATGGTAATACATGGGATCATGCCAATTTAAGTTACGCAAACAATAATTGGTGGGACATTTTTTATGGACACAGTATCAACCACAAACATGATCTTTCCTTTCACGGAGGTTCGAAAAATGCGTCTTATTATTTTTCTGCCGGGTATTTGAGCCAGGAAGGCGTACTGAATTATGGAACAGATACTTTTGACAGAATCAACCTAATGGGAAAAGTTAATCTGGCAATAGCCGATTGGTGGGATTTTTCCTGGGAGACACGTGTAGCAAAAAAAGACAGAGAGAAACCAAGTATGACAAAATATGGTGACTATTCTTTCCTTTTTGGTATGATATCATCAATCGTCTATCCTATTTCTCCAATGTATGACGGATGGGGAAATTACACCCATACATCTGCCATTCCGATGATTGAACAAGGAGGATCTGATACAAATGAAGAAATTGACAACTGGAACAATTTTAAAATGGAATTTCGTCCGTTAAAAGGGTGGAAAATAAATGTTGATTTTGCTTACAATTCTTATTCAGGAATTTACACCAGTATCGATAAAAATGTCCTTATTTACAACGTCGATAAAACAACATCAGTACTTGGTAAAAGTGCTCCGAACAGTATTGAACGAACGCATACTGACAATAAATATTGGACAACAAATATTTATTCTTCTTATGAGTTTTCAATTAAAGATTCCCATCACTTTAACTTTTTGGCAGGGATGCAGTTTGAAAAGGGAAAATACGGTTGGATGCAAGGGTATAAAACAAATTTGATCGTTGAAGATGTCTCCTCCCTGCAAACAGCAACCGGCAGCCCTGTTCTCTCCGAAAGTTTGTCACACATGGCGACAGAAGGATATTTTTCACGTTTGAGTTATAATTATAAAGGAAAATATTTGTTGGAATCGAATGTCAGATATGATGGTTCATATGTTTTTAGAGAAGACAACAGATGGGGATTTTTTCCTTCTTTCTCGGCTGGTTGGAATATTCATAATGAAACATTTTGGAATGTCCCCGAACAACTCATAACCACATTAAAAATCAGGGGTTCCTGGGGGCAATTGGGGAATCAAAATGTTTCTCCTTACAGCGATCTCGAATTGGTTACGATTAATACCGACCAGTTGGCCTGGGTTTTTAATTATGGAGAAACCAGACCCGTGGGATTTACTCAGGCACCTGGAATTGTAAACAGAAACCTTACATGGGAAACAGCTACAACAAAAAATGTTGGTATGAATATTTCATTTCTGGATAACAGATTACAAACTGATTTTGATTTGTATGAAAGACTCACAACAGATATGGTGGGCGCATCAGAAGCAAAACCCGGTGTTTTGGGGGCAAGTGTCCCTCAGGATAATAACTCTTCACTCCGAACAAGAGGATGGGAATTAACGCTCAGCTGGAAGGATAACCTTGATAACGGATTATCTTATTTCGTCAATTTCAACTTGTATGATTATAAATCAGTTGTCACCAAATATTTTAATCCTACCGGAACACTGTCTACCTGGTATGAAGGACAGGAATTGGGAGAAATATGGGGCTACACATCGAATGATTTATTCAGGACACAGGAAGACCTGGATGCCTACCTGGAAACAACCGATCTGTCGCATATTGCAAGCAATTGGAATACTGGAGATATAAAGTATGAAGACACAAATAATGATGGATACGTTAATAATGGGAAAAACACGAAGAGTGACCATGGAGACTTATCGATCATTGGAAATTCAGAACCACATTGGCAATACGGAATTATGGCAGGAATGGAATTTAAAGGTTTTGATTTCTCCATGTTATGGAAAGGTGTGGCAAAAAAAGATATTTATTTTTCAAGTGGTTCAAATATTTTTTGGGGATTTATGAATGGATGGTGGGAAACACAGTTACAATCTCATCATCTCGACTATTTTAGAGACGAAGCGGGAACAAAATACAGCGGTCTTTATGAAGGTGAAGCAAATATAAATACGGATGCATATTGGCCAAGACCCTATTTAAATGCATCAGAAAACAATAAGAATAAGATTTACCCGAATACACGTTATTTACAGAATGCATCCTGGGTGAGATTACAGAATATTCAAATAGGTTATACGCTGCCTGATAACATTATTTCAAAATTGCATTTACAAAAAATGAGAGTGTATTTCTCCGGCGAAAACCTGTTGACATTCAGTGATTTGCCAAATGGAATCGATCCAGTTGCCCCGGTGGGTTATCCGAGAGGTGGAAGCTTTCAGGGAACGCAGGGAGAAGGCCGTTTAACTTATGGTGCCGACAGGATTTTCTCATTAGGCTTAACCATTACATATTAAACCTTAAAATAATTCTTATGAAAAATTTAAAATATACCCAAATCATATTGGCTGTTGCCACAGTGTTGTTAATTAGTTCCTGTGAAAATTTTATTGACCTGCAACCCTTAGACCAGATCAGTATGGATGATTACTGGAAAACATCAACAGATTTGGAAAACTATATGTTGCAGTTTTATCCGACTCTTCCATCATCAATAATAGTTGATGCGGATATGAATTCAGACAATATGTTAACTTCATCTCCAAATACTATTTTGAATGGAGAGAGAACATTAAGAACAGGAAACTGGAAGAATGAATGGAGTAATTTGAGGAATGTAAATATTTTTCTCGAAAATTACGGAAAATGTGAGAGTGAATTTGATGAATATAAACATTTTTTGGGTGAGGCCTATTTTTTCAGGGCCTGGTATTATTTTGACTTATTACAGAAATATGGAGACTTGCCATGGTATTCAAAAGCGTTGCAACTTGATGATGAAGATGAATTGATGAAACCAAGAGAGCCCAGAACATTGATCGCTGATTCAATATTGGTAGATTTAGATAAAGCGCTTTTATATCTGAATACCAGAGAGGAAGCCGGAAACAACAGAATCAATAAAGAGGCCTCACTTGCTTTAAAAACAAGGGTTGCTTTGTACGAAGGAACATGGCAAAAATATCATGCCAATACGCCATTCGGTACATCCGGAGCAAATCCTGATAAATATTTTCAGGCCTGTGTTGATGCGGCAGAAGAATTAATGGATGGAAGTTATTCAGTAGGTGTTTATAATACCGGAAAACCCTCCGAAGACTATTACAAAATGTTTGGATTTGATAACATGTCTGACGTTAATGAAGTTTTGTTTTATAAAGCTTATAATGCGGACGAAGGAATGTCAAACAGTTCCCAGTACCGGCTGGTAAAATCTCCCACGGGAAGCAGTGCAACGATGGAATTAATTTCTTCGTATCTGGGAAAAAATGGCGAACCGTATGATTATATCGAACATAGTAAAACAAACAAAGGGAATGATTTTTTAACTAAAATCGCAGAGGATTGTGATCCCCGTTTAAAGTCCTCAATCTGGATTCCCGGAGATGTAATGGCTTCAGTTTCTGACAATATTGTTTTTTCCATGCCAAATGTAAACGGAGGAGCTTTGGAACTTGTTGTAACAGGATTTCAAATCAAAAAATCGTCAAATCCGGAATCACCGGCAGCAGGGAAAATGTCGGAAGGTAGAAGTGAAACAGGACATATTTATTTTAGATATGGTGAAGTACTGTTAAATTATGCCGAAGCTAAATACGAACTTGACAATACGATCGCGTATGCCCAACTTAATTTATTACGTGAAAGAGCAGGAATGCCTGACTTTGCAGTCAATCCTAAAGAATCGGATTATAGTCCTGTTGACTATGGATATTCTGTTTCTGACGAGCTTTATGAGATTCGAAGGGAAAGAAGGGTTGAGTTAGCTCTTGAAGGATTTCGGGAAATGGATTTTATGAGATGGGCCGCTCATTCCCTTTTCAAAGGAAAGAGATTAAAAGGCTATCCTTTTAATTCAGAGGAGTTTCCGGATTTTTATCCAACACTTGATGAAAATGGACTTATAGATTATCTTTCTACTCAATTACCCAATGGCTATCAATTTAGGGAGAGTCAGGATTATCTTTATTCTATTCCGCAGGATGAAATTACTTTAAATCCTAATTTGGAGCAAAATCCCGGATGGTAAATAGTAAAAAGAATGGTGCTCCTTTGGTATACAGGAAGCGGAGCACCATTAATTTTACACCAAATAAAATAACGCGGCAACTAGTGATAATAATAAAACAAACAAAAAAATGAGTGTACATTTATATTTACTTGTTTATCTTCTGAACTTTCTCTCTTTTAACCCTGTTGAGGAAAAATATCAAACAGCTGTTACCCCTTTGAAAAACTATAATGTGGCAGCATATGTGTGGCCATCATGCCATCATGATGAACGTTTCGGGAATATGTTGTGGCCGGAGGGAGTTGGCGAATGGGAAGTTATAAAAAAAGGAAATCCCCGTTTTGATGGGCATTATCAGCCCCGACAGCCGTTATGGGGATACGAAATGGATAATAATCCTAAAGTGGTGGAAAAATGGATTGACCTTGCTGTCGAACACGGTGTTAATGTTTTTATTTATGACTGGTACTGGTTTGACGGGGGGCCCTTTCTGGAAAGTGCTCTTAATGATGGTTTTCTAAAAGCAAAAAACAACTCGAAAATGCAGTTTTATATCATGTGGGCCAACCACGATGTAAAACGAAACTATTGGAATGTGCACAAATTTAAAGACGATACCTCTCTGCTTTGGGATGGAGCCGTTGACTGGGCCAACTTCAAAATTATTGTTGACAGGGTAATAAATCAGTATTTCAAGCAGCCCAATTATTTTAAAATCGATGAGAAACCGGTGTTTTCTATATTTAGTATAGGTAATCTGCTGGAAGGGTTTGGCGGAAATATAGAAGAGGCCCGGAAAGCACTGGATTATTTCCGAAAGGAAGTAGTGAAAGCCGGATTTCCGGGGTTGCATATACAGTGGAACCAGGGAGGTGGTTCAATCATGTCAAAAGAAGCGGCTACAAAGTTTTCGGAAAGAGTAAATGAAATGGGATTCAACAGTGTGGCAATGTACAACATGGGAGGAAGAAACGAAGATTACCTGATATATGGTTCAAATTCGTTAAAAATAAGGACACAAATGGACTCTTTGTTAAACGTACCGGTATTTCCCTGCGTTTCTGTTGGCTGGGACGACACACCGCGTTTTCCTGCCAAAGGAATAAAAGATGTGGTTCACTATCATAATACGCCTGAGAGTTTTGCGGCTCTTCTGACAAAAGCAAAAGAATATCTTGATAGTCGCCCGGAACAACCCCAAATAATTACCATCAATGCCTGGAATGAGTGGGTTGAAGGCAGTTATTTGCTTCCCGATATGTTAAATGGGTATGGGTATCTGGACGCGGTAAAGAAGGTAATAAATGATAAAACAGATCAGCCGGAAAGGTGAGAATGATTAATCCTTATCTATCGCTTTTTAGCTAAAAAATACAAGGTGTTCGCAGGTAGGTGAAAAATACGACTCATCAATAAAATTTAAGGGAAAAGTGAAAAAAAATATAATTTTAATTTTAAGTATTTTATTGGTTTTTAAAACTGTGGGCTCAACTTGCAGCACTCGGGAAAAACAAGTAAAACCCAATATTGTATTTATTTTAGCCGATGATCTGGGCTGGGCTGATTTGCCTGTATATGGAAACAAGTTCAACGAGGCTCCTGCTATTGCACAGCTTGCAAAAGATGGAATATATTTTCCAAATGCCTACGCTGCATGTCCTGTTTGTTCGCCAACGAGAGCAAGTATTATGTCCGGTCAATATCCGGCAAGAGTGGGAATAACCGACTTCATTCCGGGACACTGGCGTCCTTACGAGAAAGTTATTGTTC
This sequence comes from Maribellus comscasis, assembly GCF_009762775.1. GTDB lineage: Bacteria > Bacteroidota > Bacteroidia > Bacteroidales > Prolixibacteraceae > Draconibacterium > Draconibacterium comscasis. The sequence goes on along the minus strand of NZ_CP046401.1, from coordinate 7,708,285 downwards.
CGAAAAACCGCAATCAATATTTACCTTCGGAAATAACAACGATTGGAGAAGCAATGAAATCAGCCGGATATGCAACTGGTTATTTCGGGAAATGGCATTTGGGAAATAAATCCGAATATCACCCGCTAAACCAGGGTTTTGATGAGTCTAATGTGGGACAGGGGTATTATAATGTAAAATTCACACCTCCTCGTGCAGAGGGAACGAATAGGCGATTGTCTGAATTGTTGGTTGATTTTGGCGAAGAATTTATCAGGAAACATCAGAAAGAACCTTTTTTTCTGTTCCTGGCTCATTTTGATGTCCATGTCCAGTTGGATGCAGATCAGGAGTTAATTGACAAATACCGGGTAAAAACCAAAATTGAAGGATATCCGTGTAACGCGGTTTATGCTGCTATGATAGAACACCTGGATCAAAGTGTTGGCAGAATTACGAAAAAACTGGAAGAATTGAAATTGTCGGAAAATACAATTGTTGTTTTCTTTTCAGATAATGGGGGACTCAATAAACGATATGACAGTATCCCGTTATTGGCAGACAGTAAAGCCAGCATGTATAAAAATGATTCATTGTTATATGTCGCTTCTTCAAACAAACCATTGAGAGGAGAGAAAGGCACGCTGTATGAAGGGGGAATCAGAGTTCCGCTAATTGTAAAATGGCCCGCAAAAATAAAAAAGGGGATGGTTTCCGATGGCATTGTAAGCAGTGTTGATTTTTTCCCTACACTTGTAGAATTGGCAGGCAGAAAATTACCTGACGACCAGGTTTTTGACGGCAAAAGCCTTGTTTCTGTATTATTGGGGAAAAACAACGATTCAGAGCGTGCAATTTTCTGGCATTATCCGGTTTATCATCATGACGAGCCGGCAAATGCCGTTCGAAAGGGGGATTGGAAACTTATTCAGAATCTGGTGGATAATCATTATGAATTATTTAACCTGAGAAAAGACATACAGGAAGCCAATAATTGTGCATCAACAGAACCCGGGAAATTGGATGAAATGATCCACATATTAAAAGAATGGCAGCAGGATATCGGGGCAGAATTGCCGTCACCCAATCCCAATTTTAATAAACAAAAACGATATGAATGGGGAACACACCCGGACAGGATAGCAAAACATTAATTCAACCTGAAAAAGTATTAGAATGAAAAAAATAAATTGGACTGGAAAGATCTATCTCTCCTTACTCGTGTTTTTATTAATAACTTTTAATAGTTGTCAAAAAAAAGATACGCAGGAGAAAGCAGACAAGGATTTGGAAATGATCTCCGGGCATTGGCAATTTAAAGGCCATATCGGAGAGTACATAGATAGGATATCTGAACAGCGGATTCTGGATGAAAAAAAATGGGATACAATCTATCCGGAAACAGAAGAGGCCTTTTTGCTCCGGGAAGATGATAAAAATTATCCAACTCGTGGGGAATGGCGAGGGGAGTTCTGGGGAAAGTATCTTTTATCGGTCATTGCTGCTGCAAAGTATTACCACTCCGATGATTTAAAAGAGCGTATCGCTGAAGCTGTAAAAGGCTTAAGTAAATATCAGGATGAAAATGGCTATATAGGAACTTATTCTCATTCCGATTTTCTGGAAGGAAATAACTGGAATGTGTGGAGCAGAAAATATACGCTTTGGGGACTGGTGGAAGCATGGCAGCTTTTGGAAGACGATTCCATTTTGAATATAGCCGGGAAGTTTACCGATCAACTGATTTCAGAAGTAGGACCGGGAGCAGAAGATATTGTAAAAACCGGCAACTTCTATGGCATGCCAAGCAGCTCTATTCTCTATCCTGTTGTGAAACTTTATAATGCAACCGGAGAGAAAAAATATTTGGATTATGCAGAATATATAGTTTTACAATGGAGTGAACATCCTGAAAAGTTACCTGATATTTTGAATAAAGGATTAGGAGGAGAGCCCGTTCATGTCTGGTTTGCAGAAACTGCCCCATATAAATGGGCAAAAGGGTACGAATTTACTTCGTGTGTTGAAGGGCTGGTTGAACTTTATAAAGTAACAGAAAAACAGCAGTATCTGGATGCCGCTAAAAATATACATTCAGCATTGGTTGCGTGGGAACGCACACCGGTCGGTAGTGTTAGTTTTAATGATAAGTATGTTGGGTCTGCTGGATTAATTAATACTGTTTCAGAAGTATGTGATGCGGTTTATTGGAATAGATTATCATTTGAATTATATACATTGACAGCAGATACCAGGTATTTGGAAGAGATTGAACGAACTCTGTACAATTCGCTGTTATGTGCCTTTAATCAGGAAGGAGACTGGGGCCTGAGACGCTTACGAATGTCCCATGTGCATATTCCTGCTATGAATCATTTTTTGGAACACCATCAATGTTGCACTGATAATCTCCCGAGGGGACTTTTCCAGGCGGCCGAAGCAACACTAATTTCAAAGGGTAGTGACATTTATTTAGGGCTGTTTAATGACGGAGAAGGTGACATAAACCTGCCTTCAGGAAATAAAGTTACGGTTAAATTGGATGGTGATTTTTTGAGTACTTCATCTGTTCGGGCAACAATTTCAATTGATAAACCGGAAAAATTTGATTTTTACATCCGTATGCCCCAATGGAGTAGTAACACGATTGTAGAAGTAAATGGTGCCAAACGAACCGGTGAAGAAAAGAACAATTGGTTATCGATTCACAGGGAATGGGAAAATGGTGACGTAATCAAAATTGAATTTAAGTTACCTGTGCGGTATGAAACATTTGATATGTCAAAAGCCAACACTCTTTTTTATCCTGTTGATTTTTATAACAAAGAATGGGCAAACATAGCATTTAAAAAAGGTAGCTCAGAAGAAATGAACCAAAGGTATGAGCACATAAAGAGTCTTCCTGAAAAAGAGGCGTTACCCCAACAACCGGCAGTTACATTTTTTTATGGGCCGCTGGCATTGTCAAGGGATGTCAGGATTACAGAGGGTGATATTTTTGCTCCGGTTTCTATTCCCGAAAATGCTCAAACCATCAAAATAAATCCGGTGAAAACATCTCCCGGTATGTGGAAAGCCTTTGAATTAAACTTAGGCGACGGACAAATTATTAATTTTTGTGATTTTTCCTCTGCTGGAAACACCTGGAGTGATCAATCAAAATTTAATACGTGGTGTATTTTAAAAAACGAATAAAATGAATTTTAAGATATTATTTCTGCTTTTTTTTGTTCTGTCGCTTAACGGTTTTCGTTCATCAAAAGAGAAGGATAACAATCCTCCGAATATCGTATTAATTTACCTCGACGACATGGGTTATGGCGATTTGACTCTTACCGGAGCTACGGATTACAGTACACCCAATCTGGATAAAATTGCCAGCCACGGAATGTTTTTCTCCCATTATTATTCGCCCCAGGCGGTATGCAGTGCGTCACGTGCAGGTCTGCTTACAGGTTGCTATCCCAACCGGATCGGAATTACCGGGGCGTTGAGCCACCGATCAACCACCGGAATTTCGGACGATGAGGAAACTATAGCCCAGGTGTTGAAAAAGAAAGGATATGCTACCGCTATTTTTGGCAAATGGCATTTGGGCTATCAAAAGCAGTTTCTTCCAACAAAGCACGGTTTTGATGAATTTTACGGAATCCCCTATTCACACGATATGTGGCCGCTTCATCCCACCGGCACCTATCCCAATCTGCCGCTTTATGAAAATGAGACAATCGTTAATCCGGATGTCAAACCGGAAGATGTAGCGCATTTCACCGCTGATTTTGCACAAAAAACGATTGATTTTATACAACGTAACCAAGACAAGCCATTTTTTGTATACTGGCCTAATCCTTTGCCACATGTTCCGCTTTATGCTTCTGAAAGATTTAAAGGAAAATCGAAACAGGGAATGTACGGCGATGTTATGATGGAAATAGACTGGGGCATCGGGGAAATTATAAAAACACTGGAAGCAACCGGACTGGATAAAAATACACTGGTTATTTTTACCTCCGATAACGGCCCGTGGCTGAATTACGGAAACCACGCGGGCACCACCGGCGGATTGCGCGAAGGCAAAGGCACATCTTACGAAGGAGGCCAACGTGTACCCTGTTTAATGATGTGGAAAGGAGTGATTCCGGAAGGAGTGGTTTGTAACAATCTGGTTTCAGGTATCGACATTTTGCCCACACTGGCAGCCATTGCAGATGCTCCTCTGCCCAAAAACAAAATTGACGGAGTAAATTTGTTGCCTCTCCTGAAGGGTAATTTCGAGGCAAATCCTCGCGAAACCTTTTTATATTATTACCGGAAGAACAGTCTGGAAGCTGTTCGTCACGGTTCATGGAAACTTGTTTTTCCTCACCCCGGCAGAACTTACGAAGGTTTTCAACCGGGTAACGATGGAAGCCCCGGGCCACTGAACAACAATTTTTCGTTTGAAGGAGGATTGTATGATTTGCGCCGCGATCCGGGAGAACGGTATGATGTTAGCGAATCGAATCCCGAAATTGTGAAAATGCTTGAAAAAATTGCTGAAGAGGCCCGCCTCGATTTGGGAGATGATTTAACCGGTAATCACGGGGAAAACCGTCGGGAGCCCGGAAGAGTTAAACAGGAAAATTAGATGAAGCTTATTTTTTGATAATTAAATTGCTTAAAATTCAACAATAGAGCAGAAAGCCAATAGTTTTAATGCTTTTTAATAAAATACTTTTATTCCTGAATAAATGAATTGTTTTGTCGGGTAGGGCAGATGAAAAAAGGGTGTTTTTGATATTAATTTGTTCAAACCTTTTATCTAATCTCTATAGAGCGTCTGTTAAAAATTACGGCAACAAATCGCATTGCAGCCTAAAGTTTCTTTGTTAATGAACGAAGGAGAAACATAGTACCCCAATAAAAAGGAGATTCAATGGATATACAAAGTCCTCAAATGCGGTACGTGTTTTTTTGATTTTATATATGGCTTTGTCTGTTAAAAATAAGTTTTAGCATAAACTATAAGTTGATCTGAATCTGGCTTCCGCTAAGTCACCTTTTATTTTGCGTTATTATTTATACCCATACAGTGCAAAAGAATGCAGTAAAGTTTCTTTTGATATATTCAATTTCAATCTTTAAAGAGTTAAAGTCTGCATTTTCAAAAATTAATTCCGTTGGAAGATTCTCTTTGTTACTAATTTATTTCTATATTTCGTGTTGGCAATTCTTGATTTACAAATCTATAATGAGACTGCATCTATTTCTTTTTATTTTGCTTAACGTTTTGCTGTTTTATTCAAATGGTGTAATTGCTCAGGATGACACAAGGAAAACTTATAACCAGCCATTGCAGGATGTTTTCCAAACGGAATTGGTATATCCGCAGGAAAAAGGTGAAGTTCAGCTTACTCTAAATCCTGAAATTGGGAACACAGAGGATTTAAACTATATTAACTTTCCTGTCCTTGCTGAATATGGTATAACTGACAATTGGCAGCTTGGATTTAGCTGGAGCTCTTTTCAAAATAATTTTGACGGAAATAACACATCTGTTAGCGGGATTGGAGATATTGAATTTGATACACAGTACAGTTTTATGAACGTTGGCAAAACTAATTTTCATGCAGCGCTTGGTTTTGAGTTGGAAATACCGTTGAGCAGCGAGGAGAAGGGAATTAGTGAAGGTCGGTATGAATATATGCCTTACTCGTTGTTTGCAATTGATCTTCCCTCATTAAATAACATCCAGATTTTTACACAGGCAGGGTTCAGTTTTTCTACAAACAAAGCAGAAAATGATGAAGAGGAAGGAAACAAATTGTTTTTAAGTGGAGGTTTGTTTGTGCCGCTGAAAAACGTAATTTTTGACTTAGAATTAACCAGTATTGGCAATCCATGGGAAAACGGGAATGAGAATCAACTCTATCTTACACCCGGAATTATTTTAAATTTGCCGGGAGGCTGGGAAACAGGATTCGGTACTTCCATCGGATTAAATAAAGAATCGGATAAATATTTAGTTTTAGCCATGGTAACGTTTGAGTTCAACCTCATGGAAGAAAATGACTAAGCTGATTTTTGAAGAATATTAAGCATTAAATATGAAGATTTGGGAAAGAATAATATTGGGCTTTATTTCGGTAATTATCATTATGATAGTTGTTGATGTTAGCGCTTTGATGAATAACATTGAGATTATTAGTCGGGTTGATGATTTGGAAAGTTCAAAGCGGATTGAGTTAACCCAATCCAATAAAGTGGCTTATGTTACACAACGGATAAAATCGAATTTAAGAGAATTATTTCTTGAAATAGAAAGTGATAAAAGACCCCATGAAATAGCCTATGCGGAGGAAGAGGTCAAAACATATATTTCTGATTTACAGTCGTCGTTAAAGATTTTACATGATGCTACAAATACAGGTTATCTCCTTTCTGAAGATGAAGATGAATTGGCCGGCGAAATGGAAGAACTTGCAATTATTGATTCCCTATATGTATTAACTTTTGATTTTGTTGCGGGAGTAAATGAAATTTTGGATTTGTTGGACAATAACGAGACAGACGCTGCTGAAGATTATTTTGAATACGATGTAGAGCCGGTTTCCAGGATATTGCAGGATTTAATATCAGTACTTGTTGTGGATGTTGAAGAAGAAGTTGCCTGGGCAATTAATCAGCTTAATTTGAAAGTAAGAAAAACCATTAGATTAGGAATTTACCTTACTATATTAAGCATTTTATTGTCGTTGGCTATTGGTTCTTATATTTCAAAATCGATTTCAAAACCATTGTATAAGCTTATTTCAGGAACGCGGGAGATTGGGCTGGGTAATCTGGAAGTTGAGGTGAACCTGGATACAAAGGGAGAGTTGCAACTACTGGCCGATTCGTTCAATGATATGGTCAGGGAGTTAAAAGCCAGAATTGAGGCAATTGATAAGCTCAATGAAGAACTGGAAGAATCAAATCAAACCAAGGACAAATATTTTTCTATTATAGCCCACGACCTAAAAAATCCTTTTAATGTTATTCTTGGATTTACTGATTTATTGGTCGAGAATTATAAAGATTTTGATGAGGAAAAACGACAGAGGATTATCCGGGAATTAAATAAATCGTCAAAAGTTATATACGACTTACTTGAAAATTTATTGACCTGGTCGCGTTCGCAAAGCGGGAAAATAGAATTATATCCGGAGATTCTCTCTGTAAACTCGATTATAGACAACAGTGTTAATTCTTATTCGGGAGTTGCAAAACAAAAACAGATTACGATTCTGAATAATATTTCGGAAGAGACGAACATTTATGCAGATGAATTTACAATTACTGTAGCTATTAATAACATTTTAAACAACGCGGTTAAATTTACACCAGACAAGGGATTAATAGTTATTTCCACAATAAAAAACAAAAATCAGATAGAATTAAGGATAAAAGATACCGGCATCGGAATGAAAAGTGAAATCATTGAGAATCTGTTCCGGTCGAAAAAAATAACATCCACTCCCGGTACCCGGAGAGAACAAGGCACAGGTCTTGGCTTAATTCTGATAAAAGATTTTACAGAAAGAAATAAAGGTAATCTTTCGATTATAAGTGAACCGGAAAAAGGAACCGAGTTCAGATTATTATTTCCAGCTGCAAAATCAATTTAACAGTCTTAAATTATTTAAGCTGCAATTTCAGAAATGATACTTCTCAGGTAAAAGGTACAGAATTGTTTTATTTTAATTCAAATCCCTGTGGTCGTTTCCATCGAACAGGCGCGGGAGGTTCCGGTTTTAGTTGAAATTCGTTATCCTTCAGCAAATCGAGCGCAACCTGAACTGCTTTTTCCAGTTGCGGATCTTTACCCTGCAGCACCAGTTTGGGTTCCTGAATAACCTCAATGTCGGGTTCAACTCCTTCGCCTTCAACAGCCCAGTTCCCGTCTACATCAAAAAATCCGCCACGCGGAGCTACCATACGTCCGCCATCGATAAAACGAGGCGTATCCCAGGTGCCAACCAGCCCTCCCCATGTTCTGGTGCCAACAAGCGGCCCAAGGTTTTTGAATTTAAACATGTACGGAAGCAGATCGCCGCCGGAACCGGCACGTTCGTTTATCAGCATAACCTTTGGCCCCCAAATTCCGGCCATTGGTGTAGTCCACGGTCGATGATTGTTTGCTTTGCTGTTGAAATATCCCAGCAATGTACGATCCAGAACATCGATCATATAATCTGCTGCAGAACCGCCTCCGTTGTTTCGTTCGTCGAGCACCACTCCTTTTTTATCCTGTTGTGCAAAATAGTAACGGTTGAAAAAAGTAAAGCCACCTTGTCCGGTGTTAGGAAGGTAAACATAGGCCAACTTCCCACCTGAAAGTTCATCTACTTTTTTTCGGTTACTTTCTACCCAGTGCATGGTTCTTAACTGTCTTTCATTTGAGACAGGCTCTACGGTAACTTTTTTTGCATTCTCCGGAGAAGGAGATGAATTTACAGTTATTGTAGTAGTTCTGCCGGCAGTTTGCTCAAATAAACTGTAAGGATTTACAGGTGCTTTTAGTTCTTTTCCATTAACAGCGAGTAAATAATCGCCCTCATGTACTTCCATTCCGGGCATAGTTAAAGGAGCTTTAGTATTTGGATTCCAGTTTTCACCGGTATATATTTTTGAAATTTTATAGTATCCGTTTTCTTCGGTAAAATCGCAGCCCAGCAAGCCTACAGGAACCTCGTTGATATCGGGCATATCTCCTCCGCTTACGTAGGAGTGACCAATAGAAACTTCTCCGCTTAAAATATCAACAACATAATTCAAATCAGTGCGATGCCGTACATCGTTAATCCACGGCGAATACCATTCGTAGATTTTATCCCAGGGGGCACCGTGTACATTGTCAACATAAAGAAAATCGCGCATGTAACGCCAGGCTTCTTTAAAGATTTGATGGTACTCCTGCTGTGGATCAATTTTTATTTTTAGTGAAGTATTTAGCCTGCCAGCGTCATTTTTTGGCGCAGATGCACTACCGGCAATAAACCACGAGCCACCTTTGTTATATAAAATATTTTTCGCGTCAGAAGAACTTACAATATTTTGAATCCCGCTTAAAAATTCTTCTGCTTTTTGTTCTTTTAAATCAAATTTTTGGATTGTAAGTCCTCTCTGGTTCGGAACTGACTCCGCAACCAAAACGGTATTTTCAGGTCCCGCAAGTAATCCGGGGTAGTTACGTTCCGGCATATTAAGGGCGATAATTCTGTTTTCTATGCCGTCGAGATCAATTACCACATCTTTGGATTCTTTCTCCTCCTCTGTTGGTTCTTCATTTTTTTTCTTTCCTTTTTCTTTTTCTGCAACGTGTGTTTTCTTCTCCGTTTCTTTTTGTGTCTCTTCATCATCGCTTTTGGGAAGAAGGGGCGATTTTTCATCTTTGGAAAGAACAATACAATAAAGCGAACGTGTAACCTGCGGGTCGTAAGAACTCATGTCGAGCCATCCGGTATTTAATCCGTAGTTTGTGCTTGCCAGAATGTACATGTATTTTCCACTCTGATCCCAGGCAGGAGAAACAACGTCAGCCATTCCATCGGTAAGTTGAAGGGTTTGCGGGTTTTCCGTATTATATACAAAAATTGCTTTAAAGCTGCTGTTTAATTGGCTTGAGTAGGCAATCCATTTGCTGTCGGGCGACCAAACCGGGTTCATTTCGCGATTGGGGTGCGCAAATACATCTGTTGCCACAAGTGTAATGTATTTCGTTTCCAAATCAATAAACCAGATGTTGTAATCGGTGTCGGTGTAAGCAATTTTTTTCCCATCGGGTGACCAATCAGGCCTGAAAAAGAACGTGGGGTTTTTTAATTCGTAACTTTTCTGGTTTTGCCCAAACTGATCGGAAACTACCAACTGATATTCCCCGCTTTCATCCGAGAACCAGGCAATTTTATCTCCTTTGGGTGACCATGCCGGGTAACGATCAGCTACACCGGGGGTGTTGGTTATATTTCGCCATGAGCCGTTTTCTTTTGGAACGGTAAATATTTCACCGCGGTATTCAAAAATAGCGCGTTTTCCATTTGGTGAAATGTTGGGATTACCAAGACTGTTTCCGCTTACATTTTCCCACCGTTCACGCGCAAAATTCATGTCGCCGCTGACGTGAATTTCCAGTTTTCTGGTTTCACCTGTTTTTGAATTCAGAAGATGCAGGTAACCACCCTGTTCGTAAACAATCTGGTTTTTCCCGGCATCCATGCTTTTTACATCAAACTGTTGATGGAAGGTGTATTGTTTTTCCTCTTTTGTTTCGGGATTAAAAGACCAGATATTGCTGGCATAATCTCTTTCAGAGAGATAAAATACTTCATCGTCAAACCAAACCGGGTCGAGATGTCTTTCTTTGGTAGGCTGCGCTGTGCGTATCAGTTCTTTTGTCTCTCTGTTTACAATCCAAACGGGCATAGCTTGTCCGCCACGGTAGTTTCTCCATTCCGGGTCCCAAAATGTTATAGGAACATAGGCGATATATTTCCCATCCGGCGAGATCTCTCCATAAGCAGCTCTTGGAATTTCGAGTGCTACAGGTAATCCCCCTGTTAACGGAACTTTATACAGTTTGTTGGTTTGAGTCGGATGACTTTCTCTTGATGAGCGAAAAACTATTTCTCCTTCCGGAGTCCATCCCTGTACATAGTCGCCGCCGGGATGCCACGTTAATCGTTGGGGAGAACCACCTTCGGCCGGAATAACATAAACATCGGTATTCCCGCCGTATTCCCCTGTAAAAGCAATCCATTTTTCATCAGGCGAAAAATGAGGAAAAGATTCTTCTCCTTCATTTGTCGTTAAGCGAATTGCATCACCTCCGTCGATTGGTGCTTTCCAAATATCATTGGCATAAACAAAAACAATACTGTTCTCCGAGATTGTTGGTTGCCGCAACAATTGCGTACCTTGTGTAAATCCATTTAAAACCAAAGTTGTGCAGATAAAGACAAGAATGTATAAACGCTTCATGAGATGTCAATTTTAGAAATAATGTATTCAGATAATTTTCAATAATAATAAGTAAAAATAATAAGGAATTTATTACAAAAAGGTTCGGAGGTGTCCGCCAAAGGGCACAAAAAAAGGCCTCTTTGCAGAGACCTTTACATATAAAACTGACTTTTTTAGAATCTTTTTTCTTTGATACGGGCTTTTTTACCTGTACGTTCACGCAGATAAAATATTCTTTTTCTACGTACATTACCGTGTTTGTTTACTTCAATACTATCGATAAAAGGAGAGTAAACCGGGAAAATACGTTCAACACCAATGTTTCCTGACATTTTACGAACAGTAAAGGTTTTGGTGGAACCAGATCCACGTAACTGGATCACAACACCACGGAAATTCTGAATCCTCTCTTTGTTCCCCTCTCTAATTTTGTAACTCACTGTTACTGTATCACCTGCACCAAATTTTGGTATTTCGTTTTCAACAGCAAATTCGTTTTCAATTACTTTGATTAAATCCATTTCTGATAAATTTTATTAATGTTGGCAATGTATTCCGTCCGCTGACAGAAAAGAGATTGCTTAAAACCGGCGCAAAAATAATAAAAAAATCTGTTCTCCAAATAGTTTTGAACATCAATATACAAATTAGTTTATTGATTTACAGAATAAATCGTATTAATGTCCGGCACCACCGATCACTTTAAAATGCTCTCCTGTGCTGTTTACAATTGCTTTGTACCACCATTCAGGATAGCCGGGATGCAGAGGTCCCGGTGGCAATCCGGTTTCGGTGCGTTCAAACTTTCCGTCTTTTTCGCGTTTTATGTTTCCATCCATATATTTTACCAGGAGGTATTGGCCGAGTTCTTTCCAACGTTGTGTCATATTGTTTGCTTCATTTACCGAATACTCTGTTATAAATTTTCTTGCCTGAGTTTCTCCTTCCGAATGGAATAAATCCGTAGCGGCTTTATCGATAGCAGGGACAAACGAAACAAACTTATTTTCCAGTTGATTTTGAACTTTTTGTACATCTGTAATCATATCGCTATAACGCAAATAGGCAAAGTTAGATACCCAGTTAAATGCCCAAAATGCTGATGTTTCGCTGTAAGTTAGCATATCGCCGTTTCCGACAGCAAAACATTCCGGGATTTCAGTAATTCCACAATACATGGGAACATAACAAGTACTGTATGCATCATCAACTCCAAACCAGAGTATTCCGCCAACGGGGTCGGGGAGCCAGTCTCTGCATTCGGCTACAAACGAAAAGCCGGTTTGTTGGGTTGATATTGCTCTTTCGTTACAATATTCGGTTGAGTCAACTTCCCATGTTAAACCTCTCCAACGATAAGGAAGTTGATAAGGGCCGGCGCCAATGTCTTGTGTCATATCCAGTTCGGTTCCTTCAAAATGGTCACGCATCATTTCCATCACATCCTGAACCGAAAGCTTTTTTTCCGGTTTTACCCACAACGGCAATCGGTTGGATGCAAAATTGTTTTCGCCGTGTTCTATTAGTCCTTTGGCATAGCCGACGTATTGTTCCATTCCTTTTGCTACCTTATTAAAACCTGCCCATACACGTGCATCACAAAAACGTGCCGCCCCAAAATCAACCGGAGCATACACATCTGAAAAGCTAAAATCTTTGTTGGTTCCGTTATACCATCCTTTTTCACGTGCAAAGGAGATAACATCATCAGAATATACACAGTTTTCTTTGTCGCTCAACGGAAAAGTTGTAATACGTGCCTGGTTGGCATGTCCGCTTATGTATCCTTCGGGAACTTTCACCGCCACCCACACAGCACCTTTTTCACCTTCTCCTTTCCCGATTAATTCCAAAATCCAAACTTCTTCCGGATCTGCAATCGAAAATGATTCACCTGAACTGTAGTATCCAAATTCATCCACAAGATTTGTCATCACTTCAATGGCTTCGCGCGCCGTTTTGGCACGTTGCAATGTTACATAAATCAAACTTCCGTAGTCCATAATTGCTCCGGTCTGACTACTTAATTCACTTCGTCCGCCAAAGGTGGTTTCGCCAATAGCCAACTGGAATTCATTCATGTTTCCGATAACACTGTAGGTGTGTGCGGGCTGTGGTATTTGTCCCAGGAATTTTCCGGTATCCCATTCATAAATGTCGCGCATTGCGCCTGCCGGGTGGTCCTGTGCCGGTTGGAAATACAATTCGCCGTACAAAGTGTGTGAATCAGCGGCGTAAGTTATCATTGTTGAACCCGTTACCGAGGCTCCTTTTGTGATTAAAAAATTAGTGCAGCCATTTGAAATCCGGTAATTTGCCAGGATGAAAACAAATAAAATTAATCCTGCTAGTGAAATTTTTTTCATGATATTATGTTGTTATTATTTTTCGGTGGGAGCAAATATAATGAATTCCGGTTGCGGGTTTATGATTTATGTTAGTACATGAGATATCAAAAAGGTAACCCTGTTTTTATTTGTTATATAACATGCTTCCTTTTTTTTCCTTCTTTTCCTCTCTCTCTCTCTCTCTCTGGTTCAGAGTTTTGTGTTTTACAATATCTTTTTTTTGCACATGTTTATACGTAACTTATACCAAATTTAACCCCGGCGTTGTTAACCGGACGAAAACAAAACTCAATGATTACTCAAACTAATCCCATAGACGTTGATATTATCGGATCATCTAATACAATTTTCCAACAAATTATTAATAGATTATTGCTGAATTATGGTTTTATTCCTGAAACGCATATACCTTATCTGACAATCAGATAATTGCAAAATCAAACTCCACAAACGGTTATTGAGAATGAATTTTAAAGGCTCTATACAAAAACGGTTAAGAAGAAGCATTTACTCAGCTTTCCCTTTTGATGATTTAAAAGAGGATGAAAAATATATTTCTATCTTAACATCAAAGGGGCAACTTCCTAATGGAAGGGTATTTGAATATAACCATTACAATAATAACAACCATTGTGTAATACCAAATAGTACCTCAAATATTTTAGATTGTATTAATGAATTTAAGACCTTATATGACCATGCTGCATATATTGAAGATTGTAGGTTAACTAATTTTCATAAGGCTCTATTATCAATTAAAGAACTGTGGAAATTAGGCCTTCTCATAAGTCAGTCAGAATTTCTAAATAAATTATCAAATAATCATTCTGAAAATGTTTCTCACAACATCGACACTTTAGGATGGATAACCCGTGACCGGCCTGATTCTATTAAAAAAAGTGTTGAAAGTTTTATTGAAAGCTTAAATGAAACAACTCAAAAATACAACTTTATTGTATTCGATGATTCAACGGTAGAAAACTATAATAAAAATAAGCGGAATATAGAATTTCTAAATAAAAAGTATCAAATCCAAATAAAATTAGTCGGGGAAAATGAACGAAAAGAATTTTTAATAAATCTTAGCAAAAAATTAGAAAATAAAGTACCTAAACATGTTGTGGAGTATGGATTAATGGGACTGAACGGTATAAATCACCGGACAGGAGCTAACCGTAACGCTTTTCTGTTATTTACCACAGGTAAATTTTCTCTTTTAACTGATGATGATATCTTTTGTCAAATCTCTAAAAATGGAGACGATGAAAAATTGACAATTACCTCTGATGCTTCATCTTCCGATGTGTCTACGGAATTTTTTGCGAATCAAAGTGAATTAAAAGATAAAGTTGTATTTGACCATAATAATCCAGTTCATATTCATCAAAAGTTGCTTGGTTTTTCAGTTGGTAATTTAACCGGAAAATATAAACAACAGATTAGCTTAACCGGTATTACACCAAAATTTACCCTTGATAACTTAAACGCTGAAAAGAGGGTTCGGATTACAATGCTGGGAGTAGCTGGTGATTCAGGAGCAGGATCACCCATTTCAAAAATTTTCTTTCCGGGTCACAAACTTATTCCATTGATTTCAGATTCTGAAAAATTTCGCTCTAAAATGTATAGCCGCACAGTGCTTCAATCTCATAAATCATTAACAGTTGGAGTTCCAAATTTTTTATTGGGTATGAATATAGGATTTGACAACACCGAACTACTTCCACCTTTTCACCCAAATTTCAGAAATTCTGATGGAATTTTTGCATCTGTTTTAAATAAATGCTTTAATAACGCTTATATAGGCCACTTGCCTTACGCAATTTCACATATCCCCCCAGAAGAAAGACCTGTTGATTCTTCAGATTTAACTTCAACTTTGGTTCGGGTACCCGATATGCTAAGATTCTCCATTGATGAGTTCACTAACAGGGCCAGTACGGTTGAGGAAGGATTAAGAGCTCTTGGTGTATACCTCAGAGATATTTCACAAAGATCAGACAATGATTTAAATGAATATTTAAGGCTGGTAAATTCCAGTTTGATTACAAAAAATATAAATAAAGTGACACAATTATATATTAAATATAAACATCTTAATAAACAATGGGCTGAAATTATGGAGCAAAGAATGGAAACACTTTATACTGGTCTTCAAAATGGGAATTCAATTGTTCAATTTAAGGAAATTAAAGACTTTTCAAATGAATACCAGATAGATACAATTCGAAGTGTTTATGAAAATTTTGGAAATTTGTTGTTTTACTGGCCTGACATATATGCTTGTGTTAAAACACGTAAGGAAACATTAATAGATTGAAAAGACAATTGTATTTAAATTATGGTACAAAAAAAGGGCGGCAAACTTTTACCCGCAAAAGTAAACCTGGTTTGCTGCCCGCTGTACCACCCAATACAGAAAGGAGGTGATGTGACAAAGGTAAAAAAATAGATGATAAGAAACTACGGTTTCTATTCCGTGAAATGATATATCGGGAAATCAAATTTATTTACAATTATTTCAAATTTTTTTTATCATGAAAAAAAAAATAAAATTAATTTTTGGATTTGCAGCAATGTGTATTTCCGTTTTCACAATGTTTTACTCAACATCAATAAAAGCTGCTGATAATACGATACAAACAAGTGAGTGTAGATGGAGTGATAGAATTGACGGAGGTAATGGATACTTTTTTTTCTGTGGTTACTACGACAGGCCTCTGCATTGTAATTGCGGAGATATAGCTTCATAAATCAATCGGGAGGTATATCCTCCCGAAAATTTAATTATAAAAATTATGAGAAACCTAAATTTATTTTTTTTAATTATTATTAATCTGATAATTTCCGCCTGCAATAATAATCAGACAATACAAGGTGATACGTCATTCCTTGATTTAGAAGTTCCGGTTTATGATTTTCAAAATGTAAAAATGTCGGATATAATTTCCGAATATGAAATAGTTCCTTTAGAGTTCACCAATAAGAGCATGATTAGTGGAATATTCAAAATTATTATTCATGACGACTTAATTTATATATTGGATTGTTTTGGAGCACAGAGCATTCTTGTTTTCGATATGAAAGGGAATTTTAAACGTTCAATAAGCCGGAAAGGAAATGGCCCCGGAGAAATAACATATCCAATGGATTTTGAAATTATTCCTGAAGAAAATAGAATTGATGTATTGGGATATAAAATGATAAAGAGTTTTTCATTACAGGGGAGTTTAATAAAAGAGAGCAGCTATGATTTTAGCTCAACAGGGTTTAAAAAATTAGGTGAAACTTATTATTTTGAAGCTCCTTACAAAACAGATTGCCTGCTTTACAGAACGGACGAGAATTTTAAATTCAAAGGTTTTTCTTTGGTTCGCAAAAAAAGAGATGTCTCAGGAACTATTGTTTATTCTCCTTTTTTACAAACCAATCCCAACTATATCACCTATTGGGCTTTAGCAAATGATACAATTTACAAAATAGATGAAAAGAAATCTTATCCTTTTCGGGCAATTAATTATGGTAAATATACATACGATCATGATGATTATGCATCACTTTCTGTTGAAGAAAAAGCCAGGTTAATGATGTTCAATCGTGATAACATTGAAAAGTGTCTTTTGAATAAATACTTTGAGACAGATAAATACATTGAAATTAATTATGTAATCAAAGGGAAGCACTGTGTTTTTATATACAATAAGGAGACCAAATTAAGTATGCATTACGACCAAAAACATTTAACTGATGATATTACTGGTTTGAATTTGCATGGAAAAATACCAGCATTAATAGGATGTGACAAGGAAAGATTTTATTTTATGGTTGCGCCTTATAATTATAAATCTACAGAACCATTATTGCGGTTTATGAACGGAGCATCAAATAAAAAAGTTTATACTTTGGACGATGTGAAAAAAATATCGAATAATCCAATAATAGTATTTGCGAAGTATGATTTTTAAAATAAGAAGATCGATATTTATTTTGTTTGTCATTATATTCATTAGTGGCAACCTATATGTCATATATAATATTTCTCAAAAGAATAGAGTTATATCCAGCTATCAAAAAATTAGAGTCGACTCAGAATCATTATTTAACTTTTTTGTTGATAGGGAAGTAAAAGGATTTGAATCTGAAAATTGGATGCTTAATCCACAAACAATGATCTTCAATATTAATGGAGACTCTTGTACCCTTGGAGATAAATCTTCATTCTGTCCTTTGCTTGTATTTCGTTTCTCTGCACAAAACTGCCGAAGTTGTATTGATACAGAATTGGAGAGGATTAAAAAGAATTTGATGGTAGATAATCAAAATGTTATGATTGTGGCGTCTGGCAAAACTGAACGAGAATTATCTTTATTAAAGGCATATAACTCATTGGATTATGATTTTTATTATTTTAAAGAAGACACTTTAGACATTCCAATTGATAAATATAATATCCCATATCTTTTCCTCTTAAATTGTGATGGAAGAGTCAGTTCAGTTTTTTTGCCTGTTCTAGACAATGATTATTTATCTGAGCAATTTTATAATTCCTATAATGCATTTTTTAACAGTGGAAAATAAAAATTAACTGAAAAGTTGTAGATTTTAATGCTCCAAGGCCTTCAAGTAAAGAAGTGTTATATGAAAAAATACAGGAGTTGCTTGATGAATAATTAAGATTGATTATTACTATTTTTAATTGTAGGTAAAATAAATAATACGAAGAGGCTTTATAATTTTAGGGATTGAATATCAATTCCTGGTTTTTTATAATAATAGTACTGAGAGATGAAATCCATTACAAACAGCCTCTGATTTTTTCCAATGTATCTTCAATATCATTATCCAATCCCACCGAAAACCGCACCAGTCCTTCGGAAAGCCCCATTTCTTTTTGTACTTCTGGTGGAATTTCGGAAGATGTACTATGCCCGGAGCAGCTAAATAAAGTGCGAAAATACCCCAAACTTACTGCAAGATAACCCACACCGGCTTCCTGCATTTTTTGCATCACATCGTAAGCATTTTCGAGTGTTCCCAAATCAATTGCCATCATTCCTCCAAAACCAAATTCTTCGTTCATTAATTTTTTGTGTAACTTGTGTTGAGGATGGTTTTTTAATCCCGGATAAATAATATTCAAACCATCTTTTTCAAGATTTTCAGCCAGAAATTGTGCGTTCCTGCTGTGTTGTTTCATCCGGATGTGCAGGGTGTTCAGATTTTTCAGAATATTTGAAGAACGCAGCGGATCGAGCACCGGGCCAAGCAACATGGCCGTTCCGTTGTTTACGCTGGAAAGCTGGTTTACAAATTCATTGGTTCCGCAAATGGCTCCCGCTACACAATCGTTTTTCCCATTTATAAATTTTGTCATGCTGTACACTACGAGGTCGGCGCCAAGCATTGCCGGAGAAAATATCATAGGGGAGAAGGTATTGTCGACCATGAGTTTGGCACCGGCACCGTGCGCAATTTTTGCCAGTTCAGGAATATTGGAAACCTGCAAAAGCGGATTGGTAACACTTTCGGTATAAATAACTTTGGTGTTGGGTTGAAGCGCGTTTTTTACTTCGTCCAAATCGGTAATGTTTACAAAGGAAACTTCAATATTGTATTTAGGTAACCAATTTTTTAAGAAAGCATAGGTTCCGCCGTACGTTGTAACGCTTGTAATAATGTGGTCGCCCGATTTACAGAGTTGAAGCAAAGCACAAGTGATTGCCGCCATGCCAGACGATGTTATCCATGCCGATTCGGTATTTTCCATGGCTGCAATGGCATCAGCCAAATATTTATTGCTTGGATTCCAGTGGCGCGAGTATAAAAAACAACCTTCCATGTGTCCGAGGAATGTTTCTTCCATGGCATCGCCGTGCAAAAATGTGTATGTTGAAGAATCGGTAACAGATGGGTTCACCCCACCGAATTCACCAAATTGTTTTAAGTCCTGAATTGCTTTAGCCGGATTAAATTTCATGATTTTGAGATTTTAGTTTCTCCCAAAATACAGGAATTAAAAATTTTGAAGAATGATTAAAATCGTCTTTTCGGGTTACGGGTTGTGGGTAGCAGGTTGCAAGTTACAGGTTGCAGGTTTTCTTCCACGTTCATCTTTAATCTTTCATCATCTATCCTTTTCCTTTATTTCCAGAAAGTAGCCTCGTAGGTTGCCACATTTTGTTTGTAATCGGTTACTTTTAACAAAAATTCATGCCGTTTGCCCATCTCAAACCGTTCCGGATCGAAATAGTGAACTATCTGATCAATTCTCGGGTCAAATTCAAACAACGCCCATTTTCCGTCAATGAATCCTTCATATTTCTCAACGCCGGCCAATTGGTCTGAAACTTTGAAACGAATACGATTGCTTTCAGTTAATGTGTTTTTACTTTTGATACTTAAGGGTACAATTGCAGGTGGAATTGTATCGACGGTCACCGCATAACTCCCAAAATTACGTATCTCTCCAATTACCCAACCGTCTTTAAATTCGCCACCGTTTGCATAAAATTTGCCGGTTAAAGTATCAACATTTACGAGCAATGCTTTTGATTCATCGAGAGCAGGAATACCAAATGTTTTAATCTGAATTGTTGCGCTTTTTTGCAATGGCACAGTATTTTTGTGAACGATGTGCAACTCAGAAAAAAATTCAGCATCAGCTTTAGTTGCACTGTATTGAAAGTTTATATCGGTATATAAAGCACCTTCAGGAATGTCAATTTTGAAGTTTTTGGTTTCCCACTCATTTCGTTGATTGTATGTGAAAATTTTTGTGAATGGTTTTTCAACAACCGGAATTTCCTTAAATGCACTTTTTACATTAAACTCCAAAACAGAGGTATTTCCGTATGTGTCTTTTAAAATCATTTGAACCGGATGAATGCCGTTATCTTTGAAATTGACAATCCCGTTATTTTTTTCATAATTGTAAATGGGAAGTTGATTTCCCGGGTCTTTCCAGGCTTTTTGATATCGTCTTCTTTTGTCAATGTATTCTTTATAATCAATGAAGCTGTTGATATACCTTGTTTCATCAAACGAAAACTTATCGAGCCGGTATGAAAAATATAATTCACCGTCAATAGTCAATTCCACGGAATAAACGCCACATTTATTCCATGAATTATCAAAATAATCATTCGCCTGAACAGCAAAACCAATTTTACCATAAACCGGTATTGTCGGGTTTCCTTTTAAATGATATTTGTCGTCATAAAAAACAATGGTGAAAGTGCTTTTCTTATTCTGATAATTTACATGCGACAATTTATCAAGCGGTGCTGCCAACAGCGAAAACATTTTGGGAGCCGTATTATCAGTTACCGGGAGATTGTATTTTAATGGATTTAAAGGTTCCTCTGTTTCCGTATTTCTTATTTCAAAGTGTAAATGAGGCCCGCCGGAACTTCCTGAGTTACCGCTTTGTGCTATCTCATCTCCCTGTTTTAGAGGAAATGTATTTTGAGGAACCGACACATCAACACGAAAAGATCGTTCTGCGTACTGAATTTTTTGTATATAATCCTCAATGTCATTTCTGAAAGATTTTAGGTGTCCGTAGACGCTTGTTGTACCGTTTGGGTGCTCGATATAAAGTGCACGGCCAAACCCGGTAGGAGAAACTACGATTCTTGAAATATAGCCGTCGGCCACAGAAAAAACAGGAAGCCCTGTAACACCCTGAGTTTTTATATCAATCCCGGAATGAAAATGATTGCTGCGTAACTCCGCAAAACTTCCGCTCAGAAACATAGGAATCTTAACCGGTGGTGTATAGGTTGTATTTTGGCCGTTTAAGATATAGGAAAGAAAAAGAATAATAAGCAGAAAAAAATTCCTCATTTGAATGATCTTTATTTTGTGTAAACCGCAAATTTATGTTTTCCAAGTAATAGAACATCTGAACTCCGATTATTATTTTCAGTGTGACTAAATTATTTTGAAATAATGTTTAAAGTGTTTGAAAAATCAAGCATTTCTATTTATTAAAAACTTTACTTTTGGCAAAAGTGAAGAACAAATCGCTTCTTGTTTGTTTCATTTATAGTTAATCTCTTTTACAATATGTGAAAAATATTAACTTTGTCGCTGAAATGCAGCTAAAATGACTGATGATGATCGCTTGCTTCTGAACGATTTAAAGGCAAATGTACAGCAGTTATTCAGTGAATATGAACGATTAACTACTGAAAAAAAACTGCTGGAAAATAAAGTGGAAGCTTTAAAAAATGAAATAGAATTGTTGGAACAGGCGAGAACAGATTTAAGCAGAAACAATGAACAATTGGAAATCGCAAACCAAATTTTATCGGGGAGTGATGAAAACAGGAATGCGAAACAGAAAATAAACAGATTAATACGGGAAATTGATAAATGTATCGCATTACTAAATAAGTAATGGCAGGTGGAGAAAGATAACTTTAGAATACATATTAAGATTGATAGCCGGACTTATCCGTTGGATATCAATCGTGAAGATGAAGAGAAATACAGATTAGCTGCAAAAATAGTCAACGATACAGTTCGAAGATTCAGAGGCTTGTTTCGTGACAATGATTCACAGGATATTTTGGCGATGAGCGCTTTTCAAATTGCGCTGAACGTTGCCGAAACAAAAAAAAGTGAGGATAAAGATCTTTTCATCGAGGAACTTAAAAATTTAAATGACGATATTTCAGATTTTTTGAAGGAGAAAAAGAAGAAATAGTAAGAAGAAAAAGTAATAAAGTTTACTAATATTTATCAGGACCCGTATTAAATTGCTCAGGAATTGGAGTGATTTATTACGGGTTTTTTATTAATTAATTTTACAAAGAATGAACTGGATAGACATATTAATAGGCGCGGCTGCAGGGTTTGTTGGTGGAGGTGCCTTGGCTTATCTTATTTGGGATAAGGCCTTAAAGAAGAAAAAGGATTCGATTGTTGCGGAGGCAAAATCGGAAGGTGATGTGATAAAAAAAGATAAAATTCTTCAGGCAAAAGAAAAGTTTTTGCAGTTAAAATCGGAACATGAAAAATACATTCATGATAAAAATTCTCACATTAACAATCTGGAAAACAAGCTGAAACAACGGGAAAACGGATTAAATCAGAGGAGAGACGAACTCAACCGAAAAACAAAGGAATTTGAAACAACCCGTAAAGAAGTTGAAGCTATTCGCGAAAATTTGAATGCGCAACTGCAAAGGGTGGAACACAAAAGTGAAGAACTGGATAAACTGTATCGTCAGCATGTCGAAAAGCTGGAACAGATTTCCGGCCTTTCGGCTGAAGAGGCAAAATCGCAATTGGTAGAATCGTTGCAGGAAGAAGCAAAATCGGAAGCGGTTTCTTACATTAACGAAATAATGGAGGAGGCAAAACAAACCGCCAACAAGGAAGCAAAAAAAATTGTGGTAAAATCCATTCAACGTGTTGCTACTGAAACAGCTATAGAAAATGCTGTTACCATTTTCCATATTGAAAGTGACGAAATTAAAGGCCGAATTATTGGAAGGGAAGGACGGAATATTCGTGCCCTGGAGTCAGCCACGGGGGTAGAAATCGTTGTAGACGATACTCCTGAAGCCATCGTTCTTTCTGCATTCGATCCGGTACGTCGCGAGATCGCGCGTCTTGCTTTACACCAACTGGTAACCGATGGAAGAATTCACCCAGCCAGAATTGAAGAGGTGGTTCAGAAAGTAAAAAAGCAGGTTGAAGAGGAAGTGGTGGAAACGGGAAAACGTACAGCAATTGACCTGGGAATACATGGTTTGCATCCTGAATTAATTCGACTGATAGGTAAAATGAAATACCGTTCTTCGTATGGTCAGAATTTGCTGCAACACTCGCGTGAGGTTGCAAATTTGAGTGCAATTATGGCCTCGGAACTGGGACTAAATCCCAAAAAGGCAAAACGTGCCGGTTTATTACACGATATTGGTAAAGTGCCGGATGATGAGCCGGAATTGCCACATGCAGTTTTGGGTATGAAACTGGCTGAAAAATATAAGGAAAAACCTGACATTGCCAATGCTATCGGAGCTCACCACGACGAGGTAGAGATGCAATCGTTACTAGCACCAATCGTTCAGGTTTGTGATGCCATTTCCGGTGCCCGTCCTGGTGCAAGAAGAGAGGTTGTGGAGTCGTATATCAAACGTTTGAAAGACCTGGAGGATTTGGCTCTTTCTTATCCAGGCGTAATGAAAACCTATGCTATCCAGGCAGGACGTGAATTACGTGTTATTGTTGGTGCGGATAAAATGAGTGACCAGGAAACAGAACAGCTTTCGTTTGATATTTCTAAACGAATTCAGGATGAAATGACTTATCCCGGGCAGATAAAAATTACCGTTATTCGTGAAACAAGAGCGGTAAGTTACGCGAAGTAGAAAATAAAAAAGTATATGAGAAGAGGGTCATCTGAAAGGATGGCCTTTTTGTTTTTAAAATAACCGCAGAAGTGTTTTTATTTTTTCTTCTTTTTCCTGAAAACCAACAGATTGATATGATTCCTCCAGCGATTCCAGTAATCGTTGGATAAAAAACAAATCGGTTTTAGGTTCGGTAAACGATTTTAGCGGCTCGTATTTGTTTTTCCGAAGATGATATTCAATTTCTTTTCTGCTGGTAATCGAACCTTTATTTGAGGGATTGATATAAAACAGCACATCGGAATTTCGGATATTCCCGTGTACCTTTTGGGCCAGATTAGGGTCAACTATTGCAATTAAAGGATTTCTTGGAAAATCTATAAAATGTGTCGGCAATTCCAGCATACGCGCAATAATTACATATAAAACACTTATCGAAATCGGATTGCCTCGCTTGGTATCCAAAACCTGATTTAAAAAGCAGTTTTGTGGCGAATGAATATTATTGTGATTAATTGAAAATCCGTTAATATTAAAAAGAAAATGGTTTAGTATAGTGGTTTTCTCAAGAATTGTTAGCGAATCGCTTAATTCAATCCAAATTGATTTGCGCAGGTTATCAATTTTCTGGTCGATTTTTAAAAGGTTTAAATCAGGGTATTGGAAACGGTCAACAAGCAAAAAGCCGGAAAGCAATTCGTGGTCAGCGGATCCTACCCATTTTTCCAGCAACTTTTGGGTTTGTTTGAACTGAAGGCTCTGAATAAGATTTTCAATCCTTTCCTGACTGCTTTCATCAAAACTTAATTCCCATTTTTCCTCCAATGCAGGAATAATTTTGTAGTTTTCTTTTAAAAGTTCTTTTTCAACCAGTTCGTAAACCAGTTCATCCGGATCGTCGAGTAAATCGATTAAAGCTTGTAGTTTACGTTTATTCATTGCAAATCAATTGGTTAAGGCGTTTAAGACTTTTCTGATTAGTTTTTTCATCTCTTCCCTGTAGTTTTCGTTTGCTGTGAGCGAAACCCTGTTTGCGATTATCAAACAAATAGTCAAGGCGTTGTGTCCAAGCATTTTAGATAAACCATAAATAGCCGAGCACTCCATTTCAAAATTGGTAATTTTCAAATCGTTAAATGAAAACTCCTCTACTTTTCTGTTTAACTCAGGCACAGCCAGTGGCAATCGAAGTTCTCTTCCCTGTGGCCCATAAAATCCTGGTGCCGAAATGGTAACTCCTTTCCTAAATTCCTGACTTTCAAATTTTTCTAGTAATTTTTCCGAAGCATCGACGACATAGGGTGTTGGGAGTGAGTTGTCCCATTTTGTATATTGTTTAAATGCGGTTTCAAAAGAAAGATCACAAACGTTTTTTCGGTTGGCATAGAAATTTAACATCCCGTCAAAACCAATTGCTTTTTTCGAAACAACAAATGAATTTACGGGCAAGTCGGTTTGTAATCCGCCTGAAGTTCCGATTCGCACAATGTTTAAAGATGTTTTTTTGTCCTTTATTTCACGTTTTTTTAAATCAATGTTCACCAAAGCATCCAATTCGTTTAACACGATATCGATATTATCCGTGCCGATTCCGGTAGAAATGAGCGTCAGCCTTTTGTTGTTAAAAATTCCCGTAACCGTTTTAAATTCACGGTTTTGAATTTCAAATTCAATACTTTCAAAAAGTGAAGAAATGGTATCAACCCGGGCAGGATCACCCACCAGTATAATTTGTTCAGAAATGTTTTCCGGTTTCAAGTGTAAATGGAAAATTGTTCCATCGTTATTTAAGATAAGTTCTGATTGTCCAATCATAGTTTTAAGTTGTTCCCGACTAAAATATTCAAAATAAGAAGAATAGGCAATCGTAAATATAAAAACATATAAACAGTTAGTGTTTTATAAATTGTTATTCATGTTAAAATTGTTGAAATCTTTTGTTTTTATGTTTAACAGATATGTTTCTTTTTAGAAATTTCTAATTTAATAATTGTCTTGATTAGAATATATTCGTATAATTTCTATTTTTGAGTAGAATAAAACCTATTAAAAAATACAGATGTCGTTTAAAATTTTTTCATTGCAGCTAACGGGGAAGATTAAACCAGTTGAAAAAATTGAAAATCAACGTGAGGCGCTTTATAAAAATTACCAGGAATTTTTGACGGTTGAAAAATCAGATGAATTAAAAGAGTATATAGAACTGGAATCGTATATCAACTCGTCTGATTTTAAGAAAAAGAAAGCTGAAATTGAGTCTTTGCAGTTTAAAGGAAGCAAAGAATACAATGAACTCGCAGAGTTTGAAAAATTAAAGAAGACAAAAAAATTAAAGCATTATTTTAAAGTTGTTGATTCGCAGGATCTTGTACGATTTGAAAAAATAGAAAATTCGGAGAAGCCCGGGGAATTTAAAACATTAAAAGAATATGTTGGAGGTGGAAAATTTGCACAAGATAAAAAGGAAAAAAAAGAAGAAGCTTTTAATAAAAAGAACAGATACAGATTGCTAAAAAGCGACCCGGATGTTCGTTTTTATACGCGGTTTAAGAAATCTTCTCTTTACAGGGATTTCCTGGATGTAAAGTCTTCAAACGATTTAATAAGGTACAAAGAGCTAAAAGAACGGACAGCTTCGAACAGCTTTTTGGAGCGAAAGGCCTATTTGGAAGACAAAAAGAAATGGGAAAAGACAGAAGAGTTTACAAAGCTTAGGAAATTTGAAGAAATAAAGGGGCGGCCTCATATTCAAAACTATTTTAAATATAAAGGCAGCAATGATTTTGATTTCTTTAAAGGCTGGGAATTAACTTTTGAAGACAATTTTTCAGGCGCGTTGGATTCCGGGAAGTGGTCTACTGTAAACAAATGGGCGGAGCATGTTGGTGAAAATTTTTCTTTACCGGGCGATTTGCATTTTTTTACCTCAGGGGAAAACATAAAAACCAACGGAAAGCTTACCATTGAAGTGAAGAAGGAAAAGGTGAAAGGAAAGATATGGAAAATGCCAGCCGGTTTTGTTCCTGTTGATTTTGATTATACATCGGGCTTACTTTCAACTTCCAACGGTTTTGGAAAGGGAGAAGAGATTTTTGAAGCAAAGATTAAGTTTCAACCCTTGAAGCAACTTGTCAGCACACTCTCGTTAAGCGGAGACAATGGTTCGCCAATGGTAAATTTGCTTGAGATGGGAACAAAGAACAGGTTGGGAATTTCTAAACTTGACAGCAATAATAAAATACAAGTGGAAGGCCTGGACATATCAAATCTGAAACCAGGAAAGTGGTATATTTTTTCTGTCGAAAAATCGGGCGCTGCTTTTACATGGAAAATAAACGATACCGAGGTTTTAAGCATAAACAAAAATGATATTCAATATCCCCTGAATTTAAATGCCTCGACAATTGTAGTTGATGAAATTCCAGGGCACCTTCTCCCAAATGCTTTTGAAATAGGATGGGTAAAATGTTATCGTAAAAAATAAAGTGTTGTATGATTGATTGGGCGGAAGGATTTAACGGTGCAATAACAGTTTGCGACCTCGAGGGAGTAATTGTGTATATGAATGAATATTCTGTAAAACAATTTCATAAATATGGTGGAGAGCAATTGCTTGGTTCCAATTTGGTGGACTATCATCCTGAGCCGGCAAAATCGAAATTAAAAGAAATGCTGAAAAATCCTGCGGATAATATGTATACTACAGAAAAAAATGGTGTCAGAAAAATTATTTATCAAACTCCCTGGAAGGAGAATGGCAGGGTAAAAGGAATTGTAGAAATTTCATTTCAGTTTGATCCTCAAACGCCGCATTTTGGCAGATGATAAATTTTGTCAAAACCCTCGTTTGTTAAACAGAACATAACCAAAGTTCAACGTTAAATAGAAGTTTGTATTTTCTTTTTCGTAATAGTTCAAAGCAACACTTACCGGACCTATCCCCGTTTGATAAACCAAAGCAGCCATACCCTGTAAATAGTAGTTTTCAAAAGTGTTTGTATTTTGATATGCCGTTAAATCAGCATTGCTTAATTCTTCTTTCATCGGAACAAACCCATAACCTTCAAGTCTTAAATGCACCGATGGATTAAAGTTAATTATTGTGCTTAAACCGCCGGCCAGATAATTATTTGAGTGAAAATTCTCGATAAAAAGAGACTTGCTGTGTGGAGTGGGGTAGAATCCTGGCGCGGCAAGCAAAGTAGAACGATAATTTTGCATCAGTAATTTATTACTAAAAACTGCTTCAGCGTGAGTTCCCAGCGAAAATGCCCTGCCAAACCTGAAATATTTTGTCGTATGTGCCTTTAAAATGTAAAAATTGTGATTTTTAGTTGTCTTAAAAGCGTTACTGGATGTTGTTCCCGGGAGATTGGTTTCTTTCCCAGTAATGTATTTTGCGGAGAGGTAGCCAAATTCCCCCTCGGTTGCATATTGTTTATAATTTAGCGAATTGCTTTCAATTTGGGCCTGTGTAACCAATCCATTAAAAGTTGTTTGGTCCGGGTCGTCTTCCTTTTTAAAAATATTTGTCTGATAATATTCATCAGTGGAGCTTGAATAGGCGATTCCTGAATAAAACTTACTGTGCAGCCCAAGCGGAAAACCGGCTTCTAATCTAAAATTATATTCGTCCTGAATAATGTAAGGTGGACGGACATCTTCAAAAAAGAGTTCTGAGCTTGAAGCAAAGAAATCCCAGCGGTTTAATGTTGAATATCCGGCAATATAGAAAGGCACCCGCCATGGAAAATCTATACGACCGCCCAGTTTAAACGAACTGTAAAATCTCCCAAAATATATATTAGAATTGATATTATACGCTCTTCCGTTAAACGCGCGGTAATCGATGCTGGCAAATCCCTGATTAATCGGTTTTGTTGAAATATTTCCGCCAATATTCACTTTGAACTTTTTCTCCGGCTCCACTTTTAGGTGAAGATCAAAATAACCTGTTTCTTTGTTGTATCGGGCAATCGGTCGAATAGATTTTACGTTCTCGTCGGCAACCAGTTTAAAATATTCTTTTTTTAATAAAGAGAGCGAAACGACGTTAAAGTGGTGTTTTATGGATTGAATTATAAATCGCCTTTGCTCGGTGTCCTCAATTCCTTCAACTTGTATATTCTGGAAAAAAAGCTGTGGTTTTTTGGCATTAAATTCTTCTCTTTTTTGTTGAACAACTTCCAGGGGAACTCTCCGGTGAACTCTTGTTTTTATACTGTCGATGAGTACTGTCGCAGTATTTCTCCCGGCTTCTATTGCAGTTTCAATTTTGTTAAAATCGAGTAAATTAACATTCGTAAAGTTGGTCTCGAGCAAAATTCCTTCCTCTGGTTTTATTTTAAAATTGGTTGGGCGCATGACCATATTTGAGATTTGTTCCATAACATCGTCTGGCGCCGCTGCTTTAGGGTCGCTTGCAACTTTATGACCGATAATAATATCAGGCTTGTACAAATCAGTCATGATATCATGAGGAAAATTATTTACAATACCTCCGTCGAAAAGTAAAGTTCCGTTAATTTCAATAGGTTTAAAGTAAACAGGAACGGTCATTGAAGCCCGAACGGCTTCTCCCATGTCTCCTTCCCGTAAAACAACCGGTTCGTGGTTATACACATCGGTTGCAACGCAAAAAAAGGGAATCATCAAACTGTCAAAATCATTTTCACAAGCCGAATTTGTAGTGGCAAGCAACTCCATAAAGGCAAAGTCCATTTGCTCCTCCGGAATCAAACTTGTGGGAGGAAGTAATTTAACTTTGTCATCTCTTTTGGTAATTCTTAGTTCGAACCACGACGGATTTTCTTCCGGCTGCTTGAAATAATATCTGTATTCTTCCTGAATTTTTCCGGTCGACCAAAAATAAAAATCGTCAGATTTAAACAGCTCTTCCATCTCGTCTGGTGTATAACCTGCTGCATAAAGTCCTCCGACGATTGCGCCAATAGAAGTACCGGCAATATAGTCAATCGGAATATTGTTTTCTTCTAGTACCCTGATAACTCCAATATGTGCCATGCCCTTTGCTCCACCTCCACTCAAAACCAGTCCTACCGACTGCGCGTTTGATTCGACAGCTAAGAGAAAGATAAGGAAAAAGATAAGTATGAATTTTCCGGTCATGGCGTAAATTTGATGCTTCTGAATGGCTCAAAATTACAAAATTGACTGTTTGTATTTATTTAAAATAGTAGAAAGATTCTATTTTTCTCGGTGAAAAGAGGAAAAATCAGAGTAAATGGAGATGTGTTAGTTAAAAGATTTCAGAACGATTAGATCTCAGGAATCCAATTTTGAGTTTAAACTCTGAAAACCTTCACCCAAAATTTCCTTTGTGTCCATTACGGTAATAAAAGCATCAGGATCAATTTTACTGATATATTCTTCCAAAATAGCGACTTCGCGTCTGCTGACTACGGTATAAATGATTTGTTTTTCTTCTCCTGTAAACATACCTTCTCCTCTTAAATATGTCCCGCCGCGTTCAAGATCGACGAGGAGTTTATTTTTAATTTGAAGGTGTTTCTTTGAAATAATCAAAAGCGCTTTGTTGTAGTCTGCACCTTCAAGAGTCATGTCAATAGCACGCCCTGTAATATAGATTACTACCCAGGAATAAAGAGGGATATGCCAATCGCGAAAAGCCAGCAACCCAAGCAAAACGATAGTTGAATCAACATAAATCATGAGTTTTCCCAATTGAAGACGCGTATATTTTGCAATTATCATGGCTATAATATCCGAGCCTCCCGATGTTGCTCTTGATTTAAAAATTAAACCAAGACCAAAGCCGATTAAAACTCCTCCAAAAACACAGGAGAGTAAAACATCATTAACCAAAGGAGTATTTCCATCCGGGCGTAAGTATGTTATGCTATCAATAAAAACAGATGTTAAGACAAATCCTACGATGGTTTTAATTCCGAAGCGTGGCCCGAGAATTCTTATACCTGCAATGGTTAAGGGAATATTTAGAATAAGCCCGAATAATCCGATTGGAATTCCGTCAGGCCAGAAAGAGAACATTCCCTGAGTCATATAGTGAACAACAATTGCAATGCCGTAAACGCCGCCGGGAACTATCCTGTGCGGAGTTACGAAATACACAAATCCTGCAGCCAGAATAAGTGAACCACTTAGGATAAACAGGTAATCAATTATCCATTTTCTACTGAATATTTTATCTTTTGTGAGAAAGGCCATGTTATTTTTTTGTGCAAATCACAAAAAAATAACAGACATAATCTTTGATTTTTATCATCCTTCAACAGAAGAAAAAGAAGGACAGAAGTATTCGATTATTAATCCAAAACAAAACGGTATGTAATTGTCCCTTGCTGAAAAGCGGGGGCGCTGTCATCAGCATTGAATTTTGCTTTTAGAGCAGCTTGTTTTGCTTCGTTCCAAAATTGTTGATTCATTATAGTGGTACCTCTGACTCCTGGTTCTGCTGCGGTAACTTTCCCAAATTTATCAACTGTTATTTTCACGACCACAGTTCCTTCGTCATTTCCCGGATACCGCGGACGAGGTAGAGAACTTGCCGATCGACCATCCAAACTGAATGACGGCCCGGAACCTTGGTTTCCTGATCCACTGCCTCCCGGTCCATATGTTCCGGCATTGGGATCGCCTGTTGGAACTCCCTGGTTTCCGCCCGGGAATGTCGCTCCCTGACTTTTCCCGTCACTGTTTCCCTGGCCACCTGAGCCGGAACCGCTTTCACCAAAAGCACCTTGCGCCCGTGAGTTTATTTCACTTATTTTTCGTTGCTCTTCTTCTTTTCTTTTCCGCTCGGCTTCTTCCAGTCTTTTTCTCTCTAGCTCAGCCTGACGCTGACGTTCTATTTCTTCCTGTTTTATCCTTTCCAGTTCCGCCTGACGTTGGCGTTCTCTTTCTATCTGTTCCTGACGTTTACGTTTTTCCTCCAGCTGTTTTTTACGTTTTTCAGCCTCTTCTTCTCTTTTCTTCTTTTCAGCAGCTTCAATCGCAGCTGTCTTTTCGTAATCCTGAGTCATGGCAACTTCCTCGGCAGGTTCCGGTTCGGGAGTTGAAGGAGGTGGTGTTGTAACGGGTGGGGGAGTCTGTTGTTGTCTTTCTTCCTGTTGGACAGGTTGTGATTGTACGGGTTCCGGGTTTCTTCTTTGCGGACTGGGTTCGCGATTTCCCAATCCGTTTTCACTGTTCCCAAAGTTTACAAGGATACCTTCTTCTCCGGGTAGTGGCAGTGGTGTGAAAAAACCCAGAAGAATCAACAACAGTAGAATTATAACATGATAAATTACTGTACCTATTATTCCTCTTTTATGTTCTTTGTAAAAACTCATTTTACCCCTCCGGAGCAGTTGCCAATATCATTTTGTAACTGTTCCTCCTCGCTATATTCATAATTTTTACTACTTCTTCAACCGGAACTGATTTGTCGGTATGAAGAGATATGTAGATATCATCATTTCCCGTGCCAAACTTATTTACCAAAAACGGTTCAATTTCATTAAATGTTACCCTTGTTTGTTTTCCATCGTCGTTGATGTAGTATTTTATATCTTTAGTAATAGAAATTGCAGTAATTGGTTTTGCCGCCGTTTGGTTGTTGCTTTGCGGCAATAACAGTTTTAAAGCGTTGGGAGCTATTAATGTAGAAGTAACCATAAAGAATATAAGCAACAGAAATACAATATCTGTCATCGATGACATGCTAAATGCCGCATTTACTTTATTTCTTTTTTTTAGTGCCATTATAAAAAATTTTAGGCAGGTTCATTCAACAAATCCATAAATTCAGAAGTGGTAGCTTCCATTTTAAAAACTACCTTTTCAACATTCGAAACCAAAATATTATACGCAAAATATGCGATAATTCCAACAATCAATCCTGCAACCGTAGTTACCATTGCCTGATAAATACCGGTTGAAAGTAAGGTAACATCAATATTGTTGCCGGCATTCGACATATCATAAAAGGCCTGAATCATTCCCATTACCGTTCCCAGGAATCCTATCATCGGGGCTCCTCCTGCAACTGAAGCCAGAACCGGCAACCCTTTTTCCAGCTTCGAAATTTCAAGATTACCAATATTTTCAATGGCGGCATTTACATCATTTAGTGGCCTTCCTATCCTGCTGATACCTTTTTCAATCATTCTGGATGCCGGATTTGAATTACTTCTGCAAAGAGCCACCGCAGCATCAATTTTCCCATTTGTGATATATACCTTGATTTTTTCGAGCAAGCCTGAATCAAACTTACCGGCTCTTTTTATTGCAAAATATCGGTCGAAAAAGATATATACTGCTATAAAAGAAAGCAATATAATAGGTATCATAATCCACCCGCCTTTAAAAGCGAGGTCGATAAATTTGGTGGTTATTCCTTCTTGTCCTGCGGCTATTGAATCCATCTCAGTAGCCATGTCAGCTTGAATCATTAAAAGTTGAAACATGGGTATTTACAGTTATTCTTTTAAAACTAAAAACAAAACGAGGTATAACATTAAATATTATTATACCTCGCGAAATTAAGCAATATTTTAAAATCCAGCGGGTGGATTTATGCCGTCGTCGTTTAAGTTATGAACAATTTGATTTTAATAGGTTATAAACCAAATTCGATATAGTAAACGGCAGCACCTGCAAGATATCCTATAATTGCCAGCCAGGATATTTTTTTCAGGTACCAGATAAAATCAATTTTTTCGAGTCCCATTGCTGCTACACCAGCAGCTGAACCAATAATTAAAATGCTGCCTCCGGTACCCGCTGTATAGGCCAGGAATTCCCAAAATGCTCCATCCTGAACAAAAAATGCCTGATAACCCGTTACTCCAACTTCATGTACCGGATACATTCCCATGGCCCCGGCAACAAGAGGCACATTGTCTACAATGGAAGACAATACACCAATAGCCAAATCAATTAAGAAAATATTTCCTAATTTTTCGTCAAGAAATTGAGCCAGAATATTTAAATGACCTGCAGATTGAAGAGATGCGACAGCGGATAAAATACCTAAAAAGAAAAGTACTGTCGGAACATCAATTTTTCGAAGAACTGCTGTTACTTTCAACTTATCTTTAATTTCTGCCGGTTTATCCCTGTGGATTATTTCCCCAACAACCCAGAGGATACCTAAAGAGAGTAACATTCCCATATAAGGAGGTAAATGCGTTACGGTTTTAAATACAGGAACAAACAGTAAACCGCCCACTCCTAAAATTAAAAATAAGGTTCTTTCTTTGGGTGTGGTATATTCTATGTCGTCATCAATCAAATCCGGACGTGTTACATTTCCTTTCATGGTAAAAGATAAAATAAGCAAAGGAACAACCATACACACCAAACTGGGGAGAATTACTCCCTCAATAATTTTAAGTGTAGTAACCTGTCCTCCGATCCAAAGCATGATGGTAGTAACATCTCCGATTGGCGACCACGCTCCACCGGCATTTGCCGCCAATACCACCATACTTGCAAAAAACCAACGGGTTTGTTTGTCGTCTATCAGTTTTCGCAGCAGAGCCACCAGAACAATTGTTGTTGTCAGGTTATCCAGCAGTGCCGACATAAAAAATGTAAGGATGCTTAATATCCAAAGGAGTTTTACTTTGTTTGTAGTTTTGATTTTGTCCGTGATGATTTTGAACCCTTCGTGTTGATCAACAACTTCAACAATAGTCATTGCTCCCATAAGGAAAAACAAAATCTCTCCAATTTCGCCAAGATGATGAATGATTTCATATTCAACGATAAATTCGTGCATGGCGTGCAACCCATGAGCATCAGGATGAGCGGCAAGAAATGTTTCCCATGCAGGACTAAATCCCAGATGCAGAATGTCCTCTGCTCCTAAAATATATAAAACCCAACATAGTGAACCGATGATTAAAGCTGATGCTGCTTTGTCGACTTTAAGGGGATGCTCCAGGGCAATTGCTGTATAGCCCAGAACAAATATAACAACCATTAAGATAAACATAGTATTAGTTTTTGATATTAGTTTTTGATATTAGCTTTTATCTCCGTTGATAAATCTCAATTATAGTAAGAATTTGAACGATTTTTCATGTTGTTAAATCATGATTTGACGAATTTAATAATTTGTAAACATCATGCATCTATTTTTGTCAGGTATATTTTGTGTCGGGAAAAGTTTACAAAAGCTATTTTAGGGATTCAATTATTTTGACTTAGTATTATGCTATTCGTTGCTTTTCTTTTTGCGGAATAAAGAACGTAATTTTTGCAGTAAATCTTCAAATGTATTATAATCCTCCTGGACGGAAAAGCCTACTCCTTGTGTATAGGGAGCAGTTTCATAATATATATTATTGTTTGACCGGTTGTATGCCTTTAGCTGTATTTTACCGCTTGGGATAAGTTTTACATTAATATCGAAGTCTCCAACCAACTGGCTGTTGTTAGTAGAATTCGGATTGGTGTTGTTTCCTATATTCCCGTTGATTGTTACTCTGTCATTAAACATTTGTGTACTCAATCCAAGTTCGATTTCATCGTTGGTAATCTGATCTCCCGGACGATAATTCAACCCAATGTCCCAATTATTACTGATTTGCGAAAGCCAGTTACTCAGCTGGTTTGAAAATAATTCGCTGGCAGTTGTTCCAATTAAATTAGGATTCTGGGCTGCAAAAGTTCCTCTCAAATATTCGGGTGTGTAGAATTTACCCAAAACCAACAGCGACAATATTTGTTTATTCATTTCTTCGTCGGTACTAAAAAATTGCTGCAATTGTGCAACAATCATTTCCTCTGTACTCGGGAAATCAATTTCGAATTCGATATTCGGATTCGACAATTCCTCTGTAAGTTTAATTTTACATTCAACGGGGACCCGCTGACTTTGATAAATATTGTTGTAACTATTCGCGAGTAAATCATACAATGAGGCCTTTAGTTTATATACCGCATTTAAGTCAATATCAGCATTGTACGGATCTCCCGACCAGGTCAGTATGCCACCTTGTTCGATAGAGAAACGTTTGTTGATCACATTTTGAAGGGTAAATAAATAATCACCTTTTGCTACCGTATAATCTCCGGAAAGGGTGATGTCTCCCTCGCGGTTCATTCCAAACAGAAGAATACCTTCTCCCTGTGCTTTTATAACATCACCGATTTGTGAATTATAAATCAATTGAGCGCGCGCATCTGCTGTCGCTCTGATTGTTAAATTCATTTGAAAATCACCTTCATCTTCTTTGTTGTTTGTGAAATAGAATTTAGGTTCTTCCGGTTTATCATCAGCAACAAACTGAATAAAGTCATATTGTTCAATTTCACTTTCATTTTCCAGCATAATATTTACACTGCTTCCCGGTAGCGTTGTGCCTGATCCACTTAAGGTTACGTCTTTTCTAAAACCTGTTATCTGAACTCTTCCGTTGGCAAAAACTTTTCCGTAAAATTGTTCATTATTGTTTGACAAAGTATTTAGCGCCAGAATTTTTTGTGAGCTCAAAGACAGGTTGTAAATCATATCCTGAAAATTTGTGTGAACTAAAGTTCCGTCAAAAATTCCGGTGTTGTTGGCTTCATCCCGTATCGTAATATTGTCAAAAAGAATCGTGTCCTGATGAAAATAAACTGAATCGTTAAAAGTGTATTTTACTTGCGTGTAATCGATTGTCAAACCCGCATTTGAGCCCAGTAAAGCACCATCAATGAGTAATTTTTCCGGCCCTCCGTGTAACTTTAAGTGGCCGGTTGCATAACCATGGATGTCGGAAAGATTTTTTCTGATTAATGTCTCCAGTAAAACAACCGATAAACTGTCCGTGGTGATATCATAATTCAGCTTTTTCTCAGCCGGAGTATAATTACCCCGTGCATATAATCTTTGCTTTCCATTGTTTTCGACTTCAAGTTCTGAATTTAAAACAGATTCCGCGCTATTCCAGTAGTTTGTAAAAACAATATTACCAATTTTCTGTTCTTTAAACCTGAAACCGGTAATACCTACATCCGACAAAATCATTCTCTGATTATAAAAATCAAAAATCCCGGCCGAACCATCTAAAATTCCTGAAATATCAAACTCTCTGTTTAAGTATTCATCAAAAGAGCCAAGATTAATATTTTCAAATTTTGCTGAAAGAATATTGGATTTATCTTCTGAGATTTTGCCGTCGATTGTGATCTGTTGGTCTTGTTTGAAAAATCGAAAATTGTTGATTTCGATTGTTGTTGAATCAACCATTGCTGAGAACGGTGATATCTGCCACACTGAATCGCCTATAAATATTTTTGATGGAGCCCCTTCAATGGCAACCAGAGGATGGTCTGTTGAGTCGTTTTCCAAAAAAGTTGTTTTTGTTTTAATGGTTCCGCTGTAAGTCACGTCCCCTGAATTTGCCCAGGTAATTTGATGATCAATCACATCATCTGAAATTTTTGAATCAAAAGTCAGATTATAAATCGCCATGCCGTTTCTGAGTACTACTTCGCCAAACCTGAATTTTGAAGCGTACTCATCACCTGTTGGTTTATTTCCGATAAAAATATTTTTAACCAGAAGATTTTTAGTTGCAATACCGGGAATACTGCCTTCCAGTTCAAAAGCAGTATTTTCCGAATCGAGTTTTCCATAAAGCAGAAACGGGGTTTCAACTTTATATTTCGGAGTAAAAATGGCGGTTAATGTATCTAAATCGTTTGCTTCAATCTGGTATTCGAAAATATTCTCACTGGCATGTGCCAGTTTTTCATAATTGGTAGCCGGGAGATAGCGGTTTGCATTTTTTCGGAAAGCATCCAAAATGCTTTGGAAGTGGTACTGCCCCGATACTTTAATATTGAAAAAATCAGAGTTAAAAGTCAGAAGATTTGTTGTGTCAGTATGCACTGAATTTAATTCCATTCCGTTTAAGGTAAACTGCCCGTTCCGATTTTTATAAAATCCGTCTTCAACCATTATAAAACCTTCAAGGTTGTCCAGTTTGTCGCCCTTGAAATTTGCCGCCATGTTAAAAGCAATTTCTGATGCGGGAAAATTAGAGCTTAAATTTAACTTTCCGGGAAGAGCTTTGTCCAGGTGCAGGTTAAAGTCAAATTCCGGAATTTCCGGATTTAAATTAACCTGGCCCGTGAAATCGAATACCAGGTTGGGATCATTAACCACAAGCAGTCCGTCAAACATGTGTTTATCCAGTGTTCCGTCAAGAGCAATATTCTGGTAAGTGTAATCGTAGGCTTCCAGTTCGGAAATAAACCCATTAAACTTTCCGTTTAAAGTTTTTTGGGTTTTGTTAAATGTTCCGTCTACGTTTCCGTCAAAAGTTACTTTTCCAACATTTTTAATTTTGAGTAATTCACCTAATTCAAAATTTCTTGAATCAATTTTTCCCCGGTATTTAATTGTGCCCTCCGATTGCGGCATTACAGAGACATCTGTAGTCAGGGTTCCCATCGTGCTGGAGAAGGTTCCGAACGTTACAAAATCGTTTAAAAAACCAGAGAAATTTCCTCGGTAAGTAATGGTGCCAGCTTCATAAAAAGACTCCGGGAAACTCAGCGTCCTGATTTTTGAGGCCGATGGTAATTTTATTTTGCTTAAATCAGCAAAATTGGTTTTTGAAAGTTTTAAATCGACAAATAGATACATGTTCTCTACATCAGTAACATCGTTCACATAAAAATCAAAAAAGGCCGAGGTATTTTCACCGGTCTTTACCACAAGGTTCTTTCCTTTTAAATCGTTTAGAGTTCCATATATTTGCCCCGATAAATTAACGTTCATATCCATTCCTCTCAATGAGGGAACAAGTTCAGCAATTTCTAAAAAACTAATATTTGAATTGGAAAAACGAACATCAAGTTTGGCCGATGAAAACGAACGCTCCCGACTTTTATCGAAATTTATACTTACTGAAGTATTTTGAATTTCCGATTTGTTTGACTTTATATATAAACTATCTGCGCGAATACTATCCCCGAAAAAAGCAAAGTTGGCCGACAGACTGTTTATAAATAAATTTTTTCCGTCGTTTAAATTTAATTCATTTATTCTGAGTGAAATGGAATCGGTTTGTAACTCAAAATCAGAAATGTCGAAATTGATATTATTTAAAAATAACTTTTCTTTTTCCTCGGCATACAAATCGTTAAAAGTTATCTCCGACTGATGAAATGAAAAATTATTGCAATTAATTTCCCAAAAATTTAAGGTATCCTTTTGCGTTCGGAATGCAGAAATTATGTGGCTGAAATTGAAGTGAGTGAGTGAGTCTCTTTCAATATTTATTTTATTGTTTATTAAAGAAAGTTCATTAAAAGTAATGTGTTTTTTTTTGATTTTTAAGGTGTCGATTTTTGCCGAAAGTTTTTGAGTAAAAAAAAGGGTGTCGCTTTTTAAGTCTTCAACCAACACATCGTTTAAAATTACTTTGTTGAAAAAAGCAACTTTTACTTTCCCAACGCTTATTTTTGAATGAACCTGTTTTGAAAGTTGATTCGCGAAAAATTGGGTTAAATAGGTTTGAACGCGACTATTCTGAATAGAAAAATAGCCACCGGCAAGCAATAAAAAAATTACAGCCAACACTATCAATACTATTTTCCAGCCTTTTTTGATAATTTTGTACTTTTTTGAGCGAACTTAAACTTTTTCAGTTAATAATTGTGTATTGTTTTACGCGATTTTTCAACTGTTATAGTTTAATAAAAAAAATTAACATATACAGGTATTTTTAACTGAAGTTGAACGCCGTTATCAAAAGAACGTCAGAAAAGAAATGAGTAGTATAAAAACGGAAAAAAATAAGGAGATAATTATTTTAGGAATCGAATCGTCATGTGATGATACTTCAGCAGCGATAATTAAAAACCGAACTATTTTGTCCAATGTTGTAGCCGGTCAAAAGGTTCATGAAGAATATGGGGGAGTGGTTCCCGAGCTGGCATCGAGGGCGCATCAGCAGAATATTATTCCGGTGGTTGATTTAGCCATAAAGAGAGCCGGTATTTTAAAAAAAGATATTTCGGCAGTTGCATTTACACGTGGTCCTGGTTTGCTGGGATCTTTATTGGTAGGAACCTCGTTTGCCAAAGGTTTTTCGCTGGCTTCGGGAATTCCGCTTATTGAAGTAAATCATTTGCAGGGGCATGTTTTGGCCTTGTTTATTAACGAAAAAGACAAAGAATACAATCCGCCGCAATTTCCGTTTTTGTGTTTGCTGGTTTCCGGTGGAAATTCACAAATTATTTTGGTGCGCGATTATCTGGATATGGAAGTAATCGGACAGACCATCGATGATGCTGCCGGTGAAGCTTTTGATAAATGTGCAAAAGTAATGGGATTGCCTTACCCCGGGGGGCCGCATGTTGACCGCCTGGCGAAATTGGGTAATCCCGATCGTTTTGAATTTTCAAAACCCCGCATTCCAAATCTTGATTACAGTTTTAGCGGCTTAAAAACCAATTTTCTCTATTTTTTGCGTGATAATCTTAAAGAAGAGCCTGATTTTATTGAAAAGAATCAGGAAGATTTGTGTGCGTCGCTGCAAAAAACAATCATCGATATTTTGCTGGCAAAACTAAAAAAGGCTGCCAAACAAACCGGAATAAAGGAAATTACAGTGGCCGGCGGCGTTTCTGCAAATTCGGGCTTGCGAAATGCACTTCAGAAGAGTGCAAAAAAATACCATTGGAATTTACAAATTCCGAAGTTTGAATACACCATGGACAATGCTGCAATGATAGCAATTACGGGTTATTTTAAATTTTTAAATAAAGAATTTGTAGGACAGAATGTGGTGCCGTTTGCACGAACACAACTCTGATTTATTATGAAGTTTGATGAAAGGCTGGTTCACGGAACGCTGATAAAAAGATACAAACGATTCCTCACCGACGTAATATTGGATGACGGAACCGAAGTGGTGGCACATTGCACGAACTCCGGAACCATGAAAAGTTGTCTGGAAACTGGTGCTGAAGTATTTCTGACTCCGGTAAAAGATCCAAAAAGAAAGACCCGATTCACCTGGGAGATGATAAAAATAAACGGCGATTGGGTGGGTATAAATACAGGACATCCGAATAAGCTGGCATTTGAAGCAATTTCTGAAGATAAAATTCCAGGCCTGAAAGGATACACTTTTGTGAAACGCGAAGTAAAATTTGGCGACTCACGTTTTGATATTTATGCTGAAAACGAGCAGGGAAAATGTTTTGTCGAAGTTAAAAATGTGACATTAAAAGAGGGAAAATATGCTTTATTCCCTGACGCAGTTACAACGCGGGGTCAAAAACACCTGAGAACCCTGATTGAGGTAAAAAAGGGAGGAATGCGGGCAGTGATGCTTTACATTGTTCAGCGAATGGATGTGGAAATTTTTGCTCCGGCTGCTGATATCGATCCCAATTACGCAAAAGCGTTAAAAGAGGCGGTAGATTCGGGTGTTGAAGTGATTGTGATGCAGGCGAAAGTAAATCCGCAGGAAATTATTCTGGTCAAACAACTTCCTGCCCACATATAAATCCCTCCCCGCTTCAAATATCATTCTCCACAGGTTCAATTATTCCTGTAAAAGAAATGGATTGCCGGTTTGTACTTGTTATATTTAGCGATGCATATCCGCTTTCTGAAACGCGAATTGTATAGTTTATATAGTCGTTTCCATTTTTTGTGTCAAATTTAATCAGGTAACCGTCCTTCTCTTTTTCAACGGAATAATCTTCCATAGGCTTGTCAAAATTAAAAGGCGATTTGTTTTGTCCGTATTGTGCTGAATACGCAACTCCGTAGTAGGGAAGATAGGAATAAACCGAGTCTCCTTCAATTTTTGCATTAAAATAGTGATTAAGAGCTATTGAACTTCCCCCCATTGGTAAGGCGTGTGATGCGCTAAAAACAAAAGACTGACTGTCGATTAAGTTTTTAATTTTTTCTTTTTTTTGCAATTCTTTTTCTGCTTTTCTTTCCTTCCTGCTTTTATTTTCCTGAGCATTCACCAATGCAAATGGTATCAATAACACAAGTATGACGAATAATTTTTTCATGGTATTTATTTTTTATGGTGAATAAATTCTATTTTTAGTTTAAACTAACAGTAAATAAAATTACTGCAAATTTTATTCCGAATCATTTTACGTTATTAATCTTTAACGGTTTATGGAAAAAAAAAGTTGGGGCCCATGTAAGTGCTTCCGGCGGCGTAGAGAACGCTCCTGAAAATGCTTTTGAAATAGGTGCAACTGCTTTCGCCTTGTTTACAAAGAATCAACGACAGTGGCGGGCAAAACCTTTAACAGAAGAAAGTATTCTGGCTTTCAGGAAGAAATGCAAAAAATATAATTTTGAACCTCACCTGATTTTACCCCATGACAGTTATTTAATCAATTTGGGGCATCCGGAAAAAGCAGCTTTACAAAAATCACGCGATGCTTTTTTTGATGAAATGCAACGCTGTGAACAATTGGGACTCGACCGTTTGAATTTTCACCCAGGGAGTCATTTGAGAAAAATATCAGAAGAACAGTGCCTGAAAATTATTGCTGAATCAATAAATATAACGCTTGAAAAAACAAAAGGCGTGACGGCGGTTATTGAAAACACCGCAGGGCAGGGAAGTAATGTTGGCTATTCATTTTATCATTTGAAAAAAATAATCGATTTGGTAGATGATAAAAGCCGGGTAGGTGTTTGTATTGATACCTGCCACGCATTTTCGGCGGGTTATGAAATTGATACCGCAGATGGATGCGAAAAAGTATTTGATGAATTTTCAGAAATAGTTGGTTTTGAATATTTAAAAGGAATGCACCTGAATGATTCTAAAAAAGAAAGAGGCTCTAAAGTTGATCGCCACGAAAGTTTAGGCAAAGGAACCATTGGATCAAAAGTTTTTGAATATATCATGAACGATGACCGTTTTAACGGAATTCCATTAATTTTGGAGACTCCGAACGACCAGATTTGGGCTGATGAGATTCAGCTTTTAAAAAACATGCAAAAATGAGTGAAACAGTTTTTTTAAACGGTGAGTTTATTTCAAAAGATAAAGCTAAAATTTCTCCAAACGACAGAGGTTTTATATTTGCCGACGGTGTTTACGAGGTAATAAAATACTACAACGGAAAACCGTTTCGTTATGCTGATCATCTAAAACGTCTGGAAAGAAGTCTTTCTGAGATTTTAATCGACTACACAAAACTGGAGGAGTTGGAAAAAATCTTTCAAGAGCTATTGATATCAAATAATCTGGAAGACAAACATGCAGGCATTTATTTACAAGTTACGCGCGGTGTCAACAAACGTGTTCATTTTTTTCCAGCCGATATTATTCCAACAGCGTATGCTTTTGCTTTTGAATTGCCATCATTTACCCAAAACCTTGAAAATGGAATCAAAGTAATCACCCAGGAAGATATTCGTTGGTTGCGTTGCGATATAAAATCGGTTTCACTTCTTCCCAATAGCATGCTTTTTAACCAGGCTGTAAACAAAGGGGCAGGAGAGAGCATATTAATCCGCGACGGAAAAGTAACAGAAGCTACTCATTCCAGTGTTCTGGGGGTAAAAAATGGAAAAGTGATTACACATCCCCTTTCAAACCTGGTTCTGCCCGGAATAACGCGAAAGGTAGTTTTGGAGATATGCACTAAAAACAATATCCCGGTGCAAGAAACGGCGATTATGGAAAGTGAGCTTTTTGAACTGGATGAAATAATTATTGCCGGAACAGGAAGTGAAATTACCCCTGTAATACAGGTAAACGATGTTGTTATTGGCAATAAAAAACCGGGCGAGACTACCCGGTTTATTCAGAAAAAGTTTTTTGAGCTGGTGTAGCTTTTTTGCAGCTATGTTTGCGCTTGGTTAATCCATAACGTTTTTCTATTGATTATAAATCCTCTTTTCAGCGAAATCATTCTGACTGTAACAACAATTGAAAGTGCGATGGTGATTCCCCTAAAGATATTGGATAATGCATTTCCTGCTGCGCCGCCATCAATACTAAAAAGCATCCACGAGAAATTCATTAAAGCATGTAAGCTGATGTTAATCCACGCATTAAAACGCCATTCGAAATAAAGCCAGGCAAACCAAACCGATCCCATTGCTGTAACCAGAAAAGCAAAAAATGAACTCATTAAATCGTGCCCCTGATACAAATGCCACGACCCGAAAAACAGGGCGCCCAGTAAAGATGCCGGAATAAATCCCCATTTGAAGTAGCGGAACAATAAGCCAATTAAAAAGCTTCTGATAAGCAATTCTTCATAAAACCCCGGAGAAATGCAGTGGGTGAAAATTTTTGAAAGTTTGACTTCCGGATCGAATTTGGCAAAAAATGCAAATCCAACAAAAAGCGGAAGTGTAAACAGAAAGGCAAAAAAGAAGGCTTTTGAAAAATTAGCGGTTAATCCGAGTCCTTTTAAGACATTCTTTTGTAACAAAATGAATGAAACACCTGCAATGGGAACCAGTCGCAAAAAGAGTATACACAAATACCTGATAAAATAGTTTTCAGGAAACCATGTTGCCCAGTTTGGGTTGATGGAGTAGAATATTTTATCGATAAAATAGGAGAGCAAAAATCCCGCGATGAGGAGAAATGTAGAGAAAAGATTGTTTTTTTTCATCGTATTGGTATTTAATTTTTTATTTCCTGTTAAAATCGCTGTATTTAATAAAGGATTCTATACAAATGAACCCCGGTTTTTCCGGGCAAAAAAATTAAAGTGACCGCTTGCAGAAAATTGTGCTGATTTGCATGTTTTAGGGGCGATGAACAATTTTCAGGGATAAGATGCAAGTGTATTTTTTGAGGAAAACTATTTCTTTTTCATAATTGCAGCCATGTTTTTATTTCTTTCACTGCCGCGCGTGATACCGGAATTTTGATGTCATCCAAATCGAATTGAAGTCTGTAGCTTGAGCCTTCAACAAGGAGATTTTTTGCCCGCTGTTTGTTGACAACGTAAGAACGATGAACTTTTGAAAAATTATCAGGCAGATCTTCGCTTATTTGATTCAAGGTATTTCGAATAAGATATTTTTGTTGATGCCTGTTTGAAGTGCATACAATTTCAACATAATTTCCTTCCGCTTTTAAAAAAAGGACAGCTTGTTCGG
Source organism: Maribellus comscasis (assembly GCF_009762775.1). Taxonomy (GTDB): domain Bacteria; phylum Bacteroidota; class Bacteroidia; order Bacteroidales; family Prolixibacteraceae; genus Draconibacterium; species Draconibacterium comscasis. The sequence continues at coordinate 7,663,511 of NZ_CP046401.1, read as the reverse complement.
GCAAGGTAACCGGACTTTCCTTTTTGTTGTTGCTGTAAAACGTAATGTATTCTATATTCTCCTTTGTCGGAGTCCGGTCGTCTTTTGATAATGCAAGTTTTAGCGTCAGCCATTTTTGGTAGTACAAAACAGCAAAAGGAAAAATGCCGACCAGAAAAACAAATTTCATAAAGTAAATGTATTCTGAAAAGCTAATTTTGCGGTTTCCTGTAAACTGGTGATGATAAAGGAGTGAGAGGAATCCTAAAAAGCAAAAAACAGCAATAAATGTTATAATTTCTTTGGAAATATTCCATTTGTCTTCTGAAAACCATTTTTTGAAAAAAAAGAAGCCAGCCGAAAAAAACAAAATGTATGAAAACGCACTAATTAGGCCATACCCAAAAAGAAATAATGCTTTAAATGCAATGATGTATTCATAGGTTCCGAAAGGCTGAAAAATCCATAAAATCAGAAAAACAAAAAGCCCTGTGATAACTCCGGCTTTCAGCTGTTTTTTTAACGGAGTTAGCGGAATTTTTTTTGTAAGAAGTTCCTTTATCGCCATAAGAAGGCAAAGATAACATCTTTACAAAGATGTATCTGTTTCCCGTAGCCTGGAAGAGCGAAAAATCTGGACCGTTTTGATTATGCAATGTGCATACCGTCAAAATACCCGGCTTGCATCCATGGTAATTTATTGCTTTTATAAAACGGGTCGAGTGCCACGTGCAATTCTTTCATTCGTTCGTCGCTCAATGGCTCAAAATTTTTGATAGTATCAATGTTTTTGTTGAGCACGTCAACGCTGTCGGTACCGACAACTGCGGCAGTAACACCTTTTAAACTCAGTGCATATTTTACCAGATCGTCAGGTGAAAGCCCGTTTACTGTTTCGCGAGGGCGAATAACTTTCATTGCCAGAACGCCCATCTCTTTACCTGCAGCGTACGGAACCGGTTGCTCTTCAAAAGGCTGGCTTCCGTTTTGCTGGTGGTTCATGGCAATCAGCATCGTGTCGAAATCATACAATTCGGCTGCCAGTTTCATCGCACTGGCCGAGGTGTGTCCCGTAAATCCAATATGACGAATTACTCCTTCTTCCTGAAATTTCTTTAGAACCGGCAGAACACCATCTTTATCGCCAAACCTGCGCACTTCCTCTTCGTTCAAAACGCTGTGAATTTGGTATAAATCGATGTAGTCGGTGTTTAATCTTTTTAAACTGGTTTCTACGGTTCGTTTGGCGTCGTCGGCATTTCGTTCACTTACTTTGGTTGACAGAAAAATTTTATCACGAATGGGTGCTAAAATTTTCCCGATTCTCTCTTCGCTGTATTGTTCGTCGTTTTTGTAGATAGCAGCAGTGTCCCAGTAATACAGTCCTTTGTTCAAAGCAGTTTCCAGTATTTCCAAACCTTTGGCTTCCCTGACGGCCATAAAACGGCTCCCCAGGCCTAAAATCATAATTGGAATCCGAACTCCTGTTTTCCCCAGAAGAGTTGTTGGTAACCCCTTGGAATCGAAAGGCGAGCTTGAACAAGCTGATATTGGCGATAAAATAACACCGGCAGACACTGCTCCGGTGGTTTTTATAAAGGTACGTCGTGTTAAATCATTCTTTTTCATAGCAAGTATTTTACTGATAGTATTCCCTCAATTTACGTACTTTTTATTGAATAACAAATTTTTAGGAGTTTTTGGATGTCCCGGAAAGTGTTAGTGTGCTATGGATTTTAAAGTCTACAGACGGCACCGGAACCGGGCAGATTCTTTAACCCGGAAACACTTGCCTGCCACATGACGTTTATTTCAATTTTGGGATACCGGAAATTAAGTGAAAATTTGCCAAGCTATTCTGTAGAAGACACTCCACTACTATACCTCCTCCTGAATTATTGGCAAGCTGTTGCCGGCGAACACCTGCCAAATACTTTTCTCCGGCATTGCAATTCCACCAAACGTCATCGCGAGATGATGGGCAATGAAGGAATTCTATTCTTGATTAAAGCCAGACTGAAGGGTAAATCATGACCGCCTTTTTTTGATTATTGCTTTTTACGTGAAAGAATAATAATTGTAAGCTTTGTCGAACACTATCATACTATGCGATATTAGTTCAAGGCTTTTCAGGAAGTTTTTGTCATGGACTTTTGCGGCTGTGATTTTTACAAACCGGCCAACCGACTGTACGGCGTCAATAGGCATATGGACTTTTAATCCGCCCTTCTTTTTCCCGTCACCCTTTGGATTACGGCCAACACCTTTTAAGATGTCGCTAAATAAGCGGATTGTTGTTGAGTCAATTAAAAGTAACTCTTTAAATGTTAGCCCATAAGTCCGGCTGTCCGACAAAAATGATTGATACTTATCAACCAATGCAAAATACAAGTCCTCGAAAAAACGGTTGTCCCGGTTTCTTAAGCCATCGCTGGCTGTACTTTTGGCTGGTGCTTTTTCCAAATCAAGATGGTTTAGTTTCCCGCCTAAAGCACTTAGCCCTTCACCCTTCACATGTTTCGGTCATCGAATCGCATCGGCTTAAAATCCCAAACAACATGGTAATTAAGTGCGTCCTGCTCTTAAATGCTTTGTAATACCTGTCGCTGTCGTACGACCTTACTATGGATGATATGTTGACTTTCTCTATCAAATTGACAACCTGTTTGAAAATAGGCTGTCCGATAAATTTCGTTAATTTTAGCCATGTTGTAAAAAGTTTTCACAAAAATTAATTTACGACTTTGAAGGGAAACCGAAAGGGAATACCTTCTTTTAATTTAGTCGGAAACTATTGATTTTATATTATTTTGATATGTTAAAATTTTAATTGGGAGATGGTTAATTAAACACTCGTTTAGTATTTCTCGATCAAATACAGATTTATAAATAAATGTAATAATGAATTTCATGACTAGTTAATCTATTTTTGAATATATATCAACGTGATTTAACTTTAAACAACTTCAGTTCATAAATATTTAGGTTTGTACTTCAATTACTTCTAAAAACCTATTTAATTTTAATTAGTGCAAGAATAACATTATCATTCTCGTTTACTTCTTCTATTTGGCGAAGCCATGTCTTTGAAGATTCTTGATGTCCCTGATGAATCTGGTTTAAAAGTTTATAAGGTTGGATTTCAACTGCAAGGTATTTTGTTGAGTTAGAGAAAATAATATCTGACAATTTTTGGTTACTAACTAAATCATCATAAATATAAGTTGTATTGAATCTTTGAACATTATCCCTTTCCCTGTTTAAAAGATAAATTGAAGAATATTCTGTCCCCATCCAATTCTTACTAAAAATTAACTCAAATGATAAAAAAGGAATAATTTGGAACATTTGAAAAGTTTTAGCATTGTCGCTCCAACGTTGTACATCACCTTCACAAAATTCAATATGTTTTTTTCTAGGTAACAAAACATCAGTATCCAAAATATAGGCGGGACGTTTTACCCCATCCGATATACTCCAAACGGTATTCATTCAAATAATCATTAAAAAGCAAATCTGATGCTGTTTTTTGGAAGTATTTCATAAAATTGATATCATTAATAAGATACTTAAATCTACCGTCGGTAATATCTCTTTCAACTATGATTGTATCGCATTTATGAAAATTTTCATTGTAAATCATAACGGTCCCATTATGATAAGAATACGATGCTAGTTTATTATTATTTGTATGACTAAAATTGCTTGGTTGATAGTTTAATTTGATTTCTCCACAATAATTGCCATCCAATGTGTATCTTAGAAAAGAGTTACTTCCAATATTGGCGGTAACGGTTGGTACATGTTGTCGGGGCGGATTTCGAAGAGCGTTCCTGTCCGAAGGACACGGAACTGCAATGCGAGAATCTGCAGATGGCGAACCACCAGCCCCGCTATACAATATGCACTGTGTTATGGCTCGTTTTTTCTTTTTAAAAATATGTATTCACAGCAAATTCAAATTGATTAATAAAAATCTCTTTGAAATTTGAGATGTTATTTTGCTCATAAAATAGTAGCATCGCTTTTTTATAATCAATCGAATCAACTGTTCGAAATGAAAGCGGGCAATACTTTTCGTTCATCAGTATTGCATTACTAACAATTCTTGCTGTCCTCTTATTTCCATCCATAAATGGCTGAATGTATGATATGAGGACTAACGCCAATAATGCTTTTTCAAATACGTTTGCCTTCTCATTAATTAAGTCACATGAATCTTGTAATGCCTCGGAAATCTGAAATTGATTGTCGAGAGGTCTGTAATTGGTTCCGGAAATACCAACACGCCTATGTCTCAAATTTCTTTCAACATCAAGTTCTTTAACTAAGAGGCTATGGATATCTTCAATTATTGAAACACTTAAAGGATAAAGGTAATCAGGAGTTTCTATAATAAAATCAAGCGCATCTTTATGATTCAAAAGCATTACTGCTTCTTCTTTTGTTTTTCCTGCAGCAGTTTCTTTTTCTTTTAAAAGTTTCTCCGTTTCTAAGAGAGAATAGGTGTTTCCTTCAATTTGTGATGATTTCCAGCTCAAATCTATGGCTAACCTTTCAAATTCCTTTTTATATTCTTTTTCTGTTAGTTGTGAAATATTGCTTTTAAAAATTTCTTGAAGCTTATTTAGTTTTTGTAATTCATTATCGGTAAACATACTGTGTTTTGAAAGTACATCATTAATTATTTGGAAATTGAATCCCTCTTTAATTTGTCTTTCATCAATCTCTTTTTCATAATACTTATCAATATCAATGGGGTGAATTACTTGATAAGCCGGAGAAATAAAATATTTAGTTCCTTTTCCTTGTCCTTTTGTTGAAATATAGTTTGAAGAAATTAATTTTGTCAATACTCTTTTTAGAGTAGCATAGCTTACAGATAAATTTATTTCATCAAAAATTTCTTTTGATGAGCATTCTCTAACTTTTTGGATGAATTCGATTATTTGTTTTTCTCTTGAATCAATCATTATTTTTTTGTTTTAGCTCATAAATATACTAAATCAAGCTCAAATTGAATATTGTTTTGAGCTGTATCTTGGATTTAAATGAGCCATAACGGTCACTTGTAAGTTGTTGTTGCGGATTTCGAAGAGAAATCCTGTCAGACCCGCAGGAAAGTGGGTACGAGGTCTGACTTGTCAGACCGCTGAAACCCCCGCCTGCCATATACAATTTGTTAGGCGTTCGGTTGTGTGTCCTGCGTAACTCATGGATGCAATTTATAAATAATTGAGTTACAAAACTGTAGGTTAGATGAATAAATATTATGTTTTACATACTATGGGCTTCGGCTAAGCCGATTAGGCGAATTGGTCAAACCACCCAATGGTGCTTTTCTTTCACGGAACGGTACTGAGCGATTGGGAAACGGCTCCGAATATTCAGGGTCAGGTATGGGTTTGCAGAGATGAATGCAAATGAACCCTTATTGAGGTCTCTATAATAACGTATGCTGTGTCAAAATCGAGGGGACAGCCGCCCCGGGAGACAGAACCTGATGGTAACCTAAGTTTTGGTCAGGTGGCACACGGGATAAAGAGGGCATGACTGCAATCCGGGCTAATCTACGGAACAGGAGAAGCTATTTTAAAGATGTCAAGGGAGACTAACAAAAGTCTATTTTGATAAGTTAGCGAGTACCGATACTTTGAAATAGTGGCGGATTGCCCGGTAGTAGTGGATACGCATCCAAAGAACGGTCAGGGAAACCTGATTTTAGCGAAGGGGGCAACGGAGTTAGGTTGAATAAAACTTACAACTTAAATTAATTTGAGGATGATTAGTTTACTACAATCAAGGACTCAACCGATAGAAAAGGAAGCGGTTTGGTCTGCGTTTAAGAAAGTTAAAACCAACGGGGGGAGTGCCGGAGTTGATGGTTTTACCATTGAAATGGTTGAATCCAAGGCCCGGAAGTATTTGTACCCGGTTTGGAACCGTCTTTCTTCGGGCAGCTACTATCCGCAACCCGTAAAACAAGTACCCATCCCTAAGCTGGACGGCACAGAACGTTTGCTGGGGATACCCACGGTATGCGACCGTGTAGCGCAAATGGTGATACGCGACGAATTGGAGCCGATTGTTGAGCCAACGTTTCATGGGAGTAGTTTTGGCTATCGCCCGAAACGCAGTGCACGCCAGGCAGTACAGCAATGCAAGGAAAATTGCATGAAGTACGACTGGGTGATTGACCTTGACATCAAAGGATTCTTCGATAATATCGACCATGAGCTACTTATGAAAGCAGTTAAGCATCATACGCAGAAGAAACATATCCTGTTGTATGTAGAGCGTTTTTTGAAAGCTGATGTGCAATTGCCCGATGGCAGTATTCAAAAGAATACGCATAAAGGCACGCCACAGGGCGGGGTAATCAGCCCGTTATTGGCAAATATCTATATGGATATTGTGTTCGATAGGTGGATGGATAAATACTATCCGGAAAACCCGTTCGAAGGCTATGCCGATGATGTGGTTATTCATTGCCAAAACTTCAAGGAGGTGCTCCGTTTATTGGAGAACCTGAAACGAAGATTAAAGCAATGCAAGCTTGAAGCCCACAAAGAGAAAACGAAGATAGTTTACTGCAAGCGCAACCAGAAGAAGCACCCACCCTTTGAAGTGAAGTACCGCACTTTTGATTTTTTAGGATTTACCTTTAAAACGAGGCGTACACGAGGGAAATAGGGTCATCTTCAGCTGGTTTTCACACCGAGTATGAGTAAGAAAGCCATCAAATGGGTAATAAACAAGTATCGTCGGTACAGGCGAAAACCACGGAAACTTGCATGGAATTGGTTAGTGAACATTTATAAATGCTATCCGAACCTGTTTGTGCATTGGACGTATGGTTTTCACCCGTAGAGTCCTACTTCGAAGAGCCGTATGAATCGAGAGGTTCACGTACGGTTCTGCGAGAGGTTTAGGGGTGAGATTCCCCTTTACCTACTCGACTTTTTTCCATTTTAATCTTTTTAATAATTCAATCCAAAAGCCCAAAGTGGAATAACATTGAGGTAACCATATTCAATATCATCTTTTACCACAAATGAGCTCCCGTCTTTTTCTATTTGGTTTTGTTGCTTGTTTTTACCTCCAACTTCAAACGTGTAATTGTCAATCACAAAATCTGCTTTATTTGAAGAAATTACTTCATTTTTTACTCGCATTTGATTGAAGAAAAAAGTCTCTCTTATGTTTCCTACATTTGATTTATCTCCAACCAAGTTGAAAATGATATTTGTATTATCTAAGTAAACCTTATCAACTTTTCCCAATCCGCGAATGCCACTTGTTTCATTGCGTAGCTGCCCAATAAGTCCGGCTTTTTCCATGTACGAAAAATAATCATCTAATGAATTCCGACTTACACTAATCATTTCTGATATCTTGGAAAAATTGGGTTTAAAAGGTACGCTTTCAGCAATAATGGAAAGCAATCTTTTAAGTTTTCGACTTGTTCCTACATTTAAATTTGCGTATTGTGGAATATCTGATTCCAATGTTTGTACGATGATTTGCCCTAAACGTAAATCTATTTCATCTTCAACTCCGAAAGGATAATATCCACGTTTTAGATAGTCATTAAACAATGGTAGTGGATGCTCAATATTTGGGAGTTTTACTTCGTTATTTATTATTTGATTTAAAGAGTAAACTTGTGTTTGATAATTATGAAATAGTTTCAAATATTCACGAAATGAAAGTCCCTGTAACTTATAAATTATTGCTCTTCGACTTAAATCAGCCGAGCCTTTCAGTATATCAAGTACCGAAGAACCAGTGAAGACCACTTTTAATGTCGGAAAAGAATCGTAAATGTTTTTTAATTCGCGGGACCAGTCTGTATATTTATGTATTTCATCAATAAATAAATATTTTCCTGCATTTTTGTAAAAACTATCAGCTAAATCGAAAAGCCTGTTTTCACTAAAATACATATCGTCAGCTGAAACATATAAAGCTATTTTACTATCTAATTTTTCCTTGATATGTTGTAGAATCATTGTTGTTTTACCAACTCCACGAGCACCAATAATTCCAACCATACGACTTTCCCATGACACATTCTCGTACAAATAACGTTTAAAATCGGTTGTTGTATTTTGTAAGAGTGTCTCAAATTTCTGATATAATGTTCTCATAATTTCTATGTGCTATTTTGCGTAAAGATACAAAATGCACAACTAATTCAACAATTATTTTGTTTGTTGCTCATTTTGAAGTGCAATATTTTGTTTCTTTAATGCTTGGCGTTAACGGTTGGTACATGTTGTCGGGGCGGATTTCGGAGAGCGTTCCTGTCCGAAGGACACGGAACTGCGAAACGAGCCCCGAAGCTTCGGGGCGCAGTTGGCGCACCACCAACCCCGCCCTGCAATATGTACTGTGTTAGCGGTAGTAATTTATTCTTTTTCCAGTTTTTCAATTTCAATTATTTCTTGATTTATTCTTTTAAATGATTCATTTATCGAGAACTTGAAGTTAACATAAATTGAAACAATCATAGTCGCAAAAATTAGAAAGATTGGTAGAATTGAGTTTCTTGAAAAAAATGGAATCTCAAATACCATAAAAATTCCAATCATAGCAAATGGGATTAGCATGTATCCCAGTTTCGTATTTCTAAATTTATATTTTTTGAGTTCCGTCAAATTCTTTGTCGTAGTGGTGATAGCTTTTTTAAAGTCAATTTCTGAAAGTTTAATGAAATATTGAACTGTCCAGATATAGCTTGTAATAAATACAGTTCCAAATAAAATTGCGCCAACAATAAAATTTGTGTCCGGTCGATACTCAAGTTTTGAAATAAAAAAGATTATCAAAAATATTGGTGGTAGAATTAGGCTAAAAATAGTTTTTGCTTTCATCCATCTGATTTTTTTTTCAGCTCTCTCTGTCAGGATATTTTTAAATATCTCTTTATTAATTCGAATATTTTCCATTAACATTTTGTCATGTTCTTTCCATGTGTTTTGTATATCTGCTAATTCCATGATTTTAGTTTTTTTGATTTACAATTTCTTTTAATTGTTCTTTTATACGGCTAATCCGAGTCCCAACATTTGTTTTCGAAATTCCCGTAATCATCGAAATCTCCTCGTGTGAGTTGCCGTCAAGATAAAGTATAATTATCGCCTTGTTAAATTCATTCAAATTGTCAATGCATTCATACAATAAATCAATCTGTTCATTGTCTTCTTCTTTGTTTAGCCAATCTGAAACATTGATTTGATTTACTTCGTGATACAACATTATGTCCGGTTTCTTTTTCCTTTTATAATTCAGTGAAACATTCAACGCAATGCGATAAAACCAGGTCGATATTTTTGAGTCTCCATTAAATTTGGGATAGGCTTTCCATAATTCCAGTGCAATATCATTAATCAAATCTTCTCTGTCGTGAGTAGTATTTGTATATGCCCTTGATATTTTTAAAATGATTCCGATATTTTTTTCAAAATCAGAAACAAATTGTGTTTTTCTATTATCGTCAGTCATTATTTCATGATGTTACTTTTAGGTTTCAAAATCGTTTTGTGAATTCACTTTATCCTATTAGTAACATGTCATTTTGTTAAATCACATTTTGAGGATTTCATTATTACCGCTAACGGTCACTTGTAAGTTGTCGTTGCGGATTTCGAAGAGCGTTCCTGTCCGGAGGACACGGAACTGCGAAACGAGAATCCGCAGTTGGCGTACCACCGAACCCCGCCCTGCAATATGTACTGTGTTAGCACCCCGTGTTTTATTCATTTTCAATTTTCTTTATCATTTCTGTTGTCAATTCTAATATTCTCAGCGGGTATTTCTCTCGAACTTCTTTTTGCTCCTCATAATTAAGCCAGTCATATTTTTGCGCATAATTCCATTTTAAATATTCTTCTCTAAGTTCGTGTATTGCTTCTGTTGATTTTGATAAAACCGTAAAATAACTGGAAAAATTTATGCTGTCATTGATATAATATTTGATTAAATAGTCTGGGTTATTTTTTATCAAACGCTTTATTGTCGGTTTCAACTTTGCAATTTCAACTGCATTTTCGTTAACCGTAATTATGCCATTTACACTTTGTTTTATTTGAATGATATTGGGTGTTTCATTTATTTCCTGTTCAATTTCATTCAGTTTAGTCATATCTGAATACCATTTGGGTATTCTTGTCGGAAATGATACATCTGGATAGTACTGAGTGTCAAAGTCGGCATTGGATGGAATTACAGCATATGAAATGCGATAAATCCCTGATTTTGATAGTTCTGTTTTTAATTTATTTATAAAATCCATTTTAACATCACAATGAATGTAAAGACGATAAACCATAAAAGGAATTTCAATCTCGTCTCTCATTGATTGCCAATCATGGATTTTGAAATGCAAACTATCTGATGGAATTCTCTTATTATCAGCTACTATAATTGGTTTAGAACTTTCCTTATCATCTTTAGAGAACACAACATAAATATCCTCAATTAAGGAAAGTTTTTCTGGTCTTTCATAAATTGCTGAAAACGGAAGGTCGAGTTTATATCGATAATGAATGTTTTTACTGAGAATACTTTTATTAATGACGTTATAATTTGTCAGGTTTATCTTTGATAAGCCGAATGAAAGAACTGAAACAAATATTATTGAAACAAACAACCACTTTAAACTTTTGCGAATGTAAGTTGACCTTATTGTATTCCAGGTTTGAAGGAATAGTGTGATTATAATAAGAATAAATACATAGTTATAGTCAGGATAGAGGCTGAAAACATGCCAGCTTCCATGAAATGTGAATCCGAAAAAGAGTCCAAAAACCACCGCCAATTTTGAAAACCAACTTAAAAAATACCAGTTTAAAAATCTTTGGTCGTTTACAATTGCTGTCTTTCTGTGATTACGAATCCCAAATATCTTTTTAGGTTGGTCAAACCAGAAAACGAAGCAAACTGATTGTCCAATTATTACAGATAAAAATGCAAAGAAGAGATTGTAAAAATTTACCTCTTTGTCTGTAAGAACCCACAAATCATATTTTTCGGTAATGGAAACTATCCTAAATGATTCTCTCATGATATAAAGGAATGAGTAAAAGGAAAATGAATAAAGCAGTCCTAAGATTCCTCCAACTATCAGTCTGAATCTTGATAGTTTTATGAAATCGGGTTTTTTATGTAAAAAGTTTTTACTCAGTGTCATTTTGGTTTTCTTTCAGCATGGGTGCTAACGTAAAGTGTATGTTGCGTACCGGTTTGCGTGCTGATTCCCTTTCCTGAGAAAGGGAAAAATGCGCGTGAACCGGCGTCCGGGGATTTGCTGTCCCCGGTATGCAATATGACATATTGTTATGTTTACGTTTTTTAAATTATCCATTTTTCCCAATTTAAAAACGGGCGTTGTGAAACCAGTCCGCCCAGCCAAACAGCCACTTTAAAATACAGGGTATTAACTTTATACTGGTATAAGGATTGTTCCCTGTATTGTTGGGATTTTAAGTCTTTAACGGTTTAAAATTTTTCTCTGTTTGGCTTTTTATTTAAATTTTAAATTGATTGTTCAATTCAAAAAAACTCCACTAAAATTACTACTTTTTTTGAATTTATGTAAAATGTATTACCTGCCATCCATTGAAATTCAGAAAGTTCGTGTTTAAAAAACTTGACTTTGTCATTTAAAATCCCGAACTTCACTCAGTCGTTGCTGACGTTCGCACACGTCCTGAAGCAAGTCTTCAACGGTGACTACCGTTTCAACGACTGGAAGCCAAAATTACTGTTTGGCTTTTTTAATTTCAATTCCTTTCAAAGAACATTTTATTGGTTCAAAATCCCGTAATCGTGGCTGTTTTATAACCCACTGGCTTTCATAATGAAACATAACGGTTGGTACATGTTGTCGGGGCGGATTTTGCAGAGCGTCAGCGTCCGCTTGCGGACATGACGATCCAGAAAGGGATGTTCATAAGTATCAAAACCTATTGACAATAAATACGATAGGTTTTGTTATTTTTAAGAAAAACCCCGAAAAAGGCCTGAATCGCCAAAAATCGGGGTAATTTTCAAAATCCTTAATTGTGAAAGTACAAAGAATTTATGAAACGCCCCTTGAAATTAATTTTAATTCACCACGTCAGGAATTTTCTCTTTACTGGAAATCATTTTTAACATCTGAAATTGGTAAACTCTATGTCTCCTTACCCTGGGATGATTTAGTCCGGCATTTTAAAATCAAAGAAAATAAGAAAGGACCTTCCCGTTTTTTTAGTCCCGGGGGAATGATTGCATTGATGTTCCTTAAGTCTTATGTGGGGTGTTCAGACCGAAAACTAATTGAGCACTTAAACGGCAATATCCACTTTCAGCTTTTTTGTGACATCTGGCTACAAGGTGAAAGGCTTACCAATTATAAAATTGTCAGCCAGATACGTACTTTTTTGTCATCAAGGTTAGCTATTAGTGAAGCTCAAAAAATATTGGCAAAACATTGGAAACCCTTTATTGAACATCCCAACATTATGCTTACCGATGCAACATGTTACGAAACTTCGATGCGTTACCCAACCAATATAAAACTACTGTGGGAAAGTGTAGACTGGTGTTACGGTCAATTGAAATTAAGCTGTAAGTATTTAAAGATACGAACACCCCGAACCAAATATCTCAAGCAAAAAGAAAGGTATAGTCACTACAGCCGAAAGCGCAGGAAATCGAAAAAGCAGCGTAGAATACTTACCCGGAGCCTGCTGCACTTACTGGGGAAATTATTGTTTTTACTGGAAGAAACCCAGCAGAACTATCTTTATGAATTTACCATGCCAGCCAGATATTATCGCCAAATCAAAATAATTACCACGGTATTATCTCAACAACAAGAAATTTTTGATACAGGTAAAAGTGTACCCGACCGTATAGTCAGCCTTTCAAAAGCTTATATCCGGCCAATTGTACGAGGAAAAGAAGTTAAACCTGTTGAATTTGGAGCCAAGGTAAATATGATACAATTTGGAGGGATTAATTTTATCGAGCACATAAGCTTCAGCGCTTTTCATGAGGGGATAAGGCTTAAGCAATCTGTGCGTTACGGTCGCCAGCTGGTAGGTAAACCAACACACCTTTCGGGCGATGATATTTATGCCACCAATGCCAACCGCACCTGGTGCAGGAAAGAGAATATCATCCATGGGTTTAAACGAAAAGGAAGGGCAGGAAAACATGAACAGCACCGGAAAATACTTCATTCTGTACTTCGTAAAGAAAGAGCCACGCGAATGGAAGGAAGCTTTGGAACAGAAAAAGAACACTACGGCTTAAAGAAAATAAGGGCCATGACCCGGAAAAATGAAGAACTCTGGATTTTCTTTGGTGTACATACAGCAAATGCAGTTAGGATAGCCCGAAAAATGGCGCTCCAAAAACAAGCTGCCTAAAATCAAATCAATTTATTCAAAATCTTTAGGCAAATGGGAAAACTATGCCCAATTCCGGCCTTTTTTCGTCATAAAATCAATCGACACAAAAAAAAGAGATTCTTTTATCAAAATCGGGAAAAAATATCAAGGAGATTTTACCCGATTTTGTCCGAAGACCTTTACTGCTGAAGGTGCCCAGAAATGTGCATTGACAACAAGATTAACTGCCGCCGCACTGCAATTTACAAAATGTTAGGTGTATTTTTATTTTGTCTTTAAGCTAGATAAATATTCATCAGCTGTCATTACAGGAATATCAGACTCTTTAAAATCCTTCCCATTTCTAGAAATTATGATTTTACAATCAGCATTTAAGGCAGAATAATATTGTAATGCATCTTCAAAATCTGTGAAGTTTGAAACAAGACCTTTCTCAATAATTTTGTCAGTTAAGTCAACAGTGTCACAAATAATCTTTAGTTTATGAAGTTTGTCTTTAACTAAATCAGTTTTCTCGTACTTTGAAAGAATATAAAAAATAGTTGAGTAGGATAGAGCAGAGATAGCTAAATCTAATTTTTTCTTGTCTGCGAGAGTTGCTATTTTTGCAATAGAGTCAAAAATGGTTGTCTGTTGCCCAAGAGGTCAATTACAACGTTGGTATCTAAAAATAATTTGTCTCTCATTTATATTTTTGATTTAGAAAATCGTTGTAATCACTTTTAATATCTATATCTAAAGGAATTTGAGGTCCTGTCGCTAAACTTTTAACGAACGGAGAAATTTCAAAATCCTCGTCATTAAGATTGCCCTCCGGATTGTCCTTTGTCAAAGATTTTAAATAGGCTTCTATCAATCTCGAAAGACTTCTCTTATTAGTTGCAGCATATTTTTTAGCTCTCTCAATTACGAACTTATCTAGTTTTAATGTCAATTTTGTATCCATAACTCAATAAAATATTTGTACGTGTAAAAATATGAAATAAATCCGTATTTGTCAATCGGAGAGCGAACGAAAATGTCTAGTCCTAGAATACGGCTACAGGTTAAACATTGTGTTAAGCTACATTATAAAACACGGTATTTGGTGTTTTGTACCTTAAAGATACATGAAGCCTTTTATTATTGTAAACTTTAATTGCACTTTTTGTTGCCCGTTTTGCATGAGCAGTTGAAAAGAAGCATTGGTCGAGGTAGAACTCGTCTTTCAATATTCCGTTTACCCTTTCTGCAATAGCATTTTCATAACAATGTTTTTCTTCAGTCATACTGATTTTTATGCTTTTCTTTTTAGTTCATTTACATACATATGGCTGCAATACTGCACACCCCTGTCGGAGTGGTGTATAAGCCCGGCCGCTGGCTTTGTGTGCCACAGGGCCTTTCGGAGGGCCCGTAGGCACCCCGCCAGCTCCAGCGAATCGCTGAGGTCATGCCCGATTATCTTCCGTGAATACATGTCCGTTATAAGGGCCAGGTAGCAAAAGCCTTTCACAGTCCGGATATAGGTTATGTCCGAGACCCACACCTGGTTGGGCTTTGTAACCTGCACCTCTTTTATCAGGTTGTTGTATTTGTGGAAATGGTGGTAGGAGTTGGTTGTTTTAGCATAAGCCCTCTTCCTTTTTACCAACATATTATTAGCCCTTAGGATATCAAATAGCGAGTCCCTACCTACCTTGATATGTGTAGATTTAAAAGATGGCAGCAAGGTTTCGTATAACTTGCGTACACCAACCCTTGGCTGCATTTTACGTTCTTCTTTTACAAGCTCTATTACCCGTGATTCAACGGACTTATACCGTTTCCACCGTTGCTGGTATTTATAGTATGCATCGCGCTTAAGGTTAAAGCAAGCACATACTTTTGACATGCTTGCTATAGCTGTTTGTTTCGTAATCGCAGCAGCCTTCATCAGGGCTTGATGTTTAAATTTTTTTTTAACTCATCCACGTTCTTGTACCCCAGTTTTTCTGCTGCCACTTCCAGATATGAGTCCAGGGCCAATTTGTCGAGGTCTTTCTTAATTAACAACTCTTTTAGTTGCTTGATTTCCTTTTGCAAGGCTTTCAGTCGGGATGTTTCTCCTTCTGTTTCCACTAGAATTCTTGTGTTCATTAAATCTTTCCGGTTGTACTTTTTTACCCATTCATTTATGGTAGTCCGGTTAACGCCATAAATGTCCCCTAGTTCTCTCTTGGAATATTTTCCTGTACTAAGTTCGGCTAAAATTTTGAGTTTGAACCCCTCGCTGTATCTTCTTAAGATACCATCATTTTTATACATATTTGCTACATTTTGTGTAGCCTTTTTTTAGGTGGTTATTTCGGTCTGACCATGCCACACTTTTCGGTTGAAACCGTGCCACTTTGAGAGATGGTACAATTATACAAAAAAATTAATCTTGATTCTTTAAAATTCCTTTTCTCAAGGATTCTCCTTTTAGGTCGAACCGGTGAGATGAGTTAACAATCCGGTCAAGGATTGCATCGGCAATAGTACCTTCACCGATAATATCGTACCATACAGAAACCGGAATCTGGGACACAACAATTGTTGAAGTTTTGTTGTACCTGTCGTCGATAATATCCATTAATGCTTCACGACTGTGGTTGTCCAGTGCCTGTAAGCCAAAATCATCGAGGATCAACAGGCTTGTTTTCTGCAGCTTGTTCAGTTCTTTCAGGTAAGTACCGTCAGTTTTAGCCAGCTTCATCCTTGCAAACAAACGTGCTGTGTTTGTATACAAAGTTTTTAATCCGTTAAAACAAGCCTGGTGCCCCAATGCCTGGGCCAGGTAACTTTTACCAACGCCCGATGCCCCGGTGATTATCAGGTTTTCTTTACGGTTGATAAAGTCGAGTGTTGCAATGCGGTTAAACATGTTTCGGTCGAGGTTACGCGATGGGGCAAAACGCACTTCTTCCACGCTTGCTTTTTGGCGGAAAGCTGCTTGTTT
This sequence comes from Maribellus comscasis, assembly GCF_009762775.1. Classification (GTDB taxonomy): domain Bacteria; phylum Bacteroidota; class Bacteroidia; order Bacteroidales; family Prolixibacteraceae; genus Draconibacterium; species Draconibacterium comscasis. The sequence goes on along the minus strand of NZ_CP046401.1, from coordinate 7,647,170 downwards.
TAAAAGCCTTTGTATTTTCTGGTTCTGCCTGCTTTCCCATTCATGGTCAGTAAGCAGGGCCAGGTACTCATCGGGGGTGAGCTCTTGTAAACCATTGTTTTTTACATGTTGCAAATGCAGGTCGGCCATTGCGCCAATACGCATCTGCCTTAGTTTCTCAACTGTCTGATTGTTGTTCATATTAAAAATTTTAGAGTTATTTATAAGCCGCTGCCCCGCGCAAATTGTTGTGTGCAGGAATGTGCGGGACATTGGTGTTTTCTTCCGGGAAAGGAAGTGTATCCATATTGTTTTTAAGGATATTGCTAATGCGCCTAAGGGAATAAGTTTCGACAAGCAAGGCTCTTTTACAGGCATTGTCTAAACGCAGGGAACCATAAGACCGATGGAGCTGGATAATGCCCATTGCCCGTTTATAGACTGGCTCAGGGTAGTCACAGTTACTGACCAACTGGTCTATAACTGCCAACACGTTGGGGCCATGTTTGGAAGCTATCCTTCTAAAAAAATCCGGGTTCCATTCAGAATATGCTTTATGGGTACTGCTCAAATGCTCTTTGATAGTATTGTAACTTCCCCTGGTGTAATTACGTTTGTGGAGGGCAATACGCTGGTGGTTATAATACACTTCTACGGTGGATGCGGTATAATGGATAAGTGTTGATTTCCCGATGTACCGGTAAGGGACACTGTAATAACTTTTCTCGGTAGAAAAATAGACATAGCCAATCTTCTGGACTTTTGCCCTGCGGTAATCTTTCAACTGGTAAGCAGTGTCGGGTAGTGGTTTAAGGTAAGCACGTTCCACTGATTGAAAAAGTTCCCGGCGGCTGGCTTGTTTTCTCTGAAACAACAAGTTATTATATCCTTTTAAAAGTTTTCTGATCTCACGGTTCAGATCTTCGAGCGAAAAGAAGTCCATATCCCTTAAGGGATAATAAATACGCTGGTAGGCGAGGTTAACGGCGTTTTCGACCAATGCTTTGTCTTGTGGGGCATAGCTGCGTGTTGGGTTGATAACACATCCGTAATGACGGGCAAAATCTTTGAACGTCCGGTTTATCTCTGGTTCGTACTTGCTTGCACGGGTAACTGCCGATTTTAAATTGTCCGATACAATAGCTTTGGGCACACCGCCAAAGAATGAAAGGGCACGAGCCGTACAAGAAATAAGGTCTTCGCGTTTTTGGCTTAAGCAAGCTGTAACATAGGCGTACTGGCTGTTGGGCAGCAAAGCGACAAAGACTTCTACCGGGATAAGCTCTCCGGTTTCTTTATTAATGATATGTAATTTTTTGCCTGCAAAATCAATGTACATCTCCCTTCCGGCTTCATGCTCCAGTTTCATAGAACCTTTCACCTGGTCGTATTTTCGGTGGTAATGTTCCATAAACTGGGTATAACTGTACGGATTGGAAACCTGGCCCTGGTATTCCTGGTAATGGTACATAAAAGTAAACCCGGGGTGGTTACGTTGTTGGTTTACTTTGTCGAACCAGGCCATCAGCTCGTCGTACCGGTTGGTAATAAGTGTAGTGTGTGCTGTAAAAAGTTCCCCCAACTGGTGAGGATCCATTGTCAGCATTTCCCTGATACTGTAATCGCTGGACTTTGCCAGCTTGATGTAATTGTTGACTGTGTTGCGCGAAATACTCAAAAGATCGCCAATCTGCCGGTTGCTTAAACCCTCGTTGTGCAACGATAAAATCTGTTTTAAATCCATCGGATCAAGTTTGTTTGCCATATCCAGAAAAAATCTGCGATATAGCATGTTTTAACTGATCTCCCAAAGTGGCACAAAACGAACCGTTAGAGTAACCGGACCTGACCGGAGTGGCACAAAACGAGCCGAAAATTATCCGCTTTTTAGCTACCCGGTGGCACAGTTTGAACCGAAATCAGTGGCACAAACCACTCCGAAATCGGTGGCACAAAACGAACCAGAATAGCCATTAGGACGGGTCAACCTTGCCCATAACGGTGGTGGTATGAGGTCGTGGCGGTCAGACGAGAGTCTGAGTGTCCGACCGAAAACGAGGTTGGGACGAGATTCGACTTGTCGAATCCGTACAAACCCAGCCATGACTTATACCACGTGTTAGGTTTAGTTCAAATTGAAAACCCACGTTCTCTGAACGTGGTCAGAGCCGTTTTACGGGTTTGCCAATAAAGGACTCATTGCTTACTTTCCAAAGTTGTGTCCGCAACAAACAGAAAGAACAATGAGTCGATTTAAAAAGTTATCACATGCAGTATGGCATTGTACCTACCATATTGTATGGACACCTAAATATAGGTATAGAATTTTGGAAGGAGAAATAAAAAATGAAGTTGAAAACTGCATACGAATGTTTTCTGGTCAGAAAGGCTGCACAATTGAAGAACTCAATGTACAGTTTGACCATGTACACTTATTGGTAATGGTTCCGCCCAAAGTTTCCATATCAGATTTGATGGGCATTTTGAAGGGTCGGACAGCAATCCGTGTATTTAACAAGTTCAAATACTTGAAACAAAAGCCTTATTGGGGCAATCATTTGTGGTCGAAAGGCTACTGTGTTGATACAGTTGGTTTGGATGCCGAAATGATAAAGAGATATGTGAAATTTCAAGAGAACCAAGATAAAAGAGAAGGACAGTAGTAGTATTAATAAATGCGGAGACAACAAACTTTTACCTTCTTTGAGGGTAAAGGTATTTTATCCCCTTTTAGGGGTTATCCCAAAGCCACGTCCTCTGGGCGTGGTTGTTTACTTTTTTTATTTGTATTTATATTTTGTTGTTCTTTTGTCACCCCGTTTCTCAATAATTCCATCGTCAACAGCAACTTTCAAGTCTCTACTTGCAGTTGCTTGAGATATATTTTTAAATGCCCTTAAATAATCTTGTCTTGAAAATTCTTTCGCGCCAATTATTTCTTTAAAATTCAAAATTCTGTCATTGTTTGTTAAGTTTATATTTTGAACTTTTAGCAATTCTTCCAAAGCATCTTGTATAATTTCCAGCATGAATTCAATAAATGAAGTAGAAGCTCCTTGTTTGTCTGATTTTCCGAGGACATTATAATATTCTTGTTGTCTTAATTTTACTAAACTTTCAATCGGGAGAAATTCAAAAACAGGGGAGTGTTCCTTTAAAATCATGGTTTGCCAAAGTCTTCCCATTCTACCATTGCCGTCTATGAATGGGTGAATAAACTCAAATTCGTAATGAAATACACAGCTTTTTATAAGAATTAAATCGTTGTCGTTTCTGAGGTATTCAAATAAATCGGTCATTAAAGAATGAACCATTTCTCCGGGTGGCGCGATGTGGGCGATATCGCTGCCCTTTACAATCCCTACTGAACCGGTTCTAAGTTTTCCCGGATTTTCAATCAAATCTTTCATTAGAATCTCATGTGCTTTACACAAAAATTTCAATTCGTAAACCTTGAATTTATTTAGTTGATTATAAACCTTGATTGCATTTTTGACTTCTAAAATATCTTTTTTCGGAGCAAGAATTCTTTTATTGTCAAGGAGGTCTGTGATTTGCTCAATAGTCAAGGTATTTCCTTCAATTTCCAATGAAGACTGAATTGTTTTTATCCGATTTCTTTTTCTTAATTCAGTAGGAGGTTTGTATAAATGAGCAGCATTTACTTCTCCGATTTTTTCAGATATAGAAGCAATTAAGTTTAAAATCTTACTTGTTATTTCGTATGGTGGTTTCATAGTTTATTTCTTTGATACTATCATTTGATATTATCAAAAATAGTCATAATTGTTTATGCTGCAATTCTTTTTCCAAAATTAAACCTAACGGTTGGTACATCATGTTTTGTAAACTTTCCATTGCACAGGATCACTTCAATTCCGTGTTTTTGCAACTCTACGTAGAGGTTTTGCCAGTAATCACCTGTCGATTCCATTGCTACAGTAGTGATTCCGTATGACAACAACCATTCGCATAGTTTAATCAAATCTTCTGCGTAAACACCAAATTCTTTCACATCCTCCAGTGCTTGTCCCACTGCAACAAAATGAGATTTGCTTCCCACATCGATTCCAGCTGCATTGTGGTTTACCACTTCCATTTCAATTTTCTTTTTCCTTGGCATAATTTCATTTTTAGTTTTTTTAATGACCCTAAGGAAATGTATATTTGAATCGAAAATTATTCAGAACGGGGTTGCCAATCGGCACCACCACTGTAATTATCAACAGGCCTTTGAAATTGGACTTCAAGGGCTTTTTTCATTTCAACCAGAATGCGCCACGGGCTTTAAAAGCACCATTTAAAAAATCGGTTACACAAAGGGTCTGGTCAAAAATAGCAGAAGTTTCATTCGGAGAGCAACACGCGTTAGCAACAGTAGTTAATTGGCTCGGAAAGAATAGAGTAAATTATTTGAACTCTATTCTGGATGTGCTTATGTGGGGAATTGGCTATAACGGTTGGTGCAAGTGGAGTGCGGGATTTTGAAACGGTTTCCTGTCAAACCCGCACGTAGCCAAGCCGGCTTTTAGTTAAACATTATTTTTAAACCGTCATCCGTCAAAGACGGATTGGCGGTGGTTGAACAATGCGAAAACGCTGGAATACCACGCCCGCCCGCATTACATTTGCACTTTGTTATAGCCAGTGTTTTATTTTTTTCTTCAGTTATTTTCCAAATAGTCAGCGTAAAAATCAATGTAAACTTGGGCAATATAATCATGGAAACCCCATCCGATATCACTTGTATCTGACATTACTTTTTGGGCTCTGCTCGCAAATTTTTCAAGTACTCCATTTTCATACATCAAATTCAAAGCTTGTTCGTAAGTCTTTTCCAGACTTGAATAAAAACTTTCATTTATATCTCCAAAGTCATTTGTAAATTCTACTCCTGTTTCAACATAAAAGAGCATTAAGTCAGCTAAACTATCATTGGATACGCCAAGTTTTTTGAAATCACTTATAGCTTTTTTGCCCTCTTTCAAGTTATAGCCAAATCCTCTTTTAGGAAAGAATGTTTCGAATACTTTATCACGATATTTTGACAATAGCTCATTTTCATTAGGATTTACGTAAAAATCAAAGTATTCCTTAACTGATTTATTCTTTTTGTATAATTCACCTATCAAGTCAATGAGTTGTTTTTTATCTAAGTTTTTAAGATTGTTTTTTACTTCACGAATACCCATTGCGCTTTCTATTTAAATACAGGTTATTTAAACTTTAATTGCCTGACTTTTAACTTCTATAAATCAGATTCATTTCAGATAATTCCTGTCCAATTTGATGAATTCCACTTAAAATTTTTTCTGTTTGGTTTTCCGATGGCTTTTTGTGTCCTTGCACATATTGAGACAATAGCGTAGGATTCATGCCTATTTTTTCTGCAAGAAATTTTGCATTTAGCACTTTGTAATATTGGAAGAATTGAGCGAAGTCAATCTCAAATTTTAAATTCTCGTGTGAAACTTCATATTCATCCTCAAAATGTAACTGGGTTGCTTCGAGTGCATTATTTATTAATTCAGGAATAGTTCTACCAGTTGTAAATATTGGGTATTCCTCGGAATATGCCGAAAAACCAGTCTTTGTTTTTTCAACTGTTATTTTGATTTTTTTCTTATAATTTTTCATAATTCCTGTTTTTAAATTGTTATTCCTGCATCTTTCAGAATTTTTTTCTCAAGTCCCTTTCCAACTTCTTGGCTTCCATGATTTGGGAAAATTATTATTCCATCCTTTTGGTCGTGTTTCATTTTTACATGCGAGCCTTTTTGTGAAATAGGATACCAGCCATCTTTTTTCAAGAGCCGGAATAATTCTGAACATTTCATTTATTATAATTTTTCTAAGTCACCCTCAAAAGTAAATAATAATTTACTTTTGAGCAAGAATATTTTTTTAGGAATTCCTCATTTTAACATTGGCTATAACGGTAAATTGTATGAGTAGTGGCAGATTGCGTGGTAAATCCCAGTCAAACCGCTACGCAGTTTGAGCGGGCTACAAACCTTGATATTTACCACATCGCCTGCCATTACTTGTACAAAATGTTATGGGGTGTTATTAGAATGTTGATGAAAAATTTCCTGATGATAATTTGATAGTACCATTTGCTAATGTTTCAATACTATTATTTCCACATTTTAAAGTATAACTTCTCTTTATCCTCTTGGAAAAACATATCTTCCTTTCAATTTGACACCCTTCATTACTTTCTACTTTTTGCCCCTCAATGATTTTGAAATCATATGAATTTGTTCCATCCGTTAAAGTCAACTTTAATTGTCCGCTTGTTGAAATCTCAATTGACATTAAGTCGTTGGCACCTGATACACTAAGTTCTCCATTATCAGTCAGGCAAATTTCAAATTCTAAAATATTGTCATTTTCTTCGATGTATTTCAAAAAGTCATCCGAATCATCGAATTTAGCGTGGTGTAAATCCTCATTAATTGTAAACCTAGAATTATATTTATCCAATTTCAATGCTTTCTTATAATCATTAATTGCGATACTGGTTTTTCCACCTTTTAAACCATCTATTTTACCTTTGTAGAATCCCATCTCCTTTAACTCCTTTTGAAGAATGACTGTATTGTATCCATCAGATATGAGATTCCCGTTACTATTTGATAAGTATATTTTTTGAGCACCGTTTAAATCGATATATTTTAACTCAGGATGAGAAAAAATTCTGTTATCCAAATAAAATGAAATATCTGTTTTTATTGATTTTTTTAATAATGAGGATAATTCAATTGTTTCAGGATAAAATGTATTGTGAAAGACTAAGTTTCTACAATAGTCATAAATATTTAATCCTATCTCATCAATGTTGTAGAAAATTTTTGTTGCATAATCAGTCCCAAGTGTTTTGTAATTAGAATAAACATATATCAATGTACTTGGATTGCTGCTGTTTGGAATTGCAAGCGTTTCATAAGTAATATATACCTTCATTTTATCAAAAGAGTCACCTGTTGTAAGACCTGTTATTAGTTTTTTCCCTTTAGATTCTAAATTCTTCGTTCCAGAGATTGTTACTTCTCTACAAACTACGCCTTGTGAATATAATGACTGAGTAAAAAAAACAATTATTAGAATTGAACATAACTTACTAAGAATGCGTTTTTGTGTTTTCATAATATAGTTTTTAGTTAGTAATTATATTATTGAACTTGTCCGATTTTCTAATTCTGACTAACGTAAAATTTAGTCTCTGATTTTCAGTTGTTTAAGATTTACTCAAATTTATCATTTTTTAGCTCATTTTCGCACCCCATTTTTACGTTAGCAACAGGATTTAATAAGCTCTGGAAGGTTAGATAATTTTATTTGTTTTTCTAATCTGGAAGTGCTTATGTGGCGAATAAAGCCTAACGGTCACTTGTATGTGGTCGGGCGGGATTTCCACAAGAAATCCTGTCAGACCGGCAGTAAAGTGGGCGCAAGGTCTGACTTGTCAGACCGCTAAAACCCCCGCCTGCCATATTACAATTTGTTAGGCTTAGTATTTTTTTTATCGTATCCATCTCTCAATTGTGAAAAGAAAATTGAATCGTTCGTAAATGTCAAATTTGTCTCGCCATAATCCTTGTTCTCAACTCTGTCAACTATGATAGTGTCAACAAATGAGTCCATCTCATTCACGTGTATTTTCAGTTTTCCTTTTTTTGCGAAATCAATAATAATCCATCTTAACTCTCCTGTTAAATAGGCGTATGGATGTTCTTGGTCTCGGATTCTAATTAGTGAGTCACTTTCTGTGAATAGAACTTTACTTTCCATTTCTAATTTTGTCCCCAGCGTGTCGGGAATCAAAACAGGTTTGTCGGAGTAACTTTCTAAATAGACAATTATTTGCCTAAATGTAAAATCATTGGGTTCTCCATTATCTTCTTTTTTACAATAATTCACTAAATCATCGTAGCCCAAATAATAGTCAATATTCGAGGTACTGTATATTACAGTTTCTTGATTTTGAAATCCATTCAAAACCACGGTCTTTCTATTGTGTCCGTTACAGGAAACAAGCATCATTAATACTGCTATTATTTGGATGAGTCTTTTCATTAATATTAAGCCTAACGGTCACTTGTAAGTTGTCGTTGCGGATTTCGGAGCTCATTCCTGTCCGGTAGGACGGAACGATGTTGCGAGAATCCGGCGTACGACACACCACGAACCCCGCAATGCAATTTACAATTTGTTAGGTTTTCGTGGTTTTATTCTATTGTAATTTCCTTACTCATATAAAGTTTTCCTAACCAAATCTGTCCATCATTCTGAACAACATCTTTTTTGTCAACTTGACTAAGTCCGGGAAACATAAATGTTGCATTGTATTGACCATTTGGCACTTCCTCAAAGTTATTATAAACTATTGTAATCGTTTTTGTTTCATTGCCATTTATAATTGACATCCATTCTTTTTTCCATGATTTATTTGATTCGGGTTGAATATGTTGTTCTTTATGCGAAAATTCATAATAGTTTCCTAAGTTTCCAATAAATAGTCCATTAGTAAAATAATGAAATAGTCCAATTCCCATTTTGTCTGGGTCTAAGTAGTAATAATTGAAAGGGTCATTGTTTTTTAGTTGCAATTCAACTTTTACATTATTAGAAGATGAATAATGAATTGATTTAATTTCGCAATCTAATCCGGCATAAAATTGGTCATATTTTTTTAAGGCATTAATTATTCTTTCATCTTCTCTTGGGTCAGGTGAAACATTTCCCGATGTATCTCTTACTAACAGAAAGCTTATCGGAATTATATAGTCTGCATAAAAAGAAGGATGAGTATTGATAACAACAGAACCAATCGGTAAAAATGAAGAATATCCGGGTTGTGTTTGACCTGAATAAATTTCATTTCCATCGGCATAAACCGAAAAACCTCCAATACCTTCAATATCATCTGCAAACGATTTATTATTTTTCAAATAAATCAAGTGGGTTGAATAATCATAATAATCAATGTCATTATGGTTTATTACCACTTTACTACCTGATACAATACAAAATCCATCTGTAAGTTTTCGGTCAAAATCAATCTCGCTTTTATCACAACCGGTTAATAGAATAACAGCAATAAATAAAAAGGCAAATGTTGTTTTCATTGTTTTAGTTTTTTTTATAGATGAATCTATATTGTAATCGGTTGCTTTTACCATGTCTAGTCCTAGAATACGGCTACAGGTTAAACATTGTGTTAAGCTACATTATAAAACACGGTATTTGGTGTTTTGTACCTTAAAGATACATGAAGCCTTTTATTATTGTAAACTTTAATTGCACTTTTTGTTGCCCGTTTTGCATGAGCAGTTGAAAAGAAGCATTGGTCGAGGTAGAACTCGTCTTTCAATATTCCGTTTACCCTTTCTGCAATAGCATTTTCATAACAATGTTTTTCTTCAGTCATACTGATTTTTATGCTTTTCTTTTTAGTTCATTTACATACATATGGCTGCAATACTGCACACCCCTGTCGGAGTGGTGTATAAGCCCGGCCGCTGGCTTTGTGTGCCACAGGGCCTTTCGGAGGGCCCGTAGGCACCCCGCCAGCTCCAGCGAATCGCTGAGGTCATGCCCGATTATCTTCCGTGAATACATGTCCGTTATAAGGGCCAGGTAGCAAAAGCCTTTCACAGTCCGGATATAGGTTATGTCCGAGACCCACACCTGGTTGGGCTTTGTAACCTGCACCTCTTTTATCAGGTTGTTGTATTTGTGGAAATGGTGGTAGGAGTTGGTTGTTTTAGCATAAGCCCTCTTCCTTTTTACCAACATATTATTAGCCCTTAGGATATCAAATAGCGAGTCCCTACCTACCTTGATATGTGTAGATTTAAAAGATGGCAGCAAGGTTTCGTATAACTTGCGTACACCAACCCTTGGCTGCATTTTACGTTCTTCTTTTACAAGCTCTATTACCCGTGATTCAACGGACTTATACCGTTTCCACCGTTGCTGGTATTTATAGTATGCATCGCGCTTAAGGTTAAAGCAAGCACATACTTTTGACATGCTTGCTATAGCTGTTTGTTTCGTAATCGCAGCAGCCTTCATCAGGGCTTGATGTTTAAATTTTTTTTTAACTCATCCACGTTCTTGTACCCCAGTTTTTCTGCTGCCACTTCCAGATATGAGTCCAGGGCCAATTTGTCGAGGTCTTTCTTAATTAACAACTCTTTTAGTTGCTTGATTTCCTTTTGCAAGGCTTTCAGTCGGGATGTTTCTCCTTCTGTTTCCACTAGAATTCTTGTGTTCATTAAATCTTTCCGGTTGTACTTTTTTACCCATTCATTTATGGTAGTCCGGAAAAAACGGTCAAACTGACCACCCCAGGCCGGAATAAAATGACCACCCTCGCCAGTTTAAACTGACCACCGCGTGCCGGAGCAAATTGACCACCAGCGCCGGACTAAAGTGACCACCCACCAAAAGAGATTGATTTTACTTCTGTCGAAGCCATAATTTCATACTGATTTAAACAAATTAATATGAAAACATGGCTAATAAATTAATCGACATGAGTAAAGTAAGAAAAGTCATTCAGTTACACCACCAGGGAAAAGCAAAGCAATTTATCAGTAGGTACCTGGGCCTTTCACGCAATACGGTCAAGAAGTATATCGCTCTATACAAGGTGTTAAACCTTACAATTGATGATATTGATAAGAAGAGTGATTCCGAGCTGGAAAAGATCTTTAGCAGGGATACCGAAGATGTTCTTTCCCCAAAGCTAAAAAAGGTTTATAACTTCTTTCCCTACATGGAGCGTGAATTAAAAAAGACCGGCGTTACCAAACAGCTGATGTGGGAAGAATATTATGAAAAACATCCCGATGGACTAAAACTAAGCCAGTTTAAAGCCCACTACCTGCGTTGGAATAAAAAGGTTAACCCGGTAATGCATATGGAGCATAAAGCAGGCGATAAGATGTTTATTGACTACGCTGGCAAAACCCTGGAAATTATCAATAAAGAAACAGGCGAGATTGAAGAGGTACAGTTTTTTGTTGCCATACTGGGGGCCAGTCAATACACCTATGCAGAAGCCTCACCGAGCCAACAAAAAGAAGACTTTGTTGCTTCGGTTGAAAATGCACTGCACTTTTACGGGGGAGTTCCTGCAGCTATTGTCCCTGATAACCTAAAGTCTGCCGTAACCAAAAGCAGCCGGTTTGAACCTACCATTAACGAAACGTTTATGGACTTTGCCGAACATTACGGTACAACAGTTCTTCCGGCTCGGGCTTACCGTCCCCGGGACAAGTCACTGGCAGAAGGAGCAGTCAAGATATTATACCAAAGAATATATCCGGCCTTGCGCGGCAAAGATTTTTACAGTTTAGAAGAGCTTAACAGTGCAATTTGGGATGAACTGGACAAGCATAACAACAAAAAGTTAACCGGCAGGCCAACGTCCCGGTATCAATTATTCGTTGAAGACGAAAAAGGCAAGCTTACCGCATTACCTGTAGAAAAATACGAGATTAAAGAAATAGCAATAGCCACCGTAGCCATGAACGGGCACGTGCTGTTAAGCAAAGACAAACATTATTACAGCGTTCCGTGTCAGTATTTAAAGAAGAAGGTAAAGCTGGTGTTTACATCAAAAACCGTTGAAATATACCATAAATACAACCGCATAGCTTTGCACAAAAGAGATGGACGTAAATACTTCTACACCACAAACAAAGACCACCTGGCAACAACACACCAGTTTGTTACCGACTGGACACCGCAGCGTTTTATCAACTGGGCAGCTTCAATTGACGAGAGTGTAAAGGAATTTATAATCAATGTGCTGGAAAGAAAACAACACCCTGAACAATCCTATAAAAGCTGTATGGGCGTATTGGCTTTTGCCAAAAAGGTTGGGGAAGAAAGGCTTGCCAATGCGTGTAAACGTGCATTGGAACATCAGGTTTACAACTACAAAATCATACAAAAGATACTGGAAAAAGGGTTGGATAAACTTGATGATGAAAAACCGGACGAACCGGAACTTCCTTTTCATAACAACATAAGGGGAGGAAAATATTACAGCTGATAAAGTAAAAAACAATGAACGAAGTAACATTAACACGAATGAAACAGATGAAGCTCCATGGTATGCATGGGGCTTTTAAAACAGCTGTCGAAACAGGTAAAACCGATGATTACACCATCGACCAGTTTGTATCGATGATAACAGATGCCGAGTGGGACGATCGCAACAACCGCAAGATAGAGCGATTGATAAAAAATGCAAGGTTCCACTATAAAGCAACCATTGAAAACGTGGTGTACGAACATACAAGAAATATCGATCGGACAAAACTGTTAAGACTGGCTGAATGCGATTTTATTAATAAAAACGAGAATGTATTAATATCGGGCAGCACCGGTGCCGGCAAAAGCTACATTGCAACAGCCTTAGGGTATCAGGCCTGTATCGAGGGATACAGGGTTTTGTACTTTAATACAACCAAGCTGTTTTCTAAACTAAAAATGGCAAAAGCCGATGGATCTTATCTCAAAGAACTTGCAAAAATGGCCAGGCATCAGTTAATAATACTCGATGACTTTGGCCTGCAACCCTTAGATAGCCAAAACCGGATAGCTCTGTTAGAGTTAATTGAAGATAGGCACAATAAAGGATCTATGCTTGTAACATCACAGCTGCCCGTTAGTAAGTGGTATGAAATAATCGGGGAGAAAACGATTGCCGATGCCATACTTGACCGGTTGATCCATCAATCGCACAGGATTGAGCTGATGGGTGAATCGATGAGAAAAAAACGAAACATTTATAGTGAATAAAAAACAGTAAATTTGTTGTAATCTGACAGAAGAAAAACGTTCTCTTTTTGTTGAAAATGGTCGATGGTCAATTTAAATTGGCCTGGGGTGGTCAGTTTGACTGGCGTTTCCAATCCGATTTAGTTTTTGTTTTAGAATAACAGAATAAATCTCAGAAGCAACACCAAATAAAACTATTATGCCAAGTCCAATAGCTAAGTAAAATCTAGTAATTGATTCGAATCTTTGAAATAGAGTGAAAGTTAAAATCGTCCATATTAAAGCTATCGGTGCAAGAGGTTTCGAAAACTTTTTTAATCGTCTATTTCGAATATTTATGACCCAACTTTTATACTTATTTTCTTTAGAATAATGTTTATTTAACTTAATAAATGCGGGGAGAGCTCGATTCAATTGATTTGTCTCGGAAAGAGCATATGCATAGTTCCATAAAATTTGCTCAAAATATGGTAATGAATATACCTTCTTTAAGTCTTGGTTTGGTGCATTCTCAAACATTTGGATTGCTTTTTCAAGAACAATTGCTCCGTGAACTCTATTTCCTGTAGCTACAAGACTAACACCATATTCACAATCTAATCTTAATTTTGCATTATAATGTTCTTCATCTTTATCAATATCGATGTTATGAATTGATTCCAAGTTATTTTCATAAAACTTAATATATTCTCGACTATTGGATTTGTCTAGTTTATTAAATTCATTTTCTAATTCTTGTATGCTTTTGATATTTGACTCCATTTAAAGAATATTAGTTAATTTTCTATCATTAGAGTAATTCATATTATCTTTTCTATGCTGACCTTGTCGCATGATGCACAACGGTTACCTGTATGTGGCGTAGACGATTGCGGGCTACTTTCCTGTCATGCCGAGATGAAGTAAATGCGGGAGATAAACCTGCAATTACCCACAAAACCGGCTATGACATATACAGTTTGTTACCTGCTGGGTTTTATTTTCTTTCATAGAACTACTTCATTTGCAATTTAGCACTGACCTGATTTTGTTTTCGGGTCGGCAAAAAAGCGGTGGAAGACAGGCAAACTCTTTTGCAATTTTTGGTTTCAGCGTTGGCTTGTGCGAATTGCAAATGTGCTTGACTGTGTGGGCTGGTTTAATTTGTCAATGTGCAATTTGTGCAATTATTGTGCAATTACCCATTTTTTAAAATGTAATAAGCTCCAGCTCCCTTTTGCCCACTACTTTCCAACAATTCTTTATTTACTAATTCAATAAGGTCATTACTTGCTGTGTTTCTTGAGCAATCATTTATACTTTGATACTCACTGTTCGTAATCTTGCCTTTTTCTTTTACGTATTTCAAAGCTTCAATTTGCCTCTGATTTAAACCAAGAGACTCAAAATACTCAATGTTGAAACTATCTTTTCTAAACCTCACCCAAAAGCCTGACATGTCGTAATAAAATTTGGGTTGTGGAATACCAAATTGAATACATTCGTTAATTATTTTTATCGTTCCTCTTCCCCAGGATTCAATATATCCACTTCTGAAAAAAGCATTTGCAATGTCTGGATTGTAAGGTTTCGATGGGTGTTTGGTCAATAACTTTTCAATTGTCCAGTTTTCTGGTAATTGTCCTTCATTCCAGAAAAACAATTTATCGTCATACACACTAATTTGAATTGGAACACCGCCTGAATAATCTTTGTGAGAAACGGCATTTAAAAGTGCTTCACGAACAGCATTTTTGGGATATTCATATTTTTCGACCCTGTTTAAACCTTCATAACTGATTGATGATTTGATGTATTTGGTAAAAAGCAAATCCATTGTTTTTTCAACCTGCTCAAAGATGTTTCCCGTAATTTCATCTTGGAATCTCAATTCATCGTCAGTCTCGAAATATCCAATTTTGATAAAAGCTCCAGTAATGTATTGAGTTGGTTTGGGATGAAATAGAAGAATTGCTGCTCTTTTTAAGTAAGTGTTTTCAACCAACTGTAGATTGTCCACCAAGTCTTCATCTGTATCTGTCAAAACATCATCTTCAATCCGTTGCGCTTTAATCGCTTTTTTTCTAAAGAAATCAAAGGTTTCTTTCTTTAAATCGGCAATTGAAATGTTTGGAACAGGAACGCCATCCCATTTTTTCCCTTTACGTTCCAACATAAATTTATCAAGCGCCGCACCTTTTAATTCTTGTTTTGTGCTGCCGCTTCTGTAATGGTATTGACCTTTGTAATTTACAGGGTTTGGATAAGGTTCTACAATTATTTCAATGAATTGCTTTCCATTTTCTACCAGTAAATTAATGTCGCAAACAATCCCCAGGTTGGTAACAATTTTGTTGGGTAAGTCATCCATCAATCTTTTTGCATTATCAATACCAACAACCTCGCCTTTGTCATTTTTGCCAATGTAGATTTTGCCTCCTTGTGCATTGGCAAAACCACAAATCCATTTCAGGTATTCATCGCGCCAGCTTTCTTTCCATTCTATATTTTGATTCTCAGACATATATTTGTTTCAATATTTTAATCGAATAGTGTTTTATCTTTTCCAGCGCTTAAACCTAATTTATCAAACAAAATCCTATTACGCTTTTTGGCATCCTTTAAGACTTTCTCAAATGGAATCACTTCGATGTATGCGGAATAATATTTATCTTTAAATTTAAAATATCCGTCTCCATCTGGAGTTTTACTAAACTCTCTATTTTTTAATATTCTTTCAAAGGAGTCTGTAATATCACAAATTATGTAAACATAAAAAGGCGTTTTTTCATCTAATTTAATTTTTCTACCTCTTCTATTTTCAACTTTTCCTTCCAGTAATTGCTCAATGTATTTTTCGACTTGGTCTAACGGATTCTTTTTAGGGTCATTATCAATATAATTATCACGTTGTGGCTTTTTAAATTCCACAATCGTAAATGAATTAAATGGAGGATATTCATCTTCTGTAAATGCAATTGCATCGTTAAAGATTAACAAATCAGGTCTTGTGTCATCTTGAATATCTAATTCCTTAATACTCTCAAAACTTTTATCTGAGGCTAAAAATGAATGATATGTTAATCTTTCATCAATTAACCATAAATTTTGTTTGCTATGAGGAACTTCGTCGGAACTTGTTCTAATTGGGAAAAAAACACTGTGAATTATATCTTCATTCGAAAACTTATCATTGGCATTTTTCCCTAATAAATCTTCGAGTAACTCGATTACTGATTTTCTATGTACAATATATCTGGCTAAATCTGCTTTACCGATTTCATTAAATTCGGTAAGAAATTTTTCATATTTTTCTTTGTATTCATCCAGATTGGTTATATCCTTTTTTTCATCAATTAACTTTTGTCCTAATTCTTTAACTTCTAGTTTCCACGTGGATTCAATTTTATATAGCTCAATGTCAAGTTTGGATTTTGTAAGATTTGGTGGTAATTTTTTTATTTCCTCCGATTTGATTGTAAAAGTGCTCATATACTGAGGAAACTCTTCATTTATTAAAGGTCTATACTTCTCAACTTTCTCATTTCTTACTTTATTGAGATATTCTGCCAATATTTCTTCAATGCCTTCAATTGCACCATTCCGAATCTTTGATAGAGATATTTCAGTAGAATCATCTTCTCCATCCTCTTCGTCTGGGAAGTTGAATCCTACCCGTTCAATATCTACATATTGGTCAAGTATATCGCCTACAACATAAGCTTGATAATAAAAACTTTCATTGTCGTCCTTAACAGAATATTTTCCTAAATCAACAAGTCTGTTATAGAGACCCTCTTCTTTTACACTTCTATTATGAGCACAAAAATGTAATTTATGACTCATTGCATTTGATGCTTTGGTCAGAAAAAGGGAAAATGAATTTTCTCCAACGACAAAAGGTTTAGTTTTAATGTCTTTTTTAAACTCGGAGTTAAATAATTTTGAAAGATTTACTTCAACATTATTTTGATTTTTTATTATAATAATGGGGGCTTCATTCCTGATAAAATATAATTGGAAATGAGTGACCACTTCTCTGGCAATCTCTATTAAATCCTTGGGAGCTTTTTTCTGATATTCAATTTTAAAATCTGACAGTAATACTTCGGTTCCAATGCTTTTATTTTTTACCTCATATTCATTTGGATTATGAAAACCTTCTTTTGTGTTACGGAATTCAAACTCTCTGTAAATTATTGAACCGTTTCTGGAAAAATTACTTTTTAAGGTTAATTGCTTAAATGCTTTAAGGCAAACAAATCGACCGACTCCTTTCCCTCCAATATCCAATTTGTGGTCAGTGTCAGTTTCTGTAAAATAAACTAGATTCTCATCATTTAATCCAATTCCGTTATCTTTTACTAATATTGATTTGATTGGATAATTATCAATCTCCTTTAATTCTGACAAAGTCTTGTCATCTCCATTTCTAATAAGTTTGATTTCAATCTTTCCGTCTTTCGTTAGTTGATTGCTCTTTTTTGCTTCATTAATTGCATGGATAGAATTACTTATAACTTCAAATAATGGCATCAATGGTTTTGTTCTAGGTAACCTAGTATTTCTAACCTTGTTTGCAATGTTACTTTTTGGCTTTAAATCAATCATTATTTAAAATTTAAGTCGCAAGATAATCAATTGTGGGGTGAGAAATTGCACTCTTTTGCAAATTTTTGTCTGTTTGTCGGAATGTACGATTTGCAACCTAAAATCCGTAAGTCTACGATTTGATACAAATTTTCCGATGTAAAACCCTTCGAGTATCATTTATTTGTTGTAAATATTTGTTTAAATGTAGTTTTCATATTATGTTACTACAAATTTTCCTTGTCCCCCTTGTTTTAGCGCTATTTTCTTAAATCTGGGACAAATATTTTTCATATACTTCCCGAAAAGCATTTACATTTTTAAGATGGCCATATTACGCTATAATAAAGGAGACTGAAGTTTTAAGTTGGGATGCTCCCATAAAGACGTAATTTAATTTCCCTTCCGGTCCTGACCCATTTTGCAGGAATGCAGACAAACCTGAAAATGAACTTTTTTATTCTGAAGTTTGGCTTAAGATTTTTATAGCGTGTAGAGAATTCATGTATAATGTAATCGTATAGGTTCCGTCCCATGGCTGCCATTATCAGGAATACGGTATTTTGTTCCATTTTCGAGAAAGGGAGTTTATTCCAACCGAAGTCGTTTTTTAGTACATCAAATTCACGCTCTTCTTTCCCCCTTTGGTTATAAAAAATAACCACCTCATCGTCAGTCTTATCAAAGTCGTTGGTTAGTATGGGGCTATAGTTGTAGGCTTCCCCTGTAAATAGGTTAAGTTGCCCGTCACGTCTTGCTTCTTTAGTTACGACTAAACGATATTCTTTTAGTAAATGCTTTTGTTTAAGTCTTCTTGCCGTATTTGTAAAAGGTGTAAACAGAACGCTACCCCGCAAATAAATACTGTCGTCCACTTTTATTTTTTTCCATTCGGTAATTTTATTTATTGCTTCACATACACGGTCATTAACGGTAGCCCGTATATAAAACTTGTCGACGTGCTTATTGACGGTATTGATTGTTACGAACCGGTATGATGCAGCATCTGCACGAAAGGATTTTATTTCGATTTGGTTATCCTTCAATAGCAGGAACATCCGTTCAAGTGTATCTTCTTGTAAATTATGAGGAGCGCAATTCCCATTACGATTTTCTACATAAACTACTTTATTTCCAATTAACCCAACTCCCGGGCAATAACCAAAATGCTTGGTATATGTTCTCTTGGCATCAGATTTTTGGGTGTAAACAAATGTGTTGTCATAATCTAATACGAGATTCTTTACTTTGAAAGCTTTAAGTCTCTTTAATAACTTGATATTTAAGGCATTCATTTTATCATTATAACTTAGCTCATTAACGACTTTGCTTCTCTTTTTCAGCACTTTGTCAACAGGGGTGGCAAGGTTTTTAAGTCTTTCCAGTAAACGGTCTGCACTAGGAACAGATAAAAAGGGATTATTGGAAAGGACAGGCCTTAAGTTAATTTCAACATCTTCGGCACAATCCCCTCCGCAAAAGAACAGTGCCCAATAGGTGAAGAAAATATCCTTCCATGAATATTGAGATTGATTAGCTAATGCTGGTAAATACTGGCGAAGTAAACTTTCAAGTCCGAGGTTTGTAAATTCTTCTAATACAAAGTTTAATCCACCAAAGGGTGATAATGCTTTACTTTTTAGTACTTTCATAATGGTATTATATAGCAACACCAAATTAGGTGATAGTACTAAAGCTGTAAAGTGTTCATTTGAATAGTTTTACAGCTTTTATTAACTAAAACTTACGGATTTTAGGTGCAAATGTGTGCAATGTGCGTTGGCTTCCCAAACTGTCCCGAAGGGCAGAAGCGGGTGGGCAAAACAAAATCTTCTCGGAGCAGTCATTCTCAAATATGGTTTAGTTATTTCTTTAAAAATCAGTCCGTTTTTTCTTTTCTCAACCTGTCTAGTCCTAGAATACGGCTACAGGTTAAACATTGTGTTAAGCTACATTATAAAACACGGTATTTGGTGTTTTGTACCTTAAAGATACATGAAGCCTTTTATTATTGTAAACTTTAATTGCACTTTTTGTTGCCCGTTTTGCATGAGCAGTTGAAAAGAAGCATTGGTCGAGGTAGAACTCGTCTTTCAATATTCCGTTTACCCTTTCTGCAATAGCATTTTCATAACAATGTTTTTCTTCAGTCATACTGATTTTTATGCTTTTCTTTTTAGTTCATTTACATACATATGGCTGCAATACTGCACACCCCTGTCGGAGTGGTGTATAAGCCCGGCCGCTGGCTTTGTGTGCCACAGGGCCTTTCGGAGGGCCCGTAGGCACCCCGCCAGCTCCAGCGAATCGCTGAGGTCATGCCCGATTATCTTCCGTGAATACATGTCCGTTATAAGGGCCAGGTAGCAAAAGCCTTTCACAGTCCGGATATAGGTTATGTCCGAGACCCACACCTGGTTGGGCTTTGTAACCTGCACCTCTTTTATCAGGTTGTTGTATTTGTGGAAATGGTGGTAGGAGTTGGTTGTTTTAGCATAAGCCCTCTTCCTTTTTACCAACATATTATTAGCCCTTAGGATATCAAATAGCGAGTCCCTACCTACCTTGATATGTGTAGATTTAAAAGATGGCAGCAAGGTTTCGTATAACTTGCGTACACCAACCCTTGGCTGCATTTTACGTTCTTCTTTTACAAGCTCTATTACCCGTGATTCAACGGACTTATACCGTTTCCACCGTTGCTGGTATTTATAGTATGCATCGCGCTTAAGGTTAAAGCAAGCACATACTTTTGACATGCTTGCTATAGCTGTTTGTTTCGTAATCGCAGCAGCCTTCATCAGGGCTTGATGTTTAAATTTTTTTTTAACTCATCCACGTTCTTGTACCCCAGTTTTTCTGCTGCCACTTCCAGATATGAGTCCAGGGCCAATTTGTCGAGGTCTTTCTTAATTAACAACTCTTTTAGTTGCTTGATTTCCTTTTGCAAGGCTTTCAGTCGGGATGTTTCTCCTTCTGTTTCCACTAGAATTCTTGTGTTCATTAAATCTTTCCGGTTGTACTTTTTTACCCATTCATTTATGGTAGTCCGGTTAACGCCATAAATGTCCCCTAGTTCTCTCTTGGAATATTTTCCTGTACTAAGTTCGGCTAAAATTTTGAGTTTGAACCCCTCGCTGTATCTTCTTAAGATACCATCATTTTTATACATATTTGCTACATTTTGTGTAGCCTTTTTTTAGGACGGGTCAACCTTGCAGGTAACGGTTCAACGGTTCGGCTATGTATAGTGCGGGACTTTGAAACGGTTACCTGTCAATGCTGCACTGAGCCAATTCGTTTATTCATATTTTCTTTTTAAGCCGATTCGTCAAAGACGAATTGGCGTTGTAGCACAGAGAACTGCGGTTTGATTACTTGCTGAACCCCGCATTATATATAGCTTTTGTTGTACACTGTGCTTTGGTTTTCATTTTACTATTTATTAAGAGTTTATAAAATTACCTTTTTGAAATTGTCATTTTCAGGGTCAGTTTTTTTGTCTTAAAAATGGATTTCGTTTGTAGGTTTTCATAAATTTTCTTTTTTGTAATCAGAATTTAGTTTTAAAGTTGTATAAAAATAGCATTATTTCATAACCGGGCACACCAATCCCATCGGTTTTATGCCGCTATTTTTTTGATTTTGTTTTTCTTAGGTTTAAACCTTGTCATATAAATTGTTTCATTTTTTTTGTTTTTAAAGGTTGAGTATAAATAGGTTTTTTCGGTATTGCAGTTTTTACAGATTTTCGGGTTTTCAGCCATTTCATAAATTTCTTCGTTTTCTTCAATTTCTGAAGTTTCATTTAATTTTTTGACAAGAGTTTTGTTAAGTACTGCTTTTGTTCTTGCAGCATAAGCTCCGTAGTACCTTACGATTCTAAAATAGGGCAGCGGCACGTGCTGTAATAATCTTGGGAAAAACTCACGGTAGTTCAGGGTTAATTCTTTTTCGATGGGTTTTCCATAAAAGTCAAGGTTTTTATAGTCTTTGTATTTGAACGAGATATTTTCCCCGTCAATGTTAGTTATTTTATATTCGCTGATACATGCCCTTTTCGAGTACCTTCCGATGTAGCGAATCACTTCTTCGGGGATTTGGATTGCCGGTTCGAAGTGTACTCTCCAGTTTTTATCGTTTATCTTTTTTATGAATTTGAGGAAATCCATCCTGTCTGAAAAATTTTGCTCCAAAGTATTGGAATCAAACATTTCCACCAGTTTGTCTTCAAACTTGCACCTGAATTTTGTCTGGATGAAATTGTAATTTACATACTCGCCTTTGATTTCTTCGAGGCAATTATTTTTGTTAACCCCTCCCCACGAAAGGATCATGTGAATGTGCGGGTGCAATTGTTTTGTTTCACCAAAAGTGTGGAGTACGCTGATTATTCCGGGAGTGAGATTGTATTTATACATCATCCAGTCTTTCATGGCTTCGGCCGCTGCTTTGAATAAAGCACTTAAAAGTTCCCATTTGTTGTCGCTGATTAAGTTGTTGAGTTTGTGCGGCAGTGTAAACACCACGTGGCGGTGGGGAATGTCCAGCATCTGTTCTTTTATTTTCTCTGCCCACTGCATGGTATCTTTCCAACTACATGTTGGGCAAAAACGGTTCTTGCAACTGTGGTAAACCTGGCTTATTTCCCCGCACTCTTCACAAACATAATGGTCAATCCCCAAAGCTTCGGTACGGCAGGCGCGCATTGCTGCAACCGCTTTGTATTGTTCGGGGGTGATGTAATGGTTTGGCGATTTTACATACCTGTCCCACCAGGATTGAAAGTATTCAGCGAGAGTAAATTTTCTTACTTTCCGATTTTTGTATTTAGATAATTCATAAACCATTTATCTAATTGTTGTAATCCAAGCGGGGTTATAAATACTTTGTCGTAAGCTTTACATTTAGGACAAGTCGGTTTCTTCTCGTAAATTAAAGTTCCGATTTTATCCATCTCCAAGCTACCTACATCTGCATTAAAAATGAAATGGCAATCTTGACACTCAAGGTTAACTGTCATGTATTGAGTTATTTGTGCTTTGCGTTTAGCATTGTGTACAACGGTTGGTACATGTTGTCGGGGCGGATTTCGGAGAGCGTTCCTGTCCGAAGGACACGGAACTGCGATGCGAGAATCCGCAATTGGCATACCACTGAACCCCGCCCTGCAATATGTACTGTGTTACCGCAAGTAATTTATTCTTTTTTCAATTCTAAATTATTGTCAATTAACTCAATTTGATATTCACTATTGTAATTCTCAACTGCAATTTTATTCGAATCCAATTGAGTCAAGTCAAATTTTTTATTGAGCATTATTCTTGGTTTTCCAGTACTAAATTCTATAAAAGTTAATAGTCCAGGTTCGCTTGCATAAACCCAGCTAAACAACCCAATTATTTTTGTTTTCTCAAAATCTGTCAACAACAACAAATCCGTATTTAATTGATTTTGTTCTTTTACCAAATCAGGTACTATGTAATTATTGTCAAAACGAACCCAGCCGTCAAAATTGGTTTTTTCCCAACTCTCACCATTATCCATTTTAATCTCTATTTGATGAAAATCTCCTGGGGCATTTTCGAATCCATTAAGTTGATATAGAATTATTGAGTCAGGTTTTTGATTTTGATTTAAATCAACGACAAATTCTTTGACACGATAATTTGTCAATTCGGGATTGTCTGGATTTAACCTTTCATCATGGTAAAAATCATCAATAAGTTTTGGATTTAATACAAATCCGACGTCTTCAGATTTTATATCAGTGTCTTTTTTCTCTGGTTGGTTTGACTTACACGAAGTCATTATTAAAACCAATGCTAATATTTTGATAATCTTCATTTTCATTATTTGCGGTAACGGTTCGGCTATGTATAGTGCGGGACTTTGAAACGTTCCACTGTCAGGCTGCCACTGAGCCAATTCGTTTATTCATATTTTTGTTTTTGTAGCCATATCGTCAAAGACGAATTGGCGTTGTTACAACGAAGAACTGCGGTTTGATTACCCGCTGAACCCCGCATTACATATAGCTTTTGTTAGGCACTGGCTTTTAATTAATTTTTATAAATTCTCTAAAGTTTTCTTTGTCAATCACTTTACTATCTGCATTGTAATTTTCTGTGAATGTCTTTGGTAATTTTGCATTTTTTTTATTCATCCACTTAAATTCAAATCCTGTTATTTTACCACCATTGTCCTCTACAAAATCAACTTCCTGTTGTTGTTTTGTTCTCCAAAAATATGTTCGTGCCAAACTTTGCTTATATTCAATTTGTTTTATTCTCTCGGATATAAGGAAGTTCTCCCAAAGAGCGCCTTTATCCGTTCTCAAACTAATTGGGTCAAAATTTCCGATTATCATATTTCGAATTCCATTGTCATAGAAATAGATTTTCTTACTTGTTTTGATTTCATTTCGAACATTTCGACTGAAACTGCCTAGCTTAAAAACTATGTATCCTTTTTGTAAAATGTCGATGTATTTACTAATTGTATTTTTGTCCACATTCACGATTTGAGCCAACTCGGAATAGTTAACTTCACTACCAACTTGAAGAGCAAGTGCTTGAACCAGTTTATCCAGTATCTCTGGTTTTCGTATGTCCGAATATGAAAGGATATCTCTGTATAAATAACTATTCACTAGGTTTCGAAGGATATTGATTTCGTCACCGGCATTATTTAAAACGTCAGGATAAAGTCCATATAAAAGACGATTTTCCAATTGTTGCTCGGAATATAAAAATCCATGGTGATTTTCGTATTCTTCCCAGGATATTGGAAATAATTGGTATTCCCATTTTCTTCCTGTTAATGGTTCATTAATTTTGTTTGTCAAGTCAAATGAAGATGAACCACTTGTGAATAGTTGAACATCTTTAAACCGGTCGGTTATTATTTTCATCGTCAGACCGATTCCTTCAATTCTTTGAGCTTCGTCAATAAACACGAATTTATATTTTCCAAGAATTGTCCGAATTTGTTCGGTGTTTGGTTCTGTCAATAATGTTCTGGTTTTTGGGTCATCTCCATCAAGTAGTAAATAATCCTCTTTCTCAAGGATTGACTCAATTAATGTAGTTTTTCCAACTTGTCTTGGACCAATTACGATTATGGCTTTTCCAGAACCAATTCGTTTTTTTATTATATCACTTAAGTATCTTGAATACATGTTTTTTATTTCAAAGATACAACATTTGATGAATTAAATCACCGTTGGTTATGTTTTTGTGGGATATCATTTTCTTTTTCAAGCTTGTGCCTAACGGCCGCGGCTATGGGCAGTAAAGGATTAGAATATATAATCCATCCATAATAACCGTGAGCCGATGCGTTTTTGTTTCGATTTTATTTTGTTTAAAGAGTTATAGTTTTTGTTTACAATATAAATATTTTAAATAGCATTGCCAAGCATGGGCGTTGTAGCATTTATAGTCATGCCAATGCAATTTAGCGGCGCCTTTATTGGCTATAGCTGTTGTTATGGTGTCGGCAAAAGCCTCTGCGTGGCAGCCCGAGACTTACTTAAAATGTTATCACCGAAGGAGGGCTGGCGGAATGTTTGCCCCTCCCAAGTGATGTGCCAATTTTGACATCCAGGCCAGGTAACCACGAAGTTAAACCTCAGCAGTAAACAACCACTTTCCAGCCATAAATTTTATCGGCTTTGTTAAACACGTTGGCCGCAACTGGTTTAACTTAACTGTTAAAATTGGCGCAGGAGTTGAAGCCTGCAAACATTGTGACCGCCCGAACTGCATTTAGTGCGGGCTATCATGAGCTAAACGCAGCCCCACCATCCAACAAAGCACAATCAGCCAGCACAAAAATGTGGGGCGTGAAAACCCACCATAACCAATATTTTAAAGAACAAGTTCGCATACTAACGATAACCCCCACGCTGTCTAGTCCTAGAATACGGCTACAGGTTAAACATTGTGTTAAGCTACATTATAAAACACCGTATTTGGTGTTTTGTACCTTAAAGATACATGAAGCCTTTTATTATTGTAAACTTTAATTGCACTTTTTGTTGCCCGTTTTGCATGAGCAGTTGAAAAAAAGCATTGGTCGAGGTAGAACTCGTCTTTCAATATTCCGTTTACCCTTTCAGCAATAGCATTTTCATAACAATGTTTTTCTTCAGTCATGCTGATTTTTATTCCTTTTCTTTTTAGCTCATTTACATACATATGGCTACAATATTGTACACCTCTGTCGGAGTGATGAATAAGCCCGGCCGCTGGCTTTGTGTGCCACAGGGCCTTTTTGAGGGCCCGTAGGCACCCCGCCAGCTCCAGCGAATCGCTGAGGTCATGCCCGATTATCTTCCGTGAATACATGTCCGTTATAAGGGCCAGGTAGCAAAAGCCTTTCACAGTCCGGATATAGGTTATGTCCGATACCCACACCTGGTTGGGCTTTGTAACTTCCAGCTCTTTGATTAGGTTGTTGTATTTATGAAAATGATGGTAGGAGTTGGTTGTTTTAGCATAAGCCCTCTTCCTTTTTACCAACATATTATTAGCCCTTAGGATATCAAATAGCGAGTCCCTACCTACCTTGATATGTGCAGATTTAAAAGATGGTAGCAAGGTTTCGTATAACTTGCGTACCCCAACCCTTGGCTGCACTTTACGTTCTTCTTTTACAAGCTGTATTACCTGCGACTCAACAGACTTGTACCGGTTCCACCGCTGCTGGTATTTATAGTATGCATCGCGCTTAAGGTTAAAGCAAGCACATACTTTTGATATGCTTGCTATACCTGTTTGTTTCGTAATCGCAGCAGCCTTCATCAGGGCTTGATGTTTAAATTTTTTTTTAACTCATCTACGTTCTTGTACCCCAGTTCTTCTGCTGCCACTTCCAGGTACGAGTCCAGGGCTAACTTGTCAAGGTCTTTCTTTATCAGCAACTCTTTTAATTGCTTGATTTCCTTTTGCAAGGCTTTCAGTCGTGATGTTTCTCCTTCTGTTTCCACTAGAATTCTTGTATTCATTAAATCTTTCCGGTTGTACTTTTTTATCCATTCATTTATGGTAGTCCGGTTAACGCCATAAATGTCGCCTAGTTCTCTCTTGGAATATTTTCCTGTACTAAGTTCGGCTAAAATTTTGAGTTTGAAACCCTCGCTGTACCTTCTTAAGATACCATCATTTTTATACATATTTGCTACATTTTGTGTAGCCTTTTTTTAGGACGGGTCAAGGTTGCAGCTAACGGTGGTGGTATGAGGTCGTGGCGGTCAGACGAGAGTCTGACCAGTCCGACCGAAACTGAGGTTGGGACGAGATTCGACTTGTCGAATCCGCACAAACCCAGCCATGACTTATACCACGTGTTAGCTACTGGCATTTTATTTTAATTATGTCTTTTGCATATTTATCTATAATAACATATCCTAAACTGTCAGGAAAGTAGTCATTTACCTCTCCAACTTTGGGATGCTCTACTTTAAAATAGTCAACAACATTTCTTGTATTATTGTCAACATTGTATGAATACTGAATTATTAAATAGAACCCAATCTTATTTTTGATTGGTCTTTCAAGTTTTAACGTGTCTGAACGCAGACTGTAACTTAATCCCGGCATTATTTTTATTGCAGATGAAATTATTGTCTTTGTCTCTGTGTAATCTTTTCTGTTAAAGTTATTTGGTCTTTTTACTAGATAAATCTTACAATTGAAATTTGTTAGGATTTTTTCTGATTTGTTTTTGAAAGATACTTTAATAAAATACTCATTGTCAATTTCATTGAT
Source organism: Maribellus comscasis (assembly GCF_009762775.1). Taxonomy (GTDB): domain Bacteria; phylum Bacteroidota; class Bacteroidia; order Bacteroidales; family Prolixibacteraceae; genus Draconibacterium; species Draconibacterium comscasis. The sequence goes on along the minus strand of NZ_CP046401.1, from coordinate 7,620,048 downwards.
AAGTGGAAAATTTAGGCTTGTTGTTGTAATTTCAAAATTTTCATGTCCTGATTCTTTTTGATAAACGTATTCGATGGGTTTTTTATCAAATCCCACTGAATTAAATAAATCTGTAATCCATATGAATGCTGAACCAAATGCAATTATTAAAACAATCGGTTGGAATTTATGATTATTGCAAAATCCAATATGGCTATTTTTTTTGCATCGTGTAAATCTCTTTGTTAATCCTAAACATCTCATAGGAATATGTTTTTATTCATGCTAGTAGCTAACGGTCACTTGTATGTGGTCGGGCGGGATTTCTGGAAGAAATCCTGTCAGACCCGCAGGAAAGTGAGCAGAAGGTCTGACTTGTCAGACCGCTAAAACCCCCGCCTGCCATATACAATTTGTTGTGGTGCGTTTTTATTTATTTTCTGTTAGTTCATTTAATAATTCCTGCAATTTTTTCAGATATGGTTTTTGCTCATTGTAAGCATTCCAATACTCTTGACCTCCATTGGTGTATTTTTGCATAATCATCCCATAATGCTCAATTATTACGTTCAAGGCACTAATCTCGGCACTCAACCTCATTGTGTCTATTTGTTTCGACAACGCTTTTTCTGATTTTTCCTGAGCATCTGCGGTTCTTTTTAATTCTTTTCTTGTCTCTTGGTTATTTCGGTCTGACCATGCCACACTTTTCGGTTGAAACCGTGCCACTTTGAGAGATGGTACAATTATACAAAAAAATTAATCTTGATTCTTTAAAATTCCTTTTCTCAAGGATTCTCCTTTTAGGTCGAACCGGTGAGATGAGTTAACAATCCGGTCAAGGATTGCATCGGCAATAGTACCTTCACCGATAATATCGTACCATACAGAAACCGGAATCTGGGACACAACAATTGTTGAAGTTTTGTTGTACCTGTCGTCGATAATATCCATTAATGCTTCACGACTGTGGTTGTCCAGTGCCTGTAAGCCAAAATCATCGAGGATCAACAGGCTTGTTTTCTGCAGCTTGTTCAGTTCTTTCAGGTAAGTACCGTCAGTTTTAGCCAGCTTCATCCTTGCAAACAAACGTGCTGTGTTTGTATACAAAGTTTTTAATCCGTTAAAACAAGCCTGGTGCCCCAATGCCTGGGCCAGGTAACTTTTACCAACGCCCGATGCCCCGGTGATTATCAGGTTTTCTTTACGGTTGATAAAGTCGAGTGTTGCAATGCGGTTAAACATGTTTCGGTCGAGGTTACGCGATGGGGCAAAACGCACTTCTTCCACGCTTGCTTTTTGGCGGAAAGCTGCTTGTTTTAAAAGCCTTTGTATTTTCTGGTTCTGCCTGCTTTCCCATTCATGGTCAGTAAGCAGGGCCAGGTACTCATCGGGGGTGAGCTCTTGTAAACCATTGTTTTTTACATGTTGCAAATGCAGGTCGGCCATTGCGCCAATACGCATCTGCCTTAGTTTCTCAACTGTCTGATTGTTGTTCATATTAAAAATTTTAGAGTTATTTATAAGCCGCTGCCCCGCGCAAATTGTTGTGTGCAGGAATGTGCGGGACATTGGTGTTTTCTTCCGGGAAAGGAAGTGTATCCATATTGTTTTTAAGGATATTGCTAATGCGCCTAAGGGAATAAGTTTCGACAAGCAAGGCTCTTTTACAGGCATTGTCTAAACGCAGGGAACCATAAGACCGATGGAGCTGGATAATGCCCATTGCCCGTTTATAGACTGGCTCAGGGTAGTCACAGTTACTGACCAACTGGTCTATAACTGCCAACACGTTGGGGCCATGTTTGGAAGCTATCCTTCTAAAAAAATCCGGGTTCCATTCAGAATATGCTTTATGGGTACTGCTCAAATGCTCTTTGATAGTATTGTAACTTCCCCTGGTGTAATTACGTTTGTGGAGGGCAATACGCTGGTGGTTATAATACACTTCTACGGTGGATGCGGTATAATGGATAAGTGTTGATTTCCCGATGTACCGGTAAGGGACACTGTAATAACTTTTCTCGGTAGAAAAATAGACATAGCCAATCTTCTGGACTTTTGCCCTGCGGTAATCTTTCAACTGGTAAGCAGTGTCGGGTAGTGGTTTAAGGTAAGCACGTTCCACTGATTGAAAAAGTTCCCGGCGGCTGGCTTGTTTTCTCTGAAACAACAAGTTATTATATCCTTTTAAAAGTTTTCTGATCTCACGGTTCAGATCTTCGAGCGAAAAGAAGTCCATATCCCTTAAGGGATAATAAATACGCTGGTAGGCGAGGTTAACGGCGTTTTCGACCAATGCTTTGTCTTGTGGGGCATAGCTGCGTGTTGGGTTGATAACACATCCGTAATGACGGGCAAAATCTTTGAACGTCCGGTTTATCTCTGGTTCGTACTTGCTTGCACGGGTAACTGCCGATTTTAAATTGTCCGATACAATAGCTTTGGGCACACCGCCAAAGAATGAAAGGGCACGAGCCGTACAAGAAATAAGGTCTTCGCGTTTTTGGCTTAAGCAAGCTGTAACATAGGCGTACTGGCTGTTGGGCAGCAAAGCGACAAAGACTTCTACCGGGATAAGCTCTCCGGTTTCTTTATTAATGATATGTAATTTTTTGCCTGCAAAATCAATGTACATCTCCCTTCCGGCTTCATGCTCCAGTTTCATAGAACCTTTCACCTGGTCGTATTTTCGGTGGTAATGTTCCATAAACTGGGTATAACTGTACGGATTGGAAACCTGGCCCTGGTATTCCTGGTAATGGTACATAAAAGTAAACCCGGGGTGGTTACGTTGTTGGTTTACTTTGTCGAACCAGGCCATCAGCTCGTCGTACCGGTTGGTAATAAGTGTAGTGTGTGCTGTAAAAAGTTCCCCCAACTGGTGAGGATCCATTGTCAGCATTTCCCTGATACTGTAATCGCTGGACTTTGCCAGCTTGATGTAATTGTTGACTGTGTTGCGCGAAATACTCAAAAGATCGCCAATCTGCCGGTTGCTTAAACCCTCGTTGTGCAACGATAAAATCTGTTTTAAATCCATCGGATCAAGTTTGTTTGCCATATCCAGAAAAAATCTGCGATATAGCATGTTTTAACTGATCTCCCAAAGTGGCACAAAACGAACCGTTAGAGTAACCGGACCTGACCGGAGTGGCACAAAACGAGCCGAAAATTATCCGCTTTTTAGCTACCCGGTGGCACAGTTTGAACCGAAATCAGTGGCACAAACCACTCCGAAATCGGTGGCACAAAACGAACCAGAATAGCCATCTCTTTTATTTCCTCTCTTTGCAGTTCTAATTCTTTTCGTTGTAAGAGAATTGTATATATCAAGCCACCAAATGCTAGTCCAGAAAACAATGAATTTATTGCACCAAACGAGTCCCCTAGTGCTGCTCTGTCAGTCCAGTTATCGTAAATTGTTACAAGCATAAGATGAGAAACAAACCATAAAATTATTACGATTATAAAAATTAGGAACAGTGGTTTTAATTTATCCTTGTTGTCAGTTTTGTTATTTGATTTCATTAAAAGGGTCTAGTTTTTATTACGCAAAGCTCTATCGTATAAACCTTGAATAATTTATTAGTTGTATTTAAAAAATCTCACGCCTTTAATAGGTTTCGTATAAATGACTAATACAAGTTCCACACACTTGTCTTCCAATTTTCGCACATTTAATTCTTGCATCTTCTTCTGAATAGCAGGTGAAAATATTTTCAGTGCTCTCACTTTTGTCCATTTTTTTACAGATAGACTCTTTTTCAGGAATGCACTTGTTATCTTCTGTTGGTTTTGCTCTGAAAAGATGTAGTTCGTCAGTATCACCTTTTCTTTTCAATGTGTAAACTATTTTTCCCATAAGTAATTATTTATTGAATTGGATGTTTTTTTTTAATGCACTACAACGGTCACTTGTAAGTTGTCGTTGCGGATTTCGGAGCTCGTTCCTGTCCGGCAGGACGGAACGATGTTGCGAGAATCCAGCGAACGACACACCACAAACCCCGCAATGCAATTTACAATTTGTTGTGTGTAGGCTTTTTAATCAATTGTCATATTCTCAAGTAATTTTTTTATTGTCTTTTCTCCAATGCCTGGTATTTGAGTAATTAATTTTTCCGTAAGTTTTCCCTCTTTTACTCTGCACTTAATTATTTCTTTAGCAATATTTCTAGAAACTCCTCCAAATGCTTCAATCTCATCCATTGAAGCTACGTTTAAGTTTGGTTTATTATTGCGATGTCCTTTATCTAAATAACCTAATAAGTCTACGCAAGCCATATAAATATGGAAAACAGTTTTAACAGCTTCTATGCGGTTTATTTTAGTGTGGACACCTTTGTTTGTTATTTTGAAATTACTTTGTATATAATTTCCTAATAGGTCAACATGTCTTTTAGCAAGTTCTTTGTTTGATTGACTTTTTATAGACAAATCCATAAAAGCCCAAATCCTGTTAATGTAATTTTCTTTATTAAGTTTTCTTCCATGAATTAATTCTTCTGTTGGAGGAAACAATTTATCTGCTAAACTTTCTAAAAAACGTCTACACGTTGTAAGTGCTTGTGACCATTCTTCTTCACTATCAGATGATACTGCTTTAAATGCAAGCATTAGCATTTCTGCAAGTTCGGGGTCAAGGTCAAATAAAACATCCTCAACTCGATTTTTTAAAAATTCAAAATTTGTTTGTGGAAGACTTTCAAAAGCATATTTCGAGTGAAGTGCACTCGCCTTTTTGAAGGTTAGTGATTTTACAATAGTTAAGGTATTTAGTAAATTTGATTGATAATAAGTCCCATCGTTACCCTTTTTGAATTTCGTAATATCGGCATATCTTTCTTCAATAAAACCAATATTTTTGAAGCCTCCTCCAGATTCCCTCGCTTTAGCAGTAAGTTCATCACCGTCAATCGTTTTTCCTAGTTTTATTCCAAGTTCGTTTAATTCATCATCTAAAGCTTTAAGTTTCTTTTCATTTTCTTTCGTTTTATTTTTGTCTAAATAAATTTCTACCCAATTTATTAAAGGCAAAGTATAGGTCGTAATGCCAAGTTGAATTTCAGTCCATACTAAAATTTCTTTTTCATTAAGTAGTTTAGATGCTCGATTTAGTTTATTAATACTACTCAATAATGACACTTTGGGATTATCTATATCAGATAATATTTCATCTATTAATTCAATTCCTTTTTCTTTTTTTGATATCATTGTACAAACTTGGTATTTGTTTTTTTAAGCTTACACACAACGGTAAATTGTATGTTGTCGTAGCGGATTTCGAAGAGCGTCATCGTCCACCGGACGAATGACGGTCGAGAAAGGAGCAGAGACAACGCATACCACCGAGACCGCTATGCAATATACAAAATGTTAGCACCAGTAATTTATATTCTTTTAATCAAAAATTCATAAGGTAATCTATTTGCTAAAGAGTAAATCTCTCGGTATAGAGCAATAATCCTTTCGATTGAGTTTGATGCGTTTTCTATTGATTTGTCAACGTGTTTACTAAATTCTTGATGTGTGTCAAATTTTTTGTCGAAATAGTCTTTATTTATTTTTCTCTCAATGTCTTCTCTGCTTTCCTTCCATACGTCCCATTCGGGTGCTTGGACTTCTGAGTAAAATTTATCAGTCTCCGATAAAATCTTAGAAAATAATTTTTCTATTTTCTTTTTTGCTAATCCCTTAAATTGTACTTCTTCACTGTTATTTCTGATAAGTCTTGTTAAATCTCTAAATTTATCGGACGTATTTGTATAGATTATACCAATCGAAACGCCATTATAAAAGTCATTAAAATCATTGAAGTCAATTATCGATGAAAGTTTTTCCCACTTTTTAATGTTATGCTCGTGGAAAGAAGAAAATATTGTCATTAAAAATGCAATGATTCCAAGAATAGAGCCACTAATTGTAAAGATATTTATAATTGTCTGCATCGTCTTTTTTTATTGGTGCTAACGGTCACTTGTATGTGGTCGGGCGGGATTTCCAGCAGAAATCCTGTCAGAACCACAAGAGGTGGCAACACTGGTTTGACTTGTCAAACCGAGATGAACCCCGCCTGCCATATTACAAATTGTTACCTGCTGTTTTTTTATTTTATTTCTTTACCGTCAAAGTTTATTTTATACTTTTTATTGTAGAAGTCTTTTAGTTCAATATAGTTACTCATCAATTTAAATGAGTCTTCATTGTCCAGTGACACAAAAATGTCTGCACCTCCAAATTCCCATTTAATTTGTCCATTTTTATCTAGGCTAGTTATCTGAACTTCTCCATGGACTACATATTTATCTTGAACCTTGTAAATGCCAAAACAAGTTGCTTGGTCTGCTTGTGATTTCCATATTAGTTCTAAAGTGGGAAGTTTCATGCAAAAAATGGTGTCACAACAACACAATAATAATTGCTCTCCATCTAAAAGTGATGAATTTTCATACACTCCCGATGCTCCACCGGAGCCAATTACAATACAACTTTCAATAATTTCATCATTTTCAGTAATTTTTATTCCATGTTTAGATACAGGAAATTCCTGTGCATTGTCTCCAAAATGATGTTTTGAGTAATTGAAATTATTATCCGCTGAACCAAATGAGTATGTAGGTTCATCGATAATTTCAATAGTCAAATTATTATAGCTGTATCGTTTCATTTTTTATTTTCAAAATTGCAGGTAACGGTTAGTGCAAGTGTAGTGCGGGATTTTGAAATGGCTACCTTTCAGTTTTTGCTGGGAGCCAAGCCGACTTTTTACTAAATATTATTTAATACCATCATTCGTCAAAGACGGATTGGCGGTGGTTGAACAACGCGAAAACGCTGGAACACCACGCCCTCCCGCATTACATTTGCACTTTGTTACCGCCAGTGTTTTATTTTTTCAGTATTTCAATTAAGTCTTTATTTATATATAAAGTCTCTCTTCCAATTTTTTGAGATTCAAGAATTCCTATTTTCTCTAACTCTTTTAAATATCGAGACGCTGCTTTTCTCTCAACTCCCAACTGATTTACTACAAACTCTATTTTAGAATACGGTTGTTCAAATAATAACTCAACCAATTCTTTTTTGTAAATCTTTGATGCATCAACTTTTACTTTCTCAATTGTTTGGTCAAGCAAGTTTCTGATTGTATTGATTTTTTCTATGGTTTGAATAGATGTTACCTCTACTGCTTTTAACATAAATAAGATCCATTCTTCCCATTCTCCAAGTCTGTTTGTCTGATTTAGCAACCGATAGTAATCTTGTTTATTGTCAATAATATATGAACTTAAATATAGGATAGGGATATCAATTAAATCATTTAGTATTAGATATAGGATATTTAAAATTCTACCAGTTCTGCCATTGCCATCATAAAATGGGTGAATACTCTCAAATTGATGATGAAGAATTGCAAGGTTTATTAATGGGGAAATTTCACCTTTTTCTTGGTTAAAATACTCGATGAAATTTGAAAGTAAATCTTGGATTTCTTTTTTGTCTTGAGGTGGAGTATAAACAACCTCACCTGTAGTATCGTTTTTTAAAACAGTTCCGGGTGTACTCCTGATTCCTGCATTATTCCCAATTAATTCATGCTGGATGTCGATTATGTCATTTACTCTTAGAAATCCCTGTTTTTCAATTAAGTCAAATCCCTGAAAAATTGCTTTTCGATAATTTACAACCTCTTTAGTCTGGGGCGAAAAATTTGATTGGTTTACAGTTAAAGCTTTATAAAGCTCATCTTGTGTTGTTATAATATTTTCAATTTCAGAACTTCCTTTTGCTTCCTGTAGAACAATTGCATTTATTAGCATTGATTGGTTTGGAATTGTATTCGCAATCCCTTTTAATTCTGCCAATGCTGCGGTTGCTCTATTCGTTTCTCTTAAAATCTTAAAAGTTTCTATCTTCTCCTTTTTTGGCGGAAGTTTGTCTAGAATTCGATATGGTGCTTCTTGTCCCATGTTTTTATTATTTGTACCAAAAATACAAAAATTAGTACATGTTTGTCATTGAAAAACGAATTTTTAACATTGGCGGTAACGGTAAATTATATGTTGTCGTAGCGGATTGCGGGTGATTGTCTGTCCGACAGGACTGAGACAATCAGGCGGGAATCCGAGCTACGCACACCACAGAAACCGCTATGCAATATATAAAATGTTATAGCCAGTTTTTATTTTAATCATTTATCTATTCACTCTGGATATTTACAACTACCGCCAATTAATTTCCATGTCTTAGTTTTATTGTCATAAATAAATCTGAAATCGGGTATGTATCCATTTGTTCCACCACAAGCAAGAGTATAATTTGCTTCTCTAAAATGCAGACCATTTTTAAAGAAAATACCTTTTTTCACTTTTAATGCTAAATCTCCGAAGTTTATATCAATCGTGTCTTTTGAAATTTGTTTATGTGTAAGTCTATACAACCTCAGAGTTTTACCATGTTTGTAGGTGTAATTAAACAACTCGTCTGATGAGAGAAATTTGTAAACGCTATTCTGTCCAAAATGATTCTTAATCCTTTCAGTCTGCTCGTTTGGCTCAATGAATTTTTGTCCACTCGATAATAGTAAGTCAAATGGCTATTTAAAGCTTTTATATAAATACTATCCAATGTTTGTTCGTTAATTTGCTCTTGAATATTTGGGTATGTTTTAAGCAGTAAGCTAATCTGGTCGAAATATTTTTTGTTAGGATAAATTAAAACTACTCCATTACCATCTCCATAAATATATTTTTGCACCTCACTTTTTAAAACTTCAATTTTGTCAATCCAGTTTGGATTTATTGAATCTGGAATAGAATCTAAAAAATATTCTGTTTCATTCATCTTGATCACAAATTTTGGTAACGAATCAAGGGGCTCACTATTTATTAGAATAGAAATATTATTTTGATTCTGTCCGTAAGTGAAAAAGGAAATCCCAAAAACTAATATTGTGAATATGTATCTCATTGGCGCTGTTTAAATTGGCTATAACGGCCGCGGCTATGGGCAGTAAAGGATTAGAATAGATAATCCATCCATAATAACCGGGAGCCGATGCGTTTTTGTTTCGATTTTATTTTGTTTAAAGAGTTATAGTTTTTGTTTACAATATAAATATTTTAAATAGCATTGCCAAGCATCGGCGTTGTAGCATTTATAGTCATGCCAATGCAATTTAGCGGCGCCTTTATTGGCTATAGCTGTTGTTATGGTGTCGGCAAAAGCCTCTGCGTGGCAGCCCGAGACTTACTTAAAATGTTATCACCGAAGGAGGGCTGGCGGAATGTTTGCCCCTCCCAAGTGATGTGCCAATTTTGACATCCAGGCCAGGTAACCACGAAGTTAAACCTCAGCAGTAAACAACCACTTTCCAGCCATAAATTTTATCGGCTTTGTTAAACACGTTGGCCGCAACTGGTTTAACTTAACTGTTAAAATTGGCGCAGGAGTTGAAGCCTGCAAACATTGTGACCGCCCGAACTGCATTTAGTGCGGGCTATCATGAGCTAAACGCAGCCCCACCATCCAACAAAGCACAATCAGCCAGCACAAAAATGTGGGGCGTGAAAACCCACCATAACCAATATTTTAAAGAACAAGTTCGCATACTAACGATAACCCCCACGCTGCACCATAACGGTCACTTGTATGTGGTCGGGCGGGATTTCTGGAAGAAATCGTGTCAGACCCGCAGGAAAGTGGGCGACAGGTCTGACTTGTCAGACCGCTGAAACCCCCGCCTGCCATATTACAATTTGTTATGCACCGTATTTTAAATGTCATTATATTTTATAAATCTACTCTTCGCAAAGTTTTTAAAGACTCTTTTTATCCTGTCAAATACGTTGTTTGGAGTAGTTTTGCTTGCATTATATCCACAAAGTCGACAGCGATACGAGTCTATCGCTATCTCTGCAGAAGTGAATTCCGCTATAGGAATTTCTTTGTAATCTGACTCAATATACAACCTGTCAGAACCACATCTAAAGCATTTTATTTTTTCGTTAGTCAAGTGAGTTGTTAGTTTTTTGTCTTCGAATGATTTAAGTTGTTCAGTAGTTAAATTTCTTTTTTTGATTTCATTTGCAATTTTCTCCTTTGAACTGCCTAAAAATCCATGATATCTATACCTACAAAATATAGCTAATTCGTGGTCTGAAAGATTTGTAAGAAAACTATCAAGTGCTTTCATCGATTATATCTTTTAGGTTATTTAGTTACGGTTTTCAATATGGTGCATAACGGTTGGTACATGTTGTCGGGGCGGATTTCGGAGAGCGTTCCTGTCCGAAGGACACGGAACTGCGAAACGAGAATCCGCAGTTGGCGTACCACCAAACCCCGCCCTGCAATATGTACTTTGTTACCGGTTCGGTTTTTATTCTTTTTTCTATTTTTGATTTTGTCCAAGGGATTAAATCGGTTTTTGGCTTTAAATATTTGGTTTCTAAATTTTGTTTTTTGGTCGAGTACAATTTATAAACTTTATGTTATTTACAAGAAATTCCGAGCTGATTTTTGTCCACGCAAAAATTGAACTTAAACAAGGTTTATTTTTCTAAAATTTAAACGCTGGGATTTTCGTCTCTTTACCAGCAGCAGGAAAACCACGGTTACCGAATTGAAAAGCTGCCTGAAAGTGCCAACAAAATCCAAAGGATTTTACATTAAACAACCTTGTCCGGTTGGCAGCAGGTTTTTAGTTTGCTGCGGCTTTTCAATTTGCGATTTTTAACCCCCAACCAAATATTTTTTTGACTGCCGGATTTTCAATAGGAAAACTTATCAGACTATTTTAAAGAACTGTTTTTGACAGGCAGCAATTTACTTTTTTGTCACATAACTTACAATGTTAAGGGCAAAACCTAATAGGGTTATTCCTCCAGCAATAGTTAAAGTCCTATTTGAGTCAGGAAATTCTACTACTAAAACTATTGATACAATTAAAATAATTAAGCTTAAAACGTAAATTAGAATGTTTGTTTTCATTTTTTAGTTGTTGTATTGGTTTATATTATATTAAAACTCTGAGTTTTATATGTTGGTTTTTCTGGCTGTTCAAACTGACCGGTAACGGTGGCAATATGCGGAGGCCGGGATTTCGAAGCTCCAGCTTATCAAACCGTTACAATTTTGAGTAAATGTACAAAAGTTAAAATTACCCACATCCCCCGGCTTACGTATATTGCGTGTTGTGGGTATGTGCATTTTATATTTCGTTAATAATCTGTACAATATCTTCATATTTAAATCTATCTCGAATTTGAATTGATTTCTGGTCAGCCTGGAAAAAACGGTCAAACTGACCACCCCAGGCCGGAATAAAATGACCACCCTCGCCAGTTTAAACTGACCACCGCGTGCCGGAGCAAATTGACCACCAGCGCCGGACTAAAGTGACCACCCACCAAAAGAGATTGATTTTACTTCTGTCGAAGCCATAATTTCATACTGATTTAAACAAATTAATATGAAAACATGGCTAATAAATTAATCGACATGAGTAAAGTAAGAAAAGTCATTCAGTTACACCACCAGGGAAAAGCAAAGCAATTTATCAGTAGGTACCTGGGCCTTTCACGCAATACGGTCAAGAAGTATATCGCTCTATACAAGGTGTTAAACCTTACAATTGATGATATTGATAAGAAGAGTGATTCCGAGCTGGAAAAGATCTTTAGCAGGGATACCGAAGATGTTCTTTCCCCAAAGCTAAAAAAGGTTTATAACTTCTTTCCCTACATGGAGCGTGAATTAAAAAAGACCGGCGTTACCAAACAGCTGATGTGGGAAGAATATTATGAAAAACATCCCGATGGACTAAAACTAAGCCAGTTTAAAGCCCACTACCTGCGTTGGAATAAAAAGGTTAACCCGGTAATGCATATGGAGCATAAAGCAGGCGATAAGATGTTTATTGACTACGCTGGCAAAACCCTGGAAATTATCAATAAAGAAACAGGCGAGATTGAAGAGGTACAGTTTTTTGTTGCCATACTGGGGGCCAGTCAATACACCTATGCAGAAGCCTCACCGAGCCAACAAAAAGAAGACTTTGTTGCTTCGGTTGAAAATGCACTGCACTTTTACGGGGGAGTTCCTGCAGCTATTGTCCCTGATAACCTAAAGTCTGCCGTAACCAAAAGCAGCCGGTTTGAACCTACCATTAACGAAACGTTTATGGACTTTGCCGAACATTACGGTACAACAGTTCTTCCGGCTCGGGCTTACCGTCCCCGGGACAAGTCACTGGCAGAAGGAGCAGTCAAGATATTATACCAAAGAATATATCCGGCCTTGCGCGGCAAAGATTTTTACAGTTTAGAAGAGCTTAACAGTGCAATTTGGGATGAACTGGACAAGCATAACAACAAAAAGTTAACCGGCAGGCCAACGTCCCGGTATCAATTATTCGTTGAAGACGAAAAAGGCAAGCTTACCGCATTACCTGTAGAAAAATACGAGATTAAAGAAATAGCAATAGCCACCGTAGCCATGAACGGGCACGTGCTGTTAAGCAAAGACAAACATTATTACAGCGTTCCGTGTCAGTATTTAAAGAAGAAGGTAAAGCTGGTGTTTACATCAAAAACCGTTGAAATATACCATAAATACAACCGCATAGCTTTGCACAAAAGAGATGGACGTAAATACTTCTACACCACAAACAAAGACCACCTGGCAACAACACACCAGTTTGTTACCGACTGGACACCGCAGCGTTTTATCAACTGGGCAGCTTCAATTGACGAGAGTGTAAAGGAATTTATAATCAATGTGCTGGAAAGAAAACAACACCCTGAACAATCCTATAAAAGCTGTATGGGCGTATTGGCTTTTGCCAAAAAGGTTGGGGAAGAAAGGCTTGCCAATGCGTGTAAACGTGCATTGGAACATCAGGTTTACAACTACAAAATCATACAAAAGATACTGGAAAAAGGGTTGGATAAACTTGATGATGAAAAACCGGACGAACCGGAACTTCCTTTTCATAACAACATAAGGGGAGGAAAATATTACAACTGATAAAGTAAAAAACAATGAACGAAGTAACATTAACACGAATGAAACAGATGAAGCTCCATGGTATGCATGGGGCTTTTAAAACAGCTGTCGAAACAGGTAAAACCGATGATTACACCATCGACCAGTTTGTATCGATGATAACAGATGCCGAGTGGGACGATCGCAACAACCGCAAGATAGAGCGATTGATAAAAAATGCAAGGTTCCACTATAAAGCAACCATTGAAAACGTGGTGTACGAACATACAAGAAATATCGATCGGACAAAACTGTTAAGACTGGCTGAATGCGATTTTATTAATAAAAACGAGAATGTATTAATATCGGGCAGCACCGGTGCCGGCAAAAGCTACATTGCAACAGCCTTAGGGTATCAGGCCTGTATCGAGGGATACAGGGTTTTGTACTTTAATACAACCAAGCTGTTTTCTAAACTAAAAATGGCAAAAGCCGATGGATCTTATCTCAAAGAACTTGCAAAAATGGCCAGGCATCAGTTAATAATACTCGATGACTTTGGCCTGCAACCCTTAGATAGCCAAAACCGGATAGCTCTGTTAGAGTTAATTGAAGATAGGCACAATAAAGGATCTATGCTTGTAACATCACAGCTGCCCGTTAGTAAGTGGTATGAAATAATCGGGGAGAAAACGATTGCCGATGCCATACTTGACCGGTTGATCCATCAATCGCACAGGATTGAGCTGATGGGTGAATCGATGAGAAAAAAACGAAACATTTATAGTGAATAAAAAACAGTAAATTTGTTGTAATCTGACAGAAGAAAAACGTTCTCTTTTTGTTGAAAATGGTCGATGGTCAATTTAAATTGGCCTGGGGTGGTCAATTTGACTGGCGTTTCCACTCTGAGGTTTATAATACATTATTTCACAGTTATACCACTGATTTTTGTTCGATAATATTTTGTACTTCTACTATTTTATTCTGCTGTGTTGTTTCCATTTTATTCTGTTGTATGTTAATAATGCAAAATTGTCGTTATTACAAAATAGTACTTTTATGATGGTACTTTTGCATGAAAATATTATTTTTACGATATGGATTTTGTTATAAAATGTAACTTTTACGATGGTTCTTTTTGGGAAAATCTTGTGTGCTTGCAATAATTTAAATAGAAACGAAGTCGAAATATGTTGCAAAATGGAAATATATATTTTACAAGGAGTATTGACCGCTATTTGAATGGATGGAAGGATGATGTGAGACATAAACCTTTATTGCTACGGGGTGCACGGCAGGTGGGAAAATCATCTGCAATACGCAATCTAGGGCGTTCATTCGAATATTTTCTGGAAGTAAATTTTGAACGTCAACCCGATATTGCCAACCTTTTTACCGGAACAATAAACCCGAAAGACATCTGTACAAAACTCTCGGCAATATCCGGCATTTCGATTATTGCAGGTAAAACACTTTTATTTTTTGACGAGATACAGGCTTGTTTGCCTGCTATTGCTTCCTTACGTTTCTTTTACGAAGAATTTCAGGAGCTCCATGTCGTGGCGGCAGGATCTTTGCTTGAATTTGCCTTGCAGGAAATCCCTTCTTTCGGGGTAGGCCGGATTCGTTCACTGTTTTTATATCCTTTTTCTTTTGATGAATTTCTTCAGGCCCAGGGATTAGAGGGATTAGTAGAAGAAAAGAATAACGCTTCTGCTGAAAAGCCACTTTCTTTGCCTATGCACAATAAGCTGACAGACCTTTTACGTACTTTTCTGTTGGTTGGAGGAATGCCCGAATCGGTAAGCACCTGGATCGAGAAGAACGATTACCTTCATTGTCGACTGGTTCAAAATGATATTTTACAAACCTATACAGATGATTTCGCAAAATATAAAAAAAGGATATCCCCGCTTATTCTGCAACAAACACTCCGGTCAGTAGCCCTCCAGTCAGGAAGCAAGTTCGTTTATTCACAAGTTACAGGAGAGGTGGAATCTGTTAAAATTAAAGAGGCGTTGGATTTACTGACTATGGCAGGGCTCGTTGTCCCGGTTACCCATACTGCTGCGAACGGTCTTCCTTTGGGGGCAGAGATAAACCCAAAATTCAGAAAATTCCTGTTCCTGGATACCGGATTATTAGAACGGTTACTTGATCTTGATATGAAAACGGTTTTACTTTCATCAGAAATCGATTTAGTAAATAAAGGTTCAATGTCGGAAGTATTTGTTGGATTAGAGCTGTTAAAAAACGGAAGCCCTTACGAACGAAGGGAACTCTACTATTGGCTGAGGCTAAAAAAAGGTGCGCAGGCAGAAGTCGATTACGTTGTTTCTGACCGGGGAGATATACTTCCTGTTGAAGTAAAAGCAGGTACCAGGGGAGCAATGCAGAGCTTATACCAGTTTATGGAATTAAAAAAAACCAAATTAGGAGTCAGGACATCTTTGGAAAATTTTGGAAAGATAGGATTAGTGAATGTTTGCCCTCTGTATGCAATAGGTAACATAAACAAAGATTTATAAAAAAGTAGGAAAATATTAAAGTGTATCCACTTTCTACCTTAGCTAATATTTTAGCTTGATTTTTTGTATATTTATAAAGAGATAGAAACGAATATTTGGAGAGAGACCTTAGCGATCTTAAATGTTTTTTTTAACGGTTATTTTTAATTTCAGGTATAAGGTTCATTTCATTTGAAGAATAGTATGCCAATATATTTCTAATAACAAGTTCTGCCATTCTGGTACTAGCTTCTATGGTATTTGAGCCGCAATGCGGAGTTAGTACAACATTGTCTAATTTTCTGAAATCTACTTCAGATTTTGGATGATAGGGTTCATTTTCAAATACATCTAATCCGGCAGCTTTGATTTTGCCTGTATCCAGTGCTTCGTAAAAATCCTTTTCAATTATTAATTCTCCCCTTGCTGTGTTAATGAATATGCTTCCATCTTTCAGCATTCCAATTCGTTCTTTGTTAATAAATCCTAGTGTGTCAGGCACAGTTGCTAAATGTAGACTTATTATATCAGCATTCTTAACGATTGATTTAAAATCATTAGAATAATTGTCTAATAAATCATCACTATTCATTTCTTTGATATCATATGCGACTACTTTCATTCCAAAGCCAAGCTTGGCAATTTTAGCTACTGCCTGTCCTATTTGCCCATATCCAATTAATGCAATTGTCTTATTTTTTAATTCAAGTCCGGTTAATCCTTTCCAGTTACCGGATTTTACTGACTGATGTAATTCCGGCAATTTTCTTACAACACCCAATAACAAAGCAAATGTGTGTTCTGCAACAGAATCCGTTAATGTTCCTGGCGTAAAAGCAACTTTTATATTTTTTTGGATACAGATGTCTATTGGTACCGCATTATAGCCGACTCCATAACGAATTACGGCTGAACCTTCTTTTAATGAGTTATAAAAACTACGAGAATATTTTTCAGCACCAATTACAAAACAATTTATACCTGAAGTATGCTGTTTAAGCATAGTATTCTCATCGAGTATTTCGGTTTGAATAAACTGAATCCCGTGTGTTTTTTCTGCATTCGAAAAGACTTCAAAGCTACGTTCAAATAGGTCTTTTTGTATAACTACTTTCATTTTATGTTTTTTTTGTAATGGTTTTGGAGAATTCTTGTAAATTTTAAAAAGTGGTTTTCCAGCGCAAGCCAGTTTTGGGAATTTATGAGCGTATTGTCAAATAAAGGACTACCGATACCTAGTCCTTCTACACCTGCATCCAGAAACCTTTGTATATTATCAAGATTTATTCCTCCTGTAGGAATTATCTTTATGTCGTTTAGCGGGCCCTTTACATCCTTTATATAACCTGCTCCAAAATTGCCTGCCGGATATACTTTCACGGCTGAAGCTCCTAGTTCCCAGGCACTATATATCTCAGTTGGTGTTAATGCACCTGGAAATACTGGGATGTTGTATTTAACACAAGTTTTGATAACATCATAGTTTATAATCGGAGAAACAATAAATTGCGAACCAAAATTCAATGCATGTTCCAAATCCTTGAGACTACAAACTGTTCCTGTTCCTACATTTATATCAGGGTACTCTTTAATAGCGTGCCTTACAAGTGACTCAACATCATTTGTATTCATTGTTACCTCAATAGTTGTAAAGCCTGCCTTTATGTAAATAGGTAATATGTTTTTAAAATCATCGATTGAAATCCCACGAACTATCCCAATAACAGGCATTTGTTTAAATTTATCCCAGGAGAATTTATTTTTTTTAATTGAAGTTTTCATTTGACTATAATTTAAGTTTTTTAAGGAAACAGATGGAATTTGCATGAAATTTTAGTACCAAGGTTGATGTGAGTTTTATTTAATACTGTTTTATAATTTGCTTATCTATTTACCCGTCCACTCCCGTCACCTGACATTAACCTCTCTACTTCTGTAACTGTTGAAAGGTTAAAGTCGCCATAAATAGTATGCTTTAAGCAGGATGCCGCAGTTGCAAAGTTCAAAGCTTTTTGATCTTCATTTGGATAAGTCAATAATCCATAAATCAATCCCCCCATAAAAGAATCACCGCCGCCTACCCGGTTAACTATGTGGGTAATATCATAAGTGGGTGATTTTAGCAATTGCTTCCCGTTGAAGAGAACACCTGCCCAGGTGTTGTGATTCGCATTAAAAGAACCGCGTAGAGTGATAATTATTTTTTTTGCATTTGGAAATTTCGCCATTAACTTTTCACAAACCGAGTAGAATTCATTTCCATTAACATTACCTAGCGTTTTTGTTGCATCGAAACCTTCAGGCTTTATTCCAAATATTGTTTCTGCATCTTCTTCGTTCCCAAGAATAATATCACTTTTCTCAACTAGCTTTGGCATAACTTCAGCAGCCGTTTTTCCATATTTCCACAGAGTTTTCCGGTAGTTCAAATCGGTTGATATAATTAATCCCATTTTTTGCGCTACTTCTATCGCCTCCAAACATGCTTCAGCAGCTCCTTCTGAAATTGCTGGCGTGATCCCGGTCCAATGAAACCAGTCGGCATTTCTCAATATATTTTTCCAGTCGATCATGCCAGGATTAATTTCAGAGAAAGAGGAATGCTCCCTATCATAAATCACTTTACCGGGTCTGGTTACTGCCCCTGTTTCCAAATAGTACAGACCTAATCTTTCCCCACCAAAAATGACATTTTTTGTATTCACGCCATTTTTATGTAAACTTCTAAGACATGCATCAGATATATCATTTTTTGGCAAACGAGTTACAAATTCTGCATCCATGCCAAAATTTGCCAATGAAACAGCGACATTCGCTTCTCCTCCGCAATAGGTAGCAACAAACTCGTTTGCCTGACTAAATCTTAGGTATCCGGGTGCCGCCAGGCGTAACATTATTTCACCAAAACATATTATTTTTTTTTCCATGGTTAGCGTTTTAGGTTACCATTCAAGTAAACTTCCATCCTTTCCATACCATATTGGATTTCTCCAGTTATGACCAATTTTTGACATTTCTTTAACAAACTTCTCGTCTATTTCAATGCCAAGGCCTGGTTTTTCAAGGTTTGGAATGAAACCATCTATTATTGATAAATCCTTTTTGTTTATTATATAATCAAGCATATCTGTCCCTTCGTTATAATGAATTCCCTGGCTGGTTTCCTGGATAATTACATTTGGACAGCACGTATTGATGTGTAATGAAGCTGCAAATGCAATGGGACCAAGAGGACAATGAGGTGCGAGGGCGATATCTGATGTTTCAGCCATGGCGGCAATCTTACGTATTTCCCATATACCACCGGTATGGCTAATGTCAGGTTGAATAATATCCACAATTCCATTGTTTATTAAACTTTTAAATTCTCTGCGACCGACCAAACGTTCGCCAAAAGCTATGGGAACGGTGGTATAATTTGCAACATCTTTTAGTTGATCGATATATTCAGGAAGTAGAGGCTCTTCATAAAACATGGGGCAAAATTCTTCCAATTCTTTAACAAGGCGTTTCACCGCTGATTTATGAACTCTTCCATGAAAATCAATACCGATCTCAATTTTATCTCCAACTGCTGCTCTCAATTCTTTTAGCCTTTGTATTATACTTTTTGTTTCGGAAGGAGAAACAATCCATTCTGTTTTACCACATGCATTTATTTTTAAGGCTGTATAACCTGAATCAATTCTTCTTTGAGCCTGAGAGATCAAATCAGTTGGAGAGTCTCCTCCTATCCAGCCATAAATTCTTACTTTTTCTCTCACTGCTCCCCCCAGCAGGTTATAGACAGGAGTATTTAAATGTTTCCCTTTTATATCCCAAAGCGCCTGTTCTATTCCGGAAACGGCACTCATCATAATTACTCCACCTCTGTAAAAGCTTCCTTTAGTGAGCAAATTGTATATATGTTCAATCTCTTCTGCATTTTGTCCAATCAGATATTGTTTCATGTCATGAATGGCAGCTATTACAGAATCAGTTTTACCCTCCAGCGCAGGCTCTCCCCAACCTGATATTCCTGATTCTGTTGTGATTTTTAGAAAAAGCCATCGCGGTGGAATTTTAAATATTTCAATATTTTTAATTTTCATGTGAGTATTTTGGAATGAAATAATTATTCTATTTGGTTTAATGAATTAATTGGTTTGTTACCGGATAAAACACAAAAAACATTGAAAGCGGCACTTTCCATGCTTGCTTTACGTGCTGACTTGGTGCCACCAGCTATATGTGGGGTAATAAAAACATTTTCAAGTTTTCTCAGGTCAGTGGGAACATAAGGTTCATTTTCAAAGACATCGAGGATTGCACCTTTAATTTGACCTGATTTTAGTGCTTTAATCAAAGCATTCTGCTCTACAACAGCACCTCTTGATGTGTTTATCAATATTGCATCGTCTTTTAATTTGTTAAGAAAATTCTGGTTTACCATGTGTTTTGTGGAACTGTTTAAGGGGACATTGATTGAAACAAAATCGCTAGTATTTAGTAGTTTGTCAAGATTTGTGTATCCCGGTATTTTTTGTCTATTATGATCATAGTACCTGACTTTCATTCCAAATGCTTTTGCCAGATTCATCAGCTCAGTGCCGATTGCACCCATGCCCACAATTCCGATACTCATTTCCTTCAGGCTTTTGCCGTCCCACCTACCTGGTTCAAAGGCGTTCCATTCATTTTGTCTTACAAATCTTTCTGCTTCACCAAGTTTTCTTGAAAGCGTTAACATACCTGCTATAATATATTCCGCAACAGGATAGTTAAAAAAGCCAGGTGTATTGCAGGCCCAGATTCCTCTTGTTGTTAGTTCTTTTAGGTTTAGGTTATCATAACCAATCGATGCATTTGCAACTATCTTGAGCCTTGACGCATGGTTTAAAAGCTCTTTGTCAGCCTTTACATCAGCTGTATTTATAATTGCATCTGTTTCAGGCAAAATTTTAATCAGATAATCTCTTGGCATCAAAAAATGATTACCTCCGGGCCATATGATTACTTCCGAAATTGAAGAGAGTTTTTTGACCCATTCTTTTGGTATCGTACTTGTGATTATAGTTTTATAAGCTTTCTCCATACACTATGAAATTTAACATGATAAAACTGTCAATAGCTTAAATTTTAAATATAAAATCCAGCTCTAGGCTTTCTTACCCCCGGGTGTTTTTCCATTTCTGTTTCATTTAAATCAACTCCTAATCCAGTTCTTTCCGGTAATACAAGGTGACCATCAACAATTAAATCGTTTATTGAATAATCAATTATAGTATCGCGCCAGGGGACATCGTTAAACATAAATTCCTGTCTGAAAAAATTTGGAATTGACGCGCAGACATGAGCACTTGCCAACGTCGATAACGGACCGTTAGGATTATGCGGAGCTACCTGTACGCTATAAGTTTCCGCCATTGTCGCCATTCTTTTCATTTCCGATGGACCACCACACCTTGTAATATCAGGCATTATTATGTCGGCAACCTGTTTTTCAAGCAGATCCCTTATACCGTGGCGCGTATAGTGTCTTTCACCGACACAGATCGATACCTTTGAGGAGATTCGCTCACGCATTGTACGTAAGGTAGTTGCACTTTCAGGGCCTGCTGGTTCTTCAAACCAGGTAATGTCCAATTCTGCCAGACGTTCTGCCATCGCGGTTGCTGTTTTGAAATTCAGCATGGCATGAGTCTCAATCATCAAGTCAGCTTCAGGGCCGATGGCATTTCTTACTGCTTTACTAACTTCATAAGCCCTGTTTTGCTGCTCAAAAGTTAGTCCAAGGTCTACATTCAAATCTTCCCCATAGAAGTAATTCACATGGGCAAACGGGTCAAATTTTACACCCTTGAATCCGGCCTTTATGACACTGAGGGCCTGACTGGCATAATCTTTTGCATTATGTCCGCCCTTAGTAAACCAGTAATTCGCATAAAGCCTGATTTTTTTCCGAAATGCTCCCCCTAATAATTCATACATTGGTACTCCCAGTACTTTAGCCTTTAGGTCAAGGAGGGCCATGTCGATTCCGGAGATGGCGCACATACTGGCCCCAAATGGCCCAACCCAGTTTAAATCGCGGTATAACTTTGTCCAGATAAAATCGGTGCGCATTGGGTCATACCCGATAATTCGTTGTCCAACTTCAATTGCGGCAGCTTCAACAATTTGGCTCCCCGGCCAGTTGGTTGCTTCTCCCACACCGGTATACCCTTCATCGGTATATATTTTTAGCATGGTCCAGTTGTACTTTATCCCTTCAACCAGCCAAACCTTAACATCGGTTATTTTCATCCTGAGTGAATTTTTAATATTTCTCTAAGAGCTTATTCATCACATGATTCCGTACTTATTCCACGCATCAACGGCGCTCATTCCTCCTTTTATTGCGTTTAGTACGGCTTTTTCTCCCCTGGCTTTTTCCAAAGCTCTGACAATAATTTCCTGTTCGTGATTTTGCGGTACTACACATACTCCATCAATATCTCCGATAATTATATCTCCCGGAATGATGCGTACTCCGTTCATTTCAATCGGGACACGGTAGTCAATTACCCTACCTCTTGGTGCCTGATCCTGGGCATACGGTCCATATGAAAAAACAGGAATATCTGTTTTGTAAATTCCCAATGTGTCACGAGAATAACCATTAACCACTGCACCTGCACCTCCGCACATTTTAATCCTTGTCATCATCAATTCGCCAACCAGGGCATATGAGGGCGAAGCGCCGGAACATATGTATACTTCTCCCTGTTTTATATTATCCAGAGCTTCGAGCATGAGCCCAAAAGGCTTATTCATTAAAGGATTATTTGAACCAGGGCTTAGTTCTTCAAAATAATCAGCCTCAAGTACTGTCATCGCCCGTCCGGTAATGAACATTTCTTCTTTGAGAGGACGGATTTGAGGAGGCAGAAACTGATGTTTCAGGTTCATTTTGTCCATTATGTCACCGATCACTGCCGTATATAACTCTTTCCTGATTATATCAAAAAGTTCCTTATCTGTATTCCAGTATTTCGTATTCATAACTTTATTTAAAAAAATCCAGAAATTGTAATTGGGGTAGCTCGCTTCCTCAGAATTTTTAACTTCATATAAATACTGCGGGAAGCTATAAACAATAAGCAACGCATTAAATCAACACTTTTACAACTAATTTTTTTATATTTTCAGTGCTAATCCCCGGCGCATGCACATCTTCAGGAAAGAAGATTACAAATTCTCCGGGAGAGACCTGAATATAGGAGGAAGGCGTATCATTGTATAAGACTGCATCTTTCTCTGAATCATACGGTTTTAATAATTTCCTGCATTCAGATAGTTCAATCCAGCCCATCGATTCAGTTCCTTCTAACAGAACCTGAATATCAATGTATTTTCGATGGGCTTCTCCTATTAGATCCTGACGTGTTTTACCTAAATATTCATTGATAACGAAATAAAGTTTGTTTCCTTCAAGCTCAATTCTGGTTCCGTCAGATGGAATTGTAGTTAGATCAGCAGTTTTGATATAGTCAAAAGCTTTTTTAAAAAGGTAGTGAACTTTTTCAGCTGTTTCTGTATTTTTTAATGATCCTAAAATCAAAATGATTGTATTTTAAAATTATTAAGTATTAAGTTGGGCGAATTCTTTTGACCGTTCCAAAATGAAGAGAGTATCAATGCCACAGGCAATAAATTTATAACCTTGATTGATGAAATTGTTAATTTTTTTCAAAGATGGATGTACTTCGTGTATACCCATTGTAATAGAATACTCTATTGCTTTTTTGTGGATATACTCCAGTGTTTCCACAAATTTTTCATTTTCAAATTGCCCTGGAATATCCATTGAACCAGACAAATCATAAGGGCCAATCAAAATAGCATCAATCCCTTTATGAGAGAATATTTTGTCAATATCTCTGACCGCATCAATATGTTCAATCATGATGGCGATAAAAGTTTGTTGGTTGGCATTCTCATAATATTCGTTTGACCAGTCTCCATACCCTGTGCATCTGGGAATAGCATAAGACCGGTTTCCTGACGGTGGATATTTTATAAATGAAATTGCTTTTTCTATCTCATCATAAGATTTTATCATGGGTACAATGATGCCCCTGGCTCCTATATCCATGTATTTTTTTATTTCTACTTCATCATTCAGACTAATTCTGACGAATGGTTCAGCGCCGTGTAATTCAATCGCCCTAATCATGTTAGTTGCTGTTTCTTTAGAGACAGATGAATGTTCGGCATCAATGCATACCCAATCAAATCCTGCCTGAGCCATTATTTCTGCTGAGGATACTGAGTTTGACAGAACCCATCCCCCAAGAGAGAAAACTCCATTTTTCATTTTCTCCAAAACAATATTCGGTTTTATCATGTGGTTATAATTTTTTGTTTTTTTATTTGTTATCTCTATGTATTTTATGAGTCAGATTTATATTATACGTTAGTTGTATTGTTCATTATTTAAGTAGTAATAGTTAAATGTGTTTTTAATGCTATCTTCTTTTATTTTACATCTCGTATTCGTTGGTAAATGTCAGGTGCCCAGACATCTTTGAATAACTTGGGTAGTTTTTGAACCGCAAGTTGTTCAAACGCATTTCTATCTACATCAATAAACTTAACACCAGCTGCTTTTAATTCATCTGTAAACTTTTCTTCGTACTCTTTTACCAAATCGTTTTGATATTGAGCTGCTTCTTTAATTGAATCGATAATTATTTTTTGTTCATTTTTATCAAATTTTTTAAAAAAGTAATCACCAATACAAGCAATATAAAAGCTAATGAGATGCTCTGTCTTCATTATATACTTTTGTGTCTCATATAAATGGCTTGTATAGATTACTTCCAGTGGATTCTCCTGACCCTCAACGACACCCTGTTTTAGTGCCATAAACATATCGGAGTATGCTAATGGAGTAGGATTTGCACTAAATGTTTTCCATGATTTTATATAAATGGGTAATTCAGGTACACGAAGTTTTAATCCGTTTAAATCTTCAGGCGTTTTTACGATTTTGTTGGTCGTAGTTAAATATCTTGGTCCACGGTGGAGAAAAGCAAGAAAATGAATCTTCCGGTTTTTATAAATGGCTGATTCAATTTCTTTCCCTATTTTTCCATACATTACTTTTTCCATATGCGCATAGCTATTGAAAACAAAAGGAGCTTCGATAACTCCATATTCGGGAGCATTCCACCCAATAATAGATGGTCCTGCGATAATCATATCAATGCTTCTGAGGCTTAATCCTTCGACCAGAATTCTGTCGTTGCCTAAAATTCCATTTGGATAGAGTTTTACCCTTATTTTTCCCCCGGATTTTTGGGATACTAGTTTGCTAAATTGTTCGGCTGCAGCATGGGAGGTACCTCCCGGAGCCATTACGTATGCAAGTCGGAATTCTTTATAATTCTTTTTTGTTGAACAGGAACTTACAATAAATGTTACCAGAAGAAGTATTATTATTTTATTGTAAAAATTCATTACTTTTTAATTTATTAATGGTTTCATAAACGGTATCAATATTTTGCGGGGGTGTTCCGGTCATAAAATTGTTTGAGGGAGCAGCAATGTAATTTTTATTTTTATTTAGGTGTCGTATCAAAATTGAAACATGTGTCTCAATATCCTCTGAAGTTCCATATGGTATTACAGATTGAGTATCGATTGCACCATGAAATGAGATTTTTTTTCCATATTTTTCTCCTAAAGCTTGTGGGTCCATTCCTTTTGCTGTAGTTTGAACCGGGTCAATTATATCAACTCCAAGCTTAATAAAATATGGGATTAAAGGCTCAATGGAGCCACACGAATGCACCATTACCTTGAGGTTAAAGGAATGTGCAAGGTCAATAAGTTTTTTATAATTGTTGTAATAAATTTCATACCAATCTTCCTCGCTTATCATTAATCCGGATTGCGAACCAAAGTCATTACCCATAAAAAAGACGTCCATTTTATCTTTAACTACTTCAAAATAGCGAGTATTCATTTCAATATAAAAGTCAGTCATTCGATTCACAAGTAACTGAACCAGGTTTTTATTTAAAGCAATGTTTAAAAGAAAATTCTCGTATCCCATCATCCGGTAACTATCTCCATGAATGGCAGACCATAATCCCCCTACAATGATTCTTTTTGCATTTAAATCACATTCTTTCGTAAGGGGTGAAAAATCAAACCAACGAGGGTCAGGTAATTTTAAGTTTAAAATATCCTCTTCTTTAATAAATTCCGAAGATAAGGGGCTATTAATTGCTTCATCCACTCCAAATTTATCATCATATACCAATCTTTTCCAATGAATACCCAATGGACAAATTCTTTTGGTATCTGTTATTTTAAGTTTAGGCCCCCTGTAAAATGGAAAGCAACTTTCATTTTGACTTATATCCCTGCATGACAGGTAATAAAAATCAGATTTAAGCTTATTGAGTAATTCGTTCTCATTTTTGAGGGAATAATATTTCAAAAGAGACTTTGTTACTTGTTTTGTTGCCAAATAATCAACCAATAAGGGTTTGTCGAATTTGCTATATTTTGAATTATGCACCATTCCTTTTATTTGCGTTAAAGTCTTAATATGAGTCTCTTTTAAAAAATTAAAATCAGCTTATATTGTTACCAAGAGTATTTATAAGCCATAAGGTTGTTTCCGGGAATATCGCACAAGTGATTATTACTATCAGAATTACCAAATAAAACGGCCAAATATTCATAATTATGTCTTTGATCTCTATATTTCCTGCACCGGATATTACAAATAATAGTATACCAACCGGAGGAGTTATTAATCCAAGCATGATGGCTAACTGAAACATTACGCCAAAGTGAACTATATCAATACCTAGCGTTAATAATATTGGAAGTATTAAAGGTGTTAATATTATCATTATACTTCCACCTTCCATGAAAGTGCCCAATGCGATAATGATTATGATGATGACAAACATGAAAATCCATTTTTGACCAGCAACTGACAAAACATTTTCAACAAAGAGACTAGGTTCAATTTCTCGGGAAATAATCCAGCCAAAAGCAGATGCGCAGGCTATCACAATCATAATACGTGCGGTTTGTTTGGCGGTATTGGTAAAAATGGCCGGAAGAGTTTTAATGGAAATATCCCTGTGTATAAATATACCAACGATTAAACCATATACAACCGCAATTACACCTGCTTCAGTAGCTGTAACGGCTCCGGACATTATACCCCCAATTATTATAACCGGCATTAACAATGACCATATTGCACTTTTAAAACTTAAAATTACTTCATTCCAGTTCCTTTTTTCTCCTGCTGGGAAATTGTGGCGGATCGATAGAATATAACAAAATATCATCATTCCTAAACCAAGTATTATTCCTGGAATTATTCCTGCGATAAATAGTTTCCCAACTGAGGCATTTGAAACAGAAGCATATATAATAAAACCAACACTTGGTGGGATCACCGGTCCAATGGTAGCAGCCGCTGCATTTATTGCGCCTGCAAATCCTTTATTATACCCTTTTTCTTCCATCGATTTAATCATAACAGAACCAACAGCAGCCCCACTCGCAATTGCAGCGCCTGATACTGCTGCCATGATCATGTTTGTTATAACAACAACAAATGAAAGACCTCCTCTGATGTTGCCAATTAATGACATTGCAAATCTGATCAAACGATGTGTAATTCCTCCTGCATTCATAATTTCTCCGGCCAATAAAAAAAATGGAAGAGCAAGTAATACGATTGAGTCTGAGCCTGCTGATATTTGTTGTGCAATCACCATTGGAGATATATCTGTAAAGAGTATGATGTAAAGCAAAGAACTGATACCAAGTGCATAGGCAATTCTTACTCCAAGTATTAGTAACAACAACATGCATATTATTAGAAATATCATTTGCTTAACTTGTTTTAATTAATTTTCTTAAATTCTTTCCGTAATCTTACCAATCCATAAATGAATGACAGTAGCGCAGAGCAGGGAAGAGCTGCATAGAAGACTATATTTAAAGGAAGTCCTACTGCCGGGCTTAGAGTACCGGATACATCATTTACCCACATAAATCCTAAAACTATCATCCCGCCGTTAAAAGCAGTTATTAGGAGTGTGTTGAAAATGAGTAGTAAAGTTTTATATTTGCCAGGTACCTTCTCTAATAAAAAGTCTACACCAAGGTGCATATAATCTCTAAAACACAAAGCGGCTCCAATAAACGTAATCCAGATAAAAAGAAATTTTGCAATCTCTTCACTCCAGGAAAGTGAGTTGTTAAATGTATATCTGAATACTACCTGTGTGAACATAATTGCAACGATTAATGCCAGTAATGATGCAAGAATATAATCAGATATTTTTTTCATAAACATTAAAAATCTAATAATTGAATTAATATTGTAAATAACAAAAACGTTTTAGCAAATGTATGTATTTTTTCTTTTATAATAGCAAAAAATAATTAAATTAATTTATAATTGATTGTATATAAGTATTTTATTATTGAGGTGAAATGTTATTCTTTTAAACAATAGTTGAAGAGTAAGATTTAGTAAGATGATATGGTTATGGGGTTGTATAAAATAAGTTAATATGTTCTATATTTATATAATATACTGATATATAGTAGAATAAATATTAATTCTATACGCATATTGTAAGTTATTTGTAGTAAAATGCTAAAAAGTTTTAGCATTATATTTTACTTATAATGAGTATGTTATATGTATTATGTTTTTAAGCATGTTTAATATTTCTTTTTTTTAATTGATTTTCTTCATATCTTGCACCCAAAATAATAAAGTAATAAATGTCTGTTACAATAAAAGATATTGCTGCATTTGTTGGAGTTTCTTATTCAACTGTTTCTCTTGTATTAAATGGTAAAGCATCAGAAAACAGGATTAGTGAGGAACTTGAGAGAAAAATATTTGCCGCGGCTAAAGAATTGAATTATAGGCCTAATACACTAGCCAGAGGGTTACGGAAAGGAATTACAAACTCAATTGGATTTGTTATTTCTGATATTTCCAATGCATTTTTTGTGAAATTGGCAAGGCGTGTTGAAAAGGAGGCAATGAGGTCTGGATACAGAGTATTTTTTGCTAGCTCAGACGAAAATGATGATAAATGTATTGAGGTTATAGATTCATTCCTGAATCAGAGGGTAGATGGATTGATACTTATACCAACTCAGGGAATCCATGAGAAGCTAAATCAGTTAAGTTCTCAACAGATTCCATTTGTGCTTGTTGATAGGCATTTTCCAAAAATTAATGCAAATTGTGTAGTAATGAATAACTGGCAATCTGCCTACGATGCAACTGTTTATCTAATAAAAAAAGGAAAAAGACGGATAGGTACCTTTTCATACGATACTAATTTCTTTCATATGGCGGAGAGATTGGAAGGTTACAAAGCGGCATTAAAGGACAACGGTATTCGATTTGATAAAAGGTTGGTCCCAGAGGTGCCATTTTGGGATGATATAAAAACGAATACCTTGCTAAAGGACTATATGCCATATTTGGTTGATAAGTTAAAAATTGATTCAGTATTTTTTCCGACGAACAGCACGGCATTGCCCGGAATACAGATTTTGTATGACCAATATATAAAAAAGGGAAAAGACATCTCTGTTATTTGTTTTGATGATAATGATTTTTTTAAGGTGTTACAACCACCAGTTACATCTTTGATACAGCCTATAGAAGAAATAGGAGTTGAAAGTGTGAGAATTTTGATTGATGAAATTAAAAATAAGAGAACTAATAAAATGAAAAACAAAATAGTTTATTCAGCACAATTAGTAGACAGGGGGTCTTAAAATAATTTTGTTTATTATGAAGTGCTAAAACGTTTGAGTGACTTAATCAATAAATTAATTAATTGCTAATCAAGTAAATATGAAAAAAAAACTTTTGAGAGATTATTCTTATCTTAGGTTATGGATTACACTTGTTCTTATGATAAGTGTAATTAGCAGCTTTGCACAAAAAATTGAAGTAACTGGAATCATAAAAGGAATGGATGGAAATTTCATTCCAGGAGCAACAATTGTTGAAAAAGGAACAACTAATGGGACTGTCTCAAATGTAGATGGTGAATTTTCATTTAATGTGGAACCAGATGCTACATTGGTTGTTTCATTTGTAGGAATGCTTAAGCAGGAAATACCTGTTGGAGACCAACGAAGGTTCGAGATTGCATTACAAGTTGACGCAATAGGTATTGAAGAAGTGGTAGCTATCGGTTATGGAACCAGAAGTAAACAAGCTTTAACAGGGAGCATTGTAAATGTCAATACTTCAGAGTTAAAGAAAATCAACCCTGTTAATAATATTACAAATGCATTACAGGGCATGGTGCCTGGAGTTGTTGCCAATAGTGGAAATACTCCGGGGTCTGGTGCGAATATTCAGATCCGAGGAATCGGGACAATTAATAGTACTTCGCCACTTGTAATTGTTGATGGTATTCCGTCTGATATCGGACGATTAAATCCAGCAGAGATTGAATCAATGTCTGTACTTAAAGATGCTGCATCTACTGCGATTTATGGTGCAAGGGGGGCTAACGGAGTTATTGTAGTAACTACAATACAAGGGAGTAAATCACAAGCGCCAAAGGTTACAGTAAACGCAAGGGCTAGTGTTAGTGCTTTACCTCCTCAGTATGATATGCTAAATCCAACAGAGTTTGGTGAAATGTTGTGGATGTCATATGAAAATTCGGGAATGGAGCCTAATCATCCTCTTTATGGAAATGGCGCAACCCCGGTTATACCAAAATATATTTACCCAAGTGTTACTAACGATATTGATTTAAGCAATTATAGTGCTTATGATTATCAAATTGTTGAATCGACTCCCGAAGGAACCAATTGGTTTGATTATATCTATCAGAATGCAATTACCCAGGACTATGATATGACAATTACTGGTGGAGCGGACAAGTTAACGTATGGTGTTGTATTTGGTTATACTGATAACTTGGGTTCGGTAAAGGAATCAGGATATGACAGGTTTAATTTTCGTACCAATTTATCAATGGATCTTTATGATTGGTTAGAGATTGGAGAAAATTTTGGCGTTCGGGCACAGAATGACTGGGGCAGGCAATCAGATGGTGGAGAAGGAAGTTCTGTTTCCATGGCTATGCTGATGCCCCGTCTTTGTCCGGTGTATGATATCGAGGGTAATTGGGCACCAGTAACAAAATTAGTCGGATTCTCATCAAATAGGAACGAACCATCTGAGATATGGAGACAAAGTGATTATACAAATAAATATTTGTCGCTTGAGGGTAATGTGTATGCAAATATTCGTTTTTTGAAAAATTTCACGGTAAAAACAATTCTGGGTGTTTATGCCGGTAATGGATGGGTCAATCAGCCTACTGAAGCAAATCCTTGGAACTATTCGGGAACTTCAATAGATAAACTTACTGTTTCTTCAAGTAAAGCCAGGAACTGGGATTGGACAAACACGTTAAATTATATAAAAACATTTGGTGACCATCGAGTAGATGTTATGGCAGGATTTGAAGCATCAAGTAGTCGCTCTGATAATATGAGTGCTTCTCGTGAAGAGTATTTTTTGCAAACCGAAGAATATTTTGTATTAAGTGCAGGAGAAGGTACACAAACAAATAGCGGAAGTTATTCCGAAAGTTCTTCTGCCTCGTATTTTGGTAGATTACATTATGAGTATAAAGATAAGTACTTTTTTGACGGAATAGTAAGACATGACGGTTCATCTGTTTTTGCCGAAAATTACAGATGGGGTACTTTTCCTTCATTTGCGGGAGGATGGATTATCTCCAATGAAGAATTTATGAATTCGGTAGATTGGATGGATTTATTAAAATTTCGAGCAAGTTGGGGGCAGTCAGGAAACAATAGAATTGGAACATATAATGGTTTCTCTACTTTCCAAACCAATATTAATTATTCATATTATCCTATCGACGGTTCAAATGATAGCCCAATTTCCGGTTTTGAAACAAAAGCTTTTGGTAACCGCAACGCAAAATGGGAAACAACAACTACAGTTAATTTTGGTTTGGATATCACAGTATTGGAAAAGTTCTCGTTAGGACTTGATTTATGGAATAAAAAAACCAGTGATATGCTTTATCCCAAAGCCATTCCCGCAGTATATGGATATGCATCTGCACCATCTGTAAATATTGGCGACATGTTGAATAAAGGATTTGATTTGTCTTTTGATTATAAAGGGAAATCTTCGAATAATGTTTTCACCTACCATATAAATCTGGTTGCTTCAAGATATAAAAACGAACTGGAAAATTTGTCGGATGCAGAAGATGAAGTAAATTATGGCTCAATTTATAGAGATCAATATTATACTTATGCCAAGAAAGGCACTTCTTTCCCTGAATTTTATGGATATGAAGTATTGGGAATATTCCAGACCGATGGGGAAGCAGAAGCATATTTCCCCAATGAATTAGACCCGACATATAACAAAGCAGGTCATTTTATATTTGCTGATATTAATGATGATAAAGTAATTAATTCAGATGACAGGACGTCAATCGGCAATCCACATCCCGATTTAACACTTGGTCTTAATTTGAATTTTACATACAAGAATTTTGATCTTTCTGCCATGTTTTATTCCAGTATTGGAAATGATGTTTTAAATCTTGACCGTCGTATTTTGGATTTCAATTATATGGAATTCTGGCGTGGAACAAGAAGGTTATATGATTCCTGGGGAAGTCCACATCTGAGCAATAATGCAGACGCAAAAATGCCATTGGCGGAGATAAACGATCAGGTAAGTCAACTGCCAAGTTCCTATTACGTAGAAGATGGTTCCTATTTAAGATTGAGAAATCTGCAGGTTGGTTACACTTTCTCAAATACAGTTATCAATAAAATTGGGTTAGAAAACTTACGTTTATACGTTGTAGCACAGAATCTTGTGACTATCACAGGATACGATGGTCTTGATCCAGCCTTTTATAGTTCAGGAATCAATTTTGGTGTAGATGCCGGCAGGTGGCCAACTGTTAAAACCTATATGTTTGGTATAAATGTAACTTTTTAATCAGTAATTTTTAAATCAATATATAATGAAAAAGAGAATAGCAAACATAAAACAAAGTAGTATATTTCTACTTTTGATAGCAATATTTTTAGCAACTTCATGTGGTGAAGAGTTTCTATATAAGAAACCAACAGGTGTGGTTTCTTTGGAGGATTTCAATACAAAAGAAGGAGTAGATCTGCTCTTAACAGCAAGTTATACATTGGTGAAAGGCGCCGCAATAAAATCGGGATGGCCTAGGGAAGCATACTCTGCCTCGCCTACGAATTGGGTTTGGGATTGTGCTTCCGATGACGCTTATAAAGGATCTACCTTATCTGATCTTGCAGAAGGAGGTGAAATAGAACGTTTTGTTGCGATGCCAAGTAATCCCCATATTGTTAATAAATGGGTAGTTTTATATGACGGAGTTTCTCGGGCCAATGATTGTATAAATGCAATTCTAAAGGCAGATGATATGACTGACTCTGAAAAAGACTTAGCCATGGGGCAGGCAAAATTTTTAAGAGGATTTTATCATTTCAGGTTGCAAAGAATGCATTTCCAGGTACCATTTATTTCAAATGAAGAAATAGAAATTGAAAAAGTTCCTAATGATCACCCGATTTGGTCTGAAATTGAACAGGACTTGGATGATGCAATCTTATTGTTGCCGGAAAGTTTTTCTGGAGAACCAGGAAGAGCTACAAAATATGCGGCTATGGCATTAAAAGCTTATGTTCAACTGCATCAGGAGAAATACAGTGATGCAAAAACACTTCTGGATCAGATAATAACCAGTGATAAGTATAGTTTGGCTGACCACTACTTCGACAACTTTGATTATGAACATCAAAATAATCAGGAATCTATTTTTGAAATTCAAAGAGCCGTTAACGATGGAACCGCTCAAGGATTCAATGGTACTCCTGATATTTGGACAACAAATCCGCCTCCAACTGCTGGGCTAGGTGTTTGTTGCGGGATGTATCAGCCATCAATAGATCTTGTAAATGCCTATAAAGTAGATGAGAATGGATTACCGCTTTTAGGTTTTAGTGGGCCAAAATTTGATGATACAAATTTGAAAAATGATATGGGACTTGCTTCTACTGATGAGTTTGTACCGCCAGATGATTTAGTAGATCCTCGTTTAGATTGGACTGTTGCAAGACGTGGCATTCCGTTTATGGATTGGGGAATTTGTACAGGTTGGGCCCGCGACCCTGCTAATGGAGGGCCATTCGAACTCAAAAAGAGAATGTATCCGAAAGCTTTAGTTGGAATTGCATCGCACGCAGCTTTTGCCCGTTCAACGGCTTTAAACACAAGGTTAATACGATATGCGCACGTTTTATTGTGGAGAGCAGAATGTGCAGTTGAAGATAACGATCTCGAATTGGCTAAAAACTTGGTGAACCAAGTTAGAGGAAGGTCGGCTAATGATTTTGTTATGGGAAAATGTACTTCCTATGTTTTTCCAAATGCTCCTTCCTCAGAAGGAGCTGAGGTAGATTGGGATCAACCTGCTGCAAATTATTTGTTAGGGCAATATGAAAGCTTTCCAAGTCAGGAGTATGCCAGGGAAGCTGTGCATATGGAAATTCGTTTGGAAACCGCTATGGAAGGAAACCGGTTTTTTGACCTTCGTCGCTGGGGAAAACTGGATGAAGTAATTCCATCATATATAACCAAAGACTCAGAATTCAGGTCTTTTATGCAAGGTGCAGTATTTAATCTTGAAAAAAATGATTACTGGCCTTTACCGGAAAGTGAGCTTGATATTCAGGTAGGTGTATTACAACAAGACCCTGCTTGGTAGGATACCAATATATTTGATAAGATACAAATAAGTAATTTTATTAAGCGAACCGGGTGTTAAAGAAATATCCGGTTCGCCTAATAATAGTAAACGTTTAACATACTCGCAGTTTATTTGGATAATTAGGGAGACTTACATATTAAAACTAACTTCTGTATCCTGATGAAGACTAGAACCTTACATGTTATTTTCGGACTTGTTTTCCATTTTTGTGCATCTGCACAATATATTGACTGGTCTAATTCAGATCCCCGCTATATTGGAAATGGAAACGAAATCCCGAGCAAAACTTATGCTGACCAACCCTATGTCATTGTATGTGATGACGGCAGTTGGCTTTGCATCTTAACAACCTCTTCAGGAATTGAACATGCTTACATGAATAATATTATAGCAACCAGAAGTTATGATAAGGGCAGAACGTGGACAGAACCTGTAAATGTTGAACCTCCTGGTGTGCCACAGTCATCATGGGCTGTTCCGTTAAAAGTTCCAAGTGGCCGTGTTTATGTTTTTTATAATTACAATAAATATGGTTTTGAAGGAATAGAAGGGGTTATGAGTGGCCCTTTTATGTTTAAATACTCTGACAATAACGGTAAAAGCTGGTCGGAAAACAGATTCGAGGTTCCTATCAAAATAACTCAGATTGATAAGGAAAATTACACACATGGGGAACATCAATTTTTTTGGAGCATCGATAAACCTGTTGTTACAGATAAGGCAGCATATATAGCATTTACAAAAATACTTAGGAAAGAATCTGATCAACCTGAATTTTTTAAAAGGAGCGAAGGCTTTATTTTGAAAAGTAACAATATCCTTTATGAAAATGATCCAGGTAAGATTCGATGGGAAACTTTCCCTGAAGGAGATACCGGCATATGGAATCCGGAATTTGGTAAAGTACAGTCAGAGCATAATATGGTTGTTCTAAATAATGGTGATTTGTATGTGGTTTACAGAACCATTGATGGTTCTCCGGCATATTCGATAAGTTCAGATGATGGAAAAACATTTTCCAAACCACAATATATGACATATAAAAAAGGACAGCGCATTGGAAACCCTCGTGCATGCCCTAAAATATTTAAAACTGAGGACGGGAAATACCTGTTTTGGTTTCATAATAATTTTAGAAAAAATTCATACAATGGACGAAATCCCGTATGGATTTCAGGGGGAACAGAAGAAAGGGGAAATATAATGTGGTCTCAACCTGAGATAGTTTTATATGATAATGATCCTGCCGTTTTGGGAATGAGCTATCCTGATTTTATTGAAGAGAATGGGCGGTTATGGATTACAGAAACACAAAAAAATGCAGCCAGAGTTCACGAGATAAATACTGATATAATTGAGGGGATGTGGAATCAGGGAAAAGTAACTGATTTGACCGTTGATGGTTTGATTATGAATTCAGATGTGCAAATGTTGTCGCAGAAGAAAATAAACTTTCCTCAATTACCGGATTTGTCTTTTGGTGGCAGTTTTACAATAGAATTTTGGATGACTGTCACAAATTTTTCTGCGGGACAGCAATTGTTTAGTACAATCGGTCCCAAACACAAAGGTATAAAGGTTTCATTACAAAAAAATAACACGATTGAGATTGAGTTAAATGATGGAGAAATAAGAGAAGCAGATCTTCGCGAAAACACAATCTTTACTTCCGATAAAAACAGAATTGCAGAAAATGAATTACACCATATCGTATTTATTATTGACGGAGCTGCAAAAATTGCCACCGTTTTGGTGGATGGAATACTTAGCGATGGCGATAATGTCGAAAGAGATTACGGTTGGGGACGGATTTATCCCTATTTAAAGGGACTTAACGATACTAATATTTGCATTCTTAATAGAAATTTTGATGGAACAATTCATCTTATGAAAGTATATAACCGTGCATTAAGAACTTCTGAAGCAATTTCCAATTATAATGCCGGTCTTAAAGCAAATTAATTACCTAAAAATTTTGATCATGTTTAAACGTATAAATATCACTTCATTTTTTCTGGTTGGGGCAATTATATTGAGCCTATCGATTCCGGCAGGGGCACAAATCAGTCAGAAAAAGCCAAATATTATTCTTATCCAGGTTGATCAGATGCGTCCGGATCATTTGAACCAAATGCCAAAATTGATGACGCTGGCTAAAGATGGAGTTGTTTTTGAACATGCATATACGGCAGCCCCTTTATGTCAACCTTCAAGAACTTCAATAATAACCGGTCTATATCCAAGCCGGACTAAAATATATGGTAATCAAACCGGGCCGATCCATAATGACTTAAGAGATGAAACCTTTATGAACCATCTGCAAAACGCTGGTTACTTTACAGCTCTAATTGGAAAGCATCACTATATTGACAGATATGCAGTAGGGATTGATGTTACCAAAGAGGATAAAGCGGAAATCGGGAAATATGGAATAGACTATTTAGTACAATGTCTTGATGTAGGCGAGCACATTCCTAACAATGATAACACAGAAAATATAGATGATTACATAAATTATTTGAAACAGAAAGGACTTCTGGAAAAATATTTTAATGAGGTACGGGAAGGTATCCGATCTGGGCATCATCCGCTGGCCCCTGATGATTCTGAGGATGGATTTATCGGGTTACAGGCAGCTGACTTTATAAAAAAATACGATAAGGTTGAGCCTTTCTATTTAAACGTAAGTTTTATCGGACCACATCCCCCTTACATGGTACCTGGCGAGGTTAAAACCAAGCCGGAAGATACAAAACCACCCAAATTAGCCTCCCCAAGTTCAAATACAAGTCGACGAAGGGCTGTGTATGCCGATATGTGCGCTAATATAGATCATTATATCGGGAATATTATAGAGACACTTGAGTCAAAGAAATATCTGGATAATACGGTAATACTATTTGTTTCAGATCACGGGGACAATCTTGGAGATTACGGAATTTGGGATAAACGGTACTTCTATGAACAAAGTGTTGGTGTGCCATTGGTAATTTACGGGAAAGGTGTTCCGGGTCGCAATATTAGATTTGGATCGGTAAGGTCAAAGGCACTGGTATCGACGCTCGATATTTATCCAACGATACTTTCAGTTGCAGGTGTCGATATTTCGGACCTGGACAGACCTGGTAAAAATCTGATTGAAATTGCCAAGGGTAATCCTTCAGCCCTTCGTAGTGCTGTTTTTTCCGAACTCGGTACCTGCGCCATGATAAGGACTGCGAGTTGGAAAATGGTTTTTGATCCCGAACAGGGAGGTACTTGCTATCTTTTTAATTTAATAAATGATCCTGAGGAAAAAAACAATTTGTCCGGTATGCCGGGATATGAGGCAATTACTGCCGATCTGACAAGCCAGTTACTGTCAAAATACATTACTAATTTTCAAACAACGCAGGGTAAGGAACAAATACGATTGCAAAAAGTACGGGTAAGGTCTAAGGATTAAATATTCATTTCTATGAATTGTAACTTATTACACATAGTATTTACGGTTTGTTTCGTTTCCAGTTCATTTTTCGGGCAATCGGAAAATCAAATAAATAAAAGTAAAATCAAATATTATAATGGAGATTTGTTTTTGCTGGAAGGTTCTGCTTTTACTAATGATGTAAAAGAAAATCGTTATCAGAGGTTACCCGATAAATATCATGGAAAAGTTAGGGATCTGGTTTGGGACTTATCTAAATGTTCATCGGGAATGTCTGTCCGGTTTTTTACAAACTCAACCTGCATTTATGTAAAATGGAGTGTTGTAAACAGCTCAATAGCAAATCGAAATCATATGGCCGCCACAGGAGTTAAGGGAGCCGATCTTTATTTTAAAATTGGTAAAGAATGGCAATATGTTAATACGGCGAGGCCAAACGGAAAAGACTTCGAAGAATTGCTGGTTGCAAATATGGATGGCAAGAGGAGGGAATTCAGGTTGTATTTACCACTATACATTGAATTAGCTGATATCCAAATAGGAGTCGAGGAAAGCTGCAAAATTGAGAAAGCAGTCCAAGATTCCAGAAAGCCAATTGTTTTTTACGGAACAAGCATTACTCAGGGGGGATGTGCTTCCCGACCGGGGATGGCTCATACAAATATAATTTCAAGAAAAACAGGTATAGAATGTATAAATCTCGGGTTTCGTGGTAACGGAAAAATGGAACCGGAATTGGCTGAAATAATCAGGGAAATTGATGCTGAATTATATGTAATTGAATGTTTGCCCAATATGACAAAACAAGAGGTTTTGGAAAGAATCTCTCCATTTATGGAAATACTTAGGGAAAAGCGCAAAAGCACACCTGTTGTTTTTGTGGAGAATTTAATTTATGAGAAAAGTTATTTGGATAACAAGACAATGCAAAGCACAAACGAAAAAAATCTGGCATTGAAAGGTGAATTTGAAAAATTAAAAAATGACGGGTTCAAGAATATCTATTATATAGATGGGAAGAACGCTTTGGGGGAAGACCATGAGGCAACGGTAGATGGCACTCATCTGACTGATTTGGGATTTTTGAGATATGCCGACTTTTTGATTCAGAATATAAAGAAATATAAACTTCTATAACAGATCACAGAATTGGAATGATTGCAAATATTACTCATAAAAGACTGGAAAAGAATCTAATCAGATTCTTTTTGTTGACCATATTTCTTTCTTCATGTGTCGATAAAGGAAACAAGAAAAGTAACATCGATTTCAGTCTGCAAAAGCTGAGTGAATCTACGTTTAGTGAAACAATCTCCAATTATTCCATCGTTAAACTGGAAACTGCTGAGGATTCAAAGATTAATGTCATCACGAAAGTTCTTATTAACAACGAACATATTTATGTTCTTAATCACTGGGAGAACAGGCAGGAGATTCTCATATTTTCCCTGGCAGGGGATTATATTGATAAAATAAGTAGTGGAAATAATTCAATAAACAGTTTCTCCGGTATCATTGACTTTGATATTCATCCGGTGACCAGAGATATATGTATTCTAGATCAAAAACAAAGAAAGCTGGTTATTTATAACGAGGAAGGAGGATTTGTGAAAAGTACCCCAATTAATTGTCTGGCAAGAGAAATAACCTATGGAGTTAAAGCAGGAAGAGTATTTACGGTCATACATACAATACAATCAGATGCTAAATCGGATATTAACGATGAAATCGTGCTATACGATGAAAATGATAAACCTTTAGACACATATTTTGAATATCAAAAAGAAAATCATCCGTTACAAAATAAGAGAATAACCCTGATGAAAAGAGGTGATAATGTGATGTTTCTAAAGGAAGGAACAAACACCCTCTACGAAATCGGACTAAAGAAATGTGACATAAAATCAACTTTTACTTTTTCTAAACCGGTTCTACCTGTCAATAAGATTTACGGTGCATTTTTTAGCGGTGACGTAGATGTATCTCAATATGTTTATGATATAGATTATTTTGAATCAGACAGTATATTATATACAACTTTTTCGAGTACTGATGGTGATTATATTGGAATCTTCAATAAAGAGTCAAACCGCTCAACTCTTTATAATATGCTTCTTGATCCATCGTGTAAGTGTGGTATAAAAATCGAAATAGCAGGTGTATTTCAGAACAACTTTATTGTTCAGATTCCCCGAACAAAGATTGCAGATGTTCTGGAGGTTTTGGATAACGAAAGGACAAAATGTACAAACGATGAAATATTTGAATTAATTGACAATATGAAACCCGGAGAAAATCCGATTCTGTTATTGCTTGAGCTAAAATAAAGGAGAACAACCATATGAAACAAATCATTAAAATAAATCAACCGACAAAATCCTGTTTTTTCTATCCGCTAATTTGTGCGTTAAAGATGGGCACAGGTAGAGCTATATTAATCTTGCTCCTAATACAAACAGGTTTTGTAAATACAATTCTGGCACAGCCAAAAGACTGGCGTGATGCAAAAAATGGCACGTCTATTTATACCAATGGTTATTGCGATCAACCTTATGTTGTGGTTCTTGAAAACGGCAAATGGCTTTGTGTTTTTACTACGAACGAAGGGCATGAAGGAAGCGGGGGACAACATATTGTAAGTTGTTTAAGCGATGACCAGGGAAAAACATGGACAGAGCCGGTAAGGATTGAAGAACCAGGTAAAGAGTCAGCTTCCTGGGCAATGCCGTATCTTACCGATTATGGAAGGGTTTATGTTTTTTACGACTATAACGGAGATAAAATCCATGATCTGGGTACCCGGAAAAATATACGTGAAGACATGCTTGGATGGTATTGTTACAAGTATTCCGACGATAAGGGAAAAACATGGTCAGAAAGA
The DNA here is from genome assembly GCF_009762775.1 of Maribellus comscasis. Lineage (GTDB taxonomy): Bacteria > Bacteroidota > Bacteroidia > Bacteroidales > Prolixibacteraceae > Draconibacterium > Draconibacterium comscasis. The sequence continues at coordinate 7,579,392 of NZ_CP046401.1, read as the reverse complement.
TATCGTTTAGATGTTCGTACAACAAATGTCGATTTGAATAATGATTGGGCAGCTAAAGTTCAGATTCTGTGGGGCATTGGCAAACCGGTTGATGTGGATGAAGGGATGATGTTTGCCTTTACAAAAATTGGTAAATATATGCTTGATAATAGTGAAGGCTGGTTTTTCAGATGTGATAATATCAATACTGAAAGGGATGTTACAAAACTAAAATGGCAAAATTTACCAGAATCACAGGATGGCTTAAAAAACACAGATTTGGGACCAATCAACGCCGAACAAAATATTTTCCAAATGAATGATGGTTCCATTTACTGCATGCATCGCACTGTTTCCGGATTTCCTGCTGAATCCTATTCTTATGACGGAGGAAGAACATGGACATTGCCTGTTCCTCCTAAGTATGTGAATGGATTAGAGCTTAAAAATCCCAGGGCATGTCCAAGAATTTGGAAATGTAAAAACGGTAAATATTTATTTTGGTATCATAACAACGGAGGGAAAGATTTTAATTCGAGAAATCCGGCGTGGGTCAGTGGAGGAGTTGAAATGGATGGTAAAATTATCTGGAGCCAGCCAGAAATATTAATTTATGAAGATCAGCCCGACATAAGAATGAGTTACCCTGACTTGATTGAACAGAATGGCAAATACTGGATTACTGAAACAAATAAAGAGAACGCACGGTGTCATCCGGTTCCTGATGGTTTTTTTGATATAATCTGGTCTCAATTGGAGAGAAATGCGGTAACTGAAGGTGGTCTGGTTGCCCAATGGAATGAAAAAAATCATAAAACAAGCCGAACATTCAAAATTCCTCAGACTGAAAAGAAACAATATCAGTCAGGTTTTACATTCGATTTTAAAATTAGTTTGACAGACATACAATCGGGGCAGGTACTGTTTGCTGCAAAGACTCAGGATAATAAAGATGTTATTTTACAAACAGGTGAATATGGTTCCGTGGAAATTATCATAGAAAACGGGAATAATGTAGAAAAATGGAATTCTGATCCCGGACTAATAAATGCCTACGGAGAACATTGTGTTGCCGTATCGGTTGACAATGGGCCTAAAATTATTCAATTCGTAGTAGATGGAACCGTTTGTAACGGCAGAGACTTCAGGCAATTTGGCTGGACCAGATTTAAATCGAATTTGGAAAATATTTCGTTTAAAGAAATTGAGGTGGGTGATTTGAATAGTGGGCAAATTCGCCCTAAGGGTACCTTGAAAAATTTGAGAATATATGGCCGACCACTAATGAACACAGAGATTATTGGAAACCACAGGAATGCTGAACAGTAAATAAACAAATTATGAAACCTAGGCCATTTATAATCCTGTTTTTTATACAGTTATGTTTTGTCTTCAGTCTGAATGCGCAAAATCCGGATTGGCGTAATGCAAAGAATGGAAGTTCTATTTACACAAATGGATATTGTGATCAACCCTATGTAGTTGTGCTGGAAAATGGCAAATGGTTGTGTGTTTTTACTACTAATGAAGGTCGTGAGGGAACCGGAGGACAACATATAGTTAGCTGTATTAGTGAAGATCAGGGGAAAACCTGGTCGGACACTGTCAGAATAGAATCTCCCGGGAAAGAATCTGCATCATGGGCAATGCCATACCTTACCAGCTATGGAAGGGTTTTTGTTTTTTACGATTACAACGGAGACAAAATCCATCAACTTGGAGACAGAAAAAATATAAGAGAGGATATGTTAGGCTGGTATTGTTATAAATATTCTGATGATGAAGGTATAAGCTGGTCGAAAAGATATCGTCTTGATGTAAGGAAAACTCCCGTGGATCTAAATAACAACTGGAGTGGTAAAGTGCAGATCATGTGGGGGATTGGTAAGCCTGTTGATGTTGATAACGGGATGATGTTTGCTTTTACCAAAATTGGTCAGTATTCGGCACATAATAGTGAAGGTTGGTTTTTCAGATGTGATAATATTCATTCTGAAAAAAATCCGCAAAAGTTGAAATGGAAAATGTTGCCGGAGGGAGAGTATGGCTTAAAAAATCCTTCCCTTGGCCCTATTAATTCCGAACAGAATATTTTTCAACTGAATAATGGCTCTATTTATTGTATGTACCGGACAATATCTGGCTATCCGGCTGAATCTTATTCTACGGATGGAGGAAAAAACTGGACCTTACCTCAGCCTCCTGAATACGAAAATGGATTCAAATTAAAGAATCCCAGGGCATGCCCAAGAATATGGAAATGTAAAAATGGTAAATATCTTTTTTGGTATCATAATCATGGGGGTTGGAATTTTAATTCAAGAAATCCAGCGTGGATAAGCGGAGGCATAGAACGAAAGGGTAAAATAATATGGAGTCAGCCGGAAATCCTTATTTATGAAGAAAACATTGATACACGAATGAGCTATCCCGATTTAATTGAACAGGATCGTAAATATTGGGTTAGTGAAACAAATAAAGAAGATGCAAGATGTCATGCTATTCCGGATGGTTTTTTTGATAAGATCTGGAGTCAGTTTGATCGAAAAACAGTTACAACCGAAAGCCTTTTGGGGGAGTGGAGTGAAAACGACCTTGAAGTTGGACGAAAACTAAGTATTCCTTATGAAGACAGTAGTCAGTTTCAAACTGGATTTACCATTGATTTTCGGATTGAACTTTCAAATTTGGTTTCTGGTCAGCCGGTTTTAATAGTCCAGAGCAAAAACGGAAAAATAGTCGAATTACAGTCAGGTGAGTTTGGGGCAATCCAAATAGTAATAAATGATGGTAACCAGACTACTAAATGGAATTCAGATCCGGGATTGATAAAAGCATTTGGTGAAAATTGTGTTAGTGTTTCAATTGACAATGGCTCAAAAATAATTCAGTTTGTGGTAAACGGAACCGTATGTAATGGAAGGAATTTTCGCCAGTATGGATGGACGCATTTTAAGCCTAAAATGGAAGATATTGATTTTAATAACATTGAAATAGGAAAATTTGAAAGGGGACAAGGAGTAAATTTTGGAACTAAATTAACCCACATGAGGATATACAACCGGCCACTAATGAATTCTGAGCTTATCGGGAATCATCGTAATTTTTTAGGTAAAGAGCTTTTTTTGAATCTGAATTCAAAAGAGAATTGAATTGGTTTAATTATGAATAGCAACTGGAAAAAAAGTATCGAAGAAAGGATAGAACAATTCAAATTGTTTTATGCCCGTAAAAACGACCGTCCTTTACTGGGATTTTTTTTGGGAAGTGAATATCCGGTACACAGGTATCCGGCTGCAAAATCTATTCCCGAAAGAACAATACTTTCCCCTGACCATTTTAGTATTGAAGCATATTTAAACGATTACGACTACTTGTTTGAGGAACATGAAAGATGTGGAGGCGATTTTATCTGGAGTGCCAGCATCTATTGGGGAATTCCATGGGTCGAAGCCGCGCTTGGATGTCCAATACTCCTTAGTAGTTATTCTTCTGGTTCGATTCATGCAGAACCGTTACCAGAGTTTAGAGGAGCCGCCGATATCCCTGAGTTCTCATTGGAAAATAAGTGGGTGAAAAAGGCTATTGAGTTTCTTGAACAAATGACAAAACAAAGTAACAGACGTTATCCTCTGGCAACTACCCGTATGCGTGGAATATCTGATTTGTTATCATTACTTTATGGCACGGAGAACCTCATTTTTGCAATGCTTGAAAAACCGGATGAGATAAACGCTGTTGCTGAAAAATTAACGGATTTTTGGATTCAGTTTGGAAAAATGCAAATTGAGCATATTCCGGATTTTTATGGAGGAATTGGTTCGTTTTATTATAATGCCTGGGCTCCCAAAGGAACAATATGGCATCAGGAAGATGCAGCAGCAATTTTATCTCCCGATTTGTATAATGCCTTTATCAGAAAATGGGATGAACAAATTGTAAATGCTTTTGGCGGGTGTATTATGCATCAGCATTCCAATGGTTATTTTCCTTATGAATATTACATAAATATGGATTTTACTGCGCTGGAACTGCATATCGACAGCGGTGGACCATCTGCCGAATCACTTCAATCTGTCTATGCTCAGATTATGAAAAATAAGCCATTAATTATCTGGGGTGATATTCCGGAAAATGATTTGGAGTGGATATTCAGTAACCTCCTGCCGCAGGGACTGGCAGTCATAACTGTGGTAAAAGATGAAAATGAAGCAGGCAGGATATGGGAAAAGTATATTAATAAAGTGATTAAATGAAATTCGATTTAAATAGTTTAGTTAGTTACTGGAAAGGGTGTTCTGTGATGGAAATCATTTGAATGACCTTTCCTTTTTAAAGTTGATTTTAAGAGAAAAAGATATGAAATGAGCATGATTATACAAAACACCAAACGGAATGAATAGATTCTCATGCGAATTCCATGCCGTTGCCAGGGTACTTGAAAATGAAGACCTGATACGAAAAATATTGAGACCAAAATTGAAAATTTATACGTATGAAAAAAACAGCCTTTGTAATTCTTTTCTGTTTTGCAGTAGTTGGTATTTATGCGCAGGGAAATTGCGATTGGAGGTTTATTGATAATGCTGTAGGGATTATCCCTGATGAAAATTATGCTGATCAACCGTATGTTGTAGTTGCAAAAAATAAAGACTGGATATGTGTCTTAACCACAGGTCCCGGCACTGAAAGCCAGGTTGGGCAACATATGGTAGCTGCTATAAGTTCCGATCATGGAAAAACCTGGTCGCAGCTTATTAATATTGAAGAGTCGGATGCTCCCCCTTCATCATGGGGAATCCCTTACATAACACCTTACGGGCGCATATATGTTTTTTACACTTTTAACGGCGATTCCATTAAAAGTTACCCGAACGGGGAACCTGTTGTCAGAAACCATAACACGGAGTTGGGTTGGTATTGTTATAAATATTCCGATGACAATGGACGTACCTGGTCTAATCGATACCGCATTCCAATGCGAAAAACTACCGTTGATTTTATTAATCCGTGGAATGGGGAAGTTCAGTTGTTTTGGGGAATTTCAAAACCATTTTCCCACGAAAAATCCATGTATTTTTCTTTTACAAAAATGGGTATTCATCCGCAGGATATGGGAGAAGGTTTTTTATACAAATCAGATAATATTAATACAGAAAAAGATCCTTCCAAACTTCATTGGGAACTTCTCCCCGAGGGTAATACGGGAATAAGTTTCACGCCGCTTGGAGTTACACAGGAAGAGCATAATGTTGTTCCATTGAATAACGGCGGTTTGTATTGTATGTACAGAACCAGTGAGGGATATCCGGCAAACTCCTACAGTGCTGATAACGGGAAAAACTGGAGTACACCGGAATACGCCACCTATGCCGATGGTAGGGTTATAAAAAATCCAAGAGCTTGTCCAAGGGTTTTTAAAGCGTCAAACGGTAAATATCTTTTATGGCATCACAACAATAATATAAAGGGATATACCGGACATCGGAACCCGGTGTGGATATCTGGTGGCATTGAAGTGAAGGGAAAAATAAAATGGTCGCAACCGGAAGTATTAATCTATGGTTCGCAGGACATACGCGGAATGAGTTATCCCGATTTGATTGAAGAGAATGGAAATTACTGGATAACCGAAACACAAAAGACTGTAGCAAGGGTTCATCTCATTAATAAGGATTTGCTGGAAGGGCTTTGGAACCAAGGAACGGCGAAAAACGTAACGACAAAAGGTCTGGTGCTTGAGAAAGATAATATTCCTTCGAAAACGGATTTGGCTTCCCCTGAACTTCCTGATCTGGAGCAAGGTTCCGTTTCAATTGAAATACTTTTTGATAGTGATGAATTAAAACCCAATCAGGTAATTCTGGATAATGCAGATGAGAGCGGAAATGGAATAAGAATTAAAGTAACTCCCCAAAGAACCGTCGGACTGAGTTTGCAGGATGCAGAACAAAAAGTTTTTTGGGATACGGAGCCGGGAATGGTGACAGAAGGAAAGAATCACGTAATCTTTATTGTCGATGGTCAGGCCAATCTAATTACATCTGTTGTAAACGGAAAATTATGTGATGGCGGAAGATATCGTTTGCAGGGCTGGTCGTGGTTTAGCCCGGATATTAAAAATATTAAGGGAAATAAGCACTTAAAAATAGCCCCCTCTTTTGACGGCTCAGTTAAAAAATTGAGAATTTATAACCGATACCTTACAACTTCAGAAGCAATAGGTAACTACCACTCATTGACGAAAGGGAAGAAATAGTTGTTGTTTTTAGTGAAAATACAAACAGAATTAATAATGAATAAAAAGATCAGATTTAAAATTAGGATAAAGGAGAATGGTAACTTTCTTCTGTTTTTGGTATTTGTTGTTTTGCTTTCTTCATGTGCAACGGGGAAAAAAGATACTAACCAAGATAGAATTCAGGAAGAATCAGGGATTAAAAATCTTTTTAGCAGGGACGAACTAATCAAAATGAATTATCCTTTTGGGAAGTATGGCAAGGACATACCACTTGGAGATCCTGATGTAGAGTGGAAACGAAGTAATCCCGACGTTTGTGTTTTTGTTCCGACAGGCTCTGGAATTTATAATGGCGATAACGAGCATTTTCTTGTGTTTAAGGCGCCTAAAAGCGAAGAACTTATTGCTTTATGGACACAAAGTTCGGTAGAAGGCCGGGGCGATAATCATTTGGTTTTGGCACGGAGTTCGGATGCCATCAATTGGTCGGAACCTGAATATTTAGTTGGTGCAAAATATGGAAAAGGTGGATTGCAGGCGAGCTGGGGTTTTCCCATCATTTCGAGAAATGGCAGAATATACGTTTTCTATACAAAAGAAATCGAAATATATGATAACAGCCGGCAGGGAAGCGGAGCAATGGGATGTATTTTTTCGGATGACAATGGACATACATGGACGGAACCCAAAGAAATTGAAATGCCCCGTTCAAAATACGATAATCCTGATGCTAAATACCCAAAGAACTGGATTGTTTGGCAAAAACCTATTAAAGACGAAGAAGGGAAATGGATTGCCGGATATACCCTTATTACATCAGAAACTGTCATGAAAAGCGAAAAGAACTGGGTAAATGCAGATTCGAGATGTTATTTTATGCGATTTGTAAACATCGATGAAAATCCTTCTCCTGAAGAAATAAAAATTGAATGGTATCCTGAAAATGACAAAGGGCTGGAAGTTCAAAATCCCGTTTATCCATACATGTCGGTAGCCCAGGAACCGGCAGTAGTTCTTTTGCCTGATGGCAGGTTGTTTACCATTATGCGAAATATGACGGGATATATTTATTATTCAGTTTCATCAGATAACGGGAAAACATGGGAAATACCGAAAATGCTGAAATATTCAGATGATGGAAAGGGAATTCCACATCCCATGTCACCTTGCCCCTTATACAAACTTGACAATGGAAAGTTTGTTCTGGTTTTTCATAATAACAACGGAAAAAGGCTTGGTTACGATCAGGCAGATAAAAAGTGGGGTATCAATGTTGCAAATATTGTTCGAAACCCTACATATTATACAGTTGGGGAATTCAAACAGGATGGAACCCAACCCATTTGGTTTAGTGAACCGGTGGAACTGCTTAATACGCATGATATCGCTGTTCCTCCAAAAATGTCGGCAGAAATTGGCACCTATCCAAGCATTACCGAGTTTCAGGGAAGAACAATACTTTGGTATCCCGATCGAAAAAGGTTTTTATTGGGGAAATATTTGGATGGAGTTCAATAAAGTTTTATTCGGATTTATCTAACTAAAAAATGCAAAAAATGGCACATAATCAATTCAGGAGAGGAAAGCATATATACGGTTTCATTGGTTTGACACTGCTTTTTGTTTTTCTGTTTTATGCTACTGATATTTATTCGCAGGAAAAAGACTGGAGGAATATTGAAAATGCAGTGGCGATTATTCCAGATGAGGGATACTGTGATCAACCTTACTCCGTGATAAATAGTAAAGGTGAGTGGGTAGTTGTTTTAACCACAGGTGCCGGTCGTGAAGGGCAACCCGGGCAACATGTTGTTTCCACAATCAGTAAGGACAAAGGAAAAACATGGAGTCCGTTGATAGATATCGAACCTGCTACCGGACCAGAAGCTTCATGGATTACCCCGTTGATAATTCCATCGGGTAGAATTTATGTGTTTTATACTTATAATTCTGAGAATAGGCGTGAGGTACTGAATTCAAGTGGAGTTCCGATAAAGCGTGTTGATACATTCGGGAAAATGATGATGAAGTATTCCGATGATGGTGGATATTCCTGGTCGGAAAAACACTATGAAGTCCCTGCACGGAATTTCGAAATCGATGATAAAAATATTTATAAAGGAAAAATTCAGTTTTTTTGGAGTGTGGCCTTGCCAATTGTACATGAAAATGCAGTGTATTTTCCACTCTCAAAAGTGGGTAATTTTGGTGAAGGATTTATGGAAAGTGGTTCAGGAGCAATTCTGAAAAGCTCCAACATTCTTTTTGAAAAAGATCCTGAGAAGATAGAATGGGAGACACTCCCTGATGGTAATAAAGGATTACTCCCTCCGCAGGGGCAGGTCGCCGATGAACATAATATTGTTTCGTTAAGCGATGGAAGCCTGTATTGTGTATACCGAACCAACCAGGGACATAATGCCCAGGTTTACAGCAGAGATAATGGGCATACATGGACAACACCGGAGTGGGCTAGTTATTCACCCGGTGGGAAGCTCATGAAACAACCGCGGTGTTTTAACAAGATTTATAAATTTAGTAATGGGAAATATGCGATGTTTTTTCATAACAACAGTTCCCGAAACTACAGCAGCCATCCACTTGGAAACCGCAATCCAACCTGGCTTGCAGGAGGTATAGAGAAAGACGGATATATTTACTGGAGCCAACCCGAAGTTTTTCTTTACGACATGGACTATTTCAATGGAATTTCCTATCCCGACTGGATTGAAGATAACGGAGAATACTATTTTACAGAAACACAAAAAACGATTGCAAGAATTCATAAAATACCCGCTGAATACCTTGAGATGCTCTGGAATCAGGCGCTTAACAAGGAAATGACAAAAGAGGGGCTTGCGCTGGAACTTGAAGGAGAATCCTGTGAACAGGGCAGCGAGTTTACAATGCCAGGGATAGGGAATTTATACAAGGGAGACGGATTTTCACTGGAATTCAAATTAAAAACCGGCAATCTTAAAAAAGACCAGCTATTACTTGATACCCGTCGAGAAAAGACGGAAGGTTATCAAAATGCAGCAAAATACATTGGCAATGGGCTTAAAATTAGTATTTTAAAATCGGGAGCGTTGGAATTTTTAATGGATGATGGCAGAACGCCGTTAATTTGGTCGACTGCACCAGGAGTAATAATACCCAAAGCCGTTAATCATATTGTAATAAATGTTGATGCAAAATCTAAAATGCTCACTTTTGTTATTAACGGTGATTTATGGGATGGAGGTGAGCGACCATTTGGTTATGCTCGCTTTAACCCGTTTATGTGGGATGTAAACGGTGATCCAAAAGTTCGGTTTTCGTCTGAATTTAAAGGAAACATTGAATTATTCAGGGTTTATAACCGGTTTCTTTATACTTCGGAATCTATTGCAAATTATCGTTCAGGTCAATGAGATTAATATCTTGCATATTACTGTTTTGTTTGCTGGGAGGATGTCGCTCTTCTGAAAAGAAAGGCCCGGTGAAACCCAATGTCATATTTATTCTTGCTGATGATTTAGGTTACGGAGATTTACAGTGTTACGGAAATCCATACATTGAAACGCCGGAAATTAATAAACTGGCAAGTCATGGCATTCTTTTTACCCATTATTACAGCCCGGCCCCGCTTTGTGCCCCGGCGCGCGCTGCAATATTAACCGGTATGTATAATCACCGGACTGGGGCAATAGATGTTTCATCCAACAGGGGGATCGATCGGATTGCTCTTTCATACAATACAATGGGAGATTATTTTAAAAGCGAAGGCTATTCTACCGGTTTGATAGGAAAGTGGCACAACGGTTTGTATGATCTTCAGTATCATCCCAATAAAAGAGGATTCGACTATTTTTTCGGATTTCTGAATGGTATTCAGGATTATTGGAATTGGAATTTTGATTTAAATGGAACGAATATTCCTTCCGATGGAAGATATCTAACAGATGTTATTACAGAAAGCTCGCTTGAATTTATAGCGAAGAATAAAGAAAATCCGTTTTTCCTTTTCATTGCACATCATGCTCCCCACATTCCATATCAGGCACCTGAAAGACTGGTGAAAAAGTATAAAGAAAAAGGGAAGGGAGAGTTCAACGAAAAAATAGCTACTCTTTACGCCATGATTGAGTCGATGGATAGTGGGATTGGAATGGTTTTAAATAAATTAGAAGATTTGGGATTAATGGACAATACCATTATTGTATTTACAAGTGACAACGGAGCCCAAAATACCGGTGAAAATTTGCGTTATCAGGCTGGCCTGTCTGGAACAAAAGGTATTGTTCTCGAAGAGGGGGTAAGGGTTCCTGCAATTGTTTCATGGCCTGGAAAATTTCCTCAAAATAAAGTTTTTACAGGGTCTGTTTATGGTTGTGACTGGCTCCCCACATTTCTAAAACTTACAGGCAGCACATCCGACATGATAAAAAATGCAGATGGGCATGATATTTCCGAGATTTTGCTTGGGAAAAGCGATGAATCTAATTATGACCGGATTTTGTACTTCCAAAAGAATAGGTATTACCCGGTAGCACATTCCGATGCTGCAATAATAGAAGGAAAGTGGAAATTATACTGGCCTGGAATAAAGGAAACAATGAAGAAGGAAGATATAGATAATCCTTCGGTTTGGAAAGGAGCGACGGAACCACATTGGGAAATGCCATGCGATACAGTAATACCACTTTGGAAAGATATTGTTCCGCTAGAGCCACAACTTTTTAATTTAATCGAGGATCCGGCTGAATTGTATGACCTCTCTGCCAATCATCCAGAAATTGTAAATGAACTTACGCAGAAATGGGATAGTTGGTTTTCCGATGTAATGAAAGATTATAAAAAATCATGGAGAGAAATAAAAAATACAGAAAAGAGAAGATGGGGGACTGATGAAGGAAAAAATCAATAATACCTGATATACAATTTTTAAAATTACAAATAATGAAAAAGATATTAATTCTGATAGCTTTACTTATAGGAATAAAAGACTATGCCAGGGCACAGTCTGTAAGTCAAAACGAAAGAATGCAATGGTGGCGTGATGCTCATTTCGGAATGTTTATTCACTGGGGGCTTTATGCGAAACCTGCCGGGGAATGGAAGGGAAAAGAAATTGAAGGAATAGGGGAGTGGATTATGAAACGAGCCCAGATACCGGCTGTTGAGTACCGTCAGTTAGCCAAAGAATTTAATCCCGTAAAATTTAATGCACACGATTTTGTAACTACCGCAAAAAACGCAGGAATGAAGTATATAACCATTACTTCAAAGCACCACGATGGTTTTGCCATGTTTAAGTCTGATGCTTCAGATTACAATATAGTGGATGCAACTCCTTACGGAAAAGATGTGATTAAAGCGTTAGCTGAAGAATGCCATAAACAGGGATTAAGAATATGCTTTTACTATTCTCAGTCGCGCGACTGGAATGAACTAAACGGATTGGACAACGACTGGGATTTCCCGAAAGAAAGAAATTTTCAGAAGTATCTGGATGAAAAGGTAAAACCACAGCTTACTGAATTGCTTACCAATTATGGTCCGGTGGGGTTAATCTGGTTCGATACACCCATGAGTATTACAAAAGAACAGGCACAAAGCCTGAAAGATTTGGTTCGGAAACTTCAACCCGAATGTATTATCAGTGGTAGGTTAGGTGGAGGAGTTGAAACCGATTATATGTCAACAGGCGATAATGTAATCCCGGCAACGGTTGTTCCGGGAGACTGGGAAGTACCGGCAACTCTTAATAATACATGGGGCTTTAAAAAGAATGATCATCATTGGAAATCTCCTGTAGATCTTACCCGTCTTCTTTTTGATATTACAGCAAAAGGTGGCAACTACCTTCTGAATGTAGGTCCTACCGCCGAAGGATTGATTCCACAGGAATCGGTTGACATACTTGCCAAAGTAGGCGACTGGATGAAAACTAATAGTGAATCAATTTACGGAGCACTTCCGAATCCGTTTAATGTGGAATTTAAATGGGGAAATATAACACAGAAATCCGGAAAACTCTATCTGGGGATATTTGACTGGCCTTCCGGTGATTTTTATTTGGAAGGGCTTGAAAACAAAGTCAATAAAGTATATTTGTTATCCGATGCAAATCAAACTCCACTCCCTTTTAAATCTATTTACAATAAGAAATTAAAACATCATACATTAAAGATTGAACTTCCGGATGCTGCTCCTGATGAGGCAGTCTCAGTTGTTGTTCTTGAGATTAAAGGAAAAGCAAAAGTTGAACATGAAATTTGCCAAAGTGTAGATGGAAGCGTTTTATTACATGGAGCAATGGCGGATGCCAGAAAGGGCGGGAAACCTTATGATTTAAAATTTACGGCAAGGGGTGGAGGCGCCGACTGGAAGGACGAAAACGTAAATCTTACATGGAATTTTAAAGTAGAAGAACCCGGACAATACAAAATCGATCTGGTTTCAACAGAAACAGGATCTCATGGAAATCCCTTGTGGCAGGGAGGACATAAAGTTAAAATACAGACATCTGGTCAGTCAGTTGAGTTTGTGGTTAAAGACGATTTTAGTGAATATAACCAGCGTACCCAGTATTGGAAAAAAATACATACAGATGGCGGTATTATAAATCTTAAAAAGGCTGGAGAATATACACTTTCATTAGAACCACAAATGCTGTCGGATGGAAATCTGGGATTTACTTTCCAGAGTATCAGTTTGATACCTGTAAATCACTAATTAGATAATGATTGTATGGGTAGGGCACTGCTAATGTGATAATATGAAGAATTAATTGTTGAAGAATATGCTTGCCAATGCTTTGAATAAGAAGCACGCTGGAATATTAGCCATTGCTTTTGTTTTGTTGATTTTTTCTTTTCAGAAATCGGAAGGTCAAATATCACGAGAGTTCAGTTTGCCGCTGTGGATTTCGGATAATATGATATTTCCTTCTGAGGCTAACTGGACACTTAGGGGAAGTTGTGGTTCATCTCAGGAGGTATCGGTCAGTTTTAATAAAATAAAAATTTCAACCAAGTCAGATAAAGATGGTATCTGGGAAGTGAGTTTTCCTTCTGTAAAATCTGGTATTTCCGGCGATATGATGTTTGTTTGTAATGGTGAAACAAAGGTTATAAAAGAAGTACTTTCGGGAAATATATGGTTGTGTGCAGGACAGTCAAATATGGCAATGCACGTTAAATCTTCCAAAGAGTCAATCGAAGTCGGAGATAATGTATCTTCCCTAAATATACGTTACTTCAATGGCAAACAATGGCAAAAAATCACTAACGAAAATGTACAGAATATTTCGGCGGTAGCTTTCTTTTTTGCTGCAGAGATGCAAAAAAGTCAAAGGAACCCAATGGGCATTTTTGTAGCAGCAAGGGGAGGAACAGGAATTGAAGCATGGGTACCTGAAGAGGCATTTCCTGATATCGAAACCGGAAACAGGTTCAGGACTCTGGTTAACGATTCGCTGGTACTAAAAGCTGCCAGGGAGGACGACAAGGATATGAAACCATATGGGCAGCACAGGTTGGCAAAATGGGGATTGGGACGCGCTGTTCCGGCAATGCTTTTTAATAAACTTATACGTCCGTTGGGTCAGCTCCCTCTAACTGGTGTGGTTTGGTACCAGGGAGAAAGTAATACTGACAAAGTAAGCCAGGCAACTGAATATCTTTTTTGGCTGGAGAATCTGATTTCTTCTTACAGAAAATACTTTGACAAGCCTGATTTATTGTTTGCCATAATTCAGCTTCCAACTTATGATCCGGGCACGCCCGAAAGTCTGAAAGCCTGGGAAATTCTTCAGGGTGTTCAAGCTACTGTGGCTCAAAATACAACGCGGACAGTATTGGTCGATATTCGGGATTTGGGTGAATTGTACAATATTCATCCCGTTCAGAAAAAAGAAGTGGGAATAAGGACAGCGAAGGCTGTTTGTAAATTGATTTCTATTAACTGATTTTATATGAAGATTATACTTAAGCAATTATATTATATCTGCATCTGCTTTATTGTTTTGTCTTCCTGTGTTCCATCAGAGAGTGAACAAACTAAAACCATGGGGCAACAGGAATTTACAGATCTCCGGTTGGGAATGTTTATCCACTTTGGTCTTTATGCGCTGCCTGCAGGAGTATGGAACGGCGATACTTTATCTTCAGGAACAGTTGCGGAACATATCATGAGGTTAAAATCCATACCAAGGGAAGAATACCATCAGTTGGCTAAAAAATTCAATCCAAATAATTTTGATGCCCATAAGATTGTAAGATTGGCTAAACAGGCCGGGATGAAATACATTGTATTTACCGCCAAACATCACGATGGTTTTGCCATGTTTGATTCCGATTATGATGATTACAATATTAAGGACGGCACACCTTATGGGAAGGACATTCTGAAAGAGCTTAGTGAAGAGTGTAAAAATCAGGGTATTAAATTGGGGTTGTATTATTCTCATATAAGGGATTGGGATGAATATCATTCGGTTGATATGTACGGGAATAATTGGGATTGGGATAAAGATGATCCAAACAGAAATGCTCAGGTTTATATTGAAAGGAAAGTAAAAACTCAACTAAAAGAATTGCTCACAAATTATGGTGAGATATTCTGTTTATGGTTTGATACCCCTGGTGATATATCAAAAAAACAGGCAAAAGACATTTATGATTATGTAAAAAGACTGCAGCCGGATTGCCTCATTAACACGCGAATTGGAGCAGGTTTGGGTGATTACGGGGTTATGGGTGACAACCAAATTCCTCCCGGAGTACTTAACGGAATATGGGAATGCCCGGCAACCATGAATCATTCCTGGGGTTTTCACTGTGCTGACAGTGCCTGGAAATCACGGGAGGATATGCTTCTCCAACTAATTGATTTATCTTCAAAAAATATTAACTATCTCTTAAACATTGGTCCTAAGGCTGATGGATCAATCCCAGAGGAAAGTGTTGATCGGTTAAAGGAAATTGGTAAGTGGGTTACTGAAAATGGAGAAGCAATATACAAAAACGGTCCAAGTCCCTGGTTTCAGGAAATGGATGGGATTCGTGTTACTACAGGGAAAGACGCTCTTTATGTTATGCTTTTGAATAAAAATATAGATGCCATAATGCTTTATGGGCTTAAAAACAAGGTGATTAAAGTTACTGACATCCATGATGAAGTTTCAATTCCTTATGAATACAGGGAAGTAAAGAATTTAGACTTGCCAGAATTAAAAATCAAAGTTCCAGGTGATTGGAAAGAGAAAATTTTTCCTGTTTTTAAGGTAAAGATTAAAGGGCAACCACAAGTAGATGATCGACCGGGGCAGATGAGTTCGGGAAATATAATTTTACAGGTAGGTATGGCAGAAGTCATTGGAGATAATGGAAATTTACAGATTTCAGGAATGGATGGAGTAATAGATACAAACAACTGGCCCTATTTTGCCACGAAAAACTGGAATAGCACTGAGGATTATCTAAAGTGGAATTTCTTTGTTACAGAACCGGGATTATTTCAAGTGAATGTTATAAGTGTTTCAACAGTGAGAAGCTATGAGAGTTACAAAAGGGAATGGGAGTCAATATATCAAAACGATAAAGACTTTAATAAGCTCTTCTTTACAGTTGACAATCAGACAGTCTCCGGAACAATTAAGGGAAAAGAGCGAATAAGTCATATTCGTTCAGCCTATAGGCCTGAATTTATAAACCGTTTTGGAAAGATTCGTATTGAAAAACCGGGTAATTATACGGCTGTTTTGAAGGCCGGTTTTATTAATCCGACCGATACTGACGGAACGGTAATTTATGAAGTGCAGCTGGAAAAAGTTCAGAATTAACAAAGTTGTTTTGCATTGGAATTAATGCTAAATTGAATAATAAAAACATAAATGAAATCTGTAAAATCATGCCTAAAGTATAGTTGGATTATTTTATTGTTTGTCATTATTGCTCTGTGTAATTGCCAACAACCTGTACAAAAACAATATGAGCCTACTGTGAGTTCTCTTGATTCGCATCCTGTGCCCGAGTGGTTTAATGACGCCAAATTTGGAATTTTTATCCACTGGGGAGTTTATGCTGTACCGGCATTCCATGAATGGTATGTAGAATATATGAGTCCGAAGTCCCAATGGGGGCATTCGCCGGAAGGTCCTCCGTACACAGCTGAACAGGGCAACTTGCCCGACAGCGTCTTCCGGTCAAAGATTCGCAATGGAGCCAATAAGTATCACCGCGGGAATTATGGTGCCGATTTTGAATACGATGAATTTATTCCCATGTTCAAGGCTGAAAAGTATAACCCGGAAAATTGGGCGGGTTTGTTTAAAAGTGCCGGTGCGCAGTATGTCGTCCTGACCGCAAAACATGGTGATGAATTTGCGCTTTGGCCAACGAAATATACTGACAGGAACGCAATGGATATGGGCCCCCATCGTGATCTGGCGGGTGATCTTTTGAAGGAAGTGCGTTCGATGGGTATGAAAATGGGCTTCTATCACAATACTACTTATTCGTTTTGGGATAAAAGATATCCAAATAAAGAGTGGGTAGATTATATGAATAATTCGATAAAAGAGCTGGTGGATTTGTATCAGCCCGATATTTTGTGGGGAGATGTACCTGTGGGGCCGTTTCGTAATAACAATGGAAAGCCTTTGGGGGCAAACCATTGGAACAGCAAGGAGGTGATTGCCTATTTTTATAATCATTCGGAGAATCCAGATCAGGTTGTTACAAACGAACGTTGGGGTTTGGATACTACCGCTTCCCAAGCTCTGTCTGACAGGTCAGTATCGAATTCACTTTGGGCTAAACAGGCACAGCGATGGAATACCGGGAATGGTATATTTCTTGGTGACTTTCAAACACCGGAGCGACGAAATATTACCGGGATTTTTGATTCTCCCTGGGAGACCTGCGATGCCCTTGATCCAACTTCATGGGGCTATAACAAACAAACTCCTGATGATGCATATATGACTACAAACGAGTTAGTTGATTATTTGGCGGATATTGTCAGCAAGGGGGGGAATCTTTTGATTAATATTGGCCCCAGAGCCGATGGTACCATCCCGGAGGTGATGCAAAACAGGTTAAAGGGAATTGGTTTGTGGCTATCTATAAACGGTGAAGCCATTTATGGTACCAGACCATGGAAGGTATTTGGTGAGGGGCCTACGGTGTCTGAGGTTGGTTCTTGGGGAAGGGAAGATGGTGAATATGGATTTAAATCGGGTGACGTTAGGTATACAAGAAAAGGAAATATACTTTTTGTTATTCTTCTTGAGTGGCCGGGTTCTGAAATAATACTTAAAACTTTGCAAGGTATAGATATTAAAAATATATCGATGCTAGGTTCAGATGAGTCAATCCGTTGGGAACAAACAAAAGATGGTATTGATGTTTTTTTGCCGCCAAATCCAATTTCCTTGTATGCAAATGTCTTACGGTTTGAGTGTGTAAATTTGTAAAGTTTTGTATGTAGTATTACTAAGATATGGAATTTTGGATCTGGAGTAGACCTGAAGTATCACTGAAAGATTTTCGTAAGGATTTGGAATGTACAACGAAGCACAACAATAGTAATCGTATAAAGTATATCGATGTTGGATTTCTGAATTTCAGTTAATATCTGAGTTTGATGTTAATTCTAATACAATAGTCATCGAAGCTTTGAACTTGAAAGTGAAGGAACCAGTCAAGAAAGTTGCTCGATTAACTGCAAAATGTTTTTTAGAATTTATGGGTAATTCCTTTTTATTCTTAAGAAAAATGCTTTAATTTCGTCATAATGAATGCGTTCTAAAGCATGTGAACTATAAGGTGACCTGGTTTTTAAGAAGCGGCCTAATCTGTTGATATACAGTTAGTATCAAAACAATATTCGAATCCTGCTACCCCGACTTGAAAATCAAAGAGTTACAAAGATTAAATTTTGTAACTCTTTTTTATTTGCATATAGTTTGCATACAAAATCAGTTATTTTTACATATAATTATTTTGGAATAATTCAATTCTTATGCACTATTGGACTTACCCCAAAATTCACATGATGATTTGACGTTGCTCTTTATTGATAAGGCTTGTAGGTTTTAGTTGAAGTGAAATTGGTTTCTTTTTACAAAAAAATGGGGATACTTTTTATTGCATTTAGATAAAAGTACCCTCCTGTATATATTTGTAATACCGCTCACAAATTCAGGAGGATACGATATGAACTTTAGCCATTTAGCCAGTAATCTCAGGAACAAAATAGCAAAATTTTCGGGGATACTTTCAATTCAACTGGATAAAACTGCAGGGCGTTTTATAAAAGAAGCAGTATACGGTATTTTAGCTTCGCAGTCAGTTATGTTAACAGAAATTGGGCGGCAACTGGAAAGCAAGGTAAGGTTAAAGAAAATCGAAGAGCGTTTTAGCCGTCAATTAAATAAAGCTCAAATATGGCAAAATGTACATCAACAAATACTTTCTTTAGCAAAAAGCAGGATAAATAAGGATACTTTATTGATCCTTGACCTTGGCGATATCCATAAACCTTATGCAGAGAAGATGGAATACCTGGCAAAGGTTAGGGATGGGAGCAGCCTTGAGGGCAATATAGTTGATGGGTACTGGACAAACCAGGTTATTGCAGCAGAGCCTGGCAGCAATGAACTAACACCACTATATTCAGCATTGTATTCACAAGAATCCCCTGATTTTAGAAGCGAGAACGAAGAAATCAAGGGGGCCATTGATTTTGTAAGCAAACAAACGGGCAACCAAGGGGTATGGGTCATTGCCGTGGGGGCGACAGGGATAAAATATATGAGCCCTTGATTGAAAAAAACAGGCAATTTATTATCCGCCTGGTAGGTACGCGTGATTTGATTTGCCGGGGTAAGCCTATCAGAGCATTATGGTTGGCGCATGCCCATGCCCCTATAAAGAAACTATTGTACGGGTAAAAAACGGGGAAGAATTTATTTACCATGTAAGCTATGGGGCAACTTCTGTAAAACTCCCATGGTCCAATAAGCCCTTAACGCTGGTTGTAGTGAAAGGTTATGGCAAGAAGCCAATGATGATATTGACTTCTCTGCAAGTAAAAAGAAATAAAGGGGGTATAAAACACATAATCCAATCCTATATCAAACGTTGGAGTATTGAAGAAACTATCCGCTTTATAAAACAAACATACGATTTAGAAAATATCAGGGTACTAAAATACAGACGGTTGCAAAATATGATGGCTTTATTGCTTGCTGTTTTCTATTTTATTGCTGTAATTCTTGACCAATCAAATAAACTTACTATTATGGCAGGGCATATATTAAAAAGCGCCAAAAGGGTTTTTGGGATACCAGATTTTAAATACTATGCATTGGGAGATGGGATAAGTAATATTTTTAAACGTTGTCCAGGCAAATTATCTGATTTTTATCGTAATAAAGCTGATCCGCAACTTAATTTTATTTTCTGATAAAAAATGGGGTAAGTCCAACTTACAATACTCCAATCACAAATAATAATTTTAACAGAAGATACCTGGATAATGCCGGGGGTGGGCTTAAATACAAGGCTGTATTTGTTATTCACCAATTAAAAAGATTGTTGGGATTTTATGTAAGTCAGGCAATTTTCCCTGCCAGTTTTTTATCGTTTTTGTTACAATATACTCATCGTCTCCCGTAATATTTGCTGCTATGCAAAGCCTGGTGGAAGAGTGACAGGTTTTTAACAAATCACTTAACATCTGATTATTTCTGTACGGAGTCTCAATAAAAATTTGTGTTTGTTTAGTGTTTTTTGCCTGTTTTTCCAATGCAGAAATGGCACGTGTTCGTTCGTTCGGTTTTACAGGCAAATACCCGTGAAAAGCAAAATTTTGCCCGTTTAATCCGGAAGCCATCAGTGCGAGCAATATCGAAGAGGGGCCAACCAGCGGCACAACTTTTACGCCTTTTTCATGGGCAATTTTTACAATATCAGCTCCGGGATCTGCAACTCCCGGACATCCCGCTTCTGAGATCACAGCAATGTCAAATCCTTTTTGGATAGGGCTTAGAAAAAAGGGAAGTTCAGAACTTTGAGTGTATTTATTTAATTCAAAAAAGGTCAAACTATCAATGTCAATTTCTTTGTTTACCTGTTTTAAAAAACGACGTGCGGTTCTTATATTTTCCACAATAAAATATTTTGTATTGGTGAGAATCTGATAAATACCAGCCGGCAAAACGTTTTGCCAGTCTCCTTCGCTTAAAACATTGGGAACAAGAAATAATTTTGGCATATTAAATTTTTTGTAAAAATAAATATATTCATTATCAGAACACAGCTTTTGTTAAATTTGTGAAATGCTTGAACACGAAAATTTTAAAATTGAAGCTACTTTTTTAGGGACCGGAACTTCTCAGGGTGTTCCTGTAATTGCTTGTGAATGTGATGTGTGTAAATCAGTAAACCCAAAAGACAAAAGATTACGTTCGTCGTTGTTGCTAAAAATTAATGGACAACATTTTGTTATTGATGCCGGACCCGATTTTCGTCAGCAAATGTTACGTGAACAATTGATTAGCCTTCGTGCCATTTTACTTACCCACGAGCATGTCGATCATATTTTTGGACTTGATGACATTCGCTCTTTTAACTGGGTGCAAAAATCGCCGGTTGATATTTATGCAGAATCCCGTGTGCAGGAAGCTATTAAGCGCATTTTTAATTATGTATTTGCCGACCATAAATATCCCGGGATACCTAAAATGAAGTTACACATGGTTAGCGGTCGTTCGTTTAAAATTGATGAAATAAAATTTGTACCTGTCCGCTGTTTCCATCACAAATTGCCGGTTTACGGCTTCAGGGTTGGCGACTTAACCTATATTACCGATACCAATTCGATTCCTGATGAAGAAATGCTGAAGATTGAAGGAACAAAAATTTTAATAATCAACGCACTTCGGGAAGAGAAACACATCTCACATTTTAATTTGGACGAAGCTCTGGCAGTAATCTACAGAATACAACCCCAAAAGGCTTTTTTGACACATTTAAGTCATGCTTTTGGTAAACACGAAGACATTCAGAAAAAACTACCTGCAAATGTTTTTGTTGGATATGATGGTATGAAATTAGTGTTGAATAATTCGTAATAAAGGCCGGCCACAACTGTCATTCCGGCAAATCCATCGCCATTTTTGCCTGCGTTTTCATGTTATAAAATTCAACTAAATTATTTTTTAGAAGTATTATTAAAAACAGGAGCGCAAGTTAATCGCATGTAAGTTAGCGAACTACACGAATAAATTTATTTAGAAAACTTCTAAATAATGATATTTATTTCGTATATTGATATTCTTAATTCTTGTTTCTAAAGATGAATCGTAACAAGAAGCATAAAAAGTAAAGCTAAACTGACGAATGAAAAAGATTAAAATATTCCTCGCTTCTTCAAAAGAACTTAAGTTGGAAAGAGAGCAAATGGAGATAGAAATTTATCGGAAGTGTAAGTCGTGGTTTGACAGAGAAATCTTTCTCCATCTCGACATTTGGGAAGATTTATCCACCAGAATGTCTGTAACAGGTTCGCAAAGTGAGTACAACAAATATGTAAAAGATGCTGACCTGTTTGTTTTTCTGGCTTTTTCAAAAGTTGGAATGTATACTGCTGAAGAATTTGAAAACGCTTTTGGACAGTTTCATACAACACAAAAGCCGTTTATATTCACCTATTTTAAAAACTCCCCTGATAGTGAAGATGAAAGTCTTATTGAATTTAAGAAGAAATTAAAGGACCTGAAACATTTTTATTCGGGCTTTTCAGATTTTAACGATTTGTGGAACCAGTTTAATAAAGAACTCGACAGACTGGAAGCAGATGGATTTACTGAAAACAAAAGACCTGAACAGAAAACAGGCGAAAAGAATATTACTCAAAATGCAGAGAAGGTATACAATATCGATAAAATTGATACTGCTAACTTTTCATAATTTCGGATTAGTATGATACATACAGAGGGGACTGAAAGAATTATCATTCAGGAGGTCAGCGAGAAAGGTATGACACTAAATGTGAATGGTGAGATACGTACAATTCACAATCAACTTGCTGAACTAAAAGAATTGGTGAAAAATCAGAATGTTTCGAATGTCACCTATGAAAATAAGGTATACAACATCGAGCACATTAATGAAGCAAACTTTGGTGTTGTAACAAGCAACAAAGTATTTAACGGCGTCTTAACCAAAGAACTGATACTTCTGCTAAAAAATAAGAAAAAACCTCAGTCTTTTCTTAGCGGCTTACCGGAAGAGGATAAAGATAATTGGGAAAGTGTTAGAATGCATCTCAGAGATGCGCAGGAAATACTGGCAGAGAGCTTTGTTTGGATAATAGGGTGGGAGCTGAGAAGATTATTTTCAATTGGAAATGACAAAGAGAAAAGAATTGAAACGAAAATTGATGAGTATCTGAATCACTGTTTTAGTACCTACCGAATTTCACTTCAGCTTATTAATTTTCTTTTTATCTCGCAGTTGTGGGATGAAAAAAGTAGCAATCCCGCCATAAATTCAAAAAACGATGAGATAAGCAATTTTTTTAATGCGAGTAGAGATTTAAAACTGAGCGAACTTCGCAATTTGTTTCAATCTCTGATTAAAGTTTATAAAGCGAATAAACTTGAGTTTCCGTTGAAAAACGAAGAATTGGGTGATGTGGATGAATTTCTTAATCCCGAAAGTAAATTTAACCTCGCCTGTGCTGAGCTTGAGAATTTGGAATTGGTGGATCCGGGAAAAATAGCATTTGGATTGGGGCATTGTCACACTGCTGAAATTTCGTTGACAACAATTCTTTCAAATTTTAATTTTTTAGCTGATTATCAATTGGTCACCTTAAAAAAAATTGAATATGAAGAGTCGCGAAATTCAGTGGCCTGGTACATCAAGGATTTAAATATTCTTGAAAACAATGAGTCAAAAAATTTACTCCGTTACCTCAAATTTGACAATACTCCCCAGTTAACATATTCTGTATTTTTCAGGAACAGAAATACATCGGTTAATTTATTTCCTTTTTTAATAGACTACAATGCATTGACCAATGAATCTGATTTTCAATTGCTTTTTTATCAATGCCGGGAGGGTGAGAGTGGTTTGAGATATTTTTCGATTAAAAGTGAAAAAGAGAAGGTTATCGACTATATGGCAACTGCTGCTGAATCGATGGAAATAAAATCAGAGGCTCAAAAAAATGAACTTCAGAAGAATATTCGCCTGGATATGGTTAGCAAACAGTTTGAAGAAGCTATGAATACGCTGCTGGGTACAAATTTCAAGTTTAAACCCAAAGTCAGTGAGATAAACGACGACCTCCTGGGTAATCTTTAAAATTGAATTCCGCATGCAAAAAAAATATCCGTTTAAGTTTTTAGACAGCTATCAAAGGAGTGATAAGGAGTTTTTCTTTGGGCGTGATGAAGAAATTGATGAATTGTACCAAATGATTTTTCAAACCAAAATCTTGGTACTTTACGGAACATCCGGAACAGGAAAAACAAGTTTGATTCAGTGCGGCCTAGCAAACCGATTTCACACCTACGATTGGCTGGCTCTTTATATCCGGAGAGGCGGAAATCTGATTTCATCGCTTGATAAAGCACTTTGTTACGAAAGCGACGAAGCATTTACTTATGTTGAGCATAATGATTTTTTGATTGAAAAACTTCCCCGAAAAATAGATGCGGTGTACAAAGCATCGTTTAAACCGATATATCTTATTTTTGATCAGTTTGAAGAGCTTTACGTTTTAGGCTCAAAAACAGAGCAGGAGCAATTTATTAAAATTGTAAAGGAAATTCTTACGGTTGATCAACCGGTAAAAATTATCTTAAGCATTCGGGAAGAGTATCTGGGTTATTTGTATCAATTTGAAAAGGAGGTGCCACAGCTTCTTCGAAAAAAGTTGCGGGTTGAACCCATGTCGTTTGCCAAGCTGGAAGATGTAATCAGGGGGATTAATGATTATGAACTCTCGCTTGTTCAGGTTGAAGAAGAAAAAATTGACGAGATTACAGAAGAGATATTTAAACGGCTTAAAGACAAAGAAACTACACGCACCATACAATTGCCTTATCTTCAGGTTTTTCTTGATAAGTTATATATAAATAAAACCAACGATGAAAGTCATCAGGCAGATGCATTAATTTCACTTGAAGATTTAAAGAACATCGGCGATATTGATGACGTATTACAGGATTTTCTTGAAGAACAAGTTAAAAACATCAGCAGAGAACTGAGTCAAAATAAAAGGACCGTTACTTCTGAAATCATCTGGACAATACTTTCAAATTTCTGTACCCTGGATGGAACAAAAGAGCCGATTTCAAAAAGAGAGTTAGTACATCGTTTAAAGTCGGACTTGGATGTAACGCTTATTGAGGATTCTGTTGAATTGTTTACAAAAAAAAGAATTCTGAATAAATCGGAAGATGAAGATTTGTATGAACTGGCCCACGATTCGCTGGCCTTAAAAATAACAGAAAAAAGGAGTGAGGACGATATTTCAAAACTGGAAGTGAAACGTCTGATCAAAAGCAAAGCTTCCCTGAAAGACGATTTCAGGGAGTATTTTACAGAAAAACAAATAAATTTTATTGAGCCTTATCTTGATAAAATAAAATCGGAATTGACCGCTGAAGAAAGAAAGCTGATAAAGGAAAGTAAAAAAGTACTGCGCCGAAAAAGGAGGAGAAAAAAAGCGGGGATTTATTCTTTAATAGGAGCGTTTTTTATTTTATTGATATACTCATTTTATCTTTCTGATAAACAAGCACAAATAAGTAATTTTCAAAATGATATTGATCCCCTCAAAAAACTGATTTCGCTGGCTGAGACAAATATCCTGCATGCCTCTTTTATGGATAAAAATCCTACCTTGTCTTTACAACTTTTTAATGCTGCTTTTTTTAATCTTGATTCAGCAAAAAGTATTGATACCTTGCGTGATAAACAATATCGGTATATTTCTTCATATATCGCCGAAGAATATAAAAAACTCGACTCTACATATACTGTTAACGAGACAATGGTGCAAGATAAAGCGGATTCAGTATTAAAAAAGGATTTTGCACTGTATAAAATTGTTGAACCTCAAAATCCGGAAGATACAATATTTGATATACGTTTTGTAAACGGAATATTTACAGACCAAGATGATGACTTAAAATTCCGTTTGTGGAATGGCGAAAAAGACACTACGCATTTATCTGAGCTTGCGCAGGTTGTTTTTCCCAAAGATTCAGCAGAGGCTATGGCTTTGTATAAAAATGGAACGGTTCGGTACTGGGGAAAGAATCCTCATTACCGTAAGCTGAAAATGGAGGAAGGTGATAAAATTATAAGTATTGCTCCTATTCAGTACCGGGTTATTGGTTATAAATTGCTATCGGCAATGAATAATCACCGACTTGTTGAATGGAATTTAAACGGAACCAAACGAAGAAGTACCAACATTGAAGTAGTTTATATCAAGGAGGATTTGGAGTTTAACGACAGTATTGTATCTGTTGCCATTTCGCCAAACAGGGCAAGAATATTTACTGCGTCTGATCAAGGAATAGGAATTATCTGGCCGGCTGATACCAGTAATGTTGTGCTTGATACAACCGCCAGAAAAGCTTTTAATCTTTTACAGGATACGGTACTGTGTTCTGCATTCTCAAACAATGGTGAAATGATTGTTACCGGTTCAGTAGATCACTCAGTAAAAATATGGAATGCTGAAAATGGTGAATTAATTAAGATTTTGAACGGACACACGGGACCAGTCACGTCTGTCGCATTTTCAGCAAATAATAAAATAGTTTACACCGGGGCTCTGGACAAAACCTTTCGGCAGTGGCGCTTGCCTGACGCAGAGTCAATCTCGCAATTTGACTCCGTTCGCTGGAATGCTAATTTGACTTTTTTAGATCTTTTTAAAAAAGGTATTTTAAATGAGCGACCACATAAAGTCCAAATTAAATCAAATTAAATGTCAGAAAATTATTTGGTATGGAAAAAGAGATGTTTAATGATTATCTTGAGAACAGATATTATTCTCAGCTGAGGTATTATGGAAAATCGTCAGCAAAAAATCAAAAGAAATATCGGAATTTTCAGTGGATTCTGATTGTTTTATCGGCGATAACACCTGTGCTGGCAGCAATAAACGGAGAAAGATATAATCTTCAGTTTGTTGTTGTGGTTGTTTCGGCCTTGGTTGCCATATTAACAACAGGGCTTAAAACATTCCAATACCAGGAGTTGTGGGTGAAATACAGGGCAACAAGTGAGCAGTTAAAACCAGAAATTCATTACTATAACTTTAACGTTGGTCCTTACGGAGAGTCCGGTGTTGACAAAGAATCTCTTTTTATTTCAAGAGTAGAGGCGATTTTGGATGAAGAGCATAAGGGATGGCCACCTGCAAAAAAGATGGAAGAAAAAGATGGAGAAAAGCAAGGAGCTGTAGAGGGATGTTCATAAGTATCAAAACCTATTGACAATAAATACGATAGGTTTTGTTATTTTTAAGAAAAACCCCGAAAAAGGCCTGAATCGCCAAAAATCGGGGTAATTTTCAAAATCCTTAATTGTGAAAGTACAAAGAATTTATGAAACGCCCCTTGAAATTAATTTTAATTCACCACGTCAGGAATTTTCTCTTTACTGGAAATCATTTTTAACATCTGAAATTGGTAAACTCTATGTCTCCTTACCCTGGGATGATTTAGTCCGGCATTTTAAAATCAAAGAAAATAAGAAAGGACCTTCCCGTTTTTTTAGTCCCGGGGGAATGATTGCATTGATGTTCCTTAAGTCTTATGTGGGGTGTTCAGACCGAAAACTAATTGAGCACTTAAACGGCAATATCCACTTTCAGCTTTTTTGTGACATCTGGCTACAAGGTGAAAGGCTTACCAATTATAAAATTGTCAGCCAGATACGTACTTTTTTGTCATCAAGGTTAGCTATTAGTGAAGCTCAAAAAATATTGGCAAAACATTGGAAACCCTTTATTGAACATCCCAACATTATGCTTACCGATGCAACATGTTACGAAACTTCGATGCGTTACCCAACCAATATAAAACTACTGTGGGAAAGTGTAGACTGGTGTTACGGTCAATTGAAATTAAGCTGTAAGTATTTAAAGATACGAACACCCCGAACCAAATATCTCAAGCAAAAAGAAAGGTATAGTCACTACAGCCGAAAGCGCAGGAAATCGAAAAAGCAGCGTAGAATACTTACCCGGAGCCTGCTGCACTTACTGGGGAAATTATTGTTTTTACTGGAAGAAACCCAGCAGAACTATCTTTATGAATTTACCATGCCAGCCAGATATTATCGCCAAATCAAAATAATTACCACGGTATTATCTCAACAACAAGAAATTTTTGATACAGGTAAAAGTGTACCCGACCGTATAGTCAGCCTTTCAAAAGCTTATATCCGGCCAATTGTACGAGGAAAAGAAGTTAAACCTGTTGAATTTGGAGCCAAGGTAAATATGATACAATTTGGAGGGATTAATTTTATCGAGCACATAAGCTTCAGCGCTTTTCATGAGGGGATAAGGCTTAAGCAATCTGTGCGTTACGGTCGCCAGCTGGTAGGTAAACCAACACACCTTTCGGGCGATGATATTTATGCCACCAATGCCAACCGCACCTGGTGCAGGAAAGAGAATATCATCCATGGGTTTAAACGAAAAGGAAGGGCAGGAAAACATGAACAGCACCGGAAAATACTTCATTCTGTACTTCGTAAAGAAAGAGCCACGCGAATGGAAGGAAGCTTTGGAACAGAAAAAGAACACTACGGCTTAAAGAAAATAAGGGCCATGACCCGGAAAAATGAAGAACTCTGGATTTTCTTTGGTGTACATACAGCAAATGCAGTTAGGATAGCCCGAAAAATGGCGCTCCAAAAACAAGCTGCCTAAAATCAAATCAATTTATTCAAAATCTTTAGGCAAATGGGAAAACTATGCCCAATTCCGGCCTTTTTTCGTCATAAAATCAATCGACACAAAAAAAAGAGATTCTTTTATCAAAATCGGGAAAAAATATCAAGGAGATTTTACCCGATTTTGTCCGAAGACCTTTACTGCTGAAGGTGCCTGTAGAACCAGACTGAAGTTTTTTGTTTAATCGATTTGTTTGTCAGCCTGTTTATTTGTTTTCGGGTTTTAACCAGGGCAAAACAATAACTAAGGCGGCAAGCAAATATATGCCTCCGGCTAAAATAAAAGCGCTGGTTAGATTAATATGGTCGGTAATATATCCAAGTAGCGGTCCGATTCCTGCAAAACTAATCCGGATAACAAAATTTCGAACTGACAGCATGGTAGCCCTAACTTCGCTTTCAGTATATTGATTAATATAATTTTTAAGAATTGGGGTTGCCAGCCCCCGAACCAGGTAAAATAAAAACAGAAATGCAAGGCCGTAAACCGATACGGTTATTCCGGAGAAAAAATATCCGATGGCAAGCAGAATAATAATGCTTATCAGTGACCATTTTTTTCCGGCAAAACGCTCAAAGCTATGGGCAAAAACGGATGAAACACCAACCGTTAAATTTAAGGCTGTCCAGAAAATACCAAACATTTCAACCGGTAAATTTATAGCTTTAAAAAAGGGCTGTACCAACCATGCAAATGTTAGTGTTGCCGTTCCTGTAACTGCTGAAAGAAGAATTGCTATACGCAAATTATGATTTTGAATAAATGTAACCTTAATGTTTTGAACCAGTTTTTTTAACGTGTGAATTTGTCCTGTTGAATGAATTTTTGGTTCGACCAGGGTAAAGGCGGCAGGAATTGCAATTGCTGCCACACCAAACTGAAAATAAAAAGGAGTTCGCAAACTGACAGCTGCCAGAAAACCTCCGGCAATTCCGGCAATAGCTTCGGCAAAATTACCAACGGAAGTTATCCGGCCTTCCAGTTTTACATATTTGCGCGTTTTATTTGAAACTTTTAAACTATCGAAAAGCATAGCTGAATCGGCTCCCGAAACAAATGAATGTCCGATTCCTAAAATTATTTCTGCAATTACAAACGCCCAAAATCCATAGGAAAAACTGTAAATCAGAAATCCTCCGCTTCCAAGAATACTCCCGAGAATCAGTGTTTTTTTTCGTCCCCACACATCTGCCATCCAGCCGGACGGAATTTCCATGAAAACAATGGCAACGGAATAAATCGCCTTCAGAACAAAAATTTCGTGCATTCCCATGCCGTTATCCTGGTAAAATAGAACCACAACCGGCATAACCAGGTTAAACCATTTTGAAATTTTAATCAGGTAAAGCTGAGTAATATTTTTATTTAAACTTGCCAAAATTGAATTTTGCCACAAAAATAATGGATTAAATGGTTTTCCAGAGGGGGGAGAAAAAATACAAATCAATACGATGGCTGCAGGACCTCTTTAGCAGCCCCTCGTTGTTTATTTGAAAATTACTGTTTTTTCAATATAAGTAGGCGGGAAAGCGATGTTTATAAAACATTAGCAACAATTAAATGTTTGACATTGGGTAAACAGGAATTATTGAAGAAATAAAATCAGTTAAAATAAAATAATCAAACCATTTATGACCCGACTAATAAATTCAGAACATAGTGCGTCAACACAGGAACAAACTAAAGTTCCGCCTTTATCAGAGTTTATTGACACCCTGAAAGTAAAAATGAAAAGTGCTTTTTATGATAAAAATGACATCAATAGTTTAAGTATAAAACGAGGACTTCCGGAGGGAGCATTTCAGGAGATAATGTCCGCAAATCCATTGTCGGTTGGCATTCCTAGGGAATATGGTGGACGTGGCGGGCTAATGCATGAAAATATTGCTTTGATGGCTGCCGCCTCATATGAATCTCTTGCCTTATCGTTAACTTTTGGGATTAACTCCGCTTTGTTTCTGCAACCGGTTGCAAAATATGCTAAAGAAGAGGTAAAAGCATCGGTTTTTAAACGGTTTTTGGAGGAAAAAAACATGGGCGGTTTGATGATTACCGAACCAGACTATGGAAGCGATGCGCTGAATATGCAGACTTTTTACACTGAAGAAAAAAGTAATTATTACATCAAAGGAAAAAAACATTGGGCGGGATTAACCGGGTGGGCTGATTTTTGGCTGGTAACTGCCCGTCAGCAATCTGATTCCGGAGACTTACTGCGCGATATCGATTTTTTTATTTGCGATGTAAGTAAAGCTGAACAAAAAATTGAGGTGGAGGAGATTTTTGAAAATCTTGGGCTTTATATGATTCCCTATGGCCGTAACCACATTGACGTGAAGATTCCGGAAAAACAAAAACTGGAGCCTAAAACTACAGGAGTAAAAATGATGCTGGACCTCTTGCACAGAAGCCGGATGCAATTTCCGGGAATGGCAATGGGCTTTATAAAACGAATGCTTGATGAAGCAATTTCACACTGTAAAAATCGTTTTGTAGGAGGGAAGAGTTTATTTAGTTATGATCAGGTACAGAACCGTTTAGCGAAGCTGCAGGCATCGTATACAATTTGTTCTGCAATGTGCGCCAATAGCAGCGAAAAAGCAGGACTGGATGTAGATCTTGTGCCTCACGGACTGGAAGCGAATGCCGTTAAAAGTGTTGTTACAGACTTGATGCAGGACGCGGCCCAGTCTTTATTGCAGTTGGTTGGAGCAAAGGCTTACAGATTAAATCATATTGCAGGTCGTGGTACGTCTGACAGCCGACCTTTTCAAATTTTTGAGGGATCCAATGATATTCTCTATGCACAGATTTCAGAGGGGCTGGTGAAGCTTATGAAACGAGCAAAAGAAAATAACCTTTTCAGATTTTTAAGCGGATTTGAGCTCACCAGTCAGGCAGCAGATTTTATTAAGGAACAGGTAAATTTTAACGTCAACTTTCAAATGCCGCAGCGCAAGCTCGTAAGTCTTGGAAAAGTAATTGGTCGCGCAATCTCGATGAATCAGGTTTTGAACATTAGGAATAAAGGTTTTAGAGATGACCTGGCAAAAGGAGGAATTATTATGCTCCAACAGGAAATATCGGAATTAATGGCCGGCTTTTTATTTAACGATAACCGAAAGGTCGCAGATGAATATGAGGGCAACAGCTTCTGGCTGAATTTTGTATCTCTCTAAAAGGAGTATGCAGTCAATACCAAACTATTTGTGTTCAAAGTTGCAGACTTTTGTTGTGTTTTTTATTTCTTTTTTTGTTGTAAACCTATTTTCAATCCATCAGAATTATTGAAAGCAAAATTATATTTTTGTAACAAGAGACAAAAACAGACAGATTTATGAATTTATTTATTCCAAAAAACTACAAGTCGGTTTTGGATGTGAATCAAACCGAACAGGCTATTAAACAGATCAAAGATTTTTTTCAGATGAATCTTGCTTCAGAGTTAAGATTAAGAAGAGTGACAGCACCATTGTTTGTTAAACAAGGTACCGGTATTAACGACGATTTAAACGGGATAGAACGTCCGGTTTCGTTTCCTATGAAAGATTTGAACGAGACGGTTGCTGAAATTGTGCAGTCGCTTGCGAAGTGGAAAAGATTAGCTCTCGCCGATCTGGAAATAAAACCCGGATTTGGTATCTATACCGACATGAATGCTATCCGACCCGATGAAGAATTAACGAATATACATTCTTTGTATGTCGATCAGTGGGACTGGGAACGGGTAATTACAGCAGAGGAACGAAATCTTGATTTTTTGAAATTTGTTGTTCGCAGAATTTATTCGGCTCTGGTACGTACCGAGTTTTTGGTATCTGAAAATTATCTTGACATCCAGCCCGAGCTTCCCGACGAAATTACATTTTTACATACAGAGGACTTAGCAAGAGAATATCCTGATTTAACTTCTTTTGAAAGAGAAAATGAAGCTGCAAAGAAACATGGAGCAATTTTCGTTATTGGCATTGGAGGGGAACTTCCTGACGGAAATATTCATGACGGACGTGCTCCGGATTACGACGATTGGATTTCATCAACCACCGAAGGGCACAGAGGCTTAAACGGAGACATCGTTATCTGGAATAATGTTTTAAATCGTTCTTTTGAGATTTCTTCCATGGGAATTCGTGTCGACAAAAAGTCGTTGATGCAACAACTAAAATACCGTGGGTTGGAAGAAAGAAAAGAATTAATGTGGCATAAAAAGCTGTTAAACGATGAATTGCCTTTAACTATTGGAGGAGGAATCGGACAGTCGAGGTTATGTATGTACTTTTTAAGAAAAGCCCACATTGGCGAAATTCAATCGAGTATTTGGCCCGACGAAATGATTGAAAAGTGCAAGGTAAATGGAATTCATTTGCTTTAGCGGCAAAAATTTCATAATATAAAATTTATTTGAGTTCCTGAATTTGTTTTTTGCAAATTGATTTATACTTTTGCACGGCAATTTAAAAGGCTGCCCCGGTAGCTCAGTTGGATAGAGCAACTGCCTTCTAAGCAGTAGGTCATGGGTTCGAATCCCGTCCGGGGTACAATTAATGAAACTAAATTTAGTTAAAAGCACTTAAAACTAATGATTTAAGTGCTTTTTTATTTTAGTAAAAAGCAAAAAAGGGTCACTATTAGTCAACTTTGAAGGGACTATTTGGTGACCTATGTGTTAAATAGGATAAAAAGGGTCACCAAAAGCTTCATAACTCTTTGAAATAGTTAGTGTTAAATAGTTCGATTTGGTCTTATTTGCTGTTGTTTTGTGCCCTCTCATAATGTAATTTTAATGTATTAAAACCAGCGAATCGGGACCTGTTTTTTTAAATTAATTATTATGAGAGTTACAATCTTATTTCTGTTAAGAACATCAAAGAAGAGACAAAATGGAAACTGCCCTATCTATGTAAGAGTGACGCATAAGAGAAAAAGAATTGAGTTGGCTACTGGATTATTTGCAAGGGAGGACACCTGGAATACTGCAAATCAGCAAGTTGAAGGAAAATCAATTGAGGTAAAAAGTATTAATAACCGGATACGCAAGATACATAGCAATGTTTTAGATGCTTGCTATCGTCTTGAAACTATCGATGAAGATTTTAGTGTTAACGACCTAAAATCGGAGTTAACCGGAGTATCTGATGTTCATACGCTTTTTGAACTCTTCGATTACTATATTAAAACCATTTTTGATCAGCTTGGCACCGGATTTTCTGCCGGAACATTAAAGCATTACAAAACTTCTAAAAACAGATTGAAGGAATTTGTAAAAAAGAAATATAAAAAAGAAGATGTCAATATCCTGGATGTTGATTATTCATTTATTGCAGATTTCGATACTTTTCTGAAAAAACAGTACCGGAATAATTTAAATACAGTTTGGGGCTATCACAAGCATCTAAAAAAGATACTCAATATAGCTGTTTCTTTGGACTATGTTTTGAAAAATCCATACCTTAAATTCAAGGTTAAAAAGCAGGAAACGAAAAGAGAATACCTTACCCTTAGCGAATTAAAAATCATAAGAACTAAAGAGATTGACATTCAGAGGCTAAGCATTGTCCGGGATATTTTTTTGTTTGCCTGTTACACCGGTTTGTCTTACGTTGATATTGTCAAATTAAATGCGGACCATATTCAAAAAGGAGGTGATGGAGGTGATTGGATAATAGTAGACAGGACAAAAACATCAACCAGGTGCAGGGTACCACTTTTAGATGTTCCGAAGGAAATTCTGGAACGATACAAAAATTATCCGGTTTGCGAGAATAAAGGTTTGCTGCTTCCAGTTTTGACCAATCAGCGGATGAATAGCTATTTAAAAGAACTGGCCGATATTTGTCATATCAAAAAGAATCTGACAATGCACGTTGCCAGGCATTCGTTTGCAACTTCGGTTACTTTAAATAATGGAATTCCAATTGAAACTGTTTCTAAAATGTTGGGGCATACATCAATTAAAACCACTCAGGTTTATGCAAAAATAGTTGATGAGAAAATATCGAAGGACATGAAGAAATTAAAAGCAATTCTTTAGTGTTAATAAGTTTTAGTGTTCTTGTTATGACAGGATTGTATTCTGATCTTATTAGTGTCTTTATATCAGCTGTTTAATGAAGTTGTGTTTTTATGGTTTATCGCATAGTTCACATTTAAAGAACTTTCCTTTATTTATATAAAAAAAGATAAAATTGATAGTAAAAACAACGTGGTCTCAAAATAGTCTCTTATCATTTTATCACCATTGCTTGAATTGCAATAGTATCTTATAAGATCAGTTTTTATTACCCTTTGTCGATTCTAGTAATTCTCTAATGTCAATATCCAGAATATCTGCAATCTTTTTTAAAGTTGGTAATGACGGTTGTGATTTATTATTACAATAATTAGTTACAACTACATAGCTTTTACCTATCTTTCCTGCCAACCAAGTTTGAGAACGGCCCTGTTCTGTCAGTATTTCTTTTATCCGGTTCATTTGTTAAATAACAAAGAGTTATATGTTGATTTTTAATATAAAAAAATATTGTATCTTAAAAATGTTTCAAAGTTACTATACGAAAGGCTATTGTGAAATATTGCTAATTGTTATATATTTATATTAAAATTTAATAATATTCGATTGTTATTTTTGTATACTCAAGAATTGAATGTACAAAAATTATATATTTGCTAGATCGAAATAAAACAAAAATTAACCTGATTGAACAAGAACGAAGGTGAAATAGAATTAATAAGGGATTTTAAAAAGGGCGATTCAAGGGCATTTGAGAAACTTTTTCAAAAATATCACAAAAAGTTGTATGCCTTTCTTTTTAATTTATTGCATTCAAAAGAAGATGCTGAAGAGATCGTTCAGGATACCTTCATTAAGATTTGGCAAAAAAGGGAGGACTTTATTGATGGATATTCATTTCATTCATTCCTTTTCACTATTGCAAAAAATGCGTTTCTAAACCTAAACAGGAAAAAGATTAATCGGGTTGTTTTCGAAGATCGTTTAAATTTTTTAGAAGAAATCTCTTCAGAGAGAACGGACGATTATATTATCTTCAAGGAAACAAAGGAGATAATAAATACTATTATAGAAGGATTACCTCCCAAAAGAAAAGAAATATTTCTTTTACGGAAAATAGAAGGTTTATCCAGAAAAGAGATTGCGGAAAAATTGGATATTTCAATTATTACAGTGGATAACCAATTGATGAAAGCAAATATTTACTTAAAGGACGAGCTGAAGAAGTATAGCCTGCTACTTCTTATTTTATTTCTGAACTAAGAAATAACCATTTGGCTTCTACATAAAATAATTTTTTTTGAAGATTTTCTGAATCTGAGTAATAGAAAATGCCTTTTTATGTGTATTACTTTTAAACCGACAGGAAATGAGTCAGCAAAAAATACATGTCCTAAGAAAATTTTTTACCAAATCATATAATGATAATGATTTGAAAAAATTGTTTCTGTGGTTCAACAGTGAGAAAGGACATGATGAAATTGCTGACGTAATGGACACCAAATGGAAATCTTTTAAAAGTGAAGATGTATTGGCAGATATGGATTCAGTAAAAATGTTGACAAACATTCAAAATAGAATCCGACGAGATAAAACAATACAAATAAGAAATAACTTTATCAAGATATTTCCTTACGCTGCAATTCTAGCCGTAATAATTGGTTTTTCAGTCCTTTTTTACCTAAATAACATACCTTCAAGATCGCGTTCTGATTTATATACCTCGGTAATTACGGAAAACGGCCAGCGGTCAAAGGTAGTTTTGCCCGATAGTTCAATCGTTTGGTTAAATTCAGGTACAACACTGTCTTATAATTATTCTTTGGATGATGTCAGAAGTATTATTCTAAGCGGTCAGGGATTTTTCCAGATTACACGAAATGAAAATAAACCTTTTGTGGTACAGTGTGGGGAAATCAACGTGAAAGTTCTGGGTACAAAGTTTGATGTGAATGCATATCCAGTGAATGACAAGATTAGTGTTGTGCTTGAATCCGGTAGTGTAGTGCTAAAACACGACCGATGTTTGTTGAATTATGTATTAAAGCCAGGAGAAAAAGCCGATTACGATATAACAGAAAAAAATGTAAAAGTAAGTGAGGTTGACGTAAAGAAATTTACATCTTGGAAAGATGGAAAACTGATATTCAAAAATGATCCAATGAAACTTGTTATTGAAGAACTCGAAAGATGGTACAATATCGAGATTGAAGTGGAGGATCAGGAAGTATATAATTCCATTTTTACAGGAACGGTTATTAACGAAAGCTATCCCCAAATTTTTAAGCTAATTGAGTATTCTTGCCCTGTAAATTGCGAAATTGTAAACAATCTTAATCCTGAAGAAATACCCAAAATAATTATAACTAAACAATAAAAATGTCAAACCAAAACTAAATGCTTATGAAAATTTAACTTATTTCCATTAAAAAAGGAGATGCTTGAAACATCTCCCTCCTTAATTTTACTTTGCCTCTGTATTCGAACCCGGAGGCAAAATCAACTTGAATTATTAATCCAAATCAGAACAAATTTATGAAAAAAAAATGTTGTATTACTCTTTCCGATTTATATAAAATCTGGAAATCAAAAACATTCAGGATTATGAGGATTGTATTATTCTTTCTCGCAGTCAGTATTACTCAAGCGTTAGCGTTAGATTCTTATGGGCAAAGTAAACGTTTAAACCTGACTTTCAGAGATGAAACAATTGTAAGAATTCTTGACAGAATAGAAGATCAATCTGAATTTTATTTTATGTATGATGCTACAGTTATCGATGTAAATCAAAGAAAGAGTATTGATTGTGAAAATAGCACTATCTCAAAAATTTTGAATGAGTTGTTTCATGACACCGGAATAACTTACAGAATTGATGATCGGCAGATTGCCTTGACAAGAGCAAATGAAGTCTCAGAGCCCCATATTGGTCAAATGGATCAGCAACAAAAAGTCGTTTCCGGTAAGGTAACTGATTCTACTGGTCAGCCACTTCCTGGAGTAACAGTCGTAGTAAAAGGCACCACACAGGGAACGGTAACAGGTAACAATGGGACTTATTCTCTATCAAGCATTCCTGAAAGTGCAATGCTGCAATTCTCGTTTGTTGGTATGAAAACTCAAGAAGTTGAAGTTGCCGGAAAAACAACAGTCAATATGATAATGGAAGAAGATGCTATTGGAATTGAAGAAGTGGTGGCGATTGGATATGGTACCGTAAGAAAAGTGGATCTGACCGGTGCAGTTGCTTCAGTAGATGGTACCTCAATTGCAGAACGAAAAACTTTAAGAACTTCCCAAGCTTTACAGGGAACTGTTCCTGGGTTAATGGTTACGCGAAGTAGTGGTGCTGCAGATGCATCCAGTACAATAAGAATAAGAGGCATAACGACAATTAGTGATAATGATCCCTTGATCATTGTTGATGGAATACCTGGAACATTAGATTGGGTAAATCCTGATGATATTAAAAGCATTTCGGTATTAAAAGATGCTGCTTCTGCTTCTATTTATGGATCCAGAGCTGCTGCCGGTGTTATTTTGGTTACTACAAAACGTGCAAAATCAGGCCAATTAAGTTTAGATTATAATTTTGAGTATGGAATAGATAAACCTACAAGAATGGTTCAATATGGCGATGCTGTAACTTACATGCAAGTCTTTAACGAATTAAATTGGAATGATGCGGGCAATATTGGAAGTGAATTTCCGATATATTCTCAAGATGTAATAGACAACTATTCCCAATTGCATAAAGAAGATCCTGATAATTATCCAGATACAGATTGGATAGATTTATGCCTTAACAAATTTTCCACTCGGAAGAGCCATAAACTAATTCTTACTGCGGGAAGTAATAAAATCCGTACGAAAGTTTCGATGGGTTATGACCAAACGGATGCACTTTATGATGGTAAAAATTATGACAGGATTATGTTCAGGGCAAATAATGATGTGACAATAAATGATAAGCTATCAGTGGCGATAGATTTAAATGGCTTATATTCGATAAACAAAAAACCAGCTATAAATTTTTCTCCTGATTTTGGATTTGCTCCTGTATACGCAGCTATGTGGTCAGATGGTAGAATTTCATCCGGCAAAACTGGGACAAATCCTTATGCTGTGCTAAAATACGGAGGATTTAATCGTACCAATTCGAATTCATTTGGAGGCAAAGTTTCTATTGAATTTTCACCACTTAAAGGATTAAAGCTATCCGGTATTCTATCACCTAAATTATATTATAGTAAATATAAAAGTTTTATAAAACAAACTCCTTATACCAATTATGATAATCCAACAGATATTGCCGGCTATATAACAACACTTACAAGTACAAATTTGGTTGAAGGAAGAGACGACAACTATGATATAACTGCTCAATTATTAGGTAATTATATAAAAACTGTAGATAAACACAATCTAAATATATTAGGCGGATTTGAAAATTATTATTACAAAAATGAGACGCTTGGGGCATCACGAAATAATTTCATTTTAACATCATTTCCATATTTGAACCTTGGGAATGGAAATTATCAATTCAACAGTGGGGGAGCTTATGAATATGCTTATCGTTCTTTTTTCGGACGTATTGTTTATAATTATAACAACCGTTATTTTCTTCAAATGAACTCTAGATATGATGGTTCTTCAAGATTTGCAAAAAATTATAGATGGGGCTTATTCCCTTCATTTTCCACAGGATGGGCAATTTCAGAAGAGTCATTTATGCAAAATATTGATTGGATGTCATTTTTGAAGGTACGATTTTCATGGGGTACCTTGGGAAATGAAAGGATAGGTAGTTATTATCCTTACCAATCAACAATAGCTTTCAATAATGCAATAGTTTATGAGGGTAATGAAATAGTTTCTGCGCAAACAGCAGCTGTATCTCAATATTCTATTGAGGATATTTCTTGGGAAACGACAGAATCATATAACTTCGGATTGGATGCCAATTTTTTCAATAGCAAATTGAGAATTTCAAGTGATTTTTATAAAAAGATTACTAAAGATATGCTGTTGGAACTTGAAATACCTAATTATATTGGTCTTGACAATCCTGACCAAAATGCAGGGGAAATGCATACAACTGGCTGGGAGTTGCAATTAAACTGGAATGATAAAATAGGTGAACTAAGTTATTCCGTTTCTGCCAATATTTCTGATTCTAAATCCATAATGGGAGATTTAGGTGGTACTGAATTCCTTGGTAGTAAGATTAAAAGAGAAGGTAGTGAATTTAATGAATGGTATGGTTATCTCTCGGAAGGATTGTACCAAACGGAACAGGATGTAGCTAATTCTGCAACATTAAATTCGAATGTAAAGCCGGGAGATATTAAATATATTGACATCAGTGGACCAGATGGTGTTCCTGATGGAGTAATCTCGTCTGAGTATGATCGTGTATTATTAGGAGGCTCGCTTCCTAGATATTTATATGGTGGCAATGTCAGATTAGGGTATAAAAATTTTGATTTCTCACTGGATTTTCAAGGTGTAGGTAAGCAAAAATCGAGGATGACTCCAGAAATGGTAGAGCCAATTAGAGATGATTATTTAGAAGTACCACAATTCATAGTAGGCAAATATTGGAGCAAGTATAATACAGATGAACAGAACCTTAATGCTAGTTACCCTCGTGTCTCAAGTATTGGTGGGGCTAATAATTATGATGTATTCTCTGATTACTGGCTATTCAACGGAGCATATTTTCGCCTTAAAAATATTACTTTGGGATATACAATCCCAAAATTATTTCTTGAAAGATTAAACATACAAGATGCGCGAGTATATGCAAGTATTTCTGATCTTTTTTCAATAGATCACTACCCTGAGGGCTGGGACCCTGAAGCAGTCAACTATTGGATTAATACATCTTTTATTTTTGGTATCTCATTAAAATTTTAAAATCAAGAAAATATGAAACGAAAAATGATATTATACATCATAGTTGGATTCACTATTATCTCATGTAATGACTTAGATTTAAATCCTTTGTCTGAGGGTTCAAGTGAAAATTGGTACTCGAATGAAAGCGAAATTGAGATGGCTGTAGCAAATTTGTTCAATATAGTTTATTGGGATGCAGATTTAACACGTTTGTCAGGTCTAGATCCTTCAGCTCAAAATCAACCTTACCAGTGGACAGACAAATTTACAGATGATTGGACTGCCCGAGCAACTTTGGACTATATAACTTCTGCGACTATTACTAGCCAAACTAGTTATGTTATCGGTACCTGGGATTATGCATACGAGTGTATCGCAGCAGCTAACAGAATATTAGTCAATCTGGATAGAGCAAAATCAAAGGTTACTGATGATAAAATAAATGAGTTTGCAGCAAATGCAAGATTTGTTAGAGCATCGCAATATGCAAAATTAATTTTTTTGTATGGGGATGTACCATACTACACAAATATTATGGATGTTGACGAGGCTTTTTCTTTATCAAGGACAGCAAAAGAAACAATCTTAGATTCGATATATATTGATTATGACTATGCAATTCAATATTTACCCAAATCATATGCTAATAACGAATATAAATTCGCTACCAAAGGGGCAGCTCTAGCTATGAAATCTCGTATTGCCCTATATATGAAAGATTATAAGATTGCAAGAGACGCATCTGAAGCCTGTATGAACTTAGGAATTTATGAGCTTTATCCGGACTATCAAAAATTATTTTTGTCTTCAACCAAAAACTCGATTGAAACAGTCTTTGCAAATCCAAGATCGGTAGAATTAGGTCTTATGATCCATAAAGGTAATCGTCCGAAAGAGCCTTTACCCAGGAATGCAGGTGGTTTTGGCAATGGAGGCCCATCTTGGGATTTGTTCTGTTCATATTTGTGTACGGATGGTTTACCCATTGATGAATCTCCATTATTTAATCCCCAAGAACCATTTAAAAATCGAGATCCTCGGTGTGCCGCATCAATTACTGAATTTGGAACAGAGTGGTTAGGATACATTTATCAACCACATCCAGATTCTGTAACTGTTTTGAAGATTAGTACGGGAGCTTATGTACAAAATCAAGATACAAGATCGGTACAACAATATTGTTCTTATAATGCCTTGGTTTGGAAAAAGAAAATTGATGAAGACTGGTTAGATTTAGAAACAGATCCGGATAATATTGTAATTCGTTATGCAGATGTACTTTTGATATATGCAGAGGCTAAAATTGAATTAGGAGAAATTGACCAAAGTGTATTAGATGCTATTAACAAAGTAAGGGCAAGAGCTTATAAAGCTGACTTTGAAGAAACATCCCTTTATCCGGCGGTAACAACTACAAATCAATCCGAATTAAGAAAGATTCTTAGGGTGGAAAGACGTATGGAATTTGCTTGGGAAGGAAGAAGGTATGCTGATATTATTA
This sequence comes from Maribellus comscasis, assembly GCF_009762775.1. Taxonomy (GTDB): domain Bacteria; phylum Bacteroidota; class Bacteroidia; order Bacteroidales; family Prolixibacteraceae; genus Draconibacterium; species Draconibacterium comscasis. The sequence goes on along the minus strand of NZ_CP046401.1, from coordinate 7,537,767 downwards.
GATGGAAACTTGCAGAAAAGGTATTAAATTTGCCTATATATGGAATTTTAGATGCTGCTGAATTAAAAGAAAAAGTTGTAGATAAAGGTCTATGGTTTTTCCCGGAAACACCGTCAATAGATGAAGATGGTGTGCCAGATTTTTCATCCTTGTATAATAAAGGGTTGGTGAAATTTCTTGTGCAAAGAAAATTTGATCAAACTAAACAGTACTTATGGCCAATTCCATCTACCGAAATTGAAATTAATCCAAACATAGTACAAAATCCAAATTACTGAAAAATTAGGTATAAGGAGAGAATAAAAATTTCTCTCCTTATACCTAGCTATTTGCAATAATAAGTGTGAAATAAGTAATCTTAAGAAAATATTAGGTATGAATATAAAAAATTATCAATCATACATAAATTTATGTTTGATATTATTCCTTTTAATAATTCTCACAACTGAGAACGCATATTGTCAAGATAGTAATTTAAGCCCTGCTGATTATGTAAATTTTCTTATTGGTACTGATGTGTTTGAAGATGCTAAATACAATGGGAATAATCCAGTCCATCCTGATTCTGCTATGTATGGAAATGAAATTCCTGGACCAAAAATGCCGGATGGAATTATAAATCCTTCTCCAGTTACAAGTTTTAAAGGTGTTTTTTATCATAGTCGTGGGGCAGGTTATTGTTATTCTGATGAGTCAATTATGGGTTTTACTAATCTACCCACTGAATATAATTTTTATAACAATCTTTTACTTATGCCAACTGTTGGAAGGCTATATACAAGACCAGGCGAATTAAGTTCTCCAAAAGATGGTTATCGAAGCAGGAAAAACTTCGAAAATGAGATTGCCAAACCATATTATTACAGTGTTGTTTTGAAAGACTACGACATCAAAGCAGAATTGACTACCACAAATCATGTTGCATTACATAGTTATACCTTTCCAAAGAGTGATAGTTCGAAAATTTTGCTGGATTTAGGTATATGCCACAAAAATTCGCGTATTATTTCTTCATTGGCTCAGATAAGAGATAACAATACAATCACAGGAAAGCAGATTATAGAAGCAAATAAATCTCATTTATTCCAATATTACGGAGAAGAAATCTTTTTTGCCATAAAGTTCAGTAGGAAATTCGAAGATTATGGAATGTGGGATAATTTTGAAAATAAAATATATAATGGCCGTGAAAATATTGAAGGAAAACAAGTTGGTGTTTTTGTAGATTATAAAACTGATGATAAAGAAAAGATTTTTGTAAAAGTTTCAATTTCGTTAATAAGTATAGAAGATGCATTGAAAAACATTGAATCTGAATTACCTAGTTGGTCATTTGATCAAATAAAAAATCAATGCAAAGTAGCTTGGAATGATATTTTATCACGTATAGAAATTGAAGGTGGCAATAAATCTCAAAGAACTTTATTTTATACTTCATTAGCACGTTCTTTAAACACTGGTGTGTTCATGGGGTGGTTTGATAACTATGAAATATTATTTCTTCTTCAACCAGAGAGAGTTGTAAACAGAGCCAATAGTAATGATTGGTCAACGCTTTATAGAGGGTTTATTGGCTTTGAGCAATTTCCTGCTGTCTTAAGTTATTATCTGAGAGGAGCGAAGGACATAGATATTAAAACAATCTATGACGCATACTATAAACGAATGACTAATCCCGAGGTAGAACGTTATGGAGATTTTTTTAGGTATGGATATATTCCATACAACTATAGGACTGATGAACAATCGACTACGATGGAGGATGATTGCGTCAACAGGACCCTCGGGTATGCTTATGCCTTCAATTGCCTCTCTTATATGGCAGAAGAATTGGGAGAAAAGCAAGAGGCAAAATATCTTAAGAAATTTTCTGATAATTATAAAAATATATTCGATAAAAAGACAGGTTTTATGAGGGCCAAGTTAAGAGATGGCTCATGGCTGGAACCTTTTGATCCTACCCAATCATATCTTCGAGAAATATATAAGGAAGGGAATGCATGGCAATATACATGGATGGTCCCTCATGATATTCCTGGTCTTATCAATCTTATGGGAGGTAAATATGCTTTTGCTAACAAGCTTGATGAACTTTTTACAACACCGTATAAATATGTCCACCGGAATACGTCCGGGATGATTGGAAATTACACTCATGGCAATGGAATAGATCGTTACATCCCTTACCTTTATAGTGAAGCTGGGTTTCCAAGTAAGACACAAAAAATGGTTCGAACTATTTTGGATACTTTATATCGGGCTACACCTGGAGGACTTACAAATAATGACGATTACGGAAAAATGTCTGCATGGTATGTGTATAGTGCAATGGGGTTTTTGCCACCATTGGATGCAACAAGCGAGAACTATATCTTAGGTGCCCCACTCTTTAAAAAGATAACAATTCATTTCTCAGATTATATTTATAATAATAATACTTTTACAATTGAATGCGAAAATTATTCACCTGAAAATATTTATGCCAAGAGTGTTAAACTTGATGGCAAAACTTTAAATAATTTTAAATTACCATTTGACGCTTTTATTAATGGGCAAAGACTTGTCTTTCAAATGTCACATGTTCCATAATAATTAAAAAATGCTGAATCACCATTCAATTGATTTAAAGAAAAAATAGAAAATTCTGATATTACTTTTTGTCAATGTTGAATTAGATTCTTTTTTCAATATAATATTAAGATTTCATTACAAACAGTAGATAGCTGTAAATCCATCTTTTAATTGTACCGTACAATAAAGATGTTATTTTCAATTTGGTTATTTGAGTTAAACAAGACAATCTCAAACTCCATTTCAAGACACCTATTTTTTCTAAAAAGATAAATTACTTAGGTAAAAAGATAAATTTTCAGATTAATGAAAAATTATAGTAAGTATAAGTGGGAAGTCCTTGCATTACTGTGGATCGCCTTTTTTCTAAATCAGGCAGATAGGCAGGTTTTTAACGTGGTTTTACCATTAATAAAAACTGATTTACAGCTTACTGATCTGCAAATAGGTACAATTGCTACCGTTTTTAACTTGGTGTTTGCTTTACTTGTTCCAATTGCGGGTTATGTAGGTGATATTTTTAGCAAAAAGTGGATTGTTGTAGTAAGTATTCTTCTTTTTAGTTTTGCCACGATGTTTACCGGTTTCAGTAATGGAATATTAATGTTAATACTGATGAGAAGCATTGCAACCGGAGGAGGAGAATCATTGTTCGGACCTGCAAACTATACGTTATTAGCCAGTTACCATAAAGATACACGTGCATTTGCCATGTCTGTCCATCAGACTTCGTACTACATTGGTATTATTGTAAGTGGATATGTAGCAGGTTACATTGGACAACACTGGGGGTGGAGAAACGCTTTTTATATTTTTGGAGGTATTGGATTGATCCATGGAATTATATTGATATTAAGATTAAAAGATAAAGAGGACAAAAAGGAATGGGAAAAAGAGGAAGAAAAGGCGGGAAAAATTAAAGTTTCAGAAGCATTAAGAATTTTTTTTAAAACACCAACAGCCATAGTACTCACAATAGGATTTAGCGGACTAATTTTTGTTCTGACCGGATACCTTACCTGGACTCCTACTTACCTTTTTGAAAAGTTTAATATGAGCCTTTCCCGAGCTGGTTTCCATTCAATGTTCTATACTCACCTATTTGCATTATTAGGAATTCTCTTCGCTGGGAAATTCTCAGATAAGCTAGCAGTAAAAAACCCGGCAAACCGTATTTTAATGCAAGCTTTAAGTTTGCTTGTTGCAGTCCCATTTATAGTCCTGATGGGAATATCCAATGGGTTAATTTCTGTTTACATTGGATTTGCTGGCTTTGGATTTGCCCGTGCTTTTTTTGATGCTAATACTTGGGCTGTTCTATATGATGTTATTCCTAAAAAATACCAATCATCGGCTTCAGGTATAATGCTAATGATCGGTTTTGGAGTCGGTTCTCTCTCTCCAATTGTTCTGGGCTATTTAAAACCAGTTATTGGACTTTCATTTGGTATATCACTTTTATCAATTATTTGGGTTTTGTGCGGGATACTTTTGATATATGCATACAAATTTTCATATAACAAAGATTATAAGAAATGTCACTGAATGATTTAAATGTCTCATTTTTATTGTTTTGTGATAAAAATTAGAAATATGAACAATAAAAAATTTAAATACAATTAAAAAGGAGGAAATTTGAAATGAGTTTTATGTTTAATCCACATCCTTATGATGATCCAACTGCCGTAAACAAGCCGGAATTATCAGACAAAACAATTCATTCTATAATAACCGGAATAAAACAATCGGCCAGCTATATCAGCAACTTATTGCAAAAAAAACTGAATGGGAAAAGCGGAGCCGTTGTCATTGCTCTTGATGGTTATATTGGTGCTGAATGGGAGCAAACTGTTAATTTAATCTCGCAGGAGTTGAAATTACAAAGGCTCAAGATTACAGCGATCGATTTTGCTGATGTATATAAATCCAGTGCTGAACTTGATAAATTATTTGCCGAATACCTAGAGGAAAATTTAGAAAAAGATCCCGTACTGCTTTTTGGTAAGCTTTTTAAAGGTGATTTTGAGGATATTATTGACAATCGGAAATATAAATTACTGAAAAAAAGAATAACAGAAGCAATTGAAGGTCAGGAGAAAGAAGTGATTATTGTTTATGGTTGTGGTGCTGCCATCAAATCACTTCGTTCTTTATACGACTTTGTGTTCTATTTTGATGTCACACCAAAAGAAGTTATCCTTCGTGCAAAAAAGGGAAAATTTGCCAACCTTGGAGACACCATAGCAAGGCCAGTGAAAACAATGCTTCGTCGTTGCTACTATGTTGATTTTGAATTGGCAGGTCATCTCAGGTGGGATATGATTGAAAATGACGAAATTGACTATTATGTAGCAAGTAATGATCCAGATAATATTCAGCTTATTCCAAAAGAATCATTTAGTGATATCACCTCCGCACTGGTAAGATACCCATTAAGATGTAAACCTGTTTATATTGAAGGTGTTTGGGGGGGGCATTATATGAAAAGTCTTAGGAATCTTCCAGATAATATGCGTAATGCGGCATGGGTTTTCGACCTTATTCCGTTAGAGGTAAGTATTGTTGTGGAGGCTGGCAGCCAGTTAATTGAAATGCCTTATTTCACCTTTGTACAAAAAGAAGGAACCCAGTTAATGGGACAGGATTGTGTAGATAAATTTGGTGGCTATTTTCCAATCCGTTTTAATTATGACGATTCATACCATAGCAGCGGCAACATGTCTGTCCAGTTGCATTCAAGTCATCAGTACAACATTGAGAACTACGGTGAGCATGGACGCCAAGATGAAAGTTATTATGTTATAGCAACCGGTCATGGTGCAAAAACCTATTTAGGTTTTAATGAAGATGTCAATCCGGATGAATTTATACGCGAGGCCAAAAAATCGGAAAAGGAATTTACTCCTATTGATTATCAAAAATACATTAACCATGTTCAATCAATGCCAGGCACCCAGGTAATGATTCCAGCGGGCACAATACATTCATCAGGACGCAACCAGGTTGTTTTGGAAATTGGCAGTTTAACCGTTGGGTCGTATACCTATAAAATGTACGATTACCTGCGTGCCGACCTGGATGGTAAGCCACGTCCAATTCATACATATCATGGAGAACGTGAACTAAGAAAAGAACGGAAGACTAACTGGGTGAAAGAAAACCTTGTGCAGACCCCCTGGTTGGTACGTAGTGGAGAAGGCTGGGCTGAGTATATTGTTGGTGAACATGATTTGCTTTATTTCAGTTTAAGAAGATTTGAGTTTGAAAATGAGATTAGAGATAACACTAATGGTAAGTTCCATGTGTTGACTTTAGTTGATGGCGAAAAAGTCCTAATTCAATCGGTAGATAATCCTGAACATTGTTATACGTCGAATTATCTTGATGTAGTTGTTGTTCCTGCAAATATGGGATCATACGTTGTGAAAAATATCGGGAATCAACCGGTATGTATTCATAAAACAATGTTAAAAGATGGCTTTACAAATGAAGAGTTATTTATCCATTGACGCCGGAGGCACATTTCTGAAATCTGCTGTTCTATCTTCCGAAGGAGAAATATTCCGGGAGTCAGTCTTCTCTGTGGAATCATTTTCAGGAGGTACTAAAGAAAAAATATTTGGGGCCTTCACAAAAATTATTTTGAAAGGCCTGGACTTTGCAGATGATAAAGGAATGGAGTTGAGGGGAGTTGGTGTTGCATTCCCTGGCCCGTTCGATATTGAAAAGGCAATACCGTTAATGCAACATAAATTTCAGAGTATCTATGGCATCAATTTGCGTGATGTTTTCTATAAAATGTCAGGATTACCGGAAAATATTCCAATAAAATTTATTCATGATGCCAATGCTGTTTTGGCAGGTGAATTATGGAAAGGAAATGCCAAAGAGTTTAGTAATGCAGCTGTTGTTACGCTGGGAACTGGTTTGGGCTTTGCTCTTGCCGAAGAAGGAAAATTACTTTGTAATTCTGTTGGTGGTCCGTTTATGTCCATTTTTCAACTTCCTTATAAAGAAGGGATTTTGGAAGATTATGTCTCGAAGAGGGGATTTATAAAAATTTATCAGGAGTTAAACAGTAAGATAAATTGTAATGGATTGGAAGTCTCTGATATTGGAAAATTGGCCAATAATGGTGATGAAAATAGTATCTGGACCTTTCAAAAAGCAGGGGAAATTTTAGGGGAATCACTTAAAGATATCCTTGTGGAGCAAAAAATCGAATGTTTGCTTTTTGGCGGGCAGATATCCCGATCATTTTCCTACATGAAAGAGCCATTACAGAAGGTGCTGAAAAATGTAAGCTCACTAAAAAAAATTAATGTTGTAAAAAGTATCGATTATGCAGCTTTATGGGGAGCGCTAAATACTGTTTTGTACAATGAATGATCAAGTTACAAAAAATAGAATAGGTCTTTTCATTCCCTGCTACATCGACCAGTTTTACCCGCGTGTAGGAATAGCTACATTAGGATTACTGCAAAAATTGGGGCTTGAAGTAGATTATCCGGTGGAACAGACATGTTGTGGCCAGCCGTTAGCCAATAGTGGTGCTGAAAAAGAAGCTATTCCTGTGTATAAAAACTTTGTCCGTAACTTCAGCAAATATGATTACGTGGTATCTCCTTCGGGAAGTTGTGTTTACCATGTTAGTGAGCATTATAATATTTTGGAACAAACCGATGAAGTAAGAAAGGTTAGAAAAAACACCTATGAACTCTGTGAGTTTTTGGTTGATATTCTGAAAGTTGATGACTTTGGTGCCAGTTTCCCCCATAAAGTAGGCCTTCATCAAAGTTGCCACGGACTCCGGGGATTAAAACTGGGAACCCCCTCTGAGCTTATTACCGAACGAAACTCCAAAGTTCACCAGTTGCTAAATAAAGTAAAAGGCATTGAACTTATTAATCTTGACAGGGAAGATGAGTGCTGTGGCTTTGGAGGGACATTTTCAATTTTTGAGCCGGATGTGTCGGTAAAAATGGGAAAGTCAAGGATACATGACCATGAGACCAACGGCGCAGAGATTATAACAGCCACAGATATGTCGTGTTTAATGCACTTGGAAGGAATAATCAGGAGAGAAAAGAAAAAGGTTAAAGTGATGCACATTGCCGAAATCCTAAACAGTAGTAACTTATGATGGCACATGCAAAAAACGCAGGAAAGTTTTTACAGGATGACCGGCGATCAGACTGGCAAGATAAAGCATTATGGGCTGTACGTCAGAAAAGAGATATAGCTGCCGGGCAGGTGAAGGAATGGGAAAAGCTCAGAGAACAGGCATCACAAATTAAAGAGCACACATTATCCAACCTGGATGGATACCTGTTAGATTTTGAGGAAATAGCCTTACAAAATGGGGTTAAGGTACACTGGGCCACTGATGCAGAAGAATTTAACAAAACAGTGTTACAAATTATCCGGGCTAAAAATGCAAAAAAGGTTGTCAAAAGCAAGTCAATGCTGACTGAAGAATGTGGCCTTAATCCTTTTCTTGAAAAACAGGGAATCGAAATCACGGATACCGACCTTGGTGAGCGAATTATCCAGTTCAGGAAAGAGCCGCCAAGCCATATTGTATTGCCTGCCATCCATCTGAAAAAAGAAGAGGTTGGGGAATTGTTCCATGAAAAATTGCATACGGAGAAAGGCAACTCAGACCCAACATACCTTACCGGGGCAGCACGAAAGCATCTGAGAAAAAAATTTCTGGAGGCAGATGTTGCTATTACCGGGGTAAATTTTGCAGTAGCAGAGAGTGGCACTGTGGTGGTGTGCACCAACGAGGGGAACGCAGATATGGGAGTTCAAGCAGCAAAAGTCCAAGTTCACTGTATGGGTATTGAGAAAATAATCCCCAAAACAGAAGATTTGAGCGTATTTATACGCTTATTGGCACGCAGCGCAACCGGACAATCAATTACAACTTATACCTCGCATTACCGGAAACCAAAACCCAGGGGAGAAATGCATGTTATAATTGTTGATAACGGACGTTCCAGTCATTTGGGTATCACTGCACATAGAAATTCATTAAAATGTATCCGTTGCGGGGCATGTATGAACACCTGCCCGGTATTCAGGAGAAGCGGTGGACACAGCTACGGAAGTGTCATCCCCGGCCCCATTGGTTCTATACTGGCCCCGGTACACCGGACGAAGGAAAAGAAAGATTTGCCTTTTGCCTCCTCATTGTGTGGTTCATGTTCCAATGTTTGTCCAGTAAAAATTGACATACACGAACAATTATATAACTGGAGGCAGGAATTAAATGAAAAAAAGCTTCTTTCCACGACAAAAGTAGTTTCATTGAGAATTGCAGGGAAATTATTATCGAGTAACAGGTTGTATAATTTTTCCGGGAAGACAGCTCGCTGGGCATTACGACATATGCCGCGAAAAGTAATTTATAATAACCTGAATGTTTGGGGGAAAGGCCGTGAACTACCAGAACCTCCCGAAGAATCTTTTAAAGAATGGTGGAATAAAAACAAAAAGTGAGTAAAGTATGGGTAAGCATGAGATTTTACAAACAATATGGCATAACAAACCAGCTTTTAAATCGCCACCGGAGGAATTCAAAGAATATTCGACATCAATAAAACAGGATTTATTGGAAGAATTAAAAGAAAGCCTGAAAAGAGAAGGAGTTTTTGTGAAAGAGTTGGAAGAAAATGAAGTGACAGAATTTATAACAAAGAGTTACAGACAAACGATAGATTTTACAAAAATGGAAGGTTGGAAGAAATTTGATGAGAATTGCTCCAAAACAGAATTGGAAAGGATTGAAAATGTTTTAATAAACGGCCTATTTGGTGTATCCGAAAATGGAGCGATTTGGATTGATGATTCATGTATCCCCAATCGTTTAATTCCATTTATTTCAGAAAGACTAATTATCAAATTGAACAAAAATGATATAATATCTAATATGTATTTAGCTTATAAAAAAATAAAACAAAAAGATTGTGGATTTGGAGTATTTGTATCTGGTCCTTCAAAGACGGCAGATATTGAACAAAGTTTGGTTTATGGGGCTCATGGAGCTATTCATTTACACATGATTTTATATTAAAATAATGATTTCAGGTTTAGACATATTAATTAATGGCTATGGTGCGCAACAATTTTTTATCTAATAATTAGAAAATATAACAACATGAAAAACAAAATTTATTTTTTATTAATAGTTAGCCTTTTTGCTTTTCCTAGATGCAGATATTCAGAAAACAGTAATGGATTAAAATCGAATATTTGGACTAAAGAGCAGTCCAGAATTTGGCAGGAAAAAAACGGTTGGTTAAGGGGGTGCAATTTTATCCCGAGTACTGCGATTAATCAGCTTGAAATGTGGCAGGTAGAGACTTTTGATACAGTAACTATCAATCGAGAATTAAGTTGGGCCAAAGACATTGGGATGAATTGTATGCGGGTTTATTTACATCATGTCGCATGGGAAATTGATCAGTATGGGTTTAAGAATAGAATAAGTCGTTATTTAGAAATTGCTAATAGGTATAATATCAAGACAGTGTTTGTTTTTTTTGATGATTGTTGGAACCCTACCTACAAAGCAGGGAAACAACCTGATCCTAAACCAGGCATACATAACTCTGGCTGGATACGTGATCCCGGGGATTTATTATTTCAAGACTCAACTTTGACAAAAATATTAGAGATATACGTTAAGGACATTTTAACTTCTTTTAAGGATGACAAGCGTATTTTAATGTGGGATCTATATAATGAACCTGGCATGTCAGGGTGTGGCAACAAATCTTACCAGCTATTACAAAATGTATTCAAGTGGGCTTGGGAGGTTCGCCCATCACAACCATTAACTGCGGGGGTATGGAATAATACCCTTCCAACCTTGAACAAATTTCAAATAGAAAGCTCAGATGTGATTACATATCACACCTATAAAGATCCTGTGGAACATAAGGTGACGATTGATACTTTAAAATTATATGGACGTCCAATGATTTGTACTGAATACATGGCACGAGAGAAAAACAGTCTATTTAGTAATATTATGCCTATGTTGAAGAAAGAAAATATTGGTGCCATTAATTGGGGACTTGTCTCAGGTAAAACAAATACAATTTATGCGTGGGAAAAAGCAATTCCAGGCGGCTCGGAACCAGAACTTTGGTTTCATGATATATTTAGATCCGATGGTACTCCCTATGATAAAGAAGAAATTGAGCTGATTAGAAGTTTGACAGTGAGCAATAATTAACTAAAACGTGATTAAAATAGGACGGATAAAGAAATTCGTAAATAAGGAATAAATACATAACAATTAGAAGTTTTATGTCAATCAAAAACTAAATTATCTATTCACTATCCTAAATTGTTTCGTAGTCTGGTCAAATAAAAGATGCTAAAACAAATTCAACGTAGTGTGGTGCCCAAAGAGAGTTGATAAGATACTAGAATGAGAGTTTTGATTTTTTATCAATGGGAACTGTAATTATACCAACTTAAGATGTTATTATATTATATAAATACTGATGATTAATAAATATTTTTTAATAATACTGATTTTTATCGCATCAAATGCAAAAATCCATGCTCAGGAAATCTATATAATACCGTTACCTAAACAAATTGAAAATGGAATTGGGTATTTTATTTTGAATGATGCAACAATAATTTATTACAATGATCAACAATTGCATTCACTTGTAAATAGATTTTTGAACTCAGTGGAGTCTTTAACAGGATTACATTTTTCATCGAGAAAAGTAAATGAATGCCAAAAAAAAGATCAAGCAATAAATTTATTCTTGGTTTCAGATGATAGTATTCCTTATGAAGGATATGAACTTCAAATCAATGCAAATTCAATAACTTTACAAGCTACTTCATTGCAAGGTCTATTTTATGGATTACAGAGCTTTCTTCAGATTATTCCAGAAAATAGGGAATATCGGATTCCATGTGTTACAATCAAAGATGCCCCAAGATTTCAATGGCGAGGTTTTATGCTTGATGTAAGTAGACATTTCTTTTCCATAGAAGAGTTAAAAACATTAATAGACCAAATGGCATTATACAAATACAATGTTTTTCATTTACATTTGACTGATGATCAAGGGTGGCGTATTGAAATTAATGCTTTTCCTAGGCTAACTGAAGTAGGTGCATGGAGAGTACCTAGAATTGGTTCGTGGAATGAACTTCAGGTAGCTCAAATTGGAGAAAAAGCGAGCTATGGGGGATACTATACCAAGAAAGAAATAATGGATTTAATTCAGTATGCTGGTGAAAGATTTATTCAGATCATGCCTGAAATTGATATCCCTGGACATTCAATGGCTGCAATTACATCTTATCCACACTTGTCGTGTACTAAAAAGCAGTACCAAGTGCCTGTGAATTCTTCTTTTTATGGAAGTGAGTGCAATACCTTATGTATAGGTAATGATTCTACTTTTGATTTTGTGGACAAAGTATTAGACGAGATAGTAGCTATGTTTCCATTCAAATATGTCCATATTGGCGGAGACGAATGTTATAAGGAGTTTTGGAAAAAATGTCCTGATTGTCAGGATTTAATGAAGAAGAATGATTTGGAAAATGAAAAAGAATTACAGAGTTATTTTGTAAAACAGGTAGAGAAAATGCTCTTAGAAAAAGGGAGGAAACTTGTTGGATGGGGCGAAATATTGGAAGGGGGATTAGCTCCCAATTCAACAGTAATGAGTTGGATAGATATGACGGCAGGTAATAATACAGCAAGACAGGGGCACGATGTGATCATGACCCCAAGATTTCCTACATATATGGACTACTACCAAGGAGATTTTAGTGTTGAACCTCTGGCTGGAAAGAGAGTGAATCGGTTAAAAACATGTTACTCTTTTGACCCTGCTCCAAATGATAAATTTATTTCACACATTATAGGAGGAGAAACATGTTTGTGGACTGAGAATATTCCAAATTTTAGGCATGCACAATATATGTATTGGCCTCGATCTATGGCTCTCGCCGAAGTTTACTGGTCGCCTAATTCTAAAAAGAATTGGGAAGGATTTATTTATCGTATGGAGCATCACATGAAAAAGTTTGATAAATTAGATTATAAGTATGCTTTAAGCTATTTAGATGCGGTTGTCAAACCATTTATTGGAAGAAATGGTATCCTCTACATACAACTAGGAAAGGAAAAGAAAGGATTGGATATTTACTATACATTCGATAATACCTTCCCTGATAAATATAGTGCTAAATATCTGGACGGACAAGTACTTGAAATTCCTAAAAATGCAAAAACTATTATAGTTGCGACTTATGAGAATAATAAGCAGATTGGTAAAACTATTTCAATACCATTAAACGAACTGAAGACTCGAACTCAGATTAAAAAGGTTCAAGGATATTTAGAATTTCAATAATTTATTTTAATGATAAACAAATTTACTAATGAATAATATATTGTTTTTGTCAATGCTGATTTTAATATCAAATGTTTTTTTGACTTTAAATGTAAATAACGAGTCGGAGAAATGGACTACCCTTTTTGACGGCAAAAGCCTGAACGGTTGGAAAGTATTAAATGGAACAGCCGAATACAAAGTAGAGAATGATGAAATTGTCGGAACCAGTAAAACTGTTACTCCAAACACTTTTTTCGTAACAGAAAAGAACTATGGCAAAACAGAATTGGGTTCTGATATTCCAGTGCAAGTACCAGTCAGATCGAAAAGCGCAATCTGAATCCCGGCAAGATCATTTATAGTAAGGATTTGATTTTTAAAGACGGTTCCTAAGGAAGTACCTTATCAATCCTGCCTTCGAAGAATGCCGAAAAGGTAATAAAGCATTTGCCGGAGGTGCCGGAAAATTCGTCGAATCATTTTAAGAACTTTGTATTGGCGTGTAGAGGAGATGAAGAAACACGCTCACCGTTTGGTATTTCAGATTCTTTAAGCCAGGTGTTTGTATTAGGAAAACTGGCAACGCCTGAGTACTAAGCTTATTTTTGATATAAAGATCAAGCAGATAACAAATAATGCTGAAGCAAATCAATTGCTACAGGGGCCACCACCACAAATAGGTTGGGAAGAATCTTACAGATTATAAACATTGAAAGAAATCCAAATTGAAAATATAATGATAATTGCTTCTTGATATATAAGATAGGTTATGAGATAATTAATTTGATTTGAAATGAAAAACCCCATGCCGAGACAAATAGTTGAACAATTAGAAAACGATTTACAGGAAATAAGCCGTGTGGAACATGACGAAATTTCAAAGGTCGAAAAAGCAGTAGGAGTTAGCTCAACAGCGCTGTTGGAATTGCGAGACTATGTGAACCACTCAGACTTTAAAAATACGGAAGAAGAAGTCCGTTTTTTCAAAGAGATAAAACCGTATGCGCTCGGAGAATATTTATACTACTCGAAGCTCTGGGAAATTTTAATCCGGCAACCGGTAACTTCCATAAGAAGGAGAAAAAAGTATTTGAGACAAATGATAACTGAAACTCAGGAATTTTTTAATGAAAATACCGAGTTTTATCTCTATTACAGGAGTGGTTCAACCCATTTGGATGAAAAATACTTTGTGCGCACAGAAATCAGTTGTACCCTGAATTGTTCCAGGTTTATTTATGACCCGTTTTTTTCTACCAGCCATGATTATACCCTGGCAGCAATAAAAGCCAATGAGAAAATTGCCATATATTGTAATGAGGAACTTAATAAGTTAAAGCGATGGGCCAGATATCGTCTTGTCCGCAGCGACATGACCTGGGACCTCACCAAACGGGACCTAATGTTGATTGTTTACGGCATTTATTATACGGATGCAGTAAATAAAGGGAATACATCTATCAAGGATTTGGTCAAAGGTTTTGAATCCCTATTCAATGTGGATTTATCAGGTTATTACCATATTTTTTACGAAGCCATCCAGCGCCAACAACCGTTTGAATACTTAGACAAAATGAAAGAAACACTGACAAAATTGAAAGAAGAGTCGGATGAAAATAAAAGGCAAAGAAGACGAAGCCAAAAATGAATTGTTTGAAAACAATGAATAAAAGAAACTCAGAAAGAAAAACAGGATAATATTAGAAAAATAACACAACAGAACAAAAATGAGAAGATAACAGGGGTAAAAATACAGACGCGTTAGTTTTTGATTCTTGTACCGGAAAATCGTCAAATTTTAAACATCACAGGAACATAAACAGGACGCCCGCGCATCAGGCGTGGGCTGAACTTACCTGTGGTGTGGGTGTTTGACGATACCTCCGGTACGGTATGTTTCAGTTCCACGCTTTTTTTATTCCTGAGTAAATTTGATATATCTTTAAAAGATGAATAAATACCTGACTGCCAAGAATATTGAGAATGCAGATTTAATTGCTGTTTTCCAGCGTTGTCCTTTTGAAGAAGCAACCAGTGATTGTCCCTTTATCCTGTATCACCGGTTAAATGATATGAAAGAACAAATCCGGCAACTGAATACCCTTGATGAAGCTACCCTTCAGCAACTCCGTTCCTTTCACCGTTCGTGCATCGTTGTAAGGAGAAGTCAAATGGAACTAAATGAGGCTAATTCAAATGAACTGTAATACATGATTTCCGAATCTTCCTGCTTTAAAACAATCCCCTTAATCACATCGCTTATATTCAGTGGTTTATGAAAGATACATTAAAAAATAGCACCACAGTGTGGTACTAAATATTTTGAGGCAATCCAATTTTGGCAACACAAATTGTATCATTTTAAAACAAAAAGTTATGCCAACAGAAATTGTAACCACCGACGATTTACGGGAATTCAAAATTGAACTGCTCAAAGAAATCAAGCAACTCTTTGCCGCCCATCACGGGCAACCTACCAAGAAATGGCTAAAAACGTATGAAGTAAGAAAGTTGCTGGGGATTTCGCCGGGAACCCTCCAGAATATGCGAATTAACGGTACCCTTCCATTCACCAAAATAGGCGGCGTAATCTTTTACGACAGTGAAGACATTCAACGGATGATGAAAGAAAACCTGGTGCAAAACCGTTTTGAATTCCGCCGTGGTAAATGAACTACATCAGGCACCTGCGTGGTTTTTTCGACCGCCTGGAAGAAGATGCAAATATGACCTCCCACCATATCAGCCTTTATATAGCGCTTTTTAACCTCTGGAACCTGAATCGTTTCCGGGAACAATTTGATGTGAACCGGTTGGATGTAATGTCCATGGCGCGTATTGGTTCCAGAAATACCTATTCCAGGTGCATGAAAGAGCTGCATGACTGGGGGTACATTATTTATTCTCCTTCGGCCAACCGTTACCAGGTAAGCCGTGTTAGCTGTATCAGTTTTGATACCGCAAGTGAGACCACTACAGGGACTGCAAGTGGGACACCTTTTATAAACTATAAAAACAAGATAAAGGACAAACAAGGGGCACATCAAAATTTAAAAAATGGAAAAGAAAAACAATTCGGAAAAACCAATCCCTTACACGTCGAAACCGACAAGGATTACTCCGAACCCTTATAAAGAAATCGCGGAAATCAAAGACGGAAAACACCGGTTTAGTTTTGGTGCCTGTAAGGACTGGCTCGAAAACCTGGGAAAACGGACATATGGAGATTCTTTTCGTTTGTATCCGGATGATTTTCCGCTTATTTACAGTTTGATTGTTTATGCCATTGAAGACAAAAAGGAAGCTGAAAAGTGCAACCTCAATTTGAAAAAAGGTATCCTGTTAACCGGCCCAATCGGTTGTGGAAAAACCACCTTGATGAATCTGGTGAAGTATTTCTTTCAGCCGGGAAAACAGTATCAGGTCAAATCCACCCGCGACATTACTTTTGAATTTGAACAGGAAGGCTACAAAGTGATTAACCGGTACAGCAAGAACCCGTTAAACCTGAGTTATACCAACCCGGTTCCAAATATATTCTGTTTTGACGATTTAGGAATAGAACAAACCCAGAAACACTTTGGAAACGAATGCAACGTGATGGCAGAAATCCTGCTCAGCCGTTACGATTTGTTTATCTCCAAAGGAATTCCAACGCATTTAACAAGCAATCTTTCTGCTTCAGAAATCGAAGAAAAATATGGCAACCGTGTCCGCAGCAGGATGCGCGAAATGTTCAACCTTGTGGCATTTGATAAGGAGTCGGGGGATAAAAGAAGTTGATTAAAAAATTAAGTGTACTCCTTTTTATGATTTCATTTCTTATAATAACCTTTTGGTTTTTAAGTTCAGAACATATCGATCCTGAAAACGAAGTCATTTTGGTTAAAATCATAGCTGACCTCCCATCCCGACCAGTAAATCCCGGCTACAAAATCTCCAGCCTTTATGCCGGATTTCAGACTAAACCCTTTCCATAAATCGTAGTACAAGCTTATATCATATTCATTAAAATACCAAATTTCAACATTTTGGTTACTAAAAAGATAGGTGTTGTTTTCGTTGTAACGGTGATAAATATAGGAAGCGCCGACCGACAACTTCGGGGCAAAATAATAACCCGCAGACGCTTTTACCCCAAAATCAAAAATATTCTCATCAAATTCTGTCTGAACACCATTGATATCCAACTTCTTTATTCCAGAATAGCGCATAAAAGGACTGACTTTTAGGCCAAGATTATTATTCTCTGATTGATACAATTTTATTGGAATGGCCAATGAAATTTCCCTGATTGATCCGGATGTCATATACCCCGGGTTTATATCAAAATACTTGTTCAACTGCCGGTAATACTGAATACCTGCCGAGAAATTATTTGACAGGTCGAGCCCGAACATAAACATTAATATATGTTTTGTATTCTCAGCATAATCTTCAGGGTTAATCCCAAATCCCGGGTGTAAACTGTTGTAGTAATATTTAGGCAGAAATGGTTGAAAGAAACCGGTATCTGTGGTTGCCTGTTTTCCGTCAATAGAGCTTTTCGCATAATTTCTTTCTGCCATCCAAATACTGTCATTCGTATCAGAATTTCTATGTCCCCTGAACCTTTCCGTATATTTACCTGACGAGTAGTCAATGAATTCCTTGTACTTTTCTTTGGCATCACTGGTTTTTCCCAGGTTTTGAAGCGCAAAGCCGTTTAAAAAAGTACAATCGCTAAAATAAAGGGCATCCGGGTAAAGGGAAATCAAGCTATCCATTTTACTAGGGACTTTCTCAAATTGCCCTTTGTTAATGTCAGCGACAGATTCTGAGTATAGTGATGCAATTTTATGGTCTTTGAATTTAATAGAATTGGCTTTTTCATAAGTTTTACTACCCTGATATTTATTGTCATTACCCTCCATCTCTTTCAGGAATGATTCGTAATTGGATTCAGAAATGAGTTCATTGTTTTTATTCCGCAAGGGGACAGCATTCTCAGGCCCACCATATTCGTACAATGATTTATCCTCGTTGTATTTAATAAGGCCCGGGTTAAATGTTGCACAACTTTGCAGCAGGATTGCAGTTGTAATTACAAGGAAGAATTTGTGTCCAAAGGTAGAAAAACTGGTTTTAGGTTTCATACTGTATTCAGGTTTTATCGATTCATTATAAGATGTTCAAAAACGTGCTCAAATGTAGTAATTGGAAGGACTCATTTATGTGCTTTTGTTGTTAAAATGATTCTAAATTTTTGGTTGATTTTGGCCTGACCGGTTGGCTGATATTCTTCCTGGTAAATTCCTGTACACAGGCCGTTCATCCCGGTTTTTGGAACACGACTGCTCATGATTCACCGTATTTTCGTGTCCCTTTTGCATCCGGGCTGAACCGCCTTTCGCACCGCACGGCAAGAGCCGGTATTCCGGTGCACTTCGCTCAACCCGATACTAAGCTTCATTACGCCCGTCCCGGATTTTCTTTCTTTCGCACAGTCCATCCTTGTCAAAAATCAGAAACCAGGCTCCACTACACTTTCTTCTGATTCGCTTCGTTCCCCTTTATCCCGGCACATGCCTTTATCTCACCCACTAAAAGTTTTGCAGGTTTATTCTCCAGCGTCCCGGCACATTCCCAGGACATCTCCAAGGCTCCCTGATCCCGTTCGCACACTCACGGAGAACGGTCGCTGTTTGTCGTTGCCTTGTGGAAAGAGCCTCTGGACGCCCCACGGCAAAAGCCGCCCCTCCATTTCCTTACGGGGCTGCATTTGCCTTTTGCCTGTCCGCATTAAAAGTAGGACAGGTACCAACCGTGTTTTATCAAAAAACAAAAAAGAAATCCAAAGTTAGCCACCCTCCCCACATTCCTTCGCCCCGGAAAATGCAAGGCCGGGGCAAGTAGCGCGGTAAAAGAATTTCGGGGTAACATTCAAAAATTTGCAGGTTTCGCGCCAGCCCTGCATTTTCTCCCCGGGCGGCTGTTTTTTGAATTTCTTTTCTTTTTTGAGGGTTTTTCTGTTCTTTTTGAAAAAATGGATGTGCTTAAATCAATCCAAATTAAACCATTTACGATGACCGCTCCGCTTATCAAAGCCCTGTTTTCAAAAGATGGTTTTTAAGTTGTTGGAATTCAATGTCTAATAAAAAATAATCAAAAAAACAGTACCACAGTGTGGTACTTTCCGTTTCCCGGCTTTTGACCTTTGTCCGGCATAAAATTCATTCACCAAATTAAAAATGAAATGATGCTTGGACTGGATCAAATTGCCTGGGGAGAGTTTACAAAGTTTATCCTGATTGTACTACTGACATGGTATGCCCTGCTGCTTGTCTTTGCCCGGGTCAAATCAACACAAAAAGACGGGCAGGGGAGTTTTGAAGAATACCAATCTGGGATTGCCCCTGACGAAAGTCTGCAACCCATTGCCGTTTCTGCAAATGATTATCCATCTGAAATTTTGCCGGTCAACCCGGTTGAGAATATTTCTTTACCTGCCTCACTGTACGAAGAAACCGGTTATGATGAAGGCCTGGGTCTGGAACATTTTGCAGAAAAGAACAGTCCTGTACTGGCCTTCATGCTTCCCGAAATCCATTATCAACAATAATCCATTAAAAATCAAAATCATGAGAAAGAAGATTCAAAAAGTCGGTCAAAAGAGTATGGCATTATTTGCCTTAACGATTTTAGGTGTTTACAACAGCTTTGCCCAGAGTTCAGCCGGGATTGACCAGGCTACTTCGGAAGTAAGTTCCTATGTGGACCCGGTAGCCAACCTGATCATAGCCATTGGCGCGGTGGTAGGTCTGATTGGTGGAGTCCGCGTCTATATCAAATGGCAAAGCGGTGATCAGGATACCCAAAAGGCCATTATGGGCTGGTTTGGCGCCTGTCTGTTTCTGATCTTGGTAGGTGTAGTAATCCGCGCATTCTTTGCATAACCGTTGGTAAAATGAATACTTACACCATCCAAAAGATTGATACCAACCTGTACATCAAGGGATTCTCCGGTTCACTTGTCTATTCGGCCCTGTATGGAATCCTCGTAGCATTGATTGCATTTGTGGTACTCTATATTGCTGCCGGAACTTTTGTTTCGGTGGCAGTTTGTGTACCTGCCTTTTTTGCCTGGCTGTACCGCTTGAACCGGATCCAGAAGAAATACGGTCACCGGGGCTGGCACAAAAAACGGATTGCCCGGCAACTCCCTGAATTTATTACCATCAAAAAACGCATTTGTCAAAACTAGAAAAGATGAAGGTAAAACCGATTCATATCAGCCTGCCCGTGCTGGGTTTTGAAGGAGATATCCTGATTTCGAATAACCTTGATATGGGATTCGGATTGCGGCTGTTTCTTCCTGAACTGCTTTCCTGCAGTACGGAAAAACTCTATATGCTGCATGATACCTTCCAGCGGCTAGTAAACATCCTACCGGAAAACACCCTGCTACACAAACAGGATTTCTTTTTTGTGGAAGATTTTTCCACAAATCAAGACACCGCCCGAAACTATAATCATAGCCTGAGTAAAAATTACCTGGAACATTTTCATGGAAGAAGCTACCTGAAACACGAATGCTACCTGTATGTAAGCCTTTTAAATACAGGCCTTTTTAAAAATTACCTGGGATCATCGCTGATTTTTTCAAGAAAAGCCCGGCTGGAAGAAGCCAAAATACAGGATAAAATCAGGGAACTGCAGATTAACCTGGCATCGATCTTCCGACAAAGCGGGATCGAAAGTACTCCGGTGACTCGGAAACAGGCCATGGGAACGGCAAAAGGCATTGGATTGATTGAGCGTTACCTGACGCTTAATTTCAGGGAGGGACAGCCCCTGCTGGGAGGAATAGACTTCCGGGACCGGTTACGGGTGATGGACCGTTTTGTGGAGATGCTGAGCCTGAGTGATTATTCACACCTGCCTTCAGAAGTACGCCCTGTGAGCGGCCATCCCCGCACCGGGCTGCCGGTATCTATGGTTTACCCCTTGAGCTGGCATTTACCACAATCGCACATTACCAACCAGTTTATCTATGTCCCCGGTCAGCAACAGGTAAAAACCGGGCTGGAAAACGATTACAAAAAGATTTACAGCCTGTCAAAGTTTTCCTCGGAAAACAAGATCAATGCCGGGCTGATCGAAAACTTTCTGGATACGGTTCAGGCTTCAGGTGAGAAGATCGTTAAGACACACTTTAACGTAACCCTGTTGCATGAATCCATCCCGAAACTGAAAAAAATTAAAAGCGAAACCACCACTGCTTTTTCATTAATGAACTGTTTCCCGTACCAACATACCTTTGATTTGCCTTTCCTGTTCTTTGCTTGTGTGCCATTCAGCACCCAGCTTCCGGAAACAGAATTGTTTATGACTCAAGTGCCGCAAGCCTGCTGCCTGACCAATTTTGAAGGAGCAGTCCGGAACTCGGATTCTGATTTCTTTATCCACCTATCGGACCGGATGGAAGGCTGCCCGGTCCGGATCGACCTGTCGGACGAACCCATGCACCAACACCTGATCCATAACCGGAACAAGATCATCATTGGTGGCTCAGGTTCAGGAAAATCCTTTTTTACCAACCACCTGCTCCGGCAATATGTGGAAAACGACAATTGCCATGTGGTGCTGCTTGATGTGGGAAGAAGCTATGAGATATTGACACACTACCTGAATGAACGGCTGAAAGAAAGGGGAGGAGCAAGACTGATTGAGTTTACCGAAGACAATCCGATCTCGTTTAATCCTTTTGTGGTGGAAGGCGAAGCCGATCTGGAGCACCGGCAAACCATCCTTTCAGTAATCTACACAGTGTATAAACCGGAGCTCTCGGAGATGGAAAAGGATGTTATTGCACATGCGCTGATGGAGTTTTTTAAAACGGAGGAAGCAGAGCGGTCTTTTAACGGATTCTATGTGTTCTGTAAGGAATACATTCCGAAGCTGGTGGAAGAGCAGTCACTGGAATTTAACAGCCATGAGTTCTTTTTTATCCTGGGAAAATACTACCGGGGAGGAGAGTACGACTACCTGCTGAACAAACCCATGAAGACCGATGAATTTTTCAATTGTCCTTTCCTGGTGTTTGAACTGGACAACATCAAAGACCACCCGGTGATCTTTCCTGTGGCCACACTGATTATTATGGATATCTTCCTGAAAAAGATGCGCCGCCTGAAAAACACCCGGAAGGTTATCTGCCTGGAAGAGGCCTGGAAAGCCATTGCAACCCCACAAATGGCCGGGTTTATCAAATATTTTTTCAAGACCATCCGTAAGTTCTTTGGTGAAGCCATGGTAGTGACCCAGGAAGTAGACGATGTGATTTCTTCACCGATTGTGAGGGATGCAATTATCAACAATGCCGATACCCGTATATTGCTGGATATGGGCAAGTTTCGCAACAAGTTTGACCAGATCAGCCGCTTTCTTGGATTGACCGCCTTTCAACAGGAACAAATCCTATCCATTAATAAAAACCTTCCATCGGACAGAAGTTTCAAGGAAGTGTTTATCTCACTCGGGGAATACTCTAGGGTCTTTGCCCTGGAAGTCAGCAAACCTGAGTATTACTGCTACACCACTGAACAAAAAGAAAAGGAGAAGATATTGGAACAACTAACCGGTGACCGATCTATCCTGGAGATTTTAAAACAAATGTAAAACCATTAAAAAGTACTATCATGAAGAAAAAAATTATTCTCTCATTTGCCATTCTTTTAACCCTGACTATAAACACAAGCAATGCCCAAACTCCGGTAACTGATGTGGGGGCCGGGATACAGAGGGAAGCCCTCTGGGTACAGGAAGAAGGGATTTTGTCAAAAATCAACCTGTACAATGTCCTGATAAAAGCCTTGAACGGGGATATTAAAGGACTTACAGGTGAAATCCTGGGCATCGATAAGGAAATGCTGGAAAGCCTGCAGAAAGTATCCTATCTGATCAAGGATTACAAACGGATACAGGAAACCAAAGACATCCTGCAAAAGATCATTACAATCTATACAGACAAAGTCCCCCTACTTGTCCAGGATGGCAATTTTACAACCCAGCAGGCAGCAGCTATTGTCCAAAGCTTTGATATCATTTTGGATGACAGCAAATCTCTGGTCACTTCAATCCTGAACATCATTGTCAAAGACGACTTTTTTATGATGGATGACAAGCAACGTTACGATGCCATTAACGGGATCTACCTGAGCGTTAAACGGCATTACGGGACAATCTGCTACCTGCATAACAAAATCATGTATGCTTCCTATATGAAAAGCCGGAATGATAACACGCTGGAAGGTTTTGCCATGTATTACAGCCTTTATAAATAACGAAAACCGGAAAGATTAAATAGCATGAAACGAATTCTGAAAGCAGCAATTATAATTGCGCTGGTAATTGCTTCAACGCAATCATCCCAAGCACAGCTGATCGATATTAAACCCTGGAACGGAACCTATCCGGATATGGAAGGAACCTACCCGCTGACTTTTATTTCTTTCACAACAGGACTGATTCCAATTCCGCATGTATTTATACGCGCGTGGCCAACGCACTATTATTACGATGTTGTATCAGTTCCTGTTACCGACGGGGGAGAGATTGCCGGAGAGCTAAAAAACGGCCTGTTGCGGATTTTAGCCAAAGCGCTGGAACGAAGCCAGGTGAAAGGAAGGATGGAAGAAACGGAGCAAATCAAAGTCAATACAGACTATTCACAAAAGATCAGTGATCAGCTTTTTGATGCCCGTTCGGACGAACTGAGTGATATCTACAACCTGGCAGCCGGATTCATAAAGCTCTATCAGAAAGTCAACAGGCTGGGTACGCTGGAAAACTCGGAGCAAATCCATGCAATTTATGAAAAGGAAGCTGACCAGCTGTTGATGCAGTTTTTGATGGTGAACCTTTTCCAGACCGATCATGGCAGCAAACTGGAAGCCTTTTCGGGGATCAGTTATGATCTGAATAAACTACAGGGTGAAGTGGATTACTCCCACGGTAAACTTCACTATTTCAATAGTTATAGTAACCAGCCACAGAGCTATTCCTTTTTAACCCGGTAAAACCACGATGATGCTACTTCAGGTACTTACAACCAATGATTTTTTTACATTCACTGATACGCTGGTGGATTCAGGAATCGGCCATGCGCGGATATTGGTGGATATGGCACGGGCCATTGGCGGGATCGCAGCTTTTTTATATATCTCCAAAAGGATCTATGAACAGCTGATTGCAGATAACCCGGTATCCATTCTGCCACTATTACGACCCTTTGCCCTGGTACTGGTGATTACTTTCTGGGGGCCATTTGTCAACCTGTTGATGGCGCCCACTAAAGGACTGACAAAGCTGTCAGAAGCCGTGTATGCGGATAAAAAACACATTGTTCAGGAGCGACTGGAAGACAAACAACAGGCCATCCTTTCCACAGACCTGCCCTTATTCTATGAGAACGAGGAAAAAGAAGCCGATCTCTGGGACAAAGGGGTGAACCTGATCCTGACCACGTACAATATCATCAGCGGAAGGGCCATTCAGAACCAGATTAACTTTTATATGATGGATGCCACACGTCAGTTGCTGGAATCCTTTTTTGAAGTGCTGGTTTACTTGATTGCCTTTCTGCGAACGGTGTTCTGTGTGCTGCTGGTGATTTTTGGGCCGCTGGCATTTGCCCTGTCCATCTTTGACGGGTTTCAGGACAACTACCTGCAATGGATTGCCCGTTTTGTCAATGTGAACCTTTACCTGCCCATTGCCCTGCTGATTCTTTCCATTGTTCAGGAAATCCTCATTTATGTGCTGGAAATGGAGATCACTCAGATTAATTCGATGCTGATCTACCAGCCAAAAATGTTCTTTGTTTCCAACCTGATTGTACCCGTGTGTGGTATTATCGGGATGGTAATGGTACCAAAAATTGCTTCCTGGATTGTACAGGCCTCGGGAACCAACTCCGGGGGAGGGAGAATAGTGCGAACAGCGGCAGTGATGGCGATTACCAAAGGAGCAATGAAGTGACCATTATCTCAATACTCACTACTAAAATCTCATTACAAACAGAAATGCATAAACAATTTGATATACAACGAAAGTTTCGCTTTATCGTGTACGTGTTGGTACTGGTCAGCCTCTCTTTGATGGTAGTAAGCAGTTATATTTTTCATGAATCTGTTCAACTGGTGGAGCTTTCCAAACAGAAAATCTATGTACTGGACAATGGAAAATCATTGCTGGTAGCGCTTCGCGAAGATATCAGCGAAAACAGGGATGCCGAAGCCAGGGATCATGTAAAGCGTTTTCATGAACTGTTTTTCACGTTGGAGCCGGACAAGACCTATATTGAGAATAATGTTCGGGAAGCGCTTTATCTGGCAGACCGGAGCGCTATGGAACAATACGAGGCTTTTAAAGAGAATAACCTGTATAATCAGGTGATTGCTTCGGACATTAGTACGACGCTGCAGACGGATTCCATAAAGCTGGATTTTTCCTCTTATCCCTATCGTTTCACCTTTATTGGAAAGCAAAAGATCGTGAGAAAATCCAATATCACAATCCGGAGCCTCCGAACTTCAGGATACTTACGAAACATCTCCCGAACAGACAATAATCCACATGGTTTTCTGATGGAAAACTGGCGGATTGATGAGAACCAGGACCTGGAAACCATTAAAAGAAAATCCTTTTAACTAATATAAAAATGAATAACAAAAAGAACATTCCAAATCCCAAAGATCATAGTCGTTTTACCCGCTGGGTAAATGGTATGGACGAAAAAGACGAGTCTTTGGACCCACTGGCAAGAAAAAGCAAGTGGATCATAATTACCGCTTTTATGTTTGCCCTGTTTGCTATCTCCTTTATCTGGTTTCCGGCAAACAAGGTAAAACAGCATAAAATAGAAACACCGCTGGCGGGACCGGTTGTCGATGCAACTGCACCGGCAGTCCACTCAGCCTTTGAAATGCCAGTGGATTCCTTTGAAAACCAATTAAAACAATACATCAATGAAACAGTACCTGAAAAGAAATAAAGCGCTGTTTATCCTGCCGCTGGCCTTAATTCCTTTTGTTGTCCTGATTTTTTATGTGCTGGGAGGGGGAACCAAAGCGGAGGAAGAAGAAATCACACTAGCCAATAGCCAAAGCGAGGGAGCCAATTACCTGCTTCCGGAAGCGGAGAAGTCTATTGAGATTTATGATAAAATGGAAGCCTATCAAAAAGAGGGAACCGCTATGGAAGAAGGCCGAAGTAACCATCATGAAGATTCCATACAAATAGCTTTTGAAACTTCAAAAGACTCGCTATTAAGGGAACTCCCGTTGCTGACAGAGAATAAAGACCCCGAAGAATTGTTGGCCCATATTCGTCAGAAAGAAGAGCAGATAAAAAAGGAACTGAATGGAGCTAACAAATCAAAAACAACGGTTACCGGTTCAATGAAAAGCTATCAAAGTTATCCGGCAAAATCTATGGTGAAACGTCAGCAAAAGGCCGAAATGCCAAAAACAACAAATACCGGGATTGAGGAACTGGATCAGATCGTAGATCAGAATATCAACCTTAACCGAAAGAGTGATTCTTTGATGGTTTCATTGCAAAAGGCCCAGACAATGCTTCAGCAGATCGAGGCAAGTCGAAGCAAGGCAGCTTCTTTGGAAAAGAAACGTCAATTGGCATTTGGCAGGGAAGAACCCGTCGACAATCCTCTGATCAAAGCAGAGATTTATGAAACCACGACGGTTTTGGATGGCAACCGGGTAAAACTGCGTTTGCTGGAAGACACCTATGTCAACGGTCAGAAGATACCTGAGAACGCATTCATATACGGAATTTGTAATATCAAAAATGAGCGATTGCACATTGAAGTGACACAAATGCCTGTTCGAAACTCATTTGTGCCGGTAAAACTTAGTATCTGTGACCTGGATGGACTGGAAGGACTTTATGTCCCGGACAATGCCGCCCGTAAAGTTTACCAGGAAGTGGGAGCCTCCACCAATACCTCTTCCTTGATGGGAGTAACAGGTAATCCGCTGACCTATGCCGGGATTCGTGCAGCTGACCGGGCTGCCCAGACCATACTGAAAAGGGTACGCCTGAAAAAGGTAACTGTAAAGAAAAACACACTTGTCTATATCATCAATCAAAAATAATAGTCATGAAACAAATAATTTTAGCTTTTGTATTCTTTGTCTTTTCACTGGCAATAAGTGCCCAAAACCAAATTGAAATCTGTCAAAACAAAACCACCCACCTAATCGCAAAAGAGAAAATCACCTATGTACAAGTGGGAGACCCGGACAAACTGATTGCAGAAGTAGTTCCCGAGCAACCCAACATGGTGCGGGTAAAAGCCTTGGATGACTTTAGCGAAGAGTCTTCATTGACCATTATTAGTGGTAATCGTTCGTATTCGCTTTTCGTGAAATATTCCAATGCAAATAAAATCTCTTATATAATGGAAGACTTTTACTGGGAAAAGGCCGGGGACATCAATATTGGCCCGGTACCGGAATATTACCTGAAAGAAATGTGTAGCCGACTACTCAGTAAGGATATTCAAAAGCCGGTCAGGGCTAAGAGCCACAAGGATGGAATTATATTCCGTCTCAGAAATATCTACCTGAAACAGGATTTGCTGTTCTTTGAACTGGAAATTAGCAACACCACCAACATTGCTTTGGATGCGGATGACTACCACTGGTGGATTGAGGACCGGAAACGGTCAAAAGTCACCAATGTTCAGGAATACCCGGTGGAAAAGATATATCAGCATTATAACTGGGAAAGTATTCCGGCAAAAACCACACTGCGGGAAGTTTTTGTTCTGCCCAAATTTCTGATTCCGGACAAACGCATCCTGAAAATAGAACTGTTGGAAAAAGCACTCGGAAACACCGGCAGAAAGCTTTCACTCAAAGTGAAAAACAAAGAGATATTAAAAGCTAAAGAATTGAATTAATCATCTTTCTATAATGCTCAACGAATCCAACGAATTAAGGCGTTTGCACGAAGGCTTCCGGTTTTTTAGTTACCTGCTGTTATTTCTTACTCTTTACATTCAGCAGGTAGCTTTCTTCCAAAAACTGGGGTGGTACATCTTGGAGTTTGAGCCGCTTTGGAATAAACTGTTGCGCCTTGGGTTTCTTACTAATGTTTGGCAGGCAAAAGCAGTCTGTTTGATTTTTCTGGTCATAACGTGCATTGGAACAAAGGCAAAAAAGGATCGTGATCTGAAGGTGGCTACCATCGTTGTACAAATCCTGACAGGATTGCTTTTATACTGGGGAAGCCTGCTGTGCATTGAAAGAATGGCTGTTGTATACCTGCTTTTATCCTTTCTGGGATTTGTGATCCTGAATATGGCTTTTGATAACATGTCCAAACTGATCAATGTGAATCTGATGAAAGACCGGTTTAACCTGGAGAACGAGAGCTTCCCGCAGGAAAGGGGATATGAAGGAAACGAGTACTCCGTTAACCTTGAAACCATTTATCAGTACCGGAACAAACGACATGAAGGCTGGATCAATGTAATCAACCCCTTTCGGGGAACCATTGTGATAGGTACTCCCGGATCCGGGAAATCCTTTTCGGTGGTATTGCCTTTTATCCGGCAACATTTGTCCAAAGGATTTTCGATGTGCGTGTATGATTTTAAATATCCAGACCTCTCCAATGTGGCTTACAACTATTTTTTGAAAGCAAAAAAGAAAAAGATATTACCGGAAACGGCCAGGTTTTATGTTATCAACTTTGACGATATCCGAAAATCCTACCGCTGTAACCCACTGGCTCCGGAACTAATGGAAAGCCCCATCGATGCCTTTGAATCTTCAAGGACGGTATTGTACAACCTGAACCGCGAATGGATCCGGAAACAGGGAGAGTTCTTCTCTGAATCAGCCGTATCGTTTTTTGCCGCAGTAATCTGGTTTCTGAAAAAATACAGGGATGGAGAATATTGTACGCTTCCACATGCTATAGAATTATTGCAACTGGAATACGATGACCTGTTTGCCATCCTTTCCAAAGAAAAGGACGTGGAGAACATTATCAATCCCTTTATCAATGCACATAAGCGCGGTGCGAATGAACAACTGGAAGGACAGCTGGGTAGCTTGAAAATAGCTATCTCCAAAATCATCAGCAAAGAGATCTACTGGATATGTTCGGGCAATGATTTTTCACTGGACATTAATAATCCGGACCATCCTAAAGTCGTTTGCCTGGCCAATAATCCGCTCCGTATTGAAATGTACGGGGCGGTGCTTTCCCTCTACATTACCCGGATGCTGAAAATAATGAACCGCAAAGGCCAGCATAAAAGTTCCCTGATCTTTGATGAGTTGCCAACCATCTACTTCAGGGGACTTGACACTTTAATTGCCACCGCACGTAGTAACAGAATATCTACCCTGCTGGGAATTCAGACCATCGATCAGCTAATCCGGGATTACGGAAAAGAACAGGCCAATGCCATCCTTACCAATATCGGAAATGTCTTCGCCGGGCAATCGGTCGGGGAGACAGCCCGGTTTATCCAGAATCGCATGGGAAAGATCCTTCAGGAGAGGCAGTCTATTAATATTAACCGGAACGTGCAATCCACTTCCTTTTCCACCCAGATGGATTACCTGATGCCCGAAGGAAAAATAGCCACTTTGCCACAAGGGTACATGGTAGGACAAGTGGCCGATAATTTTGACCAGCAGGTGAGCCAGCGAAATTTTAATTGCCTGATTGATGTGGATACGGAAGCCATCGAAAAGGAAGAAAAGAAATACCAACCTATTCACGGCATTTATCGCTTTGACAACATCAACGATGTACTTGAAAACAACCGTAATCAAATCTGTAACGACATTATTCAGATACTGAGAAACGACAGTTAACAACCCTCAATAATTAATAATAATTAATCACGAATAAATTTAAAAGATCATGGAACAAAACACCCGCATCAAGAAAGACGAAATCCCCTTTAACAAACTGGAAAAAGTAGGGGTGAAAAAGGATTTTGTTAATCACATGGACGAAAACGAACTCAGGGACTTTCTGAATGGTTTCCGTTCCCAGAAACTCTACACCATTAACGCTACGGTAAATGACCAGCAAATGCGGATACCGGCAAAACTCCGGTTAAAAAAGGAAGAGGACGGAACTGTAAATGTCAAAGTCCATCCAATTCAGAGATTGCAGATTCCTGAAGAGTACATGGGGCATAAGTTTACCCAGGAAGAGCGAAACAGGCTACTTGCCGAACGAAATTTGGGTAAGACTATTGAACTCACAGGGCGGGATGGGAAGAAAGACAAATACTACCTGGCACTTGATCCCAAAACCAATGAATTGGTCCCGCTTAGGACAAAACACATTACCGTACCCGAAAAAATAAAAGGAGTAACGCTTTCTGCAGAACAGAAACAAAAACTGGCCAAAGGAGAAAAAGTTTACCTGGATAAAATGACCGGACGAAATGGAAAGAAGTTTGGAGCAGCCTTGCAGGTGGATGCAGCGAACCGGACTATCAACTTTTCAGGATTTAAACAAGAGAAGGAACTGGATCAGAAGCAGACAAAAGGCAAGGGGGCCAAGCAAAAGGTAAACTGAAATCTTATAAAACAACAGTCTTATGCAACCAGCCGTAAAACCTTTTTTGAAATGGGCGGGAGGAAAAACACAACTATTGCCCCAAATAAATAAATTGTTTCCAAACCAGCTGGAGCAGTTCGACACCTTTGCCGAACCATTTGTCGGGGGCGGTGCAGTTGTGTTTTATATACTGGAAAATTATCCATTGATAAAAAACATCATCATCAACGATATCAATTCGAAATTGATAAAAACATATATCGCCGTTAAAGAAAATCCTCTGGAACTGATTACTTTTCTGGAAGAATTGCAGCATAAATACTGGGAGTTAGACTACAACAGACAAAGATTGTTTTATATAGAGAAAAGGAAACAGTTTAATTCTGGAAAATTAAACAGCACAGAACTGGCTTCCTTGTTTATCTTTTTGAATAAGACCTGTTTTAACGGACTGTACAGAGTAAACAAAAAGGATGAATTCAATGTGCCTTTTGGAGAATATAGAAAACCGATTATTTGCAACAGGAGTATAATTGGCAGATTGAGCGAGCTACTCCAAAAAGTTACAATTCTGGAAGGAGATTACACGTGCACCGTAAAGTTCCTGCAGGGGCGTTCGTTTATCTATTTTGACCCACCTTATAAACCTGTTTCAGATACATCAAATTTTACAGCTTACAGTACTACCGGTTTTGATGACACCCAGCAGAAAAGGTTGGCATCATTTTGCAAAACATTGGGTGTTGAAAGTAAATGGATGCTAAGTAATTCCTGTAACGGGGACGACTATTTTTTTCGAAAGCATTACAGGAATTATACTATCAGGCAACTGTGTGCGCGACGTTCAATAGGCGCAAAAGCCAGTAGCAGGGGCAGTGTCAGGGAGCTATTAATAACCAATTATTAGAACATAAAATAACTTAGGGGGAGGGGATTGCAAGATGTGCATTTGTATATACAAATGCCTTTTCATCTTGCCCTGCAGGAGCCAGTCGCTTTTTCAAAACCGGTAAGAATTCCCCTCCCCCTAAAGCAAAAATTATAGCTAAAGATGCCTACAAAATCGCCAGAGAATGAAAAACGGGACCAGATGCTTCTTCTCAGGGTAAGCAGGGAAGAAAAGGCACGAATAAAATCGTTGACACGATCCGGAGGTTATCCTTGTATGAGCGATTTTATACGAAACAGAATCTTCAAACGACTAGATAAAAAGATGATTTCGCTGGATGAGAATACCAGTTATCAATTGAAAGGTCTGGACTATGAACTGAATAAGATTGGGGTTAACCTGAACCAACTCTCCAAACGCATGAATTCTTTCGCAGGTTATAATATCGGCGATAACGATCGGCAATTACTGAGACATGCTTTCGAAATGATGACCCAATGTCTGGCCTTTTTACAAAAACACCTTCGATGATTTTTTCCAATGGTCATTGTTATCCATCAATCGCTGAGCACCCAAAACGCCCTGTTTTACAATGAAAAGAAAGTAGAGCAGAAGAAAGCAACTTTCTTTCACAGCGGAAATACACCAATCATCAATCCTTTTGCCGGAACAAAATATGACCGGCTGAATATCCTGACTGAAATTGAAGATCGAAACTCGCGAGTAAAGCAGAAGGCATTGCATATCTCTGTAAATCCAACGGTCAGTGATCTGGTTAAACTGGGAGATTCAGGTATCCGCATTGAAATCAAAAATCTGATGGAACACCTAGACTATGGAAATCAACCTTATTTTGTGTATAAACATGCTGACCTGGACCGGACTCACTTTCATATTGTATCGACCCGGATTGATCAGCAAACAGGCAAAAAGATCAGGGACAATTACGAGAAAGAGAAAGTACAACGGTTTATTAAATCCTTGGAGCAGAAATACGAGCTAACTAAAGAACAAAACAGGGAACAAACGAATTTGAAGTTTTCGGCTGGGAGTAGCAACCTAAAGCGCAACCTGGAAAGTTTGTTTTTCCAACTGAATCAGCTTGAGTCAATAACAACAAAGCAACTTTACAACAAGTCGCTGGAGTTTTTTAATGTAGAGATTCGAAGGTCGGGAAGAGCGCATGTTGTTTTCATCGTTGATGGAAATGGAAACCCGGTTCGTTATCCGATCCGGTTATCGGAATTTGAGGAGAGACCAAAGTTTTATGTTTCAGCCAAGACTGAACAGGAATTACAAATCCAGAAATCGGTGATTGATAAATTTCAGATGGCGCAATGGGCAAGGGATTTGAATAGGTTGATTGAAAGGAATAAGCAAGTTGATTATCAAAAGAAACTTAAACTAAGGAAAAAGGCAAATGGTAAACAGACGCGATTATAATTTTAAAAATCATAATTTTATTTAAGGATAATGTAAAAAATATGCAATATCTAAAAATAGAATTGATTTTATTGTTTTTATTTCGTATTTTTGTAGGAAAAATGTAATAAATAGAAAAAGAAATGATACTGGAACTTAAAATACAAAATTTTCTCTCGTTTAAAAATGAAGTTATTTTTAGTTTTGAAGCGACATCCGATAAATTGCTTGAGGAGTATTATGTAGCAGAAATGCCTGATGAAACCCGAATTTTGAAAATGGCTATGGTTTACGGAGCTAACGCATCAGGTAAAAGTAATTTGCTTGAAACTTTCGAATTTCTGAACTTTTTTACTCAACATATCCCAGAGGAAAAAGAGGGAGGTACGCGTTTTGCTCCTTTTGAATTTGGTGAAACCCGCAAAAAACCAGGAACCTTTGAATTGCTATTTTATGTTGATGGCAAGAAACATCGTTATCAATTGGTAATAGATCGAGATACAGTACTCGAAGAGAAGCTTTTTGTGTATCCCGGAACTCAACCGGCTGCAATTTTTATACGCAGTTTCGATGCAGAAAAGAAGATTTCTGTTGTTCAGTTTGGTTCCAAAGTCAAAATATCCAGTCAGGCAGTCGAAGCTATTCAATTAAAAACACTAAAAAATGCTTCAGTATTTGCTGCTTACAATCAGGTAAACTTGTCTATTCCAGAATTGGATAGCGTTGTAGCCTGGCTTAGAAATCAGTTTTTGAACGTTATTGATCCTTACACTGATTTGACAGGTTTTTCCGATAAGACAATAAAAGACAACGATAAAATGAAGCTGTATGCACTCAAATTCCTCAAGGAGGCCGACTTCAATATTACAAACGTATTATTTGAAGAACGTGTACGTAATGTACCTGAAGAAATGTTGAAATATTTAGATGTTTTGCCAATGACAGACGAGGAACGTTCTACGGTTGCAAAAGAAAAAACCTTGCACTATGATGAAACAATGTTTACGCACAGGATAATTAATGATGGGAAAGAGGAATCTTATAATCTATCTGAAAATAGTCAATCTCAGGGAACGCTTCGTTATTACGGTCTGTCTGCACCTTTTTTTCATGCCATTGAAAAAAATGCCTTTTTGCCTATTGATGAGATTGGCTCAGCATTACACCCTCTGTTGGTAATGCATTTTCTTAAAGAGTTTTTGCAGAAGTCTAATCAGGCACAGTTGCTTTTTACTACCCACAATATGTCATTGCTGAACGAAAAAGATATCCTCCGTAAGGATGCCATTTGGTTTACGGAGAAAGGGGAAGATGGAGCAACAGATCTTTACTCTATGGCTGATTTTAACTTCAGAAAAGAGCTATCTTTTTATAATGCATATAAAATAGGGAAGTTTGGGGGGATTCCGAAATTGTAGCCTATGAGATACATCAGGAAAAGAAGAAATCTTCGAAAACGTTTTGCAGTGTTAGGCGATGGAATAACGGAGCAATGGTATCTGAAACATTTAAAAGATTTTAAGGAATACAGATACAAAATTAGTCCTTCTTTGTTTGCTAATGTAGGTATAGAAAAAGCTGCGCCAATTATTGATGGTTTGTTGGCTGAAGGGTATGATCATGTGACATATCTGACCGATTATGATAGTATAATTTCTCAAGGGAAACAGGAACAGTTTGAGAAGTTCATACACAAATATAGCAAGAGGAAAAAAGTCTTGATTTGTGAAACAATGCCTGCAATCGAGTTGTGGTTTTTATTGCATTTTACTTTTACGAGTCGTGAATTTCCAGATTGCAATCAGGTTGAACGAGAGTTAAAACGGTATTTGCCAGAATATGAGAAAAGAAAATCATTTCTGGAGAAGAAAGCCTGGTTTGAAGAAATGGTACAGGGACAATCAGTGGCTATTGAAAGAGCTGAACAACTATTAAAACAAATGTCAGATGGAAATACGGGAGTACATTTTCCATATTCACGAATTCCTGAAGCATTGCTTGAGTTTGAACGACAGAAAAAGTAACTATATGAATTATAACGAAATATGTAGATTGTTGGATAATATGACAAGAGACAAGGTGTCAGTTAATAAGTCAGTTAACAAATTGGGAAAAGACTGACAAATTTACATTTGTTAACAAATTTTAACAATGGTCTGATTTATGGTATGACAAAACATAGAAGATAAAAAACAAAAGTCGCCTTCGCAGCGACTTTGGGCTTGGAAAAATGCCTGCAAGCTATTGAGGTAAAACCTCAATCTTTTCCAAATGAGGCACAAATATAGAAAATTCTTTTTATATCTGTCTTCTTTCCCATAACAACTGCGAAGCCCTTAATGTTTAGTTCTGTTTTGTGGCAGAACAAGGAGAATAGTAGTATTAATTTAATTTTTAATCCAATGGGAAAAAATCAACATGTTGTTCCCCACAACGGAAAATGGGGTGTAAAAGGAGCCGGTAATAATAGAATTACGAAATCGGCTGAAACACAAAGTGATGCGATGAAAATAGCAAAAGAAATCGCAAAGAACCAAAAATCAGAAATGATTGTGCACAGACCTAACGGTCAGATTCGGGAAAAGAATAGCTATGGAAACGACCCTTTCCCTCCGAAAGGGTAGAGACTTGAAAATCATTATTTTAAAAGTTAAATTATGAGTAACAAGCATATAGTTAAATATTACCCAGTTGACAACGCAGACACCTCTTTAATAAAATTAAGTGATAATACAACTATTCAGGTTGATTGCCAAATTAGAGAAGGGGAAGAAAATTCGGATGGTGTTAAAATATATGATGTCAAAAAAGACATTTTGAAAGAACTCCAAAATGACGGAAATAATAATCCGTATGTTGATTTGTTTATTTTGTCGCATCCTCATAAAGATCACTGCGCAGGATTTGAGAAAAATTATTATTGTGGTGATCCAGATGAATATTCTGAAGACAATAGGGAAAACAATGAGATAATGATAGGTGAACTCTGGCTTACTCAAATGGTTTTTGGAAATGACATCTGTGATGAAGCTAAAGCAATCAGAAAGGAAGCAAAACGAAGGAGAAAATTGTTTGAGGAAAATCCATTGGAGGCTAATAAACAAGGTAACCGATTACATATAATTGGCTACACTAAAGATGATGGAGTTATAAATGGACTCAGTTATATTCCAGGAACCACTATAAATACAATAAATGGAAAATATAATTATTACGCTTCTATTTTTATACATGCCCCATTCAAAAGCGATTTAGTATCGGAAACCGCTAATGAGGACCATAATGCTACAAGTATTGTTTTCCAGATTTCTTTTAAAACCAGTGTTGGAGGGGAGATAAAATCAAGAGCAATTTTCGGTGGAGATGCGGACCATTACATTTGGGAAAAAGTGAAAAGTATTTCTGAAGATAAAGGAAACGAAGATAAGCTAAAATGGAACTTGTTTTTAGCGCCTCACCACTGTTCCTGGTCCTTTTTTAATGACCGGCCTTATGAAGATAATAAAGACCCCAAGGATTATTCATTGGAGTTATTGGATTATAAGGAAAAAAATGCCCACGTCATAGCATCTAGTATAAAAATTAAAAATGAAAAACCTAATCCTCCTCATCATCCGGCAAAAACAGAATATATTAATAAGGTCGGTGATGCGTATTTTAGAAATACAGCAATTAATGTTGACGAGAAAGCTCCGGAACCACTAAAGTTTGAAATCAGCGACGGTGGTACCAAGTTACTAAAAGTTGCTGGAGCGGCAGGTCCTGTAATTGTCGAGAAAAAAACTCCAAGAGCTGGTTAAGATGAAATACACTTACAATATATTGGAAGGTGATGAAATATCTTTTGAGAACTTAAAATTAGCAAGGGCGCGTAGAGTCGCCCTTGCTGTTCAACGACATCCATATTGTATTTCAGAGTCTGTTTTATACGTTGTAAAAAAAACAGGAGAAGAGATAATATATCTAACATTTGACAATGAAATTCCAGAAGAACCATTGAATGGAATTCAGGCATATGAAGACGTGGCTATTATATGTCACCCAGATGATCAAATGCACCCAGAAGTCTATGCTCTTAGAACCGATTTTAAAAATGGGCTTACACATACAAATGTGAAGCTATTTGAGCATCCTGTTAGCCTTTGTGTAACAGAACAAAGCTTCGAAGAGATAAGGCATCTCTTCAATGAGTATGAGTTTATTGAATCCATAAGACAATGGTTCAGCTTAACTGCTGAAGATAAGCTGCATCAGGAAGATCAGCCTTTGGAAGCCTTTTTCCATCCTAAAGGCTATGCGGTATTACATCCGCAATTTCGTCCATACGAACCGTGGTATTTGGAGCAAATTGGAAACTCAGAAATGTATGCAATTACTAATAATCTGAGCGACAATTTATCATTCTCACTTTATTATTTTGAAGCAGATCCTACACTTCATGGATTTATCAGAAGGGAACCTAAGAGTGTTTCAGATTTAGATGAAACTATCACTGTGTCTGGGATTCCTTTTTCCGAAGTTGTTACTAATATGCTAAACTTCGGGTTGAATGATTTTTCTGAGAATAAAGTTCAGTGGAGCTATGGTATTGCTTTTTTAGCGAAGATACCTGTATTAAGAAACATTAATGATGAAACCCCATCGAAAGATATCTTTTTGTTATTCACAAGTAAAAACAGCATATTAGACTTAGGTCAGAGATCCGGTTGTATTGATAAAGCTCACGATAAATGGGCTCCTATTTTGTTTAAAAAATTTGATGTATCTCTTGTAAAAAATCTTAACATCGAACTATACTCTACGATGGACGATTTTTCTACTCTTTCTGCTGCAAATTACAACAACATTGAATTCAACGAATCAAGCTATTTTTTAGTTGGTGCTGGAGCTTTAGGTTCACAAGTGCTTAACCTGTTTGCACGCATGGGATATGGAAAATGGTTTTTAACAGATCATGATACACTATTTCCTCATAATATTGCTAAACACGTACTGGGGAGAAACGATGTCGGATTTAATAAAGCACTACGATTGGCTCAGCAGATTAATCATATGGTTGGATCTGAAATGGTGGTCCCATTTGATAAAAAATTTCAGGACTTGGAGGTCGACTCAAGGTTTGCGGAGATAATTAGCAAGGTTGAAGTGATTTTTGATATGTCAACCTCAATTGCTGTTGCAAGAAAACTAGCACGAGATTGTAATGAAATAACAGATGCTCCTCGTATTTCATCTTTTCTTAACCCTACCGGAACAGATTTAGTAATTCTTGCTGAAGACAAGCAAAGAATGCATAGGTTGGATCTTTTGGAGATGCAATATTATCGTTGCCTTACTGAGACTCCTGGGTTGCAAAATCATCTTAAAATTACTTCTAAAGAAAAAATACGTTATAATCGAAATTCTTGCAGGGAAATAACTAATAAAATTAATCAAACGGATGTTGCCATACATGCCTCAATTTGTGCAAAAAAAATTCAGGATATTGCAAAGACAGGAAACGCAAGTATATCGATTTGGAAAATTACCAATGATACTCAAGAGGTAAAAAAGTATAATTTTACTCCAACTCATTGGACAGATTTTGTAGATTCCGGCTGGAATATTTGTGTTGACGATGCTTTAATTGAGAAAATGCACACTTATAGAGAAACAAAGCTACCAAATGAAACGGGTGGCATTTTGGTTGGAACTGTTGACAATGAAAGGAAAGTTGTTTATCTAGTAGATACAATTTTTGCTCCCATAGACAGCATTGAAGAAGAAACTGGTTTTGTTAGAGGTACAAAAGGGTTAATTGAAGAATATAGAAACTATATGGAAATAACAGACAATCAGTTAATGTATTTAGGCGAGTGGCATTCTCATCCGAAAAATTGTTCAACAAAACCAAGTAATCTTGATGAGAACTTATTTGAATACTTGGCATTCAATTTGGGTATTCAGGGATATCCAGCGGTAATGTGTATCATTGGTGATAACAATATTAACCTAAGAATAAGCCTTAATAATGAATGAATTAGTTAATAAACTTTCTTCGTACAATCTATTTAACTATCTATTGCCAGGAGTATTATTTGTTGTAATACTCAACTTAACATCAAGTTATGACCTTTTACAAGATAGCCTTTTTGAAGGTGCGCTTTTATATTATTTTATCGGGTTGGTAATAAATCGAATAGGTTCCTTGGTTATTGAGCCAATTTTTAAAAAAATAAAGTTTGTGAGTTATAAAACGCCAGAAGAGTTTCGAAATGCATCGACAGTTTATCCACGCATATTGATCTTCTCCGAAACGAATAATATGTTTCGTGGATTGTGTGCTATGTTTTTAATTTTAATTATAATCGTTGGCCTAGATAGGTTAGGAGTGCAAGTGGACTTCAATAATGGGATGATTCAACTTATTTCTCTAGTGGTCTTATTGGTGCTTTTATTATTCTCATATAGGAAACAAACAAAAGTTATATTCGATAGAATAGAAGATGTTTTATCTGATCATGGGAAGAAAGAATAGTTGACAACTGTAGCTGATACGTTCTCCTAAAAGCAGTATAAATATCATAAATCTTGATGAAGAATTCTGATTTTTAACGAAAAAATTATATTGACTGTCGTTATTATTTGAATGATGGGAGAGGTGATTTTAATTTATTCATAAGTGCGCAATAAATTATATTTTCCCGCTTATCATGTGTTCAATATTAGTCATCCAACTCCCTTAATATTTTATCAATTTCAGGTTTTGAGTTGATTTGTTGAAGTAACTCATCAAACACATCCATGGCAAAATCCAGGTTTCCATCCAATGAATCGTATTTCCTGATTGAATTATATGATAACATTAGTAACTTAATCGGATCCTCGACATCATGTCTTCTTTGGGCAATTCTCTTAAAATCAATGTCATGCAAAAACTCGATGCATTCATTTGGATAATCTTTTGAGCAGTCAAATAAATAATTATAAAGACTATATAACCGCTCCTCATTGCTGGAAGTAATGAATTGTTTTATGATGTTTTTCACAGACAGGAGGTTGTGAGGGGTTAAATGATGGAAACCGGAGGAATAACTATCCTTAATATCACTTCTTTGATCATTCACATAATGATTAAGGACATATAAACATTTTTCTTTGTATTTTTCATCATGCAGATATCTAAAAGCTTGATTTATAGATTCTCCTATGGAAGCAGGATGAGTTTCATGCAATTCAAACAAA
Organism: Maribellus comscasis; assembly: GCF_009762775.1. GTDB lineage: Bacteria > Bacteroidota > Bacteroidia > Bacteroidales > Prolixibacteraceae > Draconibacterium > Draconibacterium comscasis. The sequence continues at coordinate 7,497,672 of NZ_CP046401.1, read as the reverse complement.
AGCTCTTTACTTTTTTCATTTCCATAAAACCACCCATATAGCAGATATATTCCCAAAGATTTTGCAGATGAGGGCATGGAGATTGTTTGTTGTATAAAAGGTAAAATATCATTGAAACAACAGAAAAACAAATGATTTAGCAGGGCTCTTGACACTGTATATACTTCTGAGCTCACTTCTTTTGTGTATCGAATAAATAGGTCTTTAAGTTGATCGCTATTAAAACCGCAACCATTGTCGACACTGTGAAGTACGACAAGTCTTAATTGTATTGGAAGGGAATCGCAAATGCTCAACAGATAGTTAAGAACATATTCTGTATAAGATTTTAACCCAGATAATCGGACAAGTAACTTAATAGCATGAGCATTTATTGTACGCCATCCTTCACTAAACAATTTATCGTTACTTTCATCCTTATCCCTACTGTCCAAAATATACCCACTGCATTTATTCTCAAACGGCGATTCGATATATTTTTCCCAAAACTCGATAAGCTCCTGATCAATGACAGAATTCTTTAAAAAGTATTTGGATAAGTCTAGGAACGAAGAACGATAAATTTCGTTAATATCCCGATTCATAAGTAAAGAATAAAGAGCACGAATTTCTTTCACGTCAAATCCACCTTCAACTAGTCCCTCAAGTCCACTTATTTGGTACCTGATATTTACATCGTTTTTGAATATCAGTTCAGATATAAAAGTGAAATACTTTTTAGGATCTTTTTTAACTACATCTCTAAATGCATTGGCATGTCCATCAACACTAAAAAATCCTCTATTATAATAGTGGTGTTCTTCAATATCGTATTTTGAAAATGACCGGGTCCATTGATTTAACGTAAATAATTCATACCTGTCATTCGAAACAAGTCCACCAGATGTACCTGCCATCGTCACGCTATGGTTCGGTTTAACATTTTTATAAGTCAATCCTTCAAACCTTCTGCTCCACATAAGCATGCTGACTTTCAATGAACTATTTATGTCAATTCCTTCGGTTGGAATTGAATTGAGTAAAAGCCATTGATCATATCCCCAAAATGGTAGCGGATAAAGCTTATTTTTATATGCCCCGTATTTTATTCTTTGATTTTTGTACTCCCGATCAGGAACAAAATCCCTTTTTGTAAAATAAGTCAGGATAAATTGATTTAACTTTTTTCGTTTTGTGTCTGAGAACAACAAATATGATTTTCTGATTAGGTCTCTATACCAGTACCTTAAGTCTTCTACGAGAAGTATGTCTTCAACAAGTTCTATATTCACCAACAATGAAAATATGTCACTTAAGAAAGTTTGTGGATTATGGTTTAAGACCTGAAGCGCAATAAAGATTTGGGTTGACTGTTTGGAACTTAAATACTCAGCCAATTCATTTCGTACAAAAACATTATTTTCATTTTTATGCAAGTAATCGACAATCCAGTTCAGGTATTTGTGGTATTCGTACATGTCAGGATTGTATTCCTGAAAAGCAGAATCTTCACGTAATGCACGATATTCCAAATATGGATGATCAAAAATGGTTTTGTCAATCAAACAAAGAACAATTTCTTTTAAAAATGAATATGCTTTGATAGGAGCTTCTTTGTAGAGATTTTCACAAAAATCAACAAATTCCGATTCCTCAGAATGAAATCCCAGTTCTCTCTTTCTTTTCTTTACCCAATCAGGTAGATTGCTTAAAAAGATCTTTTTTGCTTCATCAATGGCAAAGTCCGGATTTGATTTTATAGCGTTACTTAGTATATGCAGCCTTTCTCTGTCATTTCTTATGAAATCCTTTTCGATAGAAAAATAAGCATTTGCCACAATTGGCAGTGAGAATTCTTTTGTCCTGTATAGTATCCAACTGATAAGATTCCCTCTGCTATTTTCATCTTTTATTTTATTCAAAAGATGAATCGCATTCTCAATATCATTATCTCCCGAAAATACAATAAACCGGGTGACAGTATCTCTGATTTGATCATCACCATTATTTATAAGATCAAGCAATATTTCTTCTCGTCGGATAAAAAAGGTAAACCATGTTATCTCTGGTATAGAATAAAAAAATGATTGTGCTAAGAACTTATTATATGGAATTATTGAAGTAATTAGCTGAAACTCTCCAGTTTTTGGATTTTCTTCAAATGATAAAAGTTCAATTATCAAGAGCTTAGTATGATACCTTATTTTATCCGAGAAAATAATAGATTTCAATTGCTCAATATATTCTTTATAATTATATAGCCTTAAATAGGCAAGAACCTGTTTGGTTACTGATCGGATAAATAATCCTTGGTGCGGTTGATTGGTTAGGAATTCAAAAATGTTTTCACTTTTCTTTTCGACAAAGTTTCTCGCATAAGTGTAATCGTAGAAAGATTGATGAAAAAATTGAAGGCCAGAGTTATTCTCAATAATAAGATTTTCGGATTTTAGATATTTTAATGGTTCGTAAAAATTATTAAACAGCAAAACAGGGACACTTAAATTTTCTTGGCGCTCATATATTTCGTTAGCAATATTATACAACACTGATTCAAGAATTTCAGGAGCGATATCTACTTTTTGCTTTACTTCCTTGATCTTCAGATTCCAAAGAGCATTATACAAGTCTTGAAGGTTTCTAATTTCATTTATTGATAGTGAATCGTTAAAGATTCTACAGAACACGTCCAGATGTAGTGGAGTTTTTAATAAATCAATAAAATCCTTCGGATACTTTGCACTTTTTTTAGTTAGTTGAAAAAGAACATGCTCTACTTCTTTTTCTGAAAGTGGTGATACTTTGATTATTTTCTTATTTAGATACTGCCTTAGTTCCATATCATGATTCAGGTCGAAAATGCGGCATGAAATAACGACACGGATTTTTTTGTTCGATGAAATTTTGTCGACTAAAGAGGTATATGCCCTGATTTGTTCTCTGTTTGCAGAAAGGGATTGGGATAAAGCATCTATCTGGTCAATAAGAAGAACAACATTTTCATGCTTTGAAAGTAGTTGTTCAAACATTGATTGAATATCTGCATCTAGGTTCAAAATGGATTTTTCGGGATTAATCGCGTTCAATATTTTCTTATCTGCCTTTAGTCCGAGTACGGGAATGCTATCTTTGCCTAAAATATCAATTAAGTCTTTTAATATGACCGTTTTACCAGTTCCTGCACTACCTGCAAGTATGGCGATATTGGATTCTTCTTCGACTAATTCTTTAAAAATCCAATTATAGAGTTCTTCAGTTTCTTTTCTGATAATATGAGAGCCAGGTAGATTTGGAAAATTATTATCGATATTATACAGTTCTCCTGAGGCTGTTCTTAATTGATTGTTTATTTCCGAATCAGAAATTTTAAAAGTAGTGGATAATACTTCTAATCCATTAAAAGCTTTTACATACTCAGGGCCAAATATATCCAGAACAACTTTTGGATATTCTTTTAATATCCTTGATATTTGAATTTTATCCCATTTAATAAGGTCAATTCCATCATTTTTAAGTAAGGCTTTTTGTTCTTCAAATGCGTCTTGTATTCGGTTACTGTTAAGGGGACAAGCTGTACAGATAAAGAATCTCTCGCTTTTATGAAAGTATTTCCCTTCCCTGAATTTTGAGATTACACGAATTAAATCCTGTTTTTTAAAATGCTTGTACTTTTTGCACTGATATACAGAATAGTTTCCATCTTCATGTCGAGCAAAGATATCAATTCCCTGTTGGTTCTGCCCGTTCCTACCAAGCCTTTCACTTTCCCATATTGAGAATTCCGTTTGTACAAGATTCAAACAAAGTTGTTCAAAGTCTTCCCAGGGCAATTCTTCTGTTGGCAAATATTGAAGATTGGTTCTAACTGGAGGCTTAATATTAGCGCCAACTGGGCTTATGGTTTTATTCATAAGATTATATCTGTGCCTTTTATTTTTTATTAAAAGAGATTATTTTGTTCCTTAAAAATAGTAAATATCCTGACTGTCAAGACCAATTTAGAGAGTAATCCTAAACTGACGTTTTGTCCTCTTCACTCAAATTTCCGTCAAAGTTATTGATCGCTTCCCGGAACGGTAAAGGGGAACTCGCTTTTCGTGGCTCGTTTCCTTCGGATGCGTTCAGTTTTTTGCCCTATTCATTATTGATGAAGGTATTAATTCAAAAAATACGAGTTTGACAAAAAACTGACATGCACCCCGTTGACTTAATCCGGGACAGATCAATGATGGTACGCCAAAAATTTAAGTTTAACGGCGTGCCAGAAGCTAAAATAAGACTGCAGGGCAGCAGCATTTTCTAATGAATTCTTCATTTAACATTTATGAAATGGTTAACAACCTGATTATCGAACGCCTTGAGGCAGGTGTTGTTCCGTGGCAAATGCCTTGGAAAATAGAAACCGCGCTCCCTCAAAATATGGCTTACTGTAAACCGTACCGGGGTTTCAATTTCTGGTACCTGCTGACGGTGACAAAACAATATGATTCCCCGTTTTTTCTGACTTTCAAACAGGTAAAAGAACTAGGGGGCCATGTTTTAAAAGGTGAAAAAGGTTTCCCTGTTATATTCTGGAAGCTTTTGGACATAGAGGAAAAAGATGGCAATGTTGATCAGGTCCCTTTTCTCCGTTACTACACGGTTTTTAACCTGAAACAAACTGAAGGGATTGATGAAAGTAAAATTCCGGCTACTGAAGCTCATGACCATGAATTTGACCCGATTGCCGATGCTGAACAATTGGTTGAGTTTTGGTATGATAGTCCGGAAATCAAACTGAACCAGTCCCATGCATATTATTCCCCAACAAAGGATTGCGTAGGGATGCCCAATTCCCGGTCATTCTTCCATGATGAGCAGTATTATTCAACCCTGTTCCATGAACTCATCCATTCTACAGGACACGCTAAAAGATTAAACCGCCATGAAAAATTGCCCAACCACCAGTTTGGTTCCAGGGATTACAGTCAGGAAGAGCTGGTGGCCGAAATGGGTGCAGCCTATTTGTGCTACATACTAGGTATTGAAAATGCCACTATTGATAACAACGCAGCATACATCAAAAGCTGGATTGAAAAATTTAAGGAAGATAAAAAGATGCTGCTGATAGCTTCGTCACAGGCTAAAAAGGCGGTTGATTACATTATTGAACATCAATCTATCCCGAATTGGACAGCAAATACAAACCAGTCTGGACAATTGGCGGAGGCAGTTTAGCCTTCGCCTTTTTTTATCTCAACAACTTCACAGTTAATCACAATTAAGAATTTGAAAAATGAAACAATTAAAAAGTTTTTCCCAGTATATTCAGCAAATCGGTTACAAATATGGTTTGCATCCGGTATTTGAAGATTTTCTTGAAATAGTGGTTTGTGCCCTGTCATTAGGCGAAAAAGAAGACCGTTATCTTGAAATAGTCCGTAAATACGAAAAACCGGATGCTTACCTGCTGGCTGAAGCATTCGGAGCACTTGTCATAGAGATGGATAATAGTGGAGAAGGTTTGAAAGACGGATTCGGGGACTTTTATATGGAATATCTCAGTCACGGTCATAACGGACAATTTTTTACCCCGGAACCGGTATGTGAATTAATGGTCCAAATGCTAAACCCGACAGAAATAGGGGAGCGGGTGGCTGATTGTTGTTGCGGATCGGGACGGATGTTGCTGGCAGCAGCAAAAATAAGCAGGGGTTCCTTGTTTTTCGGGGCAGATATTGACCGCACCTGTGCTATGATGTGCCTGGTTAACCTGTGCCTGAACGGGCTTTTGGGCGAAGTATGCTGGATGGACACATTGACGAACCGCTTTTACGCCGGATGGAGAATTGAACTTCACCCTGAGCATGGAGTGCCGTACATCAGAGAAGTTACAGAAGCAGAAAGTTATATGGTTTTAAGGTTACCTGAAAAGAAACAGGAAATCGTTGCTAAGCAAGTGCCGGAAGCAGGAGTATCCCGGCAATTACTGTTTGAATTTTAGGGGCAAAAAAGCCCCTTTTTGTTCGTTTTAAACGTTTTATAAGGTAGAACCACTCCATTTGAAATTGCAGCAAAGATATTCATCGCTTTACGGAAAAGTCAAGGGCGGCCTACAGCCGCACTTCGTGTTCGGTCAGCTTCCGGGATTCCGGAACCAGACATTCACCCTTGACAAGAATCCGTGACAGCTCAATACTGGTTTTGCCGAAATTTTAACGGCGTGCCAGATGCCAAAACAAACCTCCAGGGCAGGAGTAAAATTAATGACAAGTACAGCTAAAAAAATCAATGCTGAAAGTAATGGACAAAACAAAACTTCCATGGCAGTGGTGAAAAAGGATGAAAAAGCAGTTGTAGAAACCCCTTCACTGGAAAAAAGAATCCAGAAGGTAGAGGATTTGAGTATGCTTATTGAAAGGTGGCGAAAATTGTCGGAAACACGCAGGAACCTTCAGACTTTCTCGTTGGGTGCCGATGGCCTGGGTGCAACAATGTTCCTCAGGGATGCCTCAGGAAAGGAGTTTAAAACCTCCAACACCCCTGTTGTATCAGCCGTAATAGAGGAGATCAAATCCACTTTGGATAGCAAGATTAAGGAAGTTGAAGAACAGATTAAATTCTGAAAAGGAGAGAGGCGAAGGCCTCTTTTTTTTGTCGTTTTAATTACAATCAAAACTGTTGTTTTTTCTTGCATTACAAGAAAGGATACTTCAATGGCCAGCGATATTTTGTTGTTTATTTGATACATTTAAATATATTTTGTTGAAAATAAACAACATTTAATGGCAACAAATAAACAGATATTAATTTAGATTATGAATAACAATTTTTGCTTATAGTGTATTTTTGTTTGTTATAAATGACAAAATAATTTAATCTTATATTGATAAAAATGTGTTTTAAATTCATATTTATCTTGATAAAAGTGTAGTTTTGCATCAAATTTAAATGGATAAATGTATGTATCGGGAATTGATTGTCAGCTTAAAAAGGTGGAAAGAAGATAAATTCCGTAAGCCGCTTATTGTCAGAGGTGCCCGACAGGTAGGGAAAACATGGCTTTTACAGGAGTTTGGCCGTACCTCCTATAACAAACTCGTTTATGTAAATTTTGAAGAAACCCCGGCATTACAGAATATTTTTTCCAATGATTTTGACATTGAGCGAATCATCACAGTACTCCAGATACAGTCCCAAACAACGATAACAGCAGAAGATACACTGATTGTTCTTGATGAAATACAGTCGGCGGAACGTGGAGTGACTTCCCTGAAATATTTCTGTGAAAATGCTCCTCAATACCATGTAATTGCGGCTGGTTCACTGCTTGGAATGGGATTGCACAGCCAGGTTTCGTTTCCGGTTGGCAAGGTCGATTTCCTCGACTTACGTCCACTTTCGTTTTATGAATTCCTGCTTTCACTGAATGAATCGGCACTGGTCGATGCATTAATGGCGAAGAACTGGAGCGTTGTTTCCGTCTTTACCGAAAAATTGAAAGAATATCTTCGTTATTACTTATACATAGGGGGAATGCCTGAAGTCGTATCTGCTTTTATCCAGACCCGTGACTGGCAATTAGTCCGCCGGATTCAAAACAGGATACTTAACTCGTATGAAGGTGATTTTTCAAAACATGCATCTAATGAAACCGTTCCCCGGATTCGGATGGTTTGGCAAAGTATTCCATCACAATTGGCCAAAGAAAATAAAAAATTCGTGTATGGGGTCTTAAGAGAAGGCGCCCGTGCCAAAGATTTTGAATTGGCCATTCAGTGGTTAGTGGATTGCGGCTTACTGCTGAAGAGTCACCGAATATCGAAACCAGGAATTCCACTGGCAGCATACCAGGAAATTTCTATATTCAAATTGTTCCTGCACGATGTCGGTTTACTTGGTGCCATGGCCGGACTGGATGTGAGGACAATTATTGAAGGAGATGAAATTTTTACAGAGTTCAAAGGCGCTCTTACCGAACAATACGTGATGCAGCAACTACGTTTGAATAGTGAGCGTTATATAGGGTATTGGACAAACGAAAGGAGTACTTCCGAAGTTGATTTTGTTATTCAGGAAGAAGGAAAGGTTATTCCGGTTGAAGTAAAATCGGGTGAAAACCTGAAAGCGAAGAGCTTCCGGCTTTTCTGTGAAAAATACAAACCTTCAAAAGCTATCCGAACATCATTAACCGATTATAAGGAAGAAGAGTGGATGATAAACATTCCATTATATGCCATTTGGGAAGGGAATTTATAAACAGCTTATAAAAATAAGATATATCCAATTCTAAATTCAATCTGCTAAAATAGAATTAGTGATAGCCAATGTCTTTTTTCATTAACCTGTTGTTTTGTATCACAATTTTTAATTCAATAAAAGGGGAAATCGAAATATGGTCTTGATATTACCACTGAAGAATACTTAAAAATAATTTTCGATTTCTTTTATCTGAAATTCTCAGTATTTTTCCTATTTTAGTACAATACATTATGGGGAATTTCAAAGAGTGACTAAATCGGGACCTGTAATAATTGATGATTTTAAGTGTCAGTAAATAAATTAGTTATAAAAAATATTCGAATCCCGTCCGGGGTACAAAAAGAGTCGGATTATTTCTGGCTCTTTTTTATTTTATAAAAAAGGATTTATTTCCTGCCTCAATATACTTACTGTGAGCTCTCATAAACCGTGCGTTTAACGACACCGGGGATGAGTTTTTTAATCCGAGGTCTTTAAAAAATAACGAAATTGATTTTGATTTGGGACAAATACAGGAAATTAAAGGTGATAAGATAACAACTCAATTCAAAATTTTAGACAAAAAAAATCCGCATTAATTCCGTTTGTGTAAAACCCCTGATTAACAGGATTTGAGCGCCCGGTCGATCAAACTTCCACCGGTCCGAGGACTCATCCCAAAAATTCGGGACTACAAGGCCTGTTTTAGCGACCATAAAGAGCTTACTCGGTTTAAATTTTTCTGTTGAGTTTACCAACTGATGAATCAATGCGGACAATATCTTTTTTCCAGTCAAAGAACTCTGATTTCTTAAATCAAATGTAGTTCGTAGCTTTTATTTTTGCAAGTTTTTTAACCTTTTTCTTTATTGGTTTAAGTGTAATGTATTGTTGTTCATATAGTTAATTGTGGTATTTGAATATGGAGAAAAGCTTCTTATTCAAAATAATGTAATTTAAACTATTTTTATGATATTCAGAACTTTGATTTAGTTTGTTGTATTATTTTACTTCAGCCATTAAATGAATCCAACAAAAAGAGGGAATGGAGTACGAAAAATTCAGAAGTAAAAATTAGTCAAATATTTTTTGAAAAGATTTTGCCAATGTAAAAACAATTAATACATTTGCACGCACGAAAAAAACAGGTTTACAGCCTTTGTTCTTTGAGAATAATAAATAAAAAATGTTGGTTACTAAAGCCAATTTATTTTAGCAATAAACCTGCATGGTGAGGTGGGTGAGTGGCTGAAACCACTGGTTTGCTAAACCAGCGTACGGGTAACACTGTACCGCGGGTTCGAATCCCGCCCTCACCGCATATTGGATATAATTGTCCACTAGTTAATTTTAGTAAAATTCGGGGTATAGCGCAGTCCGGTTAGCGCACCTGCTTTGGGAGCAGGGGGTCGCAGGTTCGAATCCTGCTACCCCGACTTGAAGGGAATTCAAAGGATATCAAAAGTCCGCAAACGCCAGTGTTTGTGGGCTTTTTTGATTTTTTAACATATCATTTTAGACCATTAAAAACCAGTTCCCACGTGAACTATAAGGTGACCTGAATATTTTTTTAGATTTAGGTCACCTTTTATTCTGTATGCACAGTTAATACTGATGGTACAGAAGATTGTTGTTTAGTTTCATTTAATGTGTTTTGAACTAAAATGAAACTTTTCAGGTGACCTATATGGTGACCTTTTTAATGGTTTATTTTAATTTGATATGAAAAGAAAAACACTTACAGCTACATTTGGTGTCCATTTTGTTATCCGAAAAGAAAAGGCAAAAAACGGGAATGCCCCGATATTTGCGAGAATCTCAGTAAATAGACAACGTTGTGAGGTATCTGTCAAAAAATCGATCACAGTCAGGGATTGGGACAGTCGAAAGGGAAGGGTCAAATCGTGGAAGGACGAATACAAAAACCTAAACTCTTTTCTTGAACAGGTTAGAACAATATTAGTTGAACATTACCAGGATTTAGTGGTCGAGAATGAGGAAATTACACCGACTGCTGTTAAAAACCGTTTTTTAGGATTAGACGATTCCGGTTATTCGCTGTTAGAATTATTTGATTACCATAACGATCAAATGCAAAAAGTTTTAAAATGGGGAACCTTGAAAAACTATTTCACAACAAAAAAGTACATGGTTTTATATCTGGAAGCTCATTTAAAGAGAAAGGATATTCCACTTACTCTTTTAAATTACAAGTTCATCAGCGAGTTCGAAAACTTTTTACGCAATTACCAACCGCTGGACCATCACAAACCGTTAGGGAATAATGGAGTTATGAAGCATCTGGAACGTTTACGTAAGGTCATAACACTGGCCGTTAAAATGGAATGGATCAATAAAAATCCTTTTGCTTCCTACCGGTTAAAATTCAAGAAGGTCAATCGTGAATGTTTAACAGGAGAAGAACTTCATAAGCTTGAAAATAAGAATATTGAAATTCAAAGATTAAGATATGTTCGTGACTTGTTTGTTTTCAGTTGTTATACAGGACTTACTTATGGAGATGTGATGCGACTTTCCCCGACAAATTTACAGTGCGGGATTGATGGTGAACTATGGATTTTTACGCATCGGGAAAAAACGGATAATCCGGTGCCGGTTCCTTTATTGCCCAAAGCAAAGGCAACTATTAAAAAATACAGAGAGCATCCCAAGTCGTTTTCGAGGGGAACAATCTTTCCGTTAATCTCAAATCAAAACCTGAATGCATATTTAAAGGAGATTGCTGATATTTGTGGAATCAAAAAGCACCTTACTTTTCACTTGGCCCGCCACACATTTGCGACAACTATAACATTTTAAAATATCTAACTGTAAAACAATAACTTGAAAAAAAGAAACCCAGAATAGGTAATGGTTTAGAAACGAGCAAAACTCTTTGGTCTGCTTAGTTTTTCCATTGTTTCAAATAACTCTTTTGCAAAGGTATAATTATTTGCAACATTGACAAGCCCACCCACATTGCACACATTGCCAAAGCCCCACGAGCCAACGTTACAACCAAAGCTTTACCAAAGAGTGCAATCCCCTTCTTAATACCTTAACCTACAAGCGACTCTATAATTCTCATAGATATTGTACATTTGTAGCTTTCAAGTAAAACCTGAAAAATATGTGCATCAAAACCAACAAAAAAGAACTTTATGAAACAGCGATAATCACTTCGCCTATAATAGCACTTTTTGAATGTTCTGTTATAGCCCTCTTAACACATCAAACAGTCGCCCGTTTTTTAGTTGGAGTGATTGTTATCACCATATTATCCCTGTTTATTTGGTTGATTAATATATTTGTTTTGAATATAGAAAACACTACCGGAGCAAAAACAAGCTGGAAAAGGTACACGCTCAGCTATATGTTTTTGTTGATTTTCTTCGCGTTTGCATCCATTACCACAGATATAATATCCAATGAGAGCCACACAACCCCATCTGTTATACTACAATTAACAAATATATTATCGCTAAATGCTATCGTTCTTATTATGGTAAACAATATGATAATGCGTTCTCAAAAATCACAAACTGAAAGTGAATTAGCCAATTTAAAGATTAAGCATTTAGAGGCAGAACATCAGCAGCTAATTCAACAGTTGCAGCCTCATTTCTTGTTTAATTCATTTAGTACACTTAAATCAATCATTGGCACAGATACAGAATTAGCACAAGAATACCTTGTTAAACTTTCCAACTTTCTAAGATTTACGGCAACAGCACACCAAAACACGATTATCCCGCTTTGTGAAGAACTGGAGTTTACCAAAAATTACATTGATTTACAGCAAATTCGATTTGAAGATGCTCTATATTATAAAATATCCATCCCTGACAATATGATTTCTCAATTTGAAATTCCCGTGTACGCGCTACAATCATTAGTAGAAAATGCCATAAAGCACAACGCTTTTAACAATGAAAACACTTTAAAAATTGACATCGTTTTTGACAATGGAAACCTTATTGTCTCAAACAATAAATTACCTAAACCACCGGGTGAAACAAAGAGTGGCATAGGGCTTAATAACCTTAAAAAAAGGTACAAACTAAGTACAGGACAAGAAATTAATATAGAAGAATCTTCTATGAATTTTAGAGTGACACTCAAATTAATCAGTAAAAGGTATGATTAAAACTGTTATAATTGAAGATGAAAAACGAACAGCGCAGGATTTAGCTGATACGTTAAAAAAAATAGACGGCGACCTTGAAATAGTCAGTATTTTATCTTCTGTAAAACAAGCCGTAGAATTCTTTAAAACAGAAGATGATTTTAATCTGATTTTTTCAGATATACAACTCACTGATGGATTATGTTTTAATATTTTTAAAAGTATCAAAATAACTGTGCCTGTTATTTTTTGTACAGCCTTTGATAAATACACTTTGGAAGCATTTAATGCAAACGGGATTCATTACATTCTCAAACCTTTCAATAAATCTTCTGTCTCCGAAGCATTAGTGAAATATCAAACCTTAAAATTAAACTTTACAACTCAAGACAATAATAAATTAATTCAAAAAGCAGAGCAGCAGATAACGAAACAACCAGCCTCATCAATTATCATCAATCAGGGAGAAAAGATTATTCCGATTAATATTCAGGAAATTGCTCTGTTTTATTGTGAAAATAAATACGTATTTGCCCTAACTTTTAATCAAAAAAAACATATTCTGACTCATTCCGTCGAAGAACTTGAAGGCATTTGTGGCGCTTCATTTTTCAGGGCAAACCGCCAATATCTCGTTAGTCGAAAAGCAATAAAAGACGCCTCCCGGCATTTTAACAGGAAAATTCTGATTAATTTGACCATTGCATATTCTGAAAAAATACTGGTTAGCCGTCTTAAAGCCCCCTCATTTATAGCGTGGCTGGCTCAGGTCTAATATCTCTGGTATATCTCCATAGTTGAGTTTTCAGGAAAATATCCGTCCCCTAAGGGGTAAATTTCCACAACACTCTCCGGCTTGTACTGGGATATGAAACGCAAAAGCCTCACGTTTATTAAGAAGTGTCATTTCAGAGCTAAATTTGTACACTTCAACCAATAATTACTTTCCCAATATACTGCATAAAAGTTTCTTTGCTCCGCAAATTAAAGACGGTATAAAGTGAACAGGATAAAAAAAGTAGGAAGGAAATTGTATTGGGTACCGTCTTTACTGATGGCGTTGGATGCTTTAATAAAATTTTTTTCTTCACCCTATTTGGAAGAGTTATCGCAAATAGTACCCAAAGATAAAATCGTTTGGATAGCAATAATTGAACTCTGCATTGTACCTGTCTTTCTTTTTGAAAACACCCAATTAATTGGGCTTTTACTGGTATTTTGCTTTTGGGGAGGAGCAATGGGGGTTAATTTGAATCATGACTACTATAATTACCTGCCAATAGGGATTTTATTTCTTTTTTCAATTTCTATGCTATTTAGAAATTCTTCAAGTCACATAAAAATCACATAAAGAATATGAGAAAACGTAAATTTTATTTGTTTTTATTCTGTCTGTTTTTATTTGTTCAGATAAAAGCTCAACAGATTTATACTATAAGCGGTAATATAAAAGATGCAAAAACCGGAGAAGATCTAATAGGGGCAACTATCTATATTAAAGAGTTAACCATAGGGACAATTACCAATGCTTATGGTTATTACTCTTTGTCAGTTAAAGCAGGTACATGTACCATAGTCGTTCAATATCTGGGTTATGACCCACAAGAGCAACAGATTAATGTGTCAAGTTCTTTAAAACTCGATTTTTCATTATCTGAACAAGTAACTCAAATTAAAGATATTGTGGTTACATCTCGTAGAAAAGATGAAAATATAACTCAAACTCAAATGGGAATGCAAAAGCTGGATGTTAAGGAGATTGAAAGTATTCCTGTACTCTTTGGCGAAAAAGATGTACTAAAGACTATACAGTTAATGCCCGGAATTAAATCATCAGGTGAGGGAAGCAGTGGTTTTAACGTCAGAGGAGGAGCTTCCGATCAGAATCTGATTTTACTTGATGAAGCTACTGTTTATAATGCTTCTCACTTATTGGGGTTCTTTTCGGTTTTCAATTCAGATGCGATAAAAAGTATTTCAGTTTTTAAAGGGAATGAACCTGCTGAATATGGAGGTAGGCTTTCTTCAGTACTCGATATCAGGATGAACGATGGCAATAACCAAAATTTTTGGGTTAGTGGTGGAATCGGTTTGATTTCATCACGTTTAGCAATTGAAGGTCCATTGGTAAAAGATAAAGGTTCATTTATTATATCGGGGCGTCGCACTTATGCTGATATGTTTTTAAAACTTTCTAATAATGAAGATTTAGACGGTGCCAAATTATATTTCTATGACTTAAATGCAAAAGGTAATTACCGCATTAATGATAATAACAGGGTTTATATCTCCGGTTATTTAGGTAAAGATAAGTTAGGATTTAGTCAATTCGGAATCGACTGGGGAAATAGCACTGGAACTGTTCGGTGGAATCATTTATTTTCAGATAGAGTGTTCTCAAATACTTCAATTATTTTAAGCAATTATTTGTATAAAATTAATCTTGATATTGGTGATGTAATGGATATGAATGTTATTTCACGTATTCGGGATTATGGTATAAAACAAGATTTTCAACTTTTTTCAAAAAACAATAGTGCAATAAAATTTGGATTTAATTCAACCTACCATAAGATTATTCCAGGAGCTATAACATCAAACGGAGGCTTAAATATCGAAGATTTGAGCAATAAATATGCATGGGGAAACGCTTTTTACATCTCACATCAATATCAACTCTCTGACAAAGTTGATATTGAATATGGAGTTAGACTTTCCATGTTTAGCCTTTTGGGAGGCGGTAATTTCTATACATATGATAATGAAGGTAATATTCAGGATACAGCAACCTATAGTACAAATGAATTTGTAAAAACCTATGTAAACCTTGAACCAAGGATTTCAGTTAACTTTTTATTAAGCGAGAAAAGTTCTGTAAAAGCATCTTATGCCCGTAATACACAGAACCTACACTTGCTTTCTAATTCAACTTCCGGGAACCCTACTGATTTGTGGATTCCAAGCAGCAATAATGTTAAACCTGAAATAGCCGATCAAGCTTCACTTGGATATTATCATAATTTTAGAAAAAATCAATACGAACTTTCAATAGAAACTTATTATAAAAAACTACAAAATCAGATTGATTATAAGGATGGGGCTCAATTAAATTTCAATGATAACGTGGAATCGGAAATATTATTTGGAGACGGTCGGGCGTATGGATTTGAGGTATATTTAAAAAAGAAATACGGAAGATTCAATGGATGGATTAGTTATACTTTATCACGTACCGAGCGCAAATTAGATGAAATAAATAACGGTAATTGGTATCCTGCAAAACAGGACAGAACCCATGATATCTCAATAGTTGGAATGTATGATTTAAATAAACGTTGGAGCCTCTCAGCTTCCTGGGTGTATTACACGGGTAATGCAGTAACTTTTCCAAGTGGTAAATACGAAATTGATGGAAAAACAATGTATTTATACACTAAGCGTAATGCAGGACGCATGCCGGCATATCATCGTCTTGATTTGGGAGTTACCTGGATAAGGAAAAAGACTGATAAATTTGAATCCAGTTGGTCGTTTTCTATTTATAATGCTTACGGACATCAAAATGCATACACTATTTCTTTCCGGGATAATGAAGATAATCCAACTAAAACTGAAGCTGTACAAACTTCATTGTTTCGATTTATTCCATCATTTACATATAACTTTAAATTCTAAGATCATGAATAAGATTATAATATATTTAGGAGTTGCTATCTTGATAATATTTTCATCATGTGAAAAAGTAATTGATCTCAATTTAGATTCTGTATCTCCCCAAATAGCCATTCAGGGTAACATTTACGATCAACCAGGTCCATATTCCGTTAAAATTTCAAAAACGGTTGATTTTTATGAATCGAGTATATACCCTCCTGTTGCGGGGGCACTTGTTATAATTTCTGATGATCATGGCGTTGTTGATACATTGGTAGAGAAAAGCCCAGGTGAGTATATAACTACAAAAATTGTTGGAAATCCAGGGTATACATATAGTCTTGTTGTCACTGTTGAGGAAATTTCTTACACAGCAACTTCTACCATGAATAATGCTGTTTATATTGATTCTGTTTATATTGAAGATGCCGTCTTTGGAAGTGGGAAACAGGTCACCTCTAAATTTACAGATCCCATTGATACTGAAAACTATTATCGTTTTATTGAATTTATCAATAATGTTCAGCAAAGTGATTTTCATGTAACAAGAGATGAACTGTATGATGGAGAAAGTGTTGAATACTCAATTTCTTCAACAAATAATGATTATAAGATTAAAACAGGAGATTCAATTACTATCCGGTTAGAATCCATTGACGAGGGGGTTTACGACTATTTTAGAACAGCTGGCAGTGAAGGAAGCCAATCAGCATCGCCTGATAATCCAATTTCCAATATAACTAATGGAGCATTAGGATATTTTAGTGCTTGTTCTTATCGTATCTACCCTATCATAGTACCATAGTTAACTGTCTTTATTATATTGAAAGAATAATTTAGAAATGTCTCATTCGGGGGGGGAAGTTAAATATTTACAAGTAAAAATGTATGATTTAATATTAATTAATATTTATTGCTAGGAAACAGCAACAACAAATTTAAGTTAATCTAAAAGGAAATATTAAAAGAGTGTAAATAGACAGATAATTATTTATAAGATGTGCATAGGAAGCCATAAAGAACAGACGGAAGACTGTAAAAGCAGGAAAGGCTGTAGAACACAACCGCTTTTAAAGAGCAACTGCACCGCTGAAAGGAGTTCAAGACAATTGAATATCAAATAGAATTTTTATTGTTATGGAAACAATAAGAACATTAGCCGAAGTCGAAACCCTCAAACAGTACAGGGTTTCATTAGACCAGCAGACCGAAATAATAACTATTCTGGTAAAATTTGGCTACTATATAGATATATGTTCTAATAAAACTGTAATAAAACCAATAGCAACTTTGTAAAAATAGATATTAATAGAAAACCATATAGTCCGATTATATGCGATAGGTAGCAATCCTAATATCCCGGTATTTCAAAATTCAAGCAATGTAAATTAACACAAAGTTGTTTTAGTAAAATATAAAGAATCTTTTAGAAGCATAATTACAATTATTTAGCATACAAAACTTTGATTTTAATATAAGTATTAATTCACTAAAAAGTATGCTTATGAATGATCTATCCAAAACGAAGTTGTTCAACCTATTGTCTGAACCTTCACAAGTAACAAACCAGGAAATACAAGATGCCTATGAAGATTTTGTAAGCCAGTTAAGAATCGACAATCAAACCGAAATGAACCTTACAGAAGCTTTTCGGAAATTGAATCTTACCCGTATCGAGTTTGATGCGCTGGGAGCATTACCTTTTTATGGGCAGGGGGGAAAATGCGCTTAAGAAAACCTATCTTCGGAAAACACTAACCTTCATCGATTCTGAAACAAAACTGTTATATCTAAAAATCCGGTATCCTGAACAGTTCCACCAACCCGAACAAACTTTCAAGTCTGAGCTGTATATTGTCCCCAAATCAAAAGGACTGGGTATTATCGGTATGGCCGAAATTGTTGTCAGCCTTTTCCTGTCGGGCGAGGTGAAAGATAAAAGCGGGAAAGCCGTTTCACTAACCCTGTTGGCACAAACATTTGAGCACGCTTTCAATTTTAGTTTCGGGAGTATCTACGACAAGCAGGATGCCCTGTTCAGGCGTAAACCCTTCAATCTCACCAAAACACTGGATTTTTTAAAATCTTTAATCCATCGGAAGGATAACACCAAAAACAACGGGTGAAAACATTAGAGAAGATGGTTTTATAAGCCTCTGTTAATAATGTTATTACAGGCATTACTCAGGGGAGTAGTTAACTACTCCTCTTTTTCTGTCACTTCCATCTGCCGTCCTTTGCTCTGTCAATCGATTGAGAACTTAATGTTTAATCAGAAAAACAAAGCAAAATCATGTATATCAATAACGACGAATTTGAAAAGTGGATGGAAAAGCTCTCTGCAAAACTAAATGAGATTGGGCGGGACATAAAAGAGATGACAGGAAAAGGCGAGGTAAACATTTTGGATGAAAATGATAAATTACTGGACAACCAGGATTTGGCTTTTCTCCTGAAAGTATCTTATCGTACCTTGCAACGCTACCGAACAAATAAAAAGCTCCCCTATTTTATGATAGGCCATAAAACTTATTACCGCACCTCCGATGTGCGGGCATTTGTCCGCGAGTACATGGAATTACAGCAATTCAAACAGTTTGAAAAAGCTACTCGCGGGGATAAATGATTCTGCCCTTTAACCTAAGCAGAATAACGCAAATGAAGGAGTCTGTTTTTAGCTTATGCCTCCTGTTTAATGGCTCCGCATTCAGCAGGAACAATCCCGCCTACCGGCTTTGATTATTCCGCTGAATTAAGCAAGAGGGAACTGGACAAGTCCTGTTCTTTCCCTCTTGCCCTTCGGGGAAAGCCTTCGGCTTTAGCGTGTTACAATAACACGCTGTTATAACACCTGTAATAACCGTTTTTCATTTATCGCTTATTATAAGGGTGTTAACGTATTAAATAGTCATAAAATAGTTATAACACATGGGCAATCAATACCGGAAAACCCAATTCACGACTATCGGGATAGATAAAGAAACCAACGCTTTGGTGGAAAAGGTATGTAAACGCTATTCGCTGAAAAAGGGTGAAGTAGTGAAACTTGCTTTTCAATATTTGGAGAAAGCCCATATTAACCCGGCAGATGCCCCCGAATCTGTAAAAGCCGAGCTTTCCAGAATCAATAAAAGGCAGGATGATATTATCCGTTTTATCCGGCACTACGAAGAACAGCAGCTTAACCCGATGATACGGACAAGCCATTCGATTGCCACCCGTTTTGACAGTATTGCCAAAACATTGGAAAACTTAATCCTTTCCCAACTGGGAGCAAACCGGGAGAAACAATATGCTATACTGCAAAAAATTAGCGACCAGTTTAGCAAACATGCCGATGCGATAAATAACCAGTCCCGGCAAATCAATGCTTTGCACCAGTTACAACAAAAAGAAAGCTCGAAACTGTTGAAGTTGGTTAGCCTTTATACAGATTTAGCAAACTGCGGGGTGATGGACGGAAAGCGTAAGGAAACACTGAAAACAGAAATCACCAATTTGAAAAACGACCAGTAAAAACAAGATTGAGGGAGCTATGAATATCGACTTCCCACCACCATCTAAAAACGGGGTTTATAACAACGCAGGCAGCAGCCGGAGGCTAGCCAATTACCTCGAACATGAAGATTTAGAGCGGATGCAGCAAGGCATTTATACCGAAAACTTTTTCAACCTAAAGGAAAACGATATTTACAAATCGCAGGTCATAAAAGAAATAGACAGCAACATTGGTCAGTTAATGAAAACCGATGCTAAATTTTACGCTATCCATGTCAGCCCCTCGGAAAAGGAAATTCAAAGGATGGGAAACACTCAAGCAGAACAGGCAGAAAATATGAAACGATACATCCGTGAAGTATTTATTCCCGAATATGCCCGAAACTTCAATAAAGACTTATCGGCAGAAAACATTAAATTCTTTGGTAAAATCCATTTCAGTCGCGACCGTTCCGAAAACAAACACAACATGCACTGTCATTTAATTGTCAGCCGCAAAGACCAATCAAATAAAAAGAAGCTGTCCCCGTTGACCAATCATAAAAATACAAAGAAAGGGGTAATCAAGGGCGGCTTTGATAGGTCTAACTTGTTCCGACAGGCTGAAAGAGGTTTTGACAGGTTATTTAACCATAACCGGTCATTAACCGAATCCTTTGAATATTACAACACCATGAAAAACGGCAGTCTAACAGACCAGCTCAAAATGCAGGAACGAGAATCGGGAGCCAATGAAATACCCTATGCCGGTGAAAAGAAAAATGCTGCTGAGGCACAAACGAAAACAGAATTAAGAGCAGGCTCAAATATCTCTATGCCACAGCAGACAAACGAAAACGCTTTGTCGTCTTTATTTTCAATTCTTCCATTGGATGATACTTTTACTGACAACCAGCAACAACAACAGCCCCGAAAAAAGAAGAAACGCAGGAAAGGCTTTAAAAAGTAATATTGGAATGTGCCAAAAGTTATTTCCCGCACCTTACCGGTTATCTCCCGCTTAGGTCTGCCCAGCCGTTTGAAGGGCGGCGACCCACGGGGATAACCGGGATGCGAGAATAACTTTCGCCAGTTTAACGGTGGCTTTTATGCCACTTCGCGACAACACCGGTCATTGCTGCAAATTTCCAAAAACCAATTGTGAATCTGTTTTACTTCACCTGAAAATCATTGCAATGAGAACAGTTTTAATAACCAGTTAAATAAATTGAATTATGGATATTGTAGCAATTGAAAGCAAAACTTTCGGGCAAATAAAAGAACGTTTTGAAGATTTCTCCCGGCAGGTAAAGAGCCTGTGCGGGGACAGCCGAGACAGGAACAAATGGTTGGACAATGATGAAGTTTGTGAACTTCTGCAAATATCGAGGCGAACTTTACAGTCGTACCGGGATAACGGCATCCTTCCGTATTCGCAAATAGGTAGAAAATGCTATTACAAAGTAGCAGATATTGAGAACCTCATTAACCAGTCACAACCCCAAAAATAACAGCAGTCATGGAAACGAAATATATCAACCCGGACAGGCTGACCGGAACATGGGAAAGCATAAACCTGACCCCAACAGTTATTATTTACCGGGATGGGGAAATCTATTTACTTAGCATCATCCATATAAACGAAACAAGCAAACAGGCCAGTCCTGCAACCTATGAAATACAGGAAGATGAAGAAGGGTTCTTTATCAATTATAACCTGAGACGAATGGCTATTGGCTATGATGCTAAGCTGGATATATTAAACCTCTCCTTGTTAGGGGATTATATACGAAACTAAAAATCAAAAAGACATGGAAATACTGGACAAAAAATCAACGGAAATCGTTTCTCTTTTTGAGGAGCTTGATGAGTTGTTAAACATCATACAGCAAGCCCTTAAAAATCGTACTCCGCACCTGAATGGGGAAAAATTCCTGTCAAACCGTGATGTTTGCCGGATGTTGCATATTTCTTCCCGAACTTTACAGGACTGGAGGGATACGGGTAAAATACCGTTTATTCGAATTAAGGGTAAAATACTGTATAAACAATCCAAGGTTTTAAAACGGCTGGAAGATAGCGCAGTAAAATAAACGGCTTCTCATTTGTTACAGATTGCAAAAATCTTGATATTGAAGTTCAAAATCAAGATTTTTTATTCTCCCAACAGACTGATAAGCATGTAATATTCGTCCTTCTTACACCAGGTAGAACCGGTAACTTTCCAAAGTAAACTTTTCACATAGGCTTCTACGTTATCTACTTTCGATTCTATTTTATCATCTTCGGAAACGACAAAGCGGCCTTCATCAAAAATATTCTCAATACTAACCCCTTCTTCAATGCGGGGCACAAAAGGGCATTGCCAGTCATAATAGACGTCGCCAATATGTCCGTGCTTACTTTCCAATAAAAATATGATTTCCATTTTGTGTCTTTGTTTTTACCAGTAAAGATAAGGATAATGCAGACATTAAGTATAAATATACTTGAACAGAAGGGCACAATTTTACTTGTAATATTGATTTTTAGAGAACTTTTCAGGCAATCTCTCTTTCACCAATTTATATTTATTCTCTATCCGGTTGGACAGGATTTTCATATCCTCATTCACTTTTTGATTGGTAATTTTAGCATAAACCTGTGTGGTCTGGATAGACCGGTGCCCCATCATTTTACTGAGCGTTTCAATCGGAACCCCCTGAGACAAGCAAACCTGGGTTGCATACGTGTGGCGTCCCATGTGGTGGGTCAGTCGGCTTTCAATCCCGCATTTTCGGGCAATGGTTTTCAGGTTCTCATCAATGGATTTTAGTGTTTTCATTTGGAAAATCCTGTCATCTGTTCGCTCATGCCTGTATTTTTCAATGATTTGGATAGCCATATTCAACAGCCGGATATTACATTCACTTTTGGTTTTCTGTCGTTCAATCCGAATCCATAATGTACCATTTCTGTCCTCTCTCAAATGCTTTTCTGAAAGGTTTTTCATATCGGCATACGCCAAACCGGTAAAACAGGCAAACAGGAACATATCCCGTGCATATTCGAGATGTTTTTCTGCTATTGGCGTGTTCAGCAGTTTTTGAAATTCATCCATTGTCAGGTGCCGCCGTTGCTTCAATGGTTTTTCTGGAACATAGCTGGCAAACGGGTCACGTTTCAAGGTGTCTTGACTGATTGCCCTGCGTATTATTTTGCGAAGCGGGATAATGTGGTTCAGTACCGTGTTTGCTGTCATCCTTCTATCTACACGCAGGTAAAAATCATACGCATCAATAAACCGGTGGTTTAGTTGATACAGCGCAATATCGTTTATGTGGTAACGAAGTTTCAAAAATGCTTCAAGTATCCGGTAAGAATGACGATAATACTCATAAGTTACTTTCACCCGGTTAACACCTACCCGGAGTTTAAACTCCTCGTTATGTTCCCGGAACAGTTCGAGCAGGTTGGTAGCTTTCTTTCCGATACCGTTCAAGGTGTTTTTTACCCCTTCGGCGGTTACATAACCATCTTCCAGAACCATCCGGGAATAATGGCTTTGGATTTCGGTTTGTAATTTGTCAAGTTTCCGGTTCAGAACATGGGCTTCTTTTGTTTTTCCTGTTGCCCTGCCGTTTTTGGCATCCCAGCATCCGGGATTAATAGTTGCTTTTGTACTGAATTGTGCAACTTTCCCGTCAATGGTTATACGCCCCATTACAGGGCATAAACCATTCTTTTTTACTTTCGATTTGTTGATATAGAAAAGTACAGCGAACGTACTCCGTTTATTGTTTGCTTTATTGATTGTTTTCATTATTGAAAATTCTTTTGGTTTATATGACTGTTGATTGAAATTTACTGTCGATACGGGATTCTGCCCGGCGAATATCTTCAGCAATCTTATCGTTGGTAATTTTGGCATAAATCTGGGTGGAACGTAAATCACGGTGTCCTAACATCCGGCTGACACTTTCAATGGGAACTCCCTGTGAGAGGCAGATTTCGGTGGCATACGTGTGCCTCCCCATGTGGTAAATCAACCTGCGGTCGATGTTACAAGTCTTACCGATTACTTTCAGGTTCTTGTTTATCCTGCCGCAACTCAACATCGGGAGTAGTTTGCCATTTTCGGTCAGTCCTTTATACTTTTCTATAATTTTCAGGGGAATATCCAGCAAAGGGATTTCACAGGGTGTACCGGTCTTTTGTCGGGTAGTCTTAATCCACAATACCCCGTCGTCAGCCTTTACAATATTCTTTTCTGTCAGGTTAAATACATCGCGGTAAGCCAGTCCTGTGAAAACCGAAAACAAAAACATATCGCGGGTACGGTATCGGGCAGGATGGTCTAACGGAGTGGTCATTATCCGGTCGAGTTCTTCCCGTGTCAGGTACTTTTGTCTGGCTTTCGGACGCTCGGGGGAATAATTCTCGAACGGGTCGCGTGAAATAATTCCTTCGGCAATGGCCAGCTTTATCATTTTCCGAAGGTGCCGCGTAATACCTACAATTGTTTGGGGCATCCGTTTTAACTCTACCCGCAGGTAAAAATCATAGGCTTCTATGAACGAAGAATCGAGTTTGGAAAACGGGATATCCGAAACCCGGTATTTCTTTTCGATAAACCGGGTAAGGTGTTTCAGTGAGTTGTCATATTGAATGGCAGTGGATAGTTCCCTGTTTATCCCCACACGTTTATAAAATTCTTGGTTATGGCGGGAGAAGTACCGGACAAGGGTTTCCTGTGCGGATGATATCCCCTGGAAGGCGTTTTTAACTTCGGTAGCAGTTACCTTTCCGTTTAGTCCGGTCAGACTTGAAAAATGGCTGTTAACGGACAAACTGGTTTTGTCCAAAACCCGGTTAATGCGAACGGCCTGTTTGCTTTTCCCAGATGCACGGTTAGCCCTGGTATCCCATAGGGATACCGGAACGGTTAATTTTGTACTGAACTGTGCCATTGTTTTTCCAATGGTAATTCGTCCCATGACAGGACAAGTCCCGTCCTTTTTGGTTTCGCTCCTTTTGATGTAGAAGAGAAGTTTTAATTCCTGATTCATACCCTGTTACTTTAATTGATAAAATTATTTCTAACAGAGCTATTTGAATAGATGTAAGCATAAGACAGACAGTGCTTTAATATGACAATCAAGGCCAGTCAAAAGTAGAATCCGAACAATCAATCAGGCTTGGTTTCAACTTCCTTGTTTTGCCACCTTTTGCATCTTCAAAAACAGGTAACGGATAAGTAACTGAACTATCTCCTAAACCTGCTTTTTTCTGCCTTTTGGGGTTAAGCCATCAAAAGACAGAATAAGACACAAATCATTGTACTAATGCGAATTACGCTTGTTTCTTTTGAATTGCCTTTTGGGTTTGGTGTTTTGCTACCACTGTGACTTTGAATAACGGAGTTCCAATTGAATCTGTTAGTAAAATGTTAGGGCATTCAAAGTTGACAACAACGCAAATTTATGCTAAGGTTTTGGAGAAAAAAATTAGTGAGGATATGAATTGCCTTAAACAAAAGTTTAAAAAGAAGGTTCCGGACTGAAGTCAGCAACATTACTTTGAGTATTCAAAATTTTTATAGTTTTGTCACCTACTATCTATTAGACCACATGAACGAAAATGAACAACAACTTATTGACCGGTTAAAAAATAGTGATGAAATTGCTTTCAAAGTTATTTACAACAACTATTTCTCAAGGTTGTATTATTTTATTTTCGAATTTATCCCGGTAAAAGATTTGACTGAAAACATTGTACAAGATACATTCTTTACACTTTGGAATAAAAGAAAGGAATTAAAAGATAATACCAATCTTATATCGTTTTTATATACTGTAGCTAAAAACAATTGTCTTTATAGACTTCGCGACAATCGTTACCGGCAAAAATTATTCTCAAATTCCATTGATAGCCGGGAACTGGAACTGAACTTCGAAACTTTAAACACCATCGACACCTCTGTTTTTACTTTCCGGGAGTTAGAACAAATTATAGAAAAAACACTTGAAGAATTACCACTGCAATGCAGGAAAGTCTTTGAGCTGAGTCGTTTTAAAGAAATGAAAAACAGGGAGATAGCTGAAGAACTCAATATTTCGGTTAAAACTGTTGAAGGTCATATTTCAAAAGGACTAAAGATATTTAGGATCGCACTAAAAGATTATTTGCCTCTCGTTGCATATTTATTTGTAGTTTAAAATCAACTCATTGGTTTTTTGTAAGCATATTCTGAGAAAAAAATATTTATCAGCAAGGGTAAATACTGTTTCATGCAATATTATTACCGAGGAACATTATGAAAGATTTCAAAAACATAGTAAATCTGGTTACCGGAAATATCAGTCCTGAAAATAAAGACAAAATATTAACTGATATCACAACCGGAAAAGAAGATAAAAACGCATTCAGAAAAGTAAAATTTGCCTGGGCTATATTATCTTCTACAAAAAAATTACAGGATTATGATGTTGAGAAATCATATTTGTTATTAAAAGACAGGATTTCCCAAAAAGAACAACCTCTGTTTAAAATAGAAACTTTCCTGAAGTACGCTGCTGTATTTGTTTTTCTAGTTGGAATTCCCTTATTTTTTTATTTAAATAAACAAAAGACAGAACCTCCATTAACAATTGAACTAAAAAATACTTTAGTCGTTGCAGAAAATGGTCAAATTTCAAAAATAATATTACCCGATAGTTCAATAGTTTGGTTAAATTCCGGCACAACACTATCTTATAACAGTGGCTATTCATTTGATAATCGTGATTTAGTTCTGGATGGTCAGGCATATCTAAATGTTACAAAGAGCAAAAAGTTTCCATTGGTCGTATCCTGTAAGAATTTAAAAGTAAAAGTTTTAGGTACTAAATTCGATGTAAGTGCATATCCCGGAGACGATAAGATAAAAGTTGTGCTGGAAACCGGGCGAGTGGAATTATTTAAAACCAATGACAATTCATTAGTATACGAGTTAAAACCGGGAGAGATGGTTGAATACGATACACGGCAAAAAAAAGGAGTTCTGTCACAAGTTGAAACTAACAATTATACAAATTGGAAAGAAGGGTATTTAATATTTCAGGATACACCAATGAAAGAAGTCATAGAACAACTGGAACGTAAATTTAATGTAGAAATGGTTGTAAAAGACAGTGAAGTATATAAATCAGTTTTTAACGCCAATTTTAAAGACGAAAATTTAAATGAGATATTAAACTATATCGAATATTCTTGTCCAATTCAATATGAGATTTTAGAAAACAACAATCTAAATAAATCAATAATTGAATTAAATTTTAAGTCAAACTAAACTAAAAATTATTGCTTATGAAGAAACAATCTATTTAATTAAATAAGGAGATGCTGGTAACATCTCCTTAGTAATTTCTTATG
This sequence comes from Maribellus comscasis, assembly GCF_009762775.1. Classification (GTDB taxonomy): domain Bacteria; phylum Bacteroidota; class Bacteroidia; order Bacteroidales; family Prolixibacteraceae; genus Draconibacterium; species Draconibacterium comscasis. Next base: position 7,470,824 of record NZ_CP046401.1, on the reverse strand, counting down.
TGCCAATAATATTATGCCATGGCACAAATTAATTTGAGTTTTTAATCAAATCAGTACAAATTTATGAAAAAAAACAATTGTAAACTGATTTCTGTAATCAAATCGATTTGGAAATCGAAATTATTAATGGCTATGAGAGCAACACTTTTTGTTGTAATAATAAGTATCTCGCAGGTTATTGCAACCAACACTTATTCTCAAAATACGCCTTTAAGCTTAGATTTTAAAAATACTTCTATAAAGAAAATTTTAAGCGAAGTTGAAGATCAGTCTGATTTTTATTTTATATACGATGCAACTGTTGTTGATGTTGAAAGAAAAATAAGTATTGCATTAAAAAACAAGTTAATACCAGACATCCTCAACGAGATTTTCGAAAATACCAATGTAGCCTATAAAATTACTGACAGACAAATTGCGCTTACTTCAAAAAATTCCGAAAAAACAATACAACAACAAAAAACCGTTTCAGGCAAAGTTACTGATTCCTCCAGTGAACCACTGCCTGGTGTAACAGTTGTAGTAAAAAACACTACACAAGGAACGGTTACCAATGGTGATGGAGAATATGTATTAGCTAATGTTCCTGATAATGCTATCCTGCAATTTTCGTTTGTGGGGATGAAATCTCAGGAAATTGAAGTAGGGAGCCAGGCCATAATTAATATTCAAATGATAGCCGAAACAATTGGCCTGGAAGAAGTTGTTGCTATTGGGTATGGGACTATGAAGAAAAGTGACTTAACAGGTTCTGTATCTTCTGTTCAGGGGGAACTGATCTCAGATAGGCAAACACTGCAATTATCGCAAGGGTTACAAGGTGCAATACCTGGTCTGATGGTAACAAAAACGGGAAATAAACCCGGTGATGACGCAACGATAAGAATCAGAGGGATTACAAGTATAAACAACAGTAATCCTTTATATATTATTGACGGGGTTCCTGGGAGCATTAGCGATATCAACCCGAATGACATTGCAAATATATCTGTCCTGAAAGATGCCGCTTCAGCATCGATATATGGTTCCAGAGCAGCTTCAGGCGTAATCCTTATTGAAACCAAAAGGGCTCGTACCGGCACAGCAAGTCTAAATTATGAAGTTAAATACAGTATAGATGTGCCAACGAGACTACCTGAATACGTCGGGGCAGTTCAATCTATGAAACTCTATAATGAATCGAGGTGGAATGACGCAGGCAATACGGGTAGTGAATATCCGCTTTTCGAACAAGATCTCATAGAAAACTACGCAACACTCCATGCGGAGGATCCTTATGCATATCCTGATTATAACTGGCTTGAGAATACCATGGATGATTTTGCTCCAGCACAAAATCATCAACTAACTTATACCATGGGAACAGAAAAATTAAAAACAAAAGCTTCCTTAAGTTATGCCAAATCAGATAAGTTATATAATGATATTGCTGAAGAAGGGGCATATTATGAAAGGATGAATGTGAGGGTGAATAACGATTTGACAATCAATAATTTCATATCCGGAACAATTGATTTTTATTATTCCCGTATTCTTGATAAAGAAGGAGTAGTCGGAAATAACGGAGGAACAATAAATCATACAATAACACCATTAAGCTTAGGTTTCAATCCTGGCTACACGCCATTCTGGGAAAATGGGCGTGCAACCGGTACCCGTGCAGGGTATAATAACCCGGCGATTTTAAAAAGTGGCGGCTCCAATACGTTATGGGAAAACCGTGTAGGAGGAAAAATATCACTGGATATTACTCTCGTAAAAGACTTACAGATTTCTATGATCATATCTCCAAGATATAATGATACAAAAAGAAAAGACTGGCGTAAGAAAGTTCCCTATTACGACAGGGATGACCCGGATAATATTACAGGTTATGCTTTCGGTGCTAACTCAACTTTCCTGAATGAAATCAGAAATGAGAGTTACAATGTTACCTCACAGCTATTGGTAAATTATGCGGGAAACATACAAAACCACAACTTCAATTTAATGGCCGGTTACGAAAACTATTCTAGTTTCAGCGAAGATTTATCCGCATCAAGCGATCAGTTTGAATTAAGTACATTCCCTTATTTAAGCAGGGGTAACGAAAATTATTTATCCAATGATGGCAATGCATATGAGCTTGCTTACCGTTCCTATTTTGGACGGCTCATCTACAATTATAACAGAAAATACCTGTTACAGGCCAATTTCAGGTATGACGGATCGTCACGGTTTCATAGTGATTACAGGTGGGGATTCTTTCCCTCGGTTTCGTTGGGTTGGGTACTTTCGGAAGAAAAATTTATGAAAAGTTTTTCTAGTTTGTCCTTTTTAAAAATCAGAACCTCATGGGGTGTATTGGGAAATGACAGGATTGGAAATTACCCCTATCAAAGTACTCTCAATTTTGGAAGTAATTTATTGTACGAGGGGAATAATATAGTCTCAGTGCTAAATGCTAAGGTCACCGATTTTGCTATTGAAGATATTAGCTGGGAAACAACTGAAACATACGGCTTCGGTATCGATGCATATTTCTTTAACAATAAGTTGAGGTTTACCGGAGATTACTACAAAAAAACGACCCATGACATGTTATTGGCTCTGGAGATACCTGATTACATGGGAGTCTCGAATCCTGATCAGAATAGTGGAAAAATGAATACAAAAGGATGGGAAGCGGAAATAGGATATTCTAATAAAACAGGAGACTTTAGTTATTCAGTGTCGGCTAATCTTTCTGATTTCATATCGAAAATGGGAGACCTGGGTGGAACAGAATTTTTGGGAACCCAAATAAAAAGAGAAGGCAGTGAATTCAACGAATGGTATGGCTATAAATCCGATGGGTTGTTTCAAACGGAGGAGGAGTTAACTGATTATCCAACCCTTAACTCCACAGTTCGGGTGGGCGATATTAAATTATTAGATATTAGTGGTCCTGATGGAAAACCCGATGGAATAATCTCACCGGATTATGACCGGGTATTGCTCGGGGGCTCAATGCCCCGTTTTATGTATGGTGGAAATATCAATATGAAATATAAGAATGTTGATCTTTCATTGGTTTTTCAAGGAGTTGGAAAACAAAATAAAAGGATCCTACCGGATATGGTAAAACCTTATGGTGCGGTTGAACAGGAAATTTCTGAAGAATATGCAAAACACTACTGGAGCGCGTACAATACAACGGAAGAAAACCTGAATGCAAAATATCCACGGATTACAAGAAGTGCTACCACGCAAATGTTTGCCTTTTCAGATTTCTGGATGTTTAATGGAGCATATTTCAGGCTGAAAAATATTATGCTTGGTTATAATTTACCTAGTCGTTTTGTAGAGAAATGTAAAATGCAGAACATACGGGTATATGGGAACGTGTCGAACGTATTTTCAATCGACAATTATTATCCGGGATGGGATCCCGAGTCATCTCCCAGTGATTATTGGATAACCCGGACTTTTCTTTTCGGCCTTTCTGTAACATTTTAAAAGGAACTAATATGAAAACTACGAATTATAAAAATAAATTAATAATTGCCTTCGGGTTTATTATTTTGATAGGCAATGCATGTAATGATTTGGATTTGGCTCCCTTATCTTCTGCTTCTACTGAAAATTGGTACTCCTCAGGCGAAGAATTTGATATGTCTATGAACTATTTTTATGGAATAGGGTATTGGGATCAGCAATTTAACCTCGAGGCCATTGACCTGTGGACGGACGACCTAATCTACAGAGATCGAGTGGGAGCCCTTGATGGCGGATCGCTTGATGCAAGTACTAGCTTTGTCAAAACTTTATGGGGGCGTAATTATCAACAAATCCAAAATGCAAACCGGGTAATTCAGGAACTTCAAAATGCAGAAGGAATTTCCGATGATAAAAAGGAACAGTTAAAGGCAGAGGCAATGTTTCATCGGGCCGCCCGGTATTCTAACCTGATATTTCATTGGGGTGATGTCCCGTTTTATACAAATGTTTTAACGGTAGATGAGGCTTTTTCATTATCGAGAAAAGATAAAGAAGAAATACTTCAGGAGATTTATAAAGATTTTGATTTCGCTTCTCAAAATTTACCATTAACGTACAGTGGTTTTCAGCGTGCCACAAAAGGCGCAGCTTTAGCCATGAAATCGCGGATTGCCCTGTATATGGGGGATTACGAAGTTGCGCGTGATGCGGCTAAAGCTTGCATAGATTTGGGAATTTATGAGCTTCACCCAAAATATGAAGATGTTTTTGCAAAAAAAACAGGACTATCAAAAGAGATCATCTTTGCAATACCCCGATCAAAAGAGTATGGTGTTGTGCTTGGAGGTCATGGTGCTCAATTGTGCACCAGAACACCGGGAGGGTTTGTGGTTCGCGGCCCGTCATGGCAACTACTTGCGTCGTATTTATGTACAGATGGTTTACCGATTGATGAATCGCCCCTGTTCGATCCGCAAAATCCGTTCGAAAACAGGGATCCAAGATGTAACAAGACAATTATTGAGTTCGGTTCTCAATTCGCCGGGGTTGTTTACGAGCCTCATCCGGATTCTCTTGTCGTATTTAACTCAAATACAGGCAGCTATGTAACAAATAAAGATTCCCGAGGGAATGACAGGTTTGCATCATTTAACGGTCTTGCTGTTCGAAAATGGATAAATGGCGAAGAATCTGACTGGTTAAACAGTCTTGCGGAGCCGCTCAGTATTGTTGTTCGTTATGCAGATGTTTTACTGTATTATGCGGAATCCAAAATTGAATTAAATGAAATTGACCAATCTGTTTTAGATGCGATTAACCATGTACGTGCCCGCGCCTACGAAGTGGATATAAGTTCATCAGCTTATCCTAAAGTAACTGTTACGGATCAAAATGAATTACGGAGACAATTGCGGGTAGAAAGAAGAATGGAATTTGGCTTTGAAGGATTGCGCAGATATTGTGATTTAGTCAGATGGAGATTAGCTGAAAAAGTCATGAACATGTGGACGTATGGCATTTTGTCATCAGCTGACGATCTGCGCAACAAAGTCGTGGAACCGGGTTTATGGTTTTGGCCGGATACACCTCCTATTGATGAGGACGGCATTGCGCATTTTGAAGAGACCAACATGTTTCAAGAAGGCAGAATAAGAAGGTTGGCCAAGCGGTCATGGCCAGACAGGCAGTATTTGTGGCCCATTCCAACCAGTGAGATACAAATCAATAAAAATCTAGTACAGAATCCCCAATATTAAGCTATAGTTGATTTTTGAACGATACTTGCCGAAAGTTAAAAGTTGTCTACGAATTTGTCTATGCGAACTATCATTAGATGTTTATTCTTTAAAATTTTCAGCAAGTATCGATTTTCTATTGACAACGCATCGCATGTCTGTCGATTCGTAACATGTTTACATATATCATGTTATCTATTTTATAAGCATTCTAACACAAACAAAACATCATGAATTATATTAAGAATTTTATCGGTACAATAATCCTTTCTATTTTGATTTTCGGAACCTGTTTTAGCCAGGAAACAGGAAGTAGAGAATATCATATTAAAAGTCGCACTTTAAGCGAATATTATCACAAAAGGATTCCGGAAAAAGTTTTATACAGTGAAAAACCGATAGGTAATACAGGGCTCCATTCAATGCCATGGATGCTGAACGCATGGAGTCCATATAAAAATGATCTCACAGCCTTGGTCGATAGTATTAATACTATTGATCATACAGCATGGATTAACACCGCATGGGCTGTAATGGAAATGAAGACAGGTATGGTTCCCAACCATAGTATTAACGCATTAGCCGGTGCATTGTTGGAGTTCTGGGAAAACCCAAAAGAAAATTATAAAAATATTGGTGACCTGGAAACTTTTATTTTTGAAAAATATGGAGAAGAGGTTGGAAATTATTTACGGATAGCAAGGACTCAGCCAAGTATGAAGCAACAAATGGCCATACGTCCTGCATTGTTGAAACTAATCATCGAATTGGATGATTTCTCACAAATACTTCTAGAATTGGCTGATCGCAGTAAAGAAGCAGTTATGCCCGGTTATACACACATTCGGCATGCACAGCCTACAACATTTGGTCATTATATCCTGTCTGTATTTGATCCTATACAAAGATGTATAAAAACCCTTGAAGACGGCTATCGTGCAATGAGCCTTAATGAACTTGGTTGCGGTGCCCTTGCAGGGACAAGTTGGCCTATTGACCGGGATATGGTTAGTCATTACATTGCATGCGAAGGATTAATTGAAAATACAAATGATGCTGTTTCACAGACAGATGGTTATGTTTCATTAGTTGCGGGGTTATGCAACATTTCGGCCATACTTAGCAGACTGGGAGTAGATTTGGATTATTGGTCAACCCGGGAATATGATTTTATTGAATTTGAAATAGGTGCGGGTAGTTTTATGATGCCAAATAAACGCAGTAATCAAACTTATTTTGAAAGTACCTATAATCATTCAGCAACAATGGTGGGTTATTTAACAGAAGTTGCTACCATGGGGATACGCATTCCTCATGGCGATATGAATGCAATGGCATACAAATTTGCCCCTCCTACCTTACAAGCTATTAATTCTGTAAAAGGGATGACAAATCAATTTTTATATCATTTCCCAGGTATGGAACTCCACGAAGAAGTTATGTTGGCTACCGTGCGTGAAGGATCTTCTTGCTCAAGTGAGTTGGCTAATGAGATTTCCCGAAGGTTCACAATCGATTTTAGAAAAGCACATGAAATTGTAAATATATTTATACACAAGTCAGCTGAGCAAAAAAGTATTGCTACTAATTTTAATGAAGCAAATATCGAGACCTTACAGGATGCTGCAAAACAAGTAGTCGGGCATGAATTAGATTTATCTCAATCAGAGTTAACGATGTTGATGGACCCTGTGCATTTTGTTGAGGTTACAAATTCTAAAGGAGGTGTAGCTCCATCCGAGGTATCCCGCATGATAACAGAACGCTGGAAGCAATTGGATTCTGCCAGGAAACACCATATAGATTTGGTCAAAAATGAAGAAAATGCGCAACAAAGCATGATGGATGATTTACGGGAACTATATAATTCATCATTAAAAGAATAGCTCTTATGTGTTTTAATAAGAAATTTATATTTAGAGCAAATGTCTCAAATATTTTGCTGGTTACAATTAAAAAAAATGTAAAACAGTTTTTAGGGCTGAAAAGTCTGATGTCTACATTTGTTTTCCTGTTTATCGTTAATGTAACCTTCTCACAAGAAAATGATAGACTACTGTCAAGGCAACTGGCTGAAATAGCTGTACTGACAGATCAAAATAAAATTACCGATGAGGCAATAAAGGCTGCAAAAAAAGCATTAATTGACGATTTTGGGGTTTCGTTTGCAGGTTTTTATTCTCCGGGTGTACAGGAGGTATTAGATCAGGAAAAATATTTTGGAGGAACGTCACAAGCTACAGTATGGATCGATGGTACCATGCTCGCTGCCCCTGATGCTGCTTTTGTAAACAGCGTCTTTATACATGCCCTTGATCTTGATGATATACACATACCTTCAATTACGCATATAACATCCGTAGTAGTACCTGCTGCTTTTGCTGTAGGACAAGAGCAAAATGCGACAGGGAGAGAAGTCCTGGAAGCGATTATTTTAGGTATTGAAATATCCGGAAGGTTAGGACGGGAATATCATGCAAGAAAAACCCATGGTGCATTTTTACCAACCAGTATTATTGGAGGTTTCGGTGCAACTGCTGCAAGTTGTCGTCTTTTAGGATTATCAGTAGAACAAACAATGGATGCCTTTGGGATATTTTATGCCCATGCCTCAGGAAACCGGCAAGCTCTGATCGACAATACATTAACCAAAAGGATTCAACCTGCGATTGCCAGCAGGGCAGGTGTAGTTAGTGCATATTTCGCTCAAAAAGGAATTAGTGGGCCACATCATATTTTTCTTTCTAAAAGAGGATTATTTTGTATCTATGGTGGCGAAGCTGAACCTTCTCCTACCTATAAAACCGATATTGATGGAAAAAGAGACCATTTTGAGATCGAACAATTAGCTTTTAAAAAATATGCATGTTGTGGTGCAGGTCATCCTGCAATAGAAGCAGCAATTGAACTTGCAGAAAGAAATAAAATCTCATTAAAAGATATCGATAACATAGAAATATTTGTCGGGATAGGAGGCTTAGTGGGTGTGCCATGGAACCCTTCGTCAGAAAACCTGCATGTTGCTGCACAGTTTTGTGCCCCTTATGAGGTTGTTTCAGCTATCAAAAATAAAAGGTTTGGTCCAGCGGAGATTACAAACAAAATGATTGAAGAAGATTTTGAAGTATCCGAGATTTCTAAAAAAGTAATCATAAGAGATCGCCCTGAGGGAAGAAAACAAAAAGTTGTAATTACATTGAAAGATGGAACTGTCTTGGAAAATGATAAGAATATACATGAAAAATTCTTCACAAAAGATTATATGTCCTATAATGATATAATCAAAAAATTTAGGGGTAACCTGTCGTTTTCTGAATTAATATCAGATGATAGAGCCAATCTATTATTAAAAGGAATTGAAGAGATTCAGGATGAAATCAATATCAATGATTTTGTTGATGAACATTTGAAAATAATGAACATTTGAAAATATAAGTGGAAAATGGACTAAAACGTATTCTGGGTAAAGTACCGGTATTTACATTTTCTAACATTATATGCTTTTGGAGAACTATTTTAAAGAAGCAGACAATAATTTAGTTCGCAGCTTCCATTAGTTCACGATATTACCATGATGGGGCAACTTTTATACTCACGTATCTAAAGACAGACAAGCCTTGCTATTCCAAACACAAAGAGAAGTATTTAATGATTAAAAATAAACACTATTAGATGAAGAATCCGATTAAGAACCTGACTTTTTATTACTGATGAGTTATTTGACTGCATCGTTTATGCTTGGTTGTAAATAAAACACAAAGTAGACATGTCGATCCTTAAAAAGGCTTTACAGGCTTACTTATATCCAACGCTGATTTGTCATTATGGATATTATTAACTGAAAAATTAACAGAAATGAAAAATGCAAAATTATTTTTAAAAAATCTATTTTTTCTGACCTTGATACTCCCCCTGGTACAATGTGAGGAGATAGCCCCTCAATTACTCGAAAAGTCGAAAAAAAATAGCAACGAAGACCAGGGGAAGGTAATCACTACCATTTTAGGTACAGGCCTCAATATAAATTTCAACGCGACGGATGAACAAATAGAAAGTTCTGCAATTGATTTGAGGGATGCTGGTTTTGCGATGTCCTGGGACGCCTCGCCAATTGCGGGGGCTTCAAATTTTTTGCTTACTAGTCAAGAATTTTTCGAGCGGTCCCGTAAGGTAAGGGAAACGATGAGGGCCCATGGGATAGGAATTGCTTTTGGTTTTAATTGGAGCAGGCTTCGTCCAAATAATATAGATGAACTCAAAGGTGAACGGTTGGATCCCACTACAGGCGAATTTGTAAAAACGAATTGGAATTATGGTTCTTCAAGTGCCCAGCATGAGTTCATCCAAAATGCCAAGATTCTGTTTGATTCAATTGGCCCTATTGAAATGTTCTATGTTGATGAGGTTATTCTAGGGGCGACAGGAAAAAACCTGACAGCGAATACTGTTGGGGTCAGTACCTATTGGACAAGCCCTACCTACACCGTTGAAGCTTTGGCTTCTTTTCGTGAGTATCTTCAAGAACAAGGTTACCCAAATGCAGTGGAAGCAAAGTTTCCCGTAACGACAATAGAGGTACCTTCATCAACCAATGCCAATGCAGGATTGCCAGCAATCAATATCAATGAGACTAATGAAGATAGACTTATAGAAGATAACAATTGGCCGAACAGTGACTTATGGGAACATTGGTATGATTGGCGAGTGGAACTTTATTCTAAATGGCTTCGCTCTATCACGACACTTGCATTTGTCGAAAACAGGTCAAACCCTAACTGGATGGGCTGTTATTATGAAATGCCTGTTCATTGGATGCGTAGGGAATTGGGTCAGGATATCGAAAAGATTGTGAGGCTACCACATGTAGATTACATTGTAGCAGGTTATACCACAGGTTACAGGTATCCTTTTGTTAAAGAAGTAGCGGAAGCTGCGGGAAAAAAATGGGGCCTCCAAATTGAGATATCCCGTTATAACCGGAGTACAGGAATGCCGTTGGATTATATCGAGGATAAATTTAAAAACAGTGTTAATGATGGTGCCTCAATCATTACGAGTTATGCAGGACAGAGTTTCAGAACCGATTTGCCGTATGAAACAGTTTCTGAAAATAGAAAGAGTCATGGGTGGTATTTCATGCCTGAGCAAGTAGCAACCTGGAAAAGTAATATTGAATGGTTGGAAGAAGGAGAAGGTGTTAGAAGGCCCGTTTTCGATTGAGTTATTTATGTCATCCCTTGCCTCTCTCATGTTGAAAAACATTTTGTTGGATATAAGTTTGGATTGAGTTTTTATGAGGCAAGGGTTTTTTAGAAATATAGACCTTATAAGTTGTTTATATTGGGACGGAGCGGAGATATTGATAAGGTGTTTCTAATATGATTGAACTCATTAATCTCTAAAAAGCGCATTTAGCTATTCTTAGTGAAATGGCATCTGTCGGCTATAAACTGGAAGGAATACTTGAAATTCACAATTTTCTGCCGACTCTCGTTCAGGAAGAGCTTATTGTCACATCTGTAGTGTGCAGAACGAAAGAAGCCACTCAACAGCTTTCTGAAAGAATAATATGGGGTCAACAGTATGGCAATGTACAACATAGGAGGTTTGGATGGAGATTACCTGGAAGCCGTACAAAAAGTGATGAGCGGGAAATATGATCCTTATTCAAACCAATAACTTGATGGCATGTGAGAAGGGAGATTTAAAAGAGGTGGTTGGAAAAGGTTATGAATATAAAGAATGGATAAAAATTTAAATTAAATAACTACGTATGAAGAACAAGAGGTTAATTATAATTTCAGGATTGTTTTCAATTTTGGTATCTGGTTGCCATACTAAAGATAATAATATAGAGAAGGAGGGACCAGTCCCCCCGAATATCATCTTTCTCCTTGCCGACGACATGAGATGGGATGTCATGGGATGTGCCGGTAACAAGCAGATCCATACGCCCAACCTCGACAGTTTGGGCACTAAAGGGATTCGTTTCAACAATGCATTTGTTACCACCTCAGTGTGTTGCAGCAGCCGTGCCAGCATATTGACGGGGCAGTATGTCTCCCGGCATGGGATACAAGACTTTAAGACCCCGTTAAATGCCTATGCGTTTTCGATGACTTACCCGATGCTCATGAAGGAAGCTGGCTACCAGGTAGGATTCATCGGAAAATACGGGATTGGCAGAAACGTGGACAATGTTGCTGGTAACTTCGATTATTTTTGGGGGACAGCCACCCAACCTAATTATGAAAATACAGATGAGAACGGAAATTATATACACTACACCGATCTGGTTGCGAACCATATCAACGAATTCATGGAGACAACCAGTAAAAACAAGCCATTTTGTTTATCAGTGAGCTTTAAGGCACCCCATGTCCAGGACGGTGATCCCAGGCAGTTTATCTATAACCCCCGGTTTAAGGGCTTGTATATAGAGGACACGATCCCGGAAGAACCTACCAATACATTGGAAGAATGGGAAAAATTCCCTTCGTTTTTCAAAAAAGACAATGAAGCCAGGAAACGTTGGGAAGTCCGTTTTTCCAATCCACAACAATACCAGGAATCAGTAAAAGGTTATTACCGGTTAATTACCGGTCTGGATGAAGTAGTAGGAAAAGTTCGAGATCAACTAAAAAATAAAGACATGGCTAAAAATACCATAATCATATTTTTCAGTGATAACGGTTTCTACCTTGGAGAACATGGCCTGGCCGGTAAATGGTACGGACATGAGCCTTCCATTCGTGTACCATTGATTATTTACGATCCCCGACAGCCGGATTTAGCTGGCAAACAAATATCTGAGATAGCTCTCAATATTGATATTGCCCCAACAATACTCGCTTATGCCGGTATTGAAATTCCAGATTCTGTTCAGGGGAATGATCTTGGCCAACTACTGGTTCCTGACAAAACAGACAAATGGAGAACATTTTTTTATTACGAGCATCTAATGAAACAGTTTCCTACAATCCCACCTTCCCAAGGATTAAGAACACAAGGTTACAAATATCTTATTTATCCTGAAGCCAACCCAGTTTATGAAGAAATATATGATCTGAAAAACGATGTTAAAGAAACACGGAACTTGATGGAAATTTCGGGAAATGAGATGTTACGGGACAGTTTAAGAGTGAAATTTCAACAGATACAGGAAGAAATACTAAACCGTTAGTTTGGAAACAAAAGGCTTTAAGCCTTATCATATTAAAATTGTGATAACATGAAAATAAGTCTAATTTATATTCTGATTGTATTATCAAGTGTAGCAGTAAGCTGCCGAACAAACAACAACAATACGAACGAGAAGCAAAGTGAAAGCGAACTTGTCTTCGGAGAATGGCATTTCTCCGGGCACCTTGGAAATTATATCGACAATATTTCGGAACAACGTATCCTTGGCCAGGAAAAATGGGACATGATCTACCCTGAAACAGAAGAAGCTTTCCGTCTTCGCGAAGACGATAAAAATTATCCCGAGTATGGCAGGTGGAGAGGGGAATTTTGGGGAAAGTACATTCTTTCAGCCATAGCTACTGCAAAATACTATCATTCTGATGAGTTGAAAGCCAAGATTGCAGAAGCAGTAGAAGGGATAAGTAAATTGCAGGATGAAAACGGCTATATCGGCACCTATGCCCATTCAGATTTTCTGGAAGGCAACAACTGGAACGTATGGACCCGGAAGTATACCCTGTGGGGGCTCCTTGAGGCCTGGGATCTTCTCAAAGACGATTCAATTCTTCAGACAGCCAGGCGGTTTGCAGACAACCTTATATCAGAGGTAGGCCCAGGGGCGACAGACATAGTGAAAACAGGAAATTTCTATGGCATGCCAAGTTCTTCAATCCTCTTGCCCATCGTAAGACTGTACCAGGCCACTGGCGAACAGAAATACCTTGAATATGCTGAATATATCGTGAGACAATGGGAGAAGCACCCCGAAGGACTCCCGGATATACTCAACAAAGGCCTTGAAGGAATACCGGTACACCGTTGGTTTAAAGCCCCAGCCCCATATGACTGGGCCAAGGGTTACGAGCTGACTTCGTGTGTGGAAGGGCTTGCCAGCCTCTATGAAGCAACCGGGAACGAAACCTATCTCCAGGCAGCCAAAAACATCCATCAGGTATTGAGCGATTGGGAAAGGACTCCAATAGGGAGCGTAAGCTTCGATGACAAATATGTAGGTTCAGCAGGCATTATCAATACCGTATCCGAGATATGCGATGTCGTGTATTGGAACCGCCTTTCTTTAGCTCTGTTCAAACAAACCGGCGACGAAAGATACATCGAAGAATACGAGCGGTCGCTTTACAATTCCCTGTTGTGTTCCTATAACCCGGAGGGCACCTGGGGATTGAGGAGGCTCAGGATGTCCCACGTCCATGTTCCGGCCCTGAATCATTTCCTTGACAATCATCATTGTTGTATAGATAATCTACCAAGAGGAGTATTACAGGCTTCCGATGCGGTATTGTTATCAGGAGGGGAAGGGGTCTACCTGACATTGTTCAATGAAGGAGAGGGAACTGCTAAACTGCCATCAGGAAAAGATATGGGGGTAAAAATAGAAGGAGATTTTTTGAGAGATTCAAAGATCAGGGTCAAACTATCATTGGACCAGCCCGAACATTTTAAATTTATTATCAGACAACCGGGATGGAGCAATAAAACAGGAGTGAAACTAAATGGTTCTGATTGTAAAAAAGAGGATACTTCAGCCTGGTTGTCTATTGATAGAAAGTGGAATGACGGCGATGTATTGGAGATTGCCTTTGATATAAAAATACGATGGGAGTTTTTTGATTCAACTAAAATGGAGACATTACATAATAATATTGATTTTTATGAAAATATATGGTCTAATATTCAGTATGTAGGAGGAAGCAATGAAACACTGAATAAACGATATTCGAATGTAAAGAAACTAACAATAAAAGAGGCACTGCCACAACAACCGGCAGTTACATTTTTTTACGGTCCATTGGTTTTATCGAGAGATGTCAGGATTACAGAAGGTGATGTTTTCGCCCCGATCCGATTACCGGGAGCCCCACAGGCCATTGAGATAATCCCAATTCAAGCACCTACCGGGATATGGAAGGCATTCGAGTTAGACCTGGGAAACGAACAAATTATCAAGTTTTGTGATTTTTCATCGGCAGGGAATACATGGAATAATCAGTCAACATTTAATACATGGTGTATCCTTGAAAAAAAATAACATGAAGCTGAAAATATTATCAACATTGATTTTCATTTTCTCAGTGATCTGTTCTGCACAAAATGACAATTTATATTTAATGTCGTGTTAATCTACCTCAACGATATGGGTTATGGCGATATAATGATCACAGAAGCTATTGATAACAATATTAAAAATCTAAAATTTTATTTATGAAATATTCATGGATATTTATTCTTTGCTTTCTTCTAAATCTTCCCAGTAATATTTTTTCACAAGATATAAGATGGTACGATCCATCGGATAAAATTGAGGATCAAATACCTATATTTAATTTTTCAGGTCAGGGATGGAACCATAATGCGTTAGAAAGTCCGTTTCAGAGACTTCCCTTGTCAGCAAAGAAAGAGGTTAGGAATGAATTATGGAAACTATCAAGATTTTCAACAGGTATTACCATTAATTTTTCAACGGATGCTTCTACTATATATGTTAGATATAAAGTGGAGGACTACATTCAAAAACCTCACCGTGCAGCCACTGGGCTTAGTGGAATAGATTTATACGTTACCAATCAAAATCATGAAACCCCGTTTTGGTGTAAGGGGAAATTCCAGTTTGGTGATACAATTGTATACACATTTGGCCATTTAAATTCAATGAATGTTGAACATGTAAACAGCGACTATCAGCTATATCTTCCAATGTCATGTGCTATTGATTGGTTAGAAATCGGAATACCTGAAAATGCTACGCTATCAGGAATAGAAAAGGATATTAAACTCCCCATTGTTGTATATGGAACATCTATTGTCCAAGGATCAGCGGCTTCAAGACCAGGTATGGCCTGGACTTCCATTCTTCAAAGAAATCTGGATAGAGAGATTATCAATTTGGGATTTGCCGGAAATGGAAGAATGGAACCTGAAATCATAAAATACATTGCCGATATTAAAGCAAGCATTTATGTCATTGATTGCTTACCTAACCTAATTGGAGTTCCAAATCAAGAACTAGCTCAAAAAATGGAGATGGCTGCTAAGATGCTAAAGAAAGTCCATCCCAAGACTCCTATCTTGTTTGTTCAACATCCTGGATTCCCTCAAGAGTTAGTAAATAAATCGTCTTTAGAAAAAGTAAAAAGCATTAATGATTTATTGGAAATTAATTATCTATCACTTAGGAAGATTTATTCAGAAGGAATTTATTTGCTTTCCAAGAATGAGATTGATATGTGTATGGATTGCACGGTGGAAGGGACTCATCCTACAGATTTGGGAATGAATATTTATGCGGAAGCGTATTCTCGGAAAATTAGGGAGATCTTTGATTTTAATCAAAAAGATTGACATCTACACTATAATGTCATATCCGCTCCTTCCTTCATTGATTTTAGCTTAGAGGTCTAGCATTGAATAAAGAACAATAGATATAATCAATTAGGATTATATCCTAATTATTTAACCAAAGAAGATGTCATATAGAAAATTCAAATCTCATAAAATAAAAATAGTAATTCTTAATCTGCTTTTGATACAGATAAAAATTATTGGTGCTCAACCAAATGACTGGCAGGATGAGCAGATAATAGGCATTAGAAATGAAAAGACACACTGCATATATGTCCAATGCTCCAATATAGAACAAGCTATAAGAGATTATCTTGAAGAATTTATTTTTTACGAATCATTAAATGGTTCATGGAAATTTAACTGGGTGAAGTCACCTGATTTGAGACCTGAGAATTTCTTCGAAAATGGTTTCGATGTTAGCTATTGGGATGATATTGGTGTTTCATCAAATTGGCAATTAAAGATGGATGGAATGTCAATTTATACCAATGTAACTTATCCCTTTACTAAAGATACTCCTCATATTAAGGGTAAAGTTCTAGACCATTATGCGAAAAACGATTTACCCAATATCGTGTTAATATATCTTAACGACATTGGTAATGGCGATTTAACGAACATCGGTGCTATAGATTACAATACGCAAAACATCGACAAAATTAATGGAGTAAACCTTTTGCCTCTTTCAAAAGGTAATTTTGAGGCTAATACCCGGCAAACTTTCTATTATTACTACCGGCAAAGTAGTTTGGAAACTATTAAAGTTGGTTTTTGGAAACTTGTATTTCCACACTCCGGAAGAACATATGAAGGATTTCAGATAGGTAAAGATGAGATACCCGGCCGGGTTAATGGAAACTACCAATTCAAGGGTGGTTAATAGTAATCTTCGTCGTGGTCCTGTAGGGCGATGCGATGTCAACGAATCTAACCATAAAATTGTGAAAAAACTTGAAGAAATTGCAGAAGAGGCTCGTTAAGATTTAGATGATGATTTAACTGAAAATCCTGGAAGAAATAGCAGACAGCTAGGAATATTTAAATGAGGAAATTAGGTGCACTTTATCGTTTTATAATAATTGAATAATAAACATACAGTATCATTAAATCACTGGAGATGTATTTTAAAAAAATGCTTATTAAAAATTTGGTTAAATCAGGAATTGTTTCAGCAGAATTAAATAACGATGAGCTATCAGAATTTTTAAAGGACAATTTTGCTGATTTTATAGATTTTACGATTAAACAAGATTGGTCAAACTATCTAATAACAAGAGACTTTTCAAATGTTAAAACCATCGTATTGAGTAGCCGGATTGGTATTGCAAAAAATGGAATATTTTGGATAGATAATTTAAATATTCCTGATCCCATGATTCTGTTCGCCTCTAAACAAATTGTTATAAAATTTCGAAAAGAAAATATCGTAAAAGATATGAAATCCGCCCTTCAAAAAATTAATCCTTCGAAATTAATCTTTGGCTTTTTTATTTCCGGACCATTTTTTCACAAAACCAATAAACTAGGAAATTTTAATATAGTCCGAATTAAACAGCTTATTGTCATTTTGATATAAATCAAATACAGAAATAAACCGTGAAGATTTAAAAAATATTACTAACCTTTAAACTCAAGTCCATGACAACACACAAACAGATTATTTCAGAACTGGAAACCGAATTATTAAAAAGAGATGAAGTATCAGGCAACCTTTTCGAACAGTTGGAATTTGCCATCGGACTGTGCAAAATAGCACTTGACAGGATGCGCGAGTTGGTTGTAAAAGAAGGATTTCTGGATAAGAATAGTGAAATTCATTTTTTCAAAAAGATTAAACCAATAGTTTACAGCAAGCTTCTGTATTATCAGGCGGTTTTTGACATTGAGAGCATCCGGCAGAATGTTGATAGAAAAAACCTTAAGAAATTTTTCCAAAGGGAACAGAAAAAACTACTGAAGTTCATGAAAAAGAACTATGTAAAAGTCCAATATTACCGTTGCGACCATAACTATTTGGATGAAAAGTACTTTACACGTAATAATGAAAAAATTCCGTTGGAGGCAAAAGATAATCAATCGCTGTTCAATGAGGATTTTTTTTCTTGCCGGGACCATACTTTTTCTGTTATCATGGCAAAGGAAATGTTAATCAAATACATATCTAAAGAAATTGAAGAAATTGAACACCCGGAGGGAAAAGATCAGGTGATGTCAAAATCTAATCTATCTTGGACAGATAGCAAGATGGATGCCTATGAATTTATTTATGGAATTTATTATGCCGGTTCTGTGAATCATGGAAAAGCCACAATCAGTGATTTGGCCGAAGCCTTCGAGAAGATGTTTAATATTGAGCTTAAGAAGGATATTTACCATGCTCCGTCTGAAATGGTACAACGGAATGAACCCGCCAAATATTTAAGCCGTTTAGTGGCTATCATTAGACGAAAGATGAATAATAAACTCAGGTAAAAGAAACATATAATATTACAACTAAATCATAAATGATGTTTTATATATTTGCTGAACATAGAAATATGAAATTCTTATCCGGATAATGATCCGGATAAAACAATATAAAAGGCGTTAGCTTTTTATTCTTGCTCCTAAAGAACGCCAATTTTTAAGCATAACAGGAATAATAAGTATGACGCTCACGCTTTGGCGTGAGCTGTGCTTATTTGTTATGCGGGTGATTGGCGTCACCTAGGAGCAGTAAGTTGCGGTCTCACGCCTCTTTTTTTCACAAAATTCCAATAACTTACTTTTTATTAAAATCTGAAAAACATGTCTTCATTTAATACCAAAAAAATCCGTCAGAATGCCGACCTTGTTAATCCAATGTCCAAATGCCCGTTTGGCGTACCTGTCTCCGAATGCCCGTTTATTCCATTTCATGAAATGAATAATGAGCGTAAACAAATTGAACAAATAGAGACACTTCCGCAGGAAAAACTGGATGAAATGCGCAAATTCCACCGGGCTTGCATGAAGGAACTGATGAAAACCCGGAAAGCCAATTTTCTGTAATTTTAATTCTTTTTCGCCAACAAATAATTTAACAATAAAAAATACCACCTGAGATTGTATGTATAACAGTTTGATTTAAAAGTCTGCAATTTTGGAGAAGTTCAAAATGCATTATTTAAATACAAATTGTTATGTCAGCAGAAATTATTACCACCGAAGACCTGCGAAAATTTAAGAATGAAATCCTGCAGGAGTTTAAAAAGTTACTGGAAGAACATCAGGGACAACCTCCCAAAAAATGGCTTAAATCCTATGAGGTCCGCAAACTGTTGGGAATCTCCCAGGGGAAATTGCAAAATATGCGGGCCAGGGGCACTTTACCGTTTACCCGCATTGGTGCCGTAATTTTTTACGATTATGAAGATATCCGGAAAATGATGGAGAAAAACCAGGAAAAGAAAGATGCGATATTTGATTATGCCTGATGAACTATGTCAAACACCTGAATGGTTTTTTTGAACGTATTTCAGGAGACAGTTGTCTGAACCCTTATCATATCAGTCTTTACCTGGCTCTGTTCCGGCTTTGGAACCTGAACCGCTTTGCCGGAAAGTTCAGGATTAACCGTACGGAACTGATGGTTCTGTCAAAAATAAATTCAGTAAACACCTATGCCAAATGTATGAAAGAACTGGACAGGTGGGGCTATATCCGGTATTCTCCTTCGGCCAACCGGCATTCCGGCAGCGAAGTTAGCTGTATCAGATTTGATACCGGAAGCTATACCGGTAGTGATACCGGAAACAATACGGGAGACCATACAGGAAGTGATACGCTTTTTAAAAGAGAAAACAATACAAAGGATAAACAGGATTCCCCAGAAAAATTTGAATACGGGGAAAGAAAAAAAGATCATAAGTCTAATGGCTATAATGTCAACAACGACAAAGATTATTCAGAGCCCCTTTGAAGAAATAGCCGAATTCAAAAACGGGATGTTCCATTTCAATCTCTCAGATTGCCTGAAATGGATGGAAAAACAGGGTAAAACCCTTTTTGGCGAACATTTCCGGATTCTGCAACAGGATCATCCTGTGATTTACAAACTGTTGGTTTATGCCATTGGCGATAAAGAAAACTGCAATAGGAAAGGACTGAACTTAGAAAAAGGATTACTTGTAAATGGCCCGGTCGGCGTAGGTAAAACAAGTTTGATGAAGTTGATAAATTATTTCTGTCCTACTGAAAAACAATACCAGGTAAAGCCTGCCCGCGAACTCAGTTTTGAACTGGAAACGGAAGGCTTTAAAATCGTAAATAAATACAGCAAAGGAGCATTCCAAATGGGGAGAAACGGCACTTTCCCGGTAATTTACTGTTTTGATGATTTAGGCGTGGAACCACCCCTGAAATATTACGGCAATGAATGTAATGTTATGGCTGAAATCCTGCTCAGCCGTTATGACCTGTTTGTTTCCAAAGGGATGTTAACCCATGCAACAACCAATCTTTCTGCTTCAGAACTGGAAGAACGTTACGGAAACCGGGTCCGCAGCCGGATGAGAGAGATGTTTAACCTGGTTACTTTTGACAAAGACTCAGGGGATAAACGGATATAAAAAACAGGGATAAATCAATTTTAAGATAATCCTGTGCTCCGGCACATTTCCCTCCCTGCTCCGGTGTCTCCCTGAATCCCGCTCATCCTTCGCGGGAACGGTCGTCAGTTCGCAGTCCGGGAAAAGAGCCTTGATGCACCCCACGGCAAGAGAACCCCTTTCATTTCCTTACAGGGCTACACTTGCCTTTTCCCGCCCGCACTTCAAATAAATGAAATGGTACAAATACCATCAAAATCCAAAAAAAGAAATCCAATTTAACCGGTCTCCCCGCACTCCCGGCGCAAAACAAAACGCAAGGCCGGGCAAGTGTCCGGAATATTACATCTAGGTTAATTCCATAAAAAATAGGATTCCGGACAGCCTTGCATTTTTGCCCCGACCGGTTGATTTGCGGCTTTCTTTTTCTTTTTTTGACTGTTTTTTCTTTTTGTTTTGAAAATATTTATCCCTTTAAATAGCATCAAATAGTACCATTTTAAGTAGCTGACAATATCCGGTAAGAAGATTGGCTGCTGTTTTAATACAAATCCGTTCAACAGACCCGTATCCAAAGAATTATCAGCTAAACAATATAATATACCACCTGAGATTATATGGGGAATTTTATCGCTTCCCACAATGCACCTTTGCAACGATGATTTTGTTTGAGGCCGGTTTTTAGTCCGTGCCGGTCATCCATTTTAAAATCAACAAAACAAGAATATGTTTGGAATAGATACAATCAGTTGGCGACAGTTTTTAAGTTTTATCCTGGTTATTCTACTCATCTGGTACGGGACCGTTATTCTTTTCTGTTTTTTTAAGGGAGGAAAACAAAAGTCCAGTCCTTATGAGGACGCAAGTGATGGCGAAAATAACTCTCTGTCGAATCTCCAACCTGCAAAAGTATCTTCCGGGTCCTTTCCTTCTGAGTTAATTCCTTATCCGAATGAAAATATCCCTTTGGAGGTAATTTATTACGAAGAAACCGGGTTGGAGGAAGGTTACATCATTGATGAGTTTACTCAAAATAATAACCCGGCAATCCTGCAAAAAATCCAGTATCAACAATCATAATCCTTTTAAAATCGAAAAGAATGAAAACAAAAATGAAACAGATTTTGAAAAGAGGACAATTGCTTATTGCCCTTTTTGCTTTGGGAATTTATCACAGTCTTGCACAAAGCTCAGCCGGTATTGACCAGGCTACGGCAGAAGTCAGTTCCTATGTTGACCCGGTTTCCAACCTGATTATTGCCATAGGTGCAGTGGTCGGATTGATTGGCGGGGTGCGAGTTTATATTAAATGGCAAAGCGGCGATCAGGATACCCAGAAAGCCATCATGGGCTGGTTTGGTGCCTGCTTGTTTTTAATTCTTGTAGGTGTGGTAATCAAAGCATTTTTTGCCTGATGAAAACTTTCACGATACAGAAGATTGATACCAACCTTTATATCAAAGGGTTCTCCGGTCAAATGGTGTATAAGGCACTGTATGGGATAATCGGCACATTGCTTTTGTTTGTCTTGCTTTATATCACTGCCGGGGCCTTTACAGCCGTGCTGGTTTGTATCTCTGCTTTTTTCGGCTGGCTTTTCCGGCTGAACCAGATTCAACAAAAATACGGTCCGGATGGATGGAACAAAAAGAAAACAGCCCGGCAACTGCCCCAGTTCATTACCATCAAAAGACGCATCTGCCAGCCTTAAAGTCATGAAAGCAAAACCCATTGAAAAGTGCCTGCCTGTTCTTGGATTTCACGGGGATATCCTTGTCTCCGATAACCTGGATTTGAGTTTCGGACTTAAACTCAGGCTTCCCGAACTACTGTCATGCAGTAACGAACAACTATATTTACTGCATGACACTTTCGGGCGGGCAGTAAATTTGTTACCGGAAAACACTTTGTTGCACAAACAGGATTTTTTTTTAGCAGGGGCGTTTTCAGAAACAATTAACCAGGACAGCCTTGATAAAAGCTATTTAAAACTTTTTAAAGGCAGGTCATATCTCGAACATGAATGTTACATGTATATCAGCATGCTGAATGTGGGTTTGTTAAAAAACTACCTGAGTTCGGCCCTTTTGTTTTCAAAAAAACAAAAGATGCAGGAATCGTGGATGAATGAAAAAGCAGGGGAACTGCGTTCCAACCTGGTGTCACTGTTTACACAGAACGGGATTGTATGTGAACCGGTAACAAGAGAACAGGCTGTCGGGGACGATAAACAACCGGGATTGATTGAACGGTATCTTACCCTGAACTTCAGGGAAGGACAACCCGTGCTGGGAGGGATAGATTTCCGGGACCGGCTGCGGGTGATGGACAGGTTTGTGGAGATTTTGAGCCTGAGCGACTATACACATGTCCCGTCAGAGCTAAGACCATTGACCGGCCATCCCCGTACCGGCCTGCCGGTTTCCTTTACTTACCCGGTAACATGGCACCTTCCGTTTTCACATATCACCAACCAGTTTATTTATGTGCCCGGACAACAGGAAGTCAAAGCAACACTGGAAAGCAATTACAAAAAAATATACAGCCTTTCCCGGTTCTCATCTGAGAATAAAGTGAACGCAGGCCTGATTGAAAATTTTCTGGACACGGTACAATCTACAGGAGAAAAGATAGTAAAAACCCACTTTAATGTTGTCCTAATGGAAAGCTCTCTCAGAGAATTGAAACAATACAAAAGTGAGACCGGCTCCGCTTTTTCACAAATGAACTGTTTCCCTTACCAGCATACCTTTGATTTACCGCTGCTCTTTTTTGTCTGTGTGCCGTTTTCCACCCAACTGCCCGAAACAGAACTGTTTATTACGCAGGTGCCACAAGCCTGTTGCCTGACTAATTTTGAAGGCCCGGTAACAGACAGTACATCGGAATTTACCATCCGGCTTTCCAACCGACAGGAAGGCTGCCCTGTGAAAATTGATTTATCGGATGAGCCTATGCGTCGGAATATTATCCATAACCGCAACAAAATTATTATTGGCGGTTCCGGCTCAGGGAAATCTTTTTTTACCAATCATTTTTTAAGACAGTATGCTGAAAACGGAAACTGCCATATCGTTTTGCTGGATGTGGGGAGAAGCTATGAATTGCTTACCCGCTATTTAGATGAACAATTAAAGGATAAAGGCGGGGCAAGACTGGTAGAGTTTACGGAAGAAAATCCCATTTCCTTCAATCCTTTTGTTGCTGGCGGGGAAGCAGATATGGAACACCGGCAAACCATTCTTTCAGTGCTTTATACTATCTATAAGGAAAACCTCTCAGAAATGGAAAAGGACGTGATTGCACGGTCGGTTTCCGAGTTTTTCAAAACTGAAAACCTGGAGAGGTCCTTTAACGGGTATTACAACTTTTGCCTGGAATATATTCCGCAACTGGTGGAAGAACAATCTCTGGAGTTTAACAGCAATGAGTTCTTTTTTATCCTGGGGAAATACTACAATGGTGGGGAATACGATTACCTGCTGAACAAACCTATGCAAACCGATGAGTTTTTTACCTGTCCGTTCCTGGTATTTGAACTGGACAATATCAAGGACCACCCGGTAATTTTCCCGGTAGCCACACTGATAATCATGGACATTTTCCTGCAGAAAATGCGAAAGCTAAAAGGTGTCCGTAAGGTTATCTGTGTGGAAGAAGCCTGGAAAGCAATTGCTACGTCGCAAATGGCCGGCTATGTAAAATACTTCTTTAAAACTATCCGCAAATTTTTTGGTGAGGCTATAGTGGTTACCCAGGAGGTGGATGATGTCATTTCATCGCCCATTATCCGGGATGCAATAATCAATAACGCCGATACAAGGATTTTGCTGGACATGGGTAAGTTCAAAAACAAGTTTGGACAGATAAGCCAGGTGCTGGGACTGACGGAGTTCCAGAAGGAACAGGTCCTGTCTGTTAATAAAAACCTTCCGGCAGACAGAAAATTTAAAGAAGTATTTATCGCACTTGGGGCAAGCTCAAAAGTATTTGCCCTGGAAGTCAGCCGGCCGGAATATTACTGTTATACCAGCGAGCAGAAGGAGAAAGAGCTAATTCTTAAAAAACTACAGGGAAATAATACCCTTTTTGAAATCCTCGAATCCATGTAACAAACAAATAGTATTAACCATTAAAAACAAAAACCATGAAATTCTTTTTATTACCCATTTTACTTACTGTCTTTACCACCGGTTTTTTTGCTGAGCCAGTATACTCCCAAACACCGGTTACCGATATCGGAGCCGGAATACAGCGCGAAGCGCTCTGGACAGAGGAGAAAGGTATTCTTTCCAAAATCAATTGGTACAATGTCCTGATAGAAGCATTAAACGGGGACATTAAAGGCCTCACCGGTGAAATACTTGGCATCGACCAGAAAATGCTGACCAGCCTGGAAAAAGTATCTACCCTGATAAAAGACTACAAACGGGTGCAGGAAACCCGTGAACTGCTTGGAAAAGTAGTTAATGTTTACACTGAAAAGCTTCCCCTGTTGGTACAGGATGAAAATTTTACCAACCAACAGGCAGCAGTAATCGTGGAATCCTTTGATATCATCCTTGATGACAGCAGGCAACTGGTGACGACAATTCTTAACACCATTCTGCAGGACGACCTGTTTATGATGGATGACAAACAGCGTTATGATACCATCAACGAAATCTACACAAGTGTAAAACAACACTACGGAACTATCAGCTATCTCTATAATAAACTTCTGTACACTTCTTATGTGAAAAGCAGGGAAAGCGGAATCCTCGAAACCTTTGCGCTTTATTACAGCCTTTACCAGTAAACTATCACCATATGAAAACAAGAAAAAACAAAATAAAAACTTTCTGGATCCGGATTTTCCTGCTTGCACTGACCGTAGTTTTACTTCAGACAGACCAGTCCCATGGGCAGGTATTTGAAATAAAAAAATGGACCGGGACTTATCCTGATATGAACGGAAGTTACCCGTTGACTTTTATTGCCTTTAAAGGATTCATATTTCCGACGCCCTATGTTTTTGTACGTATCTGGCCATCCCACTACTATGTGACGGAAGCGCTTCCGGTTACAGACGAATCCGAAATCTCCGGGGAATTGAAAACTGGGCTACTCCGGATCGCCTCAAAATTGCTTGAACGTTCCCGGATGAAGGGAAGGTTTGAGAAAACCACAGGCATCAAAAACAACACGAAACTGCAAAATGAAATTGAGCAAAAGGTGTTCAGTGCAAGATTTGATGAGCTGGAAGACATTTATAAACTGGCTGAGAAGTTTGTTGAAGCATACCAAAAAACAGATCGATTTGATGAACTCTATACCGGCTTTGAAGTTAAGAAACTCCTGGAGAAAGAAACCGATGAACTTTTTATGCGTTTCCTGCTGGTTAACCTGCTGGAATCAGGCCATGGACAAAAAGTAAATTCGTTCGGGGAACTTCAAACAGAACTCAACCGTCTTCACGGTGAACTGGACTATACATTTAAAAAACTGCAGTTTTTTGAAAACTTCGGAGAAACGACATCCACCAGCTATTCCTTTTTAACCCAATAAACCTCAAGCTATGTTAGTACAGGTTATTACAACAAGGGACTTTTTTACATTTACTGATTTTCTTGTCAGTTCAGGAATAGGCCATGCCAATGTTCTTATCAACATGGCAAGGGCTATTGGCGGAATTGCCGCTTTTTTCTATATCTCGAAAAGGATTTATGAGCAACTGATCGCTGATAACCCGGTTTATATCCTTCCATTACTCAGACCGTTTGCCTTGCTTTTGGTCATTACATTCTGGGGTCCTTTTGTCAACCTTCTGATGGTTCCGACCAAAGGACTGACTAACCTTTCGGAAGCGGTTTACGCAGATAAAAAACACATTGTCAAAGAAAAACTCGATGAAAAACAACAGGCGATAATAGCAACTGATTTGCCCATTTTTTATGAAAACGAAGAAAAAGAATCGCAACTATGGGACAAAGGGATTAACCTGTTGCTGACTACCTATAATATTGTTACCGGCAGAGCCATCCAGAATCAAATCAACTTTTACATCATGGATGCCATCCGGCAACTGTTTGAAACCATTTTTGAGGTACTCGTTTACCTGATTGCTTTTTTACGGACTGTCTTTTGTATCCTGCTTGTCATATTCGGGCCACTGGTATTTGCCCTGTCTATCTTTGACGGATTTCAGGACAACTACCTGCAATGGATTGCCCGGTTTATCAACGTCAACCTGTACCTGCCCATTGCTTTGTTGATTCTTTCACTGGTACAGGAAATACTGATTTTTGTTCTGGATTCCGAAATAGCCATGATAAACGCTTTGCCCATTTACCAGCCGCAACTGTTTTATGTTTCCAACCTCGTGGTTCCCATCTGCGGTATTATTGGAATAGCGCTGGTACCCAAAATTGCTTCGTGGATAATACAGGCCTCTGGCACCAACACCGGCGGAGGAAGAATGGTAAGAACGGCTGCAGTAATGGCAGCGACCAGAGGTGCCATGAGATAACGGACTAACACAGTGCACAAACATGAAAAAACAATTTGATATTCAAAGAAAGTTCCGGTTTACTGTCTATGTTTTGCTGACGGTAAGCCTGGTGGTTATCGGGTTGAGCAGCTATATATTTACCCTTTCCGTCCGGATGGTGGAAGATTCCCGGCAAAAAATATACGTGCTGGATAACGGAAAATCCCTGCTGGTTGCACTTCGCGAGGACATTTCCGAGAACAGGGATGCAGAAGCACGGGATCATGTAAAACGGTTCCATGAGCTGTTTTTTACATTGGAACCCGACAAAGAATATATCGAAAATAATATCCGGGAAGCCCTTTACCTGGCTGACCGGTCAGCGATGGACCAGTACCGCTCATTTAAGGAAAATAATGTCTATAATCAGGTGATTGCCTCGGATATCAGCATGACAATCAGTACCGATTCCATTCACCTGGATTTTTCATCGTACCCGTATTCATTTACCTATTACGGGAAACAGAAAATTGTGCGGACATCCAACATTACACTGCGTAATCTGGAAACCACAGGCCACCTGCGAAACATCTCACGAACCGATAACAACCCCCATGGATTTTTAATGGAAAGATGGCGGATTGTGGATAACAATGACATTGAAACCATACGCAGAAAATCCTTTTAATTTTTTTACCAATGAATACAAGTCAAAATAAACAGGAGAAACAATTTCAGGACGTAAGCCGGTTTACCCGGTGGATAAACGGACTGGATGAAAAAGATACATTACTTCGTCCGCAGGCAAGAAAAAGAAAGTGGATAATCTCCCTTTCCGTTTTGTTCCTGCTGTTTGTCTTTTCTTTTATCTGGTTTCCCCCGGTAACAGTAAAACATAAAAATTTAGGTAAAAACCCGGAAGAAGTAAATACTGCTCAAAATCCAACCAAGGCAAATGCTTTGGAAATGCCGGTCGATTCATTTGAACAACAGCTAAAACAGAAAATCCATGAAGAAAATCCTGAAAAAGAATAAAGCGCTGTTTATCCTTCCGTTGGTATTGCTGCCTTTTGTAGTACTGATATTTTATATTTTGGGAGGTGGAAATCCAACCGGGACTCATAGTGAAAATAATCAAAACGAGGATAACCGGCAGGGAGCCAATTACACCATTCCACAGGCGGAAAGTTCCATTGAAATTGAAGATAAACTGGAAGCCTATGAAAGCCAGGGAGGTCAGGTTTCCACAACGGATTATCATATCCTTGAAATCCCGGATTCAATGAAAGAATCAAACGAAGTGTTGCTTTTGACAAAAGATTCGGCTGATTTTATTAGCAAAAACGAAGAGGAAGAATTGAATGTCAATGTCTCCAATAACCTTTTGGCACATATTAAACAAAAAGAACAGGAAATTAACAGGGAGTTAAATCCCCCTGTCAGGAAAACAGGGAAGTTAAATAAGACACCAGTTAACTATCCAATATCCCGTAAAAACACAAATGAAACTAAAAGAGGGAGCAATCAATCAAACGTAGTTTTACAAAAGACAGGTATTGAACAGCTCGATAAAGTATTTGAGGACAATATTGTATTATCGCGGCAGAACGATTCCCTGAAATTTACCCTTCAGCAAATACAACAGCAGCAGCGGGAGAAGGAAAGAAAACAAAATGCCCGGTTTACGCTGGAAAAGAAAAACGGTTCCGGATTTCAGAAGGAGGAGACAAAAAGCAACCTTATCACAGCTGAAATCTACGAAACTACTACGGTTTTGGATGGCAACCGAGTAAAACTCCGTTTGCTGGAAGACACCCGCATTGAGGGGGCGAAAATATCCCGGGGTACTTTTCTGTACGGGATTTGTAAAGTTAAAAATGAACGGCTGCACATTGCAGTTAGCCAAATGCCGGTAGGAGAAAATTTTCTTCCCGTAAAGCTTGTCATCCACGATTTGGATGGATTGCCCGGGCTGTATGTCCCGGATAACGTTGCCCGGAAAATAACAAAGGAGGTTGGGGGCAGTACCAATACCTCTTCTCTTTTTGGAATGACTGATAATCCGCTGACTTATGCCGGGATACGGGTAGCAGACCGCACCACACAGACCCTTTTAAAACGGGTACGCCTGAAAAAAGTAACCGTCCGGAAAAATACACTTATTTATCTCATTAATCAAAATCAGTAAGCCATGAAATTTTTATTTATTACAATGCTAATTAGTTTTCAGCTATCACTTGTTGCACAAAATTGTATCCTGGTCAATGAAGCCAAAGCCACACATATCATCTGTTCTGAAAGGGTAAGTTACCTTCAGGTAGGTGACCATTTCAAAATTATCTCTGAAGTGGTTCCTGAACATCCCAACTTAATCCGGGTAAAAGCAGCGGAACCATTTGAAGGGGAATCTTCCCTGACACTAGTGAGTGCCGGGAAAATTTATTCCCTGCTTGTATCCTACGGAGAAGCTGGACCCATTGAATATAACCTGAAATCCTTTTCCGGTGAAAAGGCCGGAACACTTACAGAAGGCCCGGTTCCTGAATATCTCCTGAAAGAGTTGTGCCGTCAGATGTTGTTTAAACAGGGCAGGCACATCCACAACCGGAAAACAAAAAAAGACGGAATCATTCTCAGGCTGAATAATATCGGGCTAAATAACGATTTGCTCTTTTTTGAAATGAGCATCACAAATACAACCAATATCAGTTACAGAATAGAAGGTTTTAACTGGTGGATAGATAACAAGCGGCAAATAAAAGCAACCAACGTTCAGGAATACCTGTTACACCCTGAATTTACCTATTACGGGATAACTACCATCCCTGCAGAAACTACTCTGCGGGAGGTATTTGTCCTTCCAAAACTGACCATTCCCGAAAAACGGATTCTCCGTATCGAAATGCTGGAAAAAGCATTGGGAAATACCGGACGAAAATTGAGCCTTGAAATCAAAGACAGGTATATCCTGAAAGCACGAAAAATTAAATAAGCACTGGGAAATGAACTA
This sequence comes from Maribellus comscasis, assembly GCF_009762775.1. GTDB lineage: Bacteria > Bacteroidota > Bacteroidia > Bacteroidales > Prolixibacteraceae > Draconibacterium > Draconibacterium comscasis. The sequence goes on along the minus strand of NZ_CP046401.1, from coordinate 7,441,034 downwards.
CGAATCCAGAGAGTTGGAAAAGATGCATGAAGGCTTCCGGTTCTTTAGCTACTTATTGCTTTTCCTGACAATGTATATTAGCCAGCTTGATTTTTTCATCTACAAAGGAATTTATATTCCTGAATTTTCTTCGGTACTGGAAAAGCTGATGAGTCTGGATTTTCTCTCGGGTTCGGTAATTTCCAAACTGACCTGTTTGGGGTTTTTAATGATAACCTGTATCGGTACCAGGGGTAAAAAAGACAGGGATTTAAAAGTCTTCAATCTGGTTGTGCAGGTACTTGCAGGGATATTATTGTATTGGGGCAGTTTGCTTTTTAGCCATAACTTACCAGTTGTATTTCTGCTTTGTTCCTTTTTGGGTTTTGTGATGCTCAACATTAGTTTTGACAACATTTCCAAGCTCATCAATGTCAACCTGATGAAAGACCGCTTTAACCTGGAAAACGAAAGTTTCCCGCAGGAACAATCTTTTCTAAGCAATGAGTTTTCTGTGAACCTGCCTATGCTTTATCAACACCGGAGCAAAAGACACGAAGGCTGGATTAATGTTGTCAATCCGTTCAGGGGCACAATGGTTGTCGGCACACCCGGTTCAGGAAAATCCTATTCGGTGGTACTGCCTTTTATCCGGCAACACCTGGGCAAAGGATTTGCTTTATGCGTCTATGATTTTAAATATCCGGATTTATCACTGGTAACCTATAACCATTTTCTGAAAGCAAAAAAGAAAAAAGGTTTACCTGAAAACGCGGAGTTCTATGTTATTAATTTTGATGACATAAAAAAGTCTTATCGCTGTAACCCACTGGCCCCGGAACTGATGGAAAGCACCATCGATGCCTTTGAAGCTTCCCGGACAGTATTGTATAACCTGAATCGGGAATGGATACGCAAACAGGGCGAGTTTTTTTCGGAAAGCGCGGTTTCATTTTTTGTAGCAGTAATCTGGTTTTTGAAAAAATACCGTAACGGGGAGTTTTGTACGTTGCCTCATGCCATCGAACTATTGCAACTGGATTATGATGATTTATTTGAAGTTCTTTCAAGAGAAAAAGATGTAACCAATATTATCAATCCATTTTTGAATGCGCATAAGCGGGGCGCTCATGAACAACTGGAAGGGCAACTCGGAAGCTTAAAAATAGCAATCTCTAAAATTATCAGCCGGGAAATTTACTGGATATGCTCGGGAAATGATTTTTCGCTGGATATTAATAATCCAAAATATCCAAAGGTGATATGTTTGGCCAACAATCCCCTCCGTATTGAAATGTACGGGGCGGTATTGTCACTGTTTATTACCCGGATGCTGAAAGTGATTAACCGGAAGCACCAGCACAAATGCTCCTTAATTTTTGATGAACTTCCGACGATTTATTTTCGGGGGCTGGATACACTGATAGCCACGGCAAGAGCGAATCAAATATCCACCCTGCTGGGAATACAGACCATTGACCAGTTAATCCGTGATTACGGGAAAGAACAGGCCAACGCTATTTTGACCAATATTGGGAATATTTTTGCCGGGCAGAGTGTGGGTGATACAGCAAGATTTATCCAGAACCGAATGGGGAAAATCCTGCAGGAACGGCAGTCGGTAAATATTAACCGCAACACCCAGTCCACTTCGTTTTCCACGCAGATGGATTTTTTAGTGCCTGAAGGGAAAATCGCCACCCTTCCACAGGGGTACATGGTGGGACAGGTGGCTGACAACTTTGGAGAACACATCAGCCAGAAAAATTTTAACTGCCTGATAAAAGCGGATACAAAAAACCTGGAACAGGAAGAAAAACATTTTATCCCGATTCCTGACTTTTATGATTTTGACAACGTAGAAGAGACCCTTGAACGCAACCGCACGCGGATACAAAACGATATCCGCTCCATTGTGATAGAAATCCAAAACAATAAAAACAAACCTTATTATGATTGAAAATACAACTTATATCAAATGCAGGCCTTCCCAGTTGGTGAACCTGGGGCATTTTTTGATTGTACTACTCTTTATCCCTTTGGTATTTATTCCGGGTGGAACAATCAGCGAATTTTTGCCAACAGAACTTATTCTGGGCAATCTTGAAATCCACCTTATACGGTTGCCTCTTTACCTGTTTATGGCAGTCCTGTTAAAACTGGGGTACCATATTCTTAAAACCCGTTGCATCTGCTATGAAATCAATCCTGAAGAATTACAATACACTTCCGGTATTTTACACCGCAAACATGAATACATTGAACTGTTTCGTGTGAAGGATTTCCAGGTGGACCGGCCACTGATTTACCGTTTTTTCGGACTGGGGAACCTGGTTATTTACACCTCAGACAAAACTACCCCGGTATTCCGGCTGGAAGCCATCCGCAAACCGGAGGAGGTTTACACCGTGCTTCGCGGTTTGGTAGAACTGAACCGGAAGGAAAAACATGTTTACGAAATCGATTAATATTTTAAATAATAAAGTTATGGAACAGTACACACGAATGAACAAAGAAGACATCCCTTTTGACAAACTGGAAAAAGTCGGGATAAATCGTGATTTTGTAAATCACATGGAAAGTAATGAACTGAGGGATTTTTTGAACGGTTTCCGTTCGGAAAAACTCTACACCGTCAATGCAAAAATTGATAACCAAGAGTATAAGATACCAGCTAAAATACGGTTGCAGAAGCAGGATGACGGTGCTATAAATGTAAAGATTCATCCGATTCAACGGTTATTTGTCCCAGATGAATACATGGGGTACAAGTTCACTAAACAGGAAAAGTCAGCTTTACTGGGTGATAAAAACCTGGGGAAAACCATTGAACTGACTGGCAGGGATGGAAAAAAGGACAACTATTATTTAGCCATTGATTCCAAAACTAATGAACTGATACCGCTCCGGACAAAACATATTCAGGTACCTGATAAGATAAAAGGGGTAGCACTTTCTGAAGAACAAAAGCAAAAACTGGCAGCAGGCAAAAAGATTACTCTTGACGGGATGACCGGACGTAATGGTAAGAAATTTGGGGCAACACTTCAGATTGATGCTGCGAACCGGAATATCAATTTTTCCGGGTTCAAACAGGAGAAAGAAAAGGATTTAGAACAGAAACAGGAAAAATCCAAAGGCGCAAGGCAAAAGGTAAGCTAATATTTTTTATGCGCGAATAGTTTTAAGAAAGGGGAACAATTAAAAAAAGTTTCTCTTTCTTTTTTTGAAAATGAGAAGCTCAAAACTGGGTAGAAAACAACCTTTGGAGTAGGGGATTGCAAGATGTGTTTTTGTGGCCACAAAAACCTTATCATCTTGCCCGGCAGGGGCCTGTAAAACGGATAACAGGTTAATAAAACAATTCCCCTCCCCAAATAAGAATAACAGAAAACAAATCGTGAGACCCAAATTACCCGATAACGAAAAAAGGACAATCGTCGTCAAATTTCTGATGACAAAGGAAGAAAGGCTCAGACTGGATTCTTTGGTTAAAAGAGGTAAGTTTGGTTGTACAAGTGATTTTCTGAGGTATAAAATATTTAATTCATCAGTGCGAAAAATAATATCACTGGACGAGGAAGCAAATGCACAATTGAAAAAGCTGGATTATGAAATCAATAAAATTGGCGTGAACCTTAACCAGCTTTCCAAGCGCATGAATTCCTTTGCAGGCTATAATATCGGCGATAACGACCGGCAGTTGTTGAAACAAGCCTTTGAAATGATGACCCGCTGCCTGGCCTTTTTGCAAAAATATCTCCGATGAAATTTTTAAATATATGGTCATTGTTATTCATCAATCACTAAGTACGCAAAACGCTTTGTTCTACAACGAAAAGAAAGTGGAGCAGCATAAGGCTGTTTTCTTCAAAAGCGGAAATACCCCAACCATCAATCCTTTTGCCGGTACAAAATACGACCGTTTAAATATTCTGCATGAAATAGAAGAACGAAATTCGCGGGTTAAAAAGAAGGGGCTGCATATTTCTGTAAACCCAACAGTTCTTGATCTGGTTCGTATGGGAGAGCCGGGAATCCGCTCTGAGATTGATAACCTGATGGAACACCTGGGATATGGAAATCAGCCTTATTTTGTCTATAACCATGCTGATCTGGATCGGGTGCATTTTCATATTGTTTCAACCCGGATTGACCAGCAAACCGGCAAGAAGATCAGGGACAATTATGAGAAAGAGAAAGTAAAACGTTTTATCCAAAGCCTACAACAAAAATACGATTTGACAAAAGAAATAATCGATGATAAAACAGATTTAAAGTTTTCATCAAAAAGCGGTTACCTGAAACTAAGTTTGGAAGAACTATTCTACCAGTTGAACCAGATTGAATCGATCACCAACAAACAATTGTATGATAAATCCTTGAAGTTATTCAATGTCGAAGTTAGAAAAGTGAAAAGAGGACATATTGTTTGTATTGTAGATGAAAGTGGAAAAATAATACGTCACCCAATGAAACTGTCAGCCTTTGATATTAGACCGAAGTTTCATTTGGGGGCCAAAACCGTTTTGGAAATTAACTTAGCCAAACCTCCGGTTGATAAATTTCAGTTGGCGCAGTTGGCGAGGGATTTGAATAGGTTGGTGGAAAGTAGCAGGGAATTAGATTTAAATAGAAAGCAAAAAATTAAGAAAAGCAATCCAAGTTATAAACAGAAAAGGTATAGAAATCGGTTTTGAATGAGCAGTTTAATTCCCTTCTATGCTTATATGGGGCCTGGCATAAATTAATAAATTAAAGCATAGTCAACTAATAAATCTGTTTAACGTTTAAAAAGTAAGGACTTTAAAATGTTCAAAGTCATATTCAAAGGACCATTACGTTATTTAAATTGTAGTGAACAATTTAAATTAGGGGATGTATATGGTTCATCATATACAATATTAATTGAAGAAGTTAAGGAAGTTGGGAACCAGGGGTACGAATTTTTACTACGAGATGAAATTAAGATTAAATATAATTTAATCGACGAAGGAAAAATAAACAAAAATAAATACTCTGATATTTTTATCATTTAAGGTAATTATTCATTAAAACAGATACTTAAATTAATTCCAAATGATGGAATTAAAATTCATATTGACCCAGCAAATAATGTAGATGAAATTAAGGCTTTAAAAATTGACGGTTACAAATTTGAAACGATATTTCTGTCAACCTCTTCTGAAATATTTAAAAATTACTATAAAGGTAAGCCTTCGGCCTGATACACCCATTATTATTTGAAGTATTTTCAGAGACTTTGAGTTTTTACAAAGATTTTCAGAAAACATTGAGGTATTTCAACTCTTACCCAAGTAATTTAACGATTTCTAATCTCAGCGGGGTTAGTTCCCCGAAGCTCTGCTTCGAAATTAATTTTAAATTTGTTATGTAAGCGAATTTATTCATAAGAGTCATAATGTTTCAGTACTTCTTTACCATTTTGTCTGTCCAGCCAAATATCGGAGGGTTGTTTTTGACAAAGATGTTGATGAAAGTTTGAAACAAGTATGTATTGAAATCTCGAAGCGTTTTGAAATTACTTTTATAGAGATTGGTACGGATAAAGACCATGTTCATTTCTTGATTCAAAGTGTGCCAATGTTGAGTCCAACGCGAATCATTCAGACAGTAAAAAGTATCACTGCGAAACAGATTTTCAAGCTTCATCCCAAAGTCAAGAAACAACTGTGGGGAGGTGAATTCTGGACCAAAGGGTTTTATGTTAGTTCGGTTGGTGCTCATGGTGATGAAAATACAATTCAAAAATATGTACAAGCTCAAGGAAGACAAAAGGAATATCAAAAACTCCATGTTCAGCAACTTAGCTTATTTTGATACCTCGTCAGCTCTGCTGCGAGGTAGTTCATTAGTCACTATTGTATTCCGGAATCCTGGTAAGTACATCGGTTAGCCACTCCCGGGGATTTACATCATTAGCTTTACAACAACCAAAAAAAGAATACATTATTGCAGCATTTTCCGCCGCATCATGATTGCCGCAAAACATAAAGTTTTTCCGGCTGATTGACAAAGGACGTATTGCATTTTCCACCAAATTGTTATCCGGTAGATAACGACCATCAAGGTGGTACCTGGATAAACGGTTGAAAATTGAATACGTATAAGACAAAGCCCTGTTCATCCTGCCCCTGGGCAATGTTTTCGGGTAATATTTTACGATCCATTTTTTCAAAGGCACAAAGGATGGGATAAGCCAGTCTGGCACGTAGTTCTGCCCGCTGCTGATAATCCGTTTTCTGGTCCGTGGCCATGGCTTCCACACGATAAAGCATGCCGATCTGCTCCAGCGCATATTCTGCACCGGGCTTATCTTCTTTTAAGGCTTCAGTGAACTTGCGTCGTGCATGCGCCCAGCATCCGAGCAACAAAACTCCTTTCTTTTGTTCATACCCGGCATAAGCCTCGTAACCATCTGTTTGGACAGCTCCCTGGTAATTTTTAAGTAGCTCCACAACCACTTTCCTTGCCCGTGAACCTTTGTCGTAATGGAAGAACATCAGGTTTTTCATTACCGACCTAACTACCCAGAGGTACGCTTTTACTGTTCGCTGCTTTTTATTATTAATTACAGGACCAGTACTTTCATCAACCTGTATGTAATCTGTTGCAAGTACAATTTCTTTTAACCTCTCATATAAAGCACGAAGCAAATCACAGCTTCCGGCAAACCATCCGTTTACTGTTGATGCAGGTATTGAAACCCCGTTTTGTTTAAAAATAACAAGTTGCCGGTGAAAAGGTAAATGATAATAATATTTACCTGTCAGAAGTTCTGCCAGTAAACTTGCCCCGGCATTGCTTCGTGGTAAAGCAAGCAAAGGAAGTTGTCCTGTTTTTATATTTTGCTGTTTTTCTTCCTTACTTTCATTAAGCTGTTGATGCTCTTTTTTTTAAAGCATACCTGGGCCTGACAATGCGACGGACATACAATTCTCCCGGTTTGTGCTCCAGTATTTCAGTAATCTCTTCTCCGATACGGATCCAGTTTTCATCAATACCTTCAGGTTCAATTATTTCTTCTTCGCGGCGCAGTTCTTCCGGTAATGGCAGGCGAACCGGTTTCTTTTTTTTCTTCTCCGGTTTTTTTCTTTCGTAGCTAACAATTTCTTTTTCCGCCGATTCAATAGCATCTTTTTCTTCGGGAAGTATTTCCAGCCCGTCAAAGTCAATCCTGCGCTGGTTCGGGTCCTGTGGGATGTAGCGTTTACTTCCGGGCTTCCATAACTTGCGTTTATACTAGGAAAGCTGATCTGTCAGGTGTTTGATTTTATTGTCCTTTTCCTGAAGTTGGATATCTTTTTCTTTAATAACTGCCTCTGCTTTCTCAAGGGCTCCGTTATCAATTTCCCGCAGTTTGGATAACTCCTGGTACAACTCGTCCTGCGTCTGTAGGAGTACTTCGATCAGGGTGTCTGTATTTGTCTTGTTATCCACAGGAAATACCTTTGTTTACAGGCATTAAGATAATAAAATACATTGGGGAAAGAATGAAAAAGAACAGGTGTTTATCAACATTTAGAATGTTAATATTTTTCTTTCCTTTTGAGCTTTGTTTTTACATTTTGAACCAGCATGATAAGGTCGCTCCACTGATAGATAATTGAATGAGTATTTTCATTGAACGAAGGCAGATGAAAACGTCCGGATTCAAGCTTTTTATGATAGATAACCAAACCGGCATACTCCATGTGCAGGATTTTCATGATGCTTTGTTTCCGGTTTACAAAAATGAATACGTCCCCGTTTTGCACATCCTTTCCCATGGAACTTGTAACAATACCGCTCAGGGTATAAAAACTTTTGCACATATCTACCGGAAACGGGTACAGGTAATAATTTAATGACTGGTGTAAATGAAACATTTTAATCGTTAAGGTTTATCAGAGTCCGGAGACGGGCAAGGTCGATATCGTTTTTTATACGCAGTTTTATTCCGTTGGTATAAACCAGCTCCAGAAGAAAGTCATCGTTTGTTGCTTCCGGGGTACATGTTCGTAAAGAACCGTTTGGATAACCTGGCTTTACCGGGGGTGTGGAGTTTTTTACCACAAGCGGAATGAAGTTTTTTATCTGGCCCTTTCCCGCCAGTTTCTTACGCCAGTAATAAAAAGTCGATTCCTTGATTCCTTCATTTGAACAGAAGTCTTTTACACTTAAATCCGATTTCTGCTGCCTATGGTAAATCTCTAAAAATCTCGGTTCTGTAAGATTCATTTTTTACTTCCCAAAATAGAACCTTTAAGATTTACTTACAATATGGGGGTGGCCGATGGCTTACATTCAATGAGTAAATTTGATATTTATAAAACAGTAACTAACCTAATTGTACAACGGCTGGAATTGGGGGTAGTACCATAATAATTATGCTGATATCAGCATAATGTCCATTACACTGGCCATTGTAAATGGTTAAATCGTCACGAAAGGTTTTCTAATCTGGATTTTGTAAGTAAGGAATACTCGCAAAGGAGGAACTTGTGGCTGAAATAGGTGCAGTTTACCTTTGGGAGATCTGTGGTATAAAAAATGTAATCATTAATAACAGCACAGCATATATTAATGGATAGTTGAAATCCCAAACCGGTTTACAAAAAGAAGAAAAGCAAAACAGCTTCTCTTTCAATGACATTCTGATTATACAATTAATGCATATTTACTGTTTGTCACTTCAAATTTTGTAACAAAGTTGGCATAAACACCTTTGTAATATTCGATATTATTGGCATTCTCTGAAAATTGATAAATGGTATCTATAATCCTATTGTCGTGCAAATTCTTAATTGGGATTATCGTATAATTTTTCCTACTTGGAAAGTTTGTTTTAAGGTAATTAAGCGAATATTTATTTAGCGCATTGTTTGCAAGATCATCGCAATTATAATTCTGAATATTATTTTCAGTATCAGAATAGGAACTGGAAAAATTCAAGTTTGGGTTGTTTTCTGAAACTGTCTTGGTATTTAAAATTGAATTACAACCCATTAGCATTAATAACATTAGTATATATCCTTTTTTCACTGTACTGTTATTTATTGTTTTAGATTAATTTATGACTATCTGCTTCAAATTTGTTTTCAGATTGCTAAGAATTACAATAACAACTATTCAATATAACTAATTGTTTCTGTGATGAAATTCCTTATTTTCTGTTATTTTGTTTCCATTACAATTGATAATCTTTCGTCTTTCAGCTCCTGAAACTTTTTTCCAAGCTTGTTCAATTGGCTTTCTGATAAATGTTCTTCTGCTTCGGGAAAAAGATCTTCCTCCTCTTCATCCAAATGATGTTCAAGGATCTCAATCAATACTTTAAATTTTACCATCCACCTTGGATGGTCTTTTGGGAAATCTGCCAAATCAAGCAACAGTATGTTTAATACAAAATGTTCTTCCTGCGATTCGAGTGATTCCGCCTTTACTCCTTTCTTATTGTTCAACAAATTTAAAAGAAGGTCTTCTTCAAGTTCGTGATGAACATCAAGATGCTTTTTTAAAAGAATGTATTTTGTTTTATCCTTCTTTATTTTTTTAACTAATTCTCGCATTTCGTCATGGTGTCTTGTAAGGGCTTTTATTATTGAGATATTTCTCATTTAATTAAGTTTTTATATTTATTTATATACTATATCAGTCTGAAATGGCATTGTTTATCTAGCTTATAATCTTCCCCGGAATATTCCGGGGAAGATTAATGAAATTATATTGACAAATTGATTGAAATATTTAATTGAACAGTTGTGTTCGAGCTAACTGTGATATTACTAAGAAGTAAATTTTCAATTGAACTAACAGCATTTGCCATGGCAGAAAAATCTAAACTGCCTTCGCTTTCTGAACGGGTATACGATGCAATATGAAGTTCGTAATCACCTTCTTCTAGGAATGAAAGCTTATAAAAACCGTCTCCTCTAATTTTTGAACTTGTTACAGCATTGGCAAAAAGTAAATTTCCGCTTCCTTGTCCCTGACTTTCAGTGATTTCATTATATTCTCCTTTTTTATAAGCGTAAATAATGTATTCTTCGTCATCAGACAAGGCATTATTTGTAACAGTACCTTCAATTTCACCGGTTTCGTTTTCGCTAACAACTCTAATTCCTGAATGTAATTCAGAATCCGTTACAAAAGAGTATTCCGTTTCTTCTCCTTCAGTGTTTCTTTTAATGGTTTTCCGTAAATCGAAATCAAATACAAGTATCGCGCTTTCAGCCGATTGAACTTCAAAGTTTTTGCTGAAAGTTAATTCTGAATTTGAAGAAGATGATGCGGCAAGATCATGTTTTTGGTTGTCGTCTGTTAATACGTAACATCCAGGCGAATTCCCCGAAGCATCTGATTCGTAGTCCAGTTCCAAAGTAATATTATTGTAACTGCTTGCTTCTACTTCATCAGAAAAAATCAGTTTTGTTTCACCATCCTGATAGGCAGAAATGTCGATGGTTTGTTTCTCAAAGCCTTCAACTGAATTTCCATCTATTTTTACATCAGAAACGGTAACAAAAGTTCCCTGAATATTGGCATCATCAGAAGGTGCATCAGTAACTTTTACACCTAATTGTCCTGTTGCAGTTGTTGAGTCATCATCTTCAGTACAACCGACAAACATAATTGTTGCTATGGCAATAGCCATAAAAGAAAAAAATTTAGTTTTCATAATCATTGTTTTAAAGTTTTTAATTTTTGTAATTTCTACTTATTAAAAAGATTCTCTTAATTTCTGTTTTTTGATTTTCTTCGGGAAATACTTCGTTCAGAGTCTTTCCACTTTTTATTCCGAAATCCAATGTTCGTATTGGAAATGGTATTGTAATATTGTTTTCGTCGTAAGCCGATTTTATATTTTAATTCCATCGCTCATTGCTTTAATGAGAAAATACAAGTCAATGGGCTTTGATTCTTTTAAACAATCTATTTTAATAAAAAGAGCAGGACTTAAACATGGTTTGATTTAAACAATCTTTATTTATCGTCTTTCAAATTATGTTTTAAATTATTGAAATCTTCTTTGATCTCTTCTCCAAGTTCTTCAAGATCTTCACCTGTTTTCTCTGTCCATGCAGAAACTTTATTTCCTAGTTCTTTGGCTTCCTTACGAATCTTGTCCATTGATTCGTTTAGTTTTTCCCCGGCATTTTCTGCGCCTTCTTCCATTTCTTCACCAATTTCTTCCATCTTCTCATCAAATTCGACGAGTTCCTTTTCAAGTTTGTCGTAAAACTCGGGATCGTCTTCCGAAAGATCTTCAATATCTTTTTTAAATTTCTCAAATTCTACTTCTGCTTTCTCTAGTGCAGTTTCGGTTTTCGATTTTTGTTGACAAGAGTAAAAAATGCCGCTACCGATTATAGAGAAGATGGCAATTGCTAATGTTAATTTCATTTTCATAGTACATCTATTTTAAGATTAAACGTTTTATGTTTCCGGTAAATGCTCTTGAGAAAATCTTGCCATTAGTCTTCAATTAAATTTGCCCGTTGTTTATCTGCCAGAAAAACAATGTATTAGGTTGTCTTCCGATTGATAAATGCCACAAAACAAATTATTTCGACCAAGTATAATGTGTGGATTTAACTACTCATTATGTAGAATTTATGACTGTGGGTTTAATGTTAATTTGATCTGATAAATTCCTTACAACAATAATTTCTAATCTCAGCGGGGTTAGTTCCCCGAAGCTCTGCTTCGAAATTAATTTTAAATTTGTTATGTGAGCGAATTTATTCATAAGAGTCATAATGTTTCAGTACTTCTTTACCATTTTGTCTGTCCAGCCAAATATCGGAGGGTTGTTTTTGACAAAGATGTTGATGAAAGTTTGAAACAAGTATGTATTGAAATCTCGAAGCGTTTTGAAATTACTTTTATAGAGATTGGTACGGATAAAGACCATGTTCATTTCTTGATTCAAAGTGTGCCAATGTTGAGTCCAACGCGAATCATTCAGACAGTAAAAAGTATCACTGCGAAACAGATTTTCAAGCTTCATCCCAAAGTCAAGAAACAACTGTGGGGAGGTGAATTCTGGACCAAAGGGTTTTATGTTAGTTCGGTTGGTGCTCATGGTGATGAAAATACAATTCAAAAATATGTACAAGCTCAAGGAAGACAAAAGGAATATCAAAAACTCCATGTTCAGCAACTTAGCTTATTTTGATACCTCGTCAGCTCTGCTGCGAGGTAGTTCATTTTAATTTTCGAGCTTTGATTATGGAAAACGAAAATGTAATAGAAATTCGAAATTTGAAGAAAGCTTTTGGTAAAAACGAAATACTCAAAGGAATAAACCTTAACTTGAAAAAAGGAGAGAACATTGCTATTTTAGGCCAGTCGGGAACAGGAAAATCAGTACTTACAAAATGTATTGTAGGCTTGATTTACGCAGATTCGGGAGAAATAAATGTATTTGGCAAAAACGTTTACTCGTTGACTACTGGTGAGTTGGAAGAAATTAGAAAAAAAATTGGCTATCTTTTTCAGGGAGGGGCACTGTATGATTCAATGACTGTAAAGCAGAATCTTGAATTTCCGGTTAGGAGAACTCAATTGGCAAAAAATAAAAAAGAAGTAAAAGAGTTGGTTGAGGAAGCGCTCGAAAATGTTGGATTGCTTCCTGCCATAAATAAAATGCCATCGGAATTATCCGGAGGTATGAAAAAAAGAGTTGGCCTTGCCCGGACATTGATCCTTAAACCCGACATTATTCTATATGACGAACCGACCACCGGACTCGATCCTGTAACATCAGGTGAGATAAGTGAATTAATTCTGGAAGTACAGGAAAAATATAATACTTCTTCGATTATTATCACGCACGACATGAAATGTGCAGAAATGACATCGAACCGTTTAAAACTGATGATTGATGGAGTGTTTTATGCAAAAGGAACTTTTGAAGAATTGAGTAATAGTAATGATAAGGTAATCAGCGCTTATTTTAAATAAAATCATGAAAGACAAGAAAAATCGTTCGTTAAAGCTCGGAATTATGGTAACAGTAGGGTTAATCCTGTTTCTATGGGCTGTATATTATTTAGGAAGTCAACAAAAGCTATTTACTTCTTCGGTTGCTGTTAAGAGTTACTTTAATAACGTTTCAGGGCTTGTAGAAGGTAATAAAGTAAGGTATTCTGGAATTACTGTAGGGACTGTTTCAGAAATAAAAATTGTTTCCGACTCTACTATCCTTGTTGAAATGTCAATCGATCAAAAAACAAAAGAATTTATTCGGAGAGACTCAAAAGTTGAAATTAATAGTGACGGTCTAATGGGAAGCAAAATCGTTAATATCTTACCGGGAACTGCCGCTGCCGGAAGTGTTTCAGACGAGGACTTTTTGCAGACTGTTAACCCGCTGGATTTACAGAATATTTTGGTGGAAGCAAAAAAGGTAATTGATGACGGACGAAAAATTACCGGCAACCTGATTGAAATAACCAACAAAATTAACAACGGCGATGGTGATATTGCGGTATTGCTAAATGATAATTCGATAACCACCCGCCTGAATGAAATTGGTAACCAAATGGCTTCCACATCAGTAATGGTAAACAGCATTGTTGCAAAAATCGATAATGGGGAAGGAGACCTTGGGCGTTTAATCAACGATACAACATTAACGGCTGAAATGGGGCAGGTGATGGAACGGTTCAATACGGTTAGCATGCGAACTGACTCAATTTCGCAAGAAATACACGCTTTCAGCAAAGAACTTAATACCGGTAATGGGGTAATTTCGAGACTTGTGTACGATAAAGAAATGGCCGAACATGTAGATACTGTAATTGTTAAAGCCAATGCAGGAATTGAAGAAGTTATGGAGGTTGCAGAAACAATCGAAAGAAGCTGGATATTTAACCTTTTCTCAAAGAAAAAATAGGATTCGTTTTATCAATTCTTATATTTTTTCACCCAACCCTTATGGCAATTAGCTGCTGCTTTTGCCCATTGGTCAGGACGTTTACCAAAACATTCTAAAATTGCATCTACACCTATTATTGTTCCTTTTGCCAACCTGCCAAGTATGGCAATTGGTAATTTTTTATCTTTTATTTTTGAAATTACATAACCATTTTCATCCGTATATACACTTAAATCATCGTGTACAGCCTGTATTAAATCATTTGACAACAAATTTCTAATAACAGGTGAATCAACTTTTTTTAGGGAAGGAGAATCCAATACAGAATTTATCATAATTTCCGAGATGGTTGTTTTTTCTTTTTTGCTCAGTTTCCAGCCCTTTTCTGTTAATTCAATTTCAGGGTTGTCCAGTAGGTTTAAATTTAAAACGTTGGCGGCAACCAATGCAAGTAACTGTTGTATACTTTCAACAGGAGGACCGAAAGCATACCTTTTCATACGTTCATCCAACGATATTATTTCAGCAAAAACCTCATCAGAACAATCGTTGTACGATAATTGGTCATATATGCCCGGCTGACAATGCCGCCACACCTGGCCTAAACAAAAATCGAGGCTTACGGGGCCGGTATCAGTTGCCATCCTGGTATAGTCATGCATACTCTTTTCCGGTGCTTGATCTCGTGGAGTGATTAGTGGATGTTCATATTCCTCGTTCTCCAACCATTTTATAATGATTTTTTTTAAGTTTTTTGGAGAAGAATCATATGACCGGATAATTTGCGGTAATGTGGGGTATATTTGAGAACCAATTTCGGCAATAGCATCAATCAGGAAAAGGGGGCCGGTTGCTTCCTTCTGGATTTTTTTATTCCCGATGATATTTTCAAAGGTATTGATTTGTTTATCGTTAGGTTTATAATAGGTATCGATTTTTGAATTTAAGGGTTTAGCTGCCATCGGCAAGCCATCTAAAGAAAAGGGGAAAAGTAAATCTGATATATCTGATGAAGTTTGATATTTTAAAGACTTCGTGGTTTCATCCTCAACAATGAAATTGCCAAACTTTTCAGCAATAGCTCTCACTACATCAATCATTGCCAAACCAAATCCTCGAATACTTACTGTACTTTTTTTGTTGAGTTGCTCTGAATTAATAAATTGTGCCAAAGGATACGGTTTAGTGTATACTTTAACACTATTATTTAATTTGGAAAATTCTTTCCATTCTTCAATTTGTTTCGAATTTTTAGTAGGTTGATGTCCGATTGTCAATAAAACTTCATCAACATTAAAACAATTTTTGTTTTTTGTTTTAATGATTACTCTTTTTCCCTTTAATGAAACTTCTAAAACTTCTTCATTATAAAAAGAAACAATGCCCGCATCTTGCAAGGGTTCTAGCAATGATTGAAATCTTTGTTGTAAATAGTGCCCAATTTTAGATCGGGATGGATAAATATCAGGCTCTTCTTTTGACAAATTCGTTAAATTTTTACCTGACCAATCAAGATACGAAGGGAAAGGCAGTATGTCTATAAACCTTTTCATTTGTTTGCGGGCAGGAAGTGTTAACATTCTTCCGGAGATATTTAACCAATTGGATTCGGGTTGTCTGATATCATAAACCGGGCCATTACCTATACAGTCTGTTTTTTCAAATAAAAGTAATTTAACACTCTCTAAATCGTTCTTATCCGATAAATGAAAAATAAATCGTTCCAACGAATATAAACCTCTCGGGCCAAGTCCTACTATGGCTAAACTCCTTTTTGTTTTCATTAATTATTCAAACTTATCGGTGAAAAAAGGATTTTTTAAATTATGATTTTTTTGTATAAAATTTCCTCAAATACTTAAATATTTAAAGATAACTATAACCATTCAGGCTTTCTAATTTATTGTACGTTTTTATAAAATTGGCTATTCTCTTCTTTCTGAAGATTTATCCAATGTATTTCTATTTTATATTTTGTTATTGCTCTTCTCCAATTACAATCTTTTTAAGTATTCGTGATTTCACACTGAATATAAAATGGCAGATGATCGGATCCAAAATATTTTAAAGTTGTTAATTTATTGACTATCACATTTTTTGAGTGGTAAAATAAATCGATCGGTATCCTGAGAAAAAAGGGTTTTGCAGGGAAGGTTGAATAAAAACCTCTTTTCTTTCTTGCATCTTTCAGATTTGAGATTCTTGCAAATAAACGTGCAATTTTAGACCAGCATGTTGCATTAAAATCTCCTGCAACAATTACAGGTTGGTTACAATCACGTATCTGTTTAGCTATAATTACCAGTTCATTATCACGTTTTTTTGAAGTTTCTTCTTCTGTTGGACTTGGTGGTGGTGGATGAACACCCCAAAAAACAAAGTTTCGAAGACCTTTAGTCTGTAGATGTGCTTCAATAGCGGGCCTCTCTTTTGATATAAAATAGTGGACATCTATTTTATTCACTTTCAATGTCGAGTATAAGCTCATCCCGTATGTGTTATTCAATGGTATCTTCTTAAAATTAGGATACATAGATTCAATTTCTGATAATGCTTTATCCCATTTTTCATCTGTTTCCATTGTTAATAATATGTGAGGCCTCTGTTTTTTTATCAACCTAATTAAAGAGGGATAATTCCTGTTTCCCATTAATACATTTACAGAAATTATTTCTATGGAATTTTCATCTAATTGTTTGTTTCTTTGTTTTTTAGAAAAAATTACAATATAAGGAGCCAAATAATATAATTGAGTTAAAAGAGCGAGTGCCAATAATGCAATTATTACTATATCTATAAGTAAATTCAGCTGGATATTAAACAATAAATTAATGACAAATAACAGGAGCAATAGAATGAATATCTGCCTTCTACCAAAATCAAAAAATCTAAAGAACCAGTATTTATTATTAATTAGTGGCAAATAAGTGGCAATAAATAGCACCAAAGCTATTATGACAAAAATATATTTTATAATGGTTGTTTCCATTTTACTAATTTAATTTTATAATCTATGATAGTTGGTTATTGCCTATGTGTATGATTCAATTAAAGATAAACTATTCCTTTTTTAGTCCTGAGAAAGTATAAGTACAGAATAGGGCCCTATTGATAATGAAATATAATGCGACATGCCGTCGGTTTCTCCTTCTGTAGCTTCAGAGGCGCCTGTGTAATTATTGGTAAATTCTTCATCAAACCCTTTCCAGTCGCTGTTGAAACGAACCTTCCATTGTCCTCCCGAGGGTACCCCCACCACATAATTATCCAATTCCTGATTGCGAAAATTAAAAACCACAATTACACTGTCTTTCGCTCCCCCATCATACCATCGGTGAAAAGCAACGACTTTCTCATCCTGATTTATGTGATGGACTTCTACGTGCTGGCCTGTCAATCCCTTGGTTGTGCCCTTCGTATTTTTTCGCAGCTCAATCAGTGTTTTATATAAATCAACAAGTCCCGCATACTGATTAGACAAGTTCCAGTCAAGCGGGTCTTTATCGTAAAACCATCTGTCTTCCAAAAATTCCTGTCCCTGAAAAATCATAGGTATTCCGGCAGAGGTAAGGACCAAGGCAGCTCCCAATACCGATCTCTTCCGTGAAAACCAGTTATCAACATTTCCCGGCCATATCTCTTCCGCAACCCTTGCTTTGCCATTCGCAATCTCATCATGGGATTCTGTATAGATAACCCGTGAAGTTATATCGTCATCGATGTGTTTTTTAATTTGATTTGCGATTATATCCATGTCCCTCAGGTCATCGTCATTTGTGATTATATTAGCTCTTACTTCATTGGCAAAAGAATTGTTCCACTGCGAACCAAATCCGGCTCCGCCCTCGCCTGTCGTTTTGGTCAGCCACGCATTATTACACAAATCTTCGGCAATGGTAATTCGCCCGGGAAAATGTTTTTGTACTTCTTCATTAATCCATTGCATAAAGGACCATCCCTCCTCAATGTCATTGGTGGGACTATCATTTAATCCCTTTACATTACGTATAAAAGCGGTTGCATCCAAACGTAAACCATCAACGTGAAATTCATCGAGCCACATAATAGCATTATCGCGCAAGTATGTTCTCACTTCGTCCCTTCCATAGTCGGGGCGGGTATTTCCCCAAGGGGTTTCTGCTCGCCAGTCATTGTAAAAGTAAATACCTCCATATTCTCCTTCTTTCCAGCCGTCAAATTGCCAAATATCCATATCATCGGGACCAAAATGGTTATAGACTACATCAAGTATAACGGCGATACCGGCTTTGTGTGCTTCATTAATCAGGACTTTAAATTCCTTGGAGCTTCCGTAACTACTCTCCACTGCAAAGGGATAAGCCGGATTATATCCCCACGAATAATCATCTGGGAATTCCATGGGGGGCATAATCTCAATAGCATTGATTCCAAGTTTTTTTAAGTATGGAATTTTCTTGATTACAGACTTAAAATTACCAGGCATGTCACGTTGAGGGGTATTGAATGTTCCAACGTGCATTTCAAAAATAACGAGTTCGTTCCAAGAGGGAATTTGATAGCCATCATCCTCCCAGTTGAAGTTATTGTCAACAATAATCGAATTTCCAGCAGAATTAGTTACCTCTTTTGCATAAGGATCGTTTTTTATCAACTTCTGATTATTGTAAAAAAGTATATACTTATATTCGTCACCTGGTTGGGCTTCCGATACTTCTGTATACCAAAACCCATTTCCTTCAGATAAAAGTTCGTAGTGTTGCTCATCCCAATTAATAAAGGTTCCAGTTACAAAAACCTTTTCAGCGTTCGGTGCCCATACCCGAAATGCTACTCCTTTTGAGAAAGGAATGGCTCCCATTCCTTTCTTTTTTTTCTGTGCCATCTTTTTAGATTTAATTATTTTTCTTTTTACGGAAAATTATGCCAGAAAATTAATTTTATGGAACATACTGTATGTCAATTAATTTCAGTTTAAAAGGTGTTAATTTAATAGGGGGATTTCTTACATGGATTCCACAAATAGTGTATTTTTTCCACAGATAAGAAATAATAAAATTTCTTCTTAAAAACAAACTACAACACTATTAATCAACCACTTAATATCGAAATATGTTTATTATCAAAGTTCTGGCAGTGTTTTTTCATAGGAAATAGAAACTTAAATTTTAAAATTATGACCTTACTGGAAATTATTTTTGCAATTATTTTACCTCCTGTTGGGGTAGCATTGCGTTACGGTATTTCTCGGGAGTTTTGGATAAATATCCTGCTTACGCTTTTAGGATACATCCCTGGTCTTATTCATGCTTTCATCGTCCTCTTGCGAAAATAAAAAATGCTCTGTTCAATGAAAAAAACATGGAAGATCATATTAATCGTTTTTTCAATATTAATAGTCGTCCGTTTGATTCTGCCATATGTTGTAAAAAAATATGTGAATAATACATTGGATAATCTTGACGGGTACAGCGGACACGTTAAAGATATTGATCTCAATTTATTTCGAGGGGCATACGTAATTAAAGAAGTCGATATTGTAAAAACAGAGGATAGTATTCCGGTTCCTTTTCTCAACATAATGCGTATTGATCTTTCAGTTCATTGGAAAGCATTGTTGAAAGGTTCATTGGCAGGCGAGGTCATTTTAGACCAACCGGTCATTAATTTTGCTACTGCTATTGATCCTTCGACAGCAGAAAAAGTACATCAAAGCGGAACAGGGGCTGATTGGACTAAAATGCTTAAAAATTTAATGCCTCTTCAAATCAACAGGTTTGAGATTCGAAAGGGAAAAATCAATTATAAAGATTTTTCAACAAAACCCCAAGCTGGCATTTACCTGAACGATTTGAATCTGGTAGCAACTAACCTGAGCAACGTAAACCATAGTAATGAGAAACTGCCCTCTGCCATAACAGCAAATGCCACATCAGTAGGAGGTGGAAAATTACATATGGATTTGGCTGTTAACGTCATGAAAGAAATTCCGGATTTTGATGTAGATATGAAATTTGAAGATGCGGATATGACTGCTTTCAATAGTTTTATGCAAGCTTATGCTAAAATAGATGTGGAAAAAGGTATTTTAAGCGTATATTCAGAAGTAGCTGCGGACAGTGGAATTGTAGAAGGTTATGTAAAACCTGTTATTGAAGATCTTCAAATTGTAGATTTGGAAAAAGAAAAAGACCCCTTTTTACAGAAAATATGGGAATCGATTGTCGGTGGATTAACAGAATTATTTGAAAATCATCCACATGATCAGCTGGCAACCAAAACCCCTATTTACGGTGATTTGAACAAAGATGTAGATGCTGGTGTATGGCCCACTCTGGGAGGTATCTTGAAAAATGCTTTTATCGAAGCATTCAGCAAAAAAGTTGACCACTCAGTAAATATTAAAATTTCGGAGAGGGATTAAAAAGATAAGAGTTGATTTGCTACTGAATATTGCTATCTGAAGGCAATTTTACTTTATAATAACATTATTATTGAAATTCAAGCAGGTATTCGCTTCGATTTATTTCGTTCAGTTTTCAGAATTTTTAAAACTACTAATTCTTCCGGCCGGTACCATTTGGCTGATTTGGAGGAAGAGGATACTTTTATTCGCTCTGTATCTCCGTTAACCACCGCTTTTAAAATTACCGGATGGATATAATATTTACGACAAACAGAGACTGTATTGTTTAATTCGTCTGCTACCATGCTGACTAATGTGGTTTCGAATTTTTTACGGGGATTTTCTTCCACTATTTTCCGGGCGATAGGGGCTAATTCAACCGTAAGAACAGTACCTCCCCATGTGCGAAAGCTTTTAGCGGTTATATCTTTACCCGAAATTTCCCGTAAATATTCGTTGATGTCCTGAGATTCAACAGGATAATATTTTTCTCCCTCCTGGTAGCGAAATATTTCATAACCGGGCAATTCGGCGCATGCTTTTAAATGTTTTTTCAAGGTGGGATGGTTTACCGAAATCTTCCGGAGCTTTCCGCTTTTTGCCATGTATTTAATGGTAAGCCCTTCGGAGGTTTCTTTTAAATGTTTTTTACGGAGCGTAGTTAAACCATAGGTATCATTTTCTTTCATGTACCGTTTATTTCCAATGCGGAGGTACAATTCATCCATGACTTTAATTGCCAACGCGACAACTTTTTCTTTTACCCAGGCACGTTTGCGTAAATTACGGTTTATTTTTGCCCTGATTTTGGGCAGGCTTTGCGCGAAATCAAGGAGACCGTTAAATTTTTCAAGGTTAATATGCTCATTCCAGACGGCATGATACAAATATTGTTTTCGTCCTTTTACATCACGTCCGGTGGCCTGTAAATGGCCATTGTGCTTTTTACATATCCACACATCTTCCCACATGGGCGGGATAACAAGTTTTTCGATACGTTCCAGTGTGGCTTTATCCCTAATTCGTTTCCCTTTTTCATCCTGATAAATGAATTTTTCTCCGTTTTTAAGAAGGCGCTTATATCCCGCTTCCGTATCCGTTACGTGTACCAGCGAGGATGGAATATTTATATTTTTCATTAACCTTTCCTCCGTATAAAAAGGAAGTTGAATTAGTTGTTCCGTAGGGCGTAAATCAATTCTTTTTTGCTCATTTTACTGCGGCCTTTAATTCCCACCTGCTTTGCCTTATCGTACAATTCTTTTTTCGGCCACTCTTCGTATTTTTTACTGCTGCCACCTTTTTTCCCTGAATCGGGTGTATTGGCTATACGTGCAGCCTTTTGTTTACTGTATCCTTTATCGCGTAAAGCTTCATATTGCTTCTCATTTTTAATTCGCGATGATGTTTTTTTCTGTGGCATGATTTCTTATTTTTTATGTGAATAGTAATATTTTGATATTTGACATTTCATAATTTTTCTCTTTTTGTGCTCTCAGAGAGGAAACGAATTCCACCTTTTTACCTAAAAGGTGGAATTCGTTAGAAACCTTAGAGTTCGTCAATAAATTTTTTGAGTTCCTCTTTGGTTTTTCCGGTCCTTTTCTGGATACGTCCCAGTAATTCATCCTCCTGACCTTCAACATAGGTAAGGTCATCGTCGGTTAAATCACCGTACTTTTGTTTCAATTTTCCCTTAATAACGTTCCAGTTTCCTTTCATTTTGTCTGTAGTTGAACTCATAACATTTTAAATGGTTAAACATATGTAGTTTCCGACCTTTTACGGATCATTAACTAACTTCTTTTTTTAATTCACTAAGCTGATTAATTGTTACTTTAACCAGGCGCTGTTGTTCTGCTAAAATTTCTCGCAGGTATGCCGGTAATTCTGAATCAGCCAACACCTTGTCATAGGTTTCAACAGCAGCTTTTTCTCCGGTCATACTTTCTTCAATTACTTTCTCGTTGGTAGCGCTGCTAAAAGTCGCTTTAGTTGCTAACCATATACGGTGAAAAAATCCTTTAATGGTTCCGCTTGTATCGAGTTCCATTCCCATTTTCAACGCTTCATTTTTGATTTCTTCTATAAAAAGCTTTCGTTGCTGCGACAATCGCAAAAACAATGTTTTCACGTCACTGTATTCAATATTGTTTGCGGCTGTTTCATAGCCTTCCGCTCCGTCTTTACAGATGTCTATAATTTCCTGAATGTCGTTTTTTACATCTTTCTTTTCCATAACGTATTTTTTAATGGTTAATAATAAATCTTTTTCAGGAATCGAATTGTTTCTGGTTCGCCTGGTTCATAAATTTTGAAATTACTTCTGAACCTTCAGCACCATAAGCATCCACAACTGTTCCCTTTAATCCGGTTGAAGTTTGCACCGCGTATAAAATACTCATATCGGCCGGATTCGTGTCCCCCTCGAAGCGGTGAAATTCATGTAGTTCAACCTCTGAAGGAAAAAAGAATCCTTCTTTGTCTTCGATGAGCTGGCCGTGTTCATTTACCTGAAAGTTGTGTGTATATCCCCTTTCTTTCAATTGTTCCAGCGCTTCCACTAATGTTTCATACTGATTATTTTTATCCATGGCTTGAGTTTTTATTAAAAAATACATGTTTAACAGGCTCTGGTTTCACCTGTCGAACCGGTAATCGTACAAAAACCGGTGCTCCTTATTATTCAGCGAATCTAAAATAGCATCCATCGCCATTACACTGTAAGTAATCCCGTTTCCGCCAAAACCTAAGACATAGTGTTCATTTACCGCAGGGTTTGGTTTCCCCAGATAGGGCAATCCATCTTTCGTTTCACCAAAAGTTCCGGCCCAGGTATAATCGGGTTTGAATTGAATAGCAGGGAAACAGGCTTTAAACTGTTTGCTAAGGAAATCCGATTTTTTATGAAGTAAGGCATCACGGACCCCGGCATTTTTAAAAGGCTCATCGCCGCCGCCAATAATTATCCGGTTATCCGAAGTTCCCCGAAAATAGAGGTATGGCGATGAAGTATCCCAGTAAATGTGGTTTTTAAAACCGGGAGGAACAGGATCAAATGATTCGGATGCAAGGGCATAAGTGCTTTTTAAATCGACAACCTTTTTTTTCAGGGTATTTACACTTTCATAACCCGTGCAATGGATAACATGGTTCGCCTGAATTGTGTAATTCTCAGACGAAACAGCGATCAGCTTTTTTCCTTTTTGCCCGACTTTTTCGATATCGGTTTTGTCGAAAATTGCAGCTCCTTTTTGGGCGCAAAGTTTCAGCAAATCGTAAGTCAATTTAAACGGATCCATGATTGCCCCTGATTCGGATTGGATGCCAACCCGGGCGTTTAACCCGAGGTCATTTAACATATTCCTATTAAGCCATTCGACTGAAAATCCAAACTTTTTTCGGGTACTAAATTCCTCTTTCAGCATGTTCACATCGCTTTTGCGGGAGGTGAAATAGATGCTTTTTTTAAATTCAAAATCACATTTGCTCCCTGTTTCATCCACTATTTTTTTCAAAGCGAAAATGGCTTTTTCGCAGTTTTTATAGCTTGAAACGGCTGTTTCCATGCCGCGCTGCTCAATGAGTTTAAAGAGCGGAACATCAATTTCGTATTGCAACATAGCCGTACTTGCCGCGCTGCTTCCGTTGCAAACATCACGCCTGTCAACCAAAACAATTTCTTTCCCCGCCTCCAGTAATTTCCAGGCGATTAATGCACCTGTTATTCCTCCACCAATTATTAAAATGTCGGTTGAAAGTGACCGGTTCAATGACGGATAGCTTTTTTCAAAGGCGTTCTTTTTTAACCAATAAGGTTCGGATGAGCGGATGTCCATTTCAAATTGATGTTTTAAAAAAGTTTAAATACAAGATCCATTTTATATTCTGCGCGGCCTGGGTACGTGGCCCCGGGTTGGTGCTCATTGAGCTCTCCCCGTTATCTACCCTATTTTTTCGAATTACTCTTTTTCGTTTTTTTCGGTTCTTTGTCCGGTTTTGTTTCCAGGGCCGCGGAGAGCCTTTGTTTTTTTAATTGTTCAAAGCGGGCTCCCCGCTCGGTCTGCTCTTTTTCATCCAGGATCTTTTCAACATCCGGGAATAAATCCTCTTCTTCTTCGGTGAGGTGATGGTCAAGTATTTCTTCGAACACTTTAAATTTAACCATCCAGCGTTGGTTATCTTTCGGAAAATCGGCCAGGCCAATCAATGCCTGGTTCAAGATCACATGCTCTTCCTGCGATTCAAGCGATTCGTCCTTGATATCTTTTTTGTTGTTTAAAGCGCTCAAAAGCAGGTCTTCTTCCAATTCGTGATGAATATCAAGATGCTTTTTCAGGTAAAAAAATTTACCGGCGTCTTTTTTAACTTCTTTAACTAATTGGCGCATTTCATCGTGATGGTCGGTCAGTGCCTTCGTAATTGTTTTTGCGGTCATTTTTTATGTTTTTAGGTAGATTATCATTGTTTTTGTGAATCCTTAATCTTTCATAATTTCCTCTAGTCCAAAGGGATGTAACAATTAGCTTTTCATTTTATTATATGGTTCCTCTATATGTTAACAGGAAATTTTTATATTCTTTGGATTTTTAGGAATTTTATGTTCTATAAACCCTGAGGAATTCCTCAGGGTTCAATGCGCTAATGAGTTATTATAATTGTGTTCGTGGAAATCTCCCGGAATAAGGTTTATATCCATAGTGGGCATACACTGAATCCACAAAGGTATAGTTAGCATCCTTCGGCCAGTTATCTGGGTCGAAACCGGAGCATCTTCCAATTGTTCCCTGGTCACATTTAGTATTGCACGTTCTTTACCATCATAACTTTCAAACTTGAACGATTCAAGAGGAATAGCAAATAGTTTTTCGCCTAATCCTAAAAATCCTCCAAATGAAACGACTGCATAAGCCACACTGCCATTTTCCCAGTCGATCATTAAATCTTTAATTTTTCCCAAATCTTCACCTGCATTATTTTCTACCGAAGTGCTTTTTATTGACGAAGCTGATAATACTTTTGGTGTCATAACTTTAAATTTTAATGTGAATGAAAATCAATATCATCTGTTATTTTCCAAAATAAGTGCCAAATCCCGAAATGTGGATTTTATCTATCATGTGTGGAATTTAATTGTAGATTTAATACCTCATCTGTAGTAAAAAGTACGCGTTATTCAAAGGTATGGGTTGAAGGGAAAGAAGTTCGACTTCTGGAATGGTTCTACAAGGTTAATCATCGAAAACGGCTTTGATATAATTATTTAAATTACCGTTTACAGCATTTGTCAGTGTAAAAACAAGGGTGTTTTATATATAATAATGAATATTTGAGGGTACATATTTTTTGTGGATTTCAAAGGAAAGAATCATTAGAGTTTGTCAATAAATTTTTTAAATTCCTCATTGGTTTTTCCGGTTCTTTTCTGTATACGTCCCAGTAATTCATCCTCCTGTCCTTCAACATATTTCAGGTCATCGTCGGTTAAATCACCGTACTTTTGTTTCAATTTTCCCTTAATAACGTTCCAGTTTCCTTTCATTTTGTCTGTAGTTGCACTCATAACTTTTTAAACGTATAAACATATTTAGTTTCCGATCTTTTACTGATCATTAACTAATTTTTCTTTTTAATTTATTAATTTGATTAATTATTATTTTAATCACGTGCTGTTGTTCAGCCAGATATTCAGGGAATTCAAGATCAACCAACACTTTATCTTAAGTTTTAACAGCTGCTGTTCCAAGTCATGCTTTCTTCAATAACTTTTTTATTAGTAGCACTACTGAAGGTAGCTTTGGTTGCCAGCTATGTACGATGAAAAAGATCCTTTAATGGTGCCATTTGTATCAACTTCTATTCCCATTTTCAACGTCTCATTTTTTATCTCCTTTATAAAAAGTTTACGTTGTTGCGACAATCGCAAGAACAATGTTCTCAAGTCGCTGTATTCAATGTTGTTTGAAGCTGTTTCATAACCTGCCACTCCATCTTTACAGATGTCTTAAACTCCATGAATGTTGGTTTCTAAGTCTTTTTTTTTCATAATATATTTTTAATGGTTAATGATAAATTATTTGAGGAATTGAATTTTGTCTGATTCACGTGATTCACAAAATTTAAAACTTCCTTCGAATTTGCAAGTCCATACTCTAGGTTTTTCTGGATCTTCTGTACCACATGTGTTTATAAATATGCCTCTAATGCCTGTTGTGGTTTGTACAGCATATAGAATGCTAAGATTTGCCGAGTCAGTTTCTGCTTCAAAGCAGTGAAATTCATGTAATTCAACTTCTGAAGGGAGAAAGAAAACTTGTTTTTCTACAACAAACCGGCCATATTCATCAACTTGAAAATGAAATGTATAGCCTTTTTTTCTGAATTGCTCCAACACAAATAGTAATGTCTTATTTTGGTAATTTTCATCCATGATTCCAATATTTTTATAATTATTTATCATGACTAAAACACTAAGCGCATTAAAATTATTTTCAATTATATTTTAAATTTACTATTGAAATAATCCTGCCATAAATTAAATAGAAAAATTTTTATATAATGTACTTAAATACAGCATGTTATATTTTAGATGTTATGGTATAAAGTATTTGTTAATGTGGAAAAGGCTATATTTTTGTGGATATAATTACACATAAAGTGTCTGAAAATATACTGTTGACAGGAAGGGATTAATATATTTTAAACCAATTGTAAAAAATCGATTTTTAGTTAAAATGTCAAATTATAGACTGACAACAAGATAACCAATTATATAAAAATACAGACTTAAATGGTAAAAGCGGAGTTCAATCCTTTAATTGAACGAAACAGTTAAAAAGGAATCTTTAAAAACTGAGAAATTAAAGTATTTTTATAAAAGACAACGTCGGAATCATTTTCTATTTCAAAATAAGTAGAAATGATATTCGTTATTCACATAACCTGAATAAATTTAATATTAGAAGAAATAAACATGGTTGCTAACTAACTTTTACCTGATTTGTAACGATTTAAAAAGACACTGGGTAAAACTCCAAATTTCTCCTTGAAACGTTTAGAAAAAATACTCTTATTTGAATAGCCAACATTTTCAGCAACTTCTTTAATGGTAAGATTTTCTTCTGCCAGAAGAATTTTAGCATAATTCAAACGCTTATTACGTAAATATTGATTGATAGTCATATCATATAACCGTTTAAATCCTTTTTTTAATTTAGTGGCATTTGTACCTGTGAGTGCAGCCAATTCTTCAATACTTGGTGGATTTTTCAGATCCTGAATTAAGATGTTTTTAGCTTTTAAAATTAATTTGATATCAATTTTTCTGATTATCGACTGTTTTGATATGGATTTCTGATCGTCTTTATATTGTTTAATTTGCATCCAAAGCAAATCCAAAACTTTCGATTCTAAAAATATTCTCCGTACCATCCCTTCATGCGGGTTATTCTCAATTTCACTCAGGCATTCCGAAATATTTAAACTGTAATCAGACTGGTATAGGAAATGCCCCGAATTCTCAACATCTTTAAATACATTTGCCAGCTTTTCGGGAATAGTATGCAGTTCTTTTTCAATTTTTGGTAGAAATTTTTCCCTGTCGATATCAAGAGCAAAATACGAAATCTGTTTATATGGAGGGAAAACTATGAGCTGCGAATTGCAGTTTGCACTTGCGGCAATGGAGCCGACCATGGGGCCTAGTTTGTAACGAAAGTTGTCTGAATTTAAAATATGTATTATCTCCCCACTTTCGCAAAAAATAAAACGGATAGGTTGATTCTTCCTTCCTTCGTACATGAAAACAGTGTCAGTGTAAAAAGCACAGTTTACACGGGTAAAACCAATTCCGTCCAAAAAATCAATTCCCTTTATAATTCCTTCCCCACTTCTTTTCGGCAGTGATATAAAAAGTTCCGCTCCCTTGTTTTGTAATTTAACCCTGTATTTTTTAGAAAGTACTTCAATAGAA
This sequence comes from Maribellus comscasis, assembly GCF_009762775.1. Classification (GTDB taxonomy): domain Bacteria; phylum Bacteroidota; class Bacteroidia; order Bacteroidales; family Prolixibacteraceae; genus Draconibacterium; species Draconibacterium comscasis. The sequence goes on along the minus strand of NZ_CP046401.1, from coordinate 7,412,813 downwards.
TATTGAGGCTCAAAAGAATCGAATTTTATTTCCATACTTATTTTGGTTTTATTTTAATCTAAATAATGTTTCAATCGGGTTTTTTTATGATTCAAAAAGGTTTGTGCGTAGCCCATCAAAAGAATTATTTTAATTTAGATTTAAAAATACCAAAATACTGTAATATAAATTGAATTTTATGCTTGAAAAATTATATAACGAGACTTTATATCACCAATTTGATATAAGTTTTACATGCTGAATTTTTATTGTAAATCTTGATTACTCAAACCATGATTGTATAAATAAAACCCTTTTAATGGAAAAACTAGAAAATATTTCAGATAAGATTATAGAACTGATTACCGAAGGCGAAATTACTGAAGAATTATTCTTTTTTGAGAATTGGATGTCTGAACAGCTTAAACGAATCAAGGAATTTAAACAAAAGTCAAAACCGTTATTTTATAATCAAGAAATTTTTGAAGCGATTTGCCACGATTCAGAACTAATTATTGGTTTTGATTTTAGTATTATAAAAGATACTGGATTTTTCAGCTACTTATTAACAGTAAGAAAAAACGAGTATCCTCCATACAACTTTCTGAATTTTGTAAAAGAAACATATAGGGCAGAGTTCATGATATTTTTGAAGAGTAATGAAACAACTTCATACGATTTTTTATTCGAAACCAGAATTCAAACTTATGATTTAGTTGAATTTAAAGTTATTTTTAAGATTAAAACTTTAAACGAAAAACAGCAATTCATTATAACGATAAAAAATATTAAACCCGAAGAAGAATATCAGCGGCAGGCTTTTGGAGGATTTCAGGATAAAAACAACCTGGAACAATCAGGTATAAGTTTGTTACTCTTTGGGAATAATTATAACATCATTGACCATGCTGGGTGCGAAGTTCTTATTCCAAAAAACAAAATTTCGAATACCTTGTTTGACTCTTTCGATCTAGATCAAACAAAACGTATATACCCCTTTATTAATAGAGCCCTAAAAGGCTCATTTAACAGCGGAGAAGTCCGCATTAAAGGAAATGTATTCAATGTATATGCATTTCCGGTTAAAGATCAAAACGGGTTCACGAATTCCACCGTTTTATTGATAAAAAATTTTTTTTAGTTTATATTTTAGGATTATATTCAGTGTAGAAATTCTGGCACAAAATGTGGAATTATGCCTATGCAATACTATCTTCAATCAACAACTCAATAAATTCGTTGGAGATAGGCTTCTCGAGGTAGGCGCTAACAAAAGCATACTTCATTACTTTGTTGCGGTCGTCCTTTTTTTGCGAAGATGAACATACAAAAACTTCAATAGAGTCTTTTAATCTGGCTGACTTGTCAAAGTGTTTTAAGAACTTAAACCCGTCCATAATAGGCATATACAAGTCAAGCAAGATATAGTCAGGTAAATCTTTTTTGTCATTTATTCCTTTTAGATATTCAATACCTTCCTTTGCATTCTCGAAATGTATGAAATAATCAGATAATTTTTTTTGTTCCAGAATTGAGCTATAAATACTCACCAACTCGGTATCATCATCTATGAATATAATTTTTTTATACTCTGCATTTATCCCCATTTTTCAACTAACCTTTTTGCATTAATTAATTCAATTTTTATTCCAAACTACCTTTGGCAACTTTTCGAAGAAAAGCAAAATGAACTATAGTTTTATATCGTAAAGTTTGATCTTATTGTACAATGTTTTTCTATCAATATTTAGAATTTTAGCAGCTTTTGATTTGTTATATCCGGCTTCCTGGATCGTTTGAATAATCAGTTTTTTTTCGATTTCGGAAGAAGCATTTTTTAACATCGAATCCTTTTTTGTTTCCTGTGGCACAGAAACGGTCTCTCTTTCGCTGTCCGATTCTGGATAAATAATTTCGTAGGGCAAACAACTTATATCGATTTTTTCTCCTTCAGCCATTAAAACTGCTCTTTTTAGTATGTTTTTCAGTTCCCTGAGGTTTCCGTGCCAGGGATAGTTTAGGAGCACTGCTTCGGCCTCTGGAACCAGCCCTGTAATATTTCGGTTAAGCTCTGCATTGGACATGGTTATAAAATGCGCCATAAACACCTTTATATCTTCGGGGCGTTCACGCAACGGAGGTAACTCAATTTTAAACTCGTTAAGCCTGTGGTATAGATCTTCTCTGAAGTTGTTTCCCCTAGCTTCAAGCGTCAGGTCTTCGTTTGTTGCAGCAATAATTCTGATATCAATTCTTTTCAACTTATCATCACCTAAACGCGTTACTACCCGTTCCTGGATAGCACGTAGAAGTTTTAGCTGAATATCGTAGTTCAGGTTTCCTATCTCGTCGAGAAAAAGTGTTCCACTGTCAGCTTTCTGAAAAACGCCCAACTTGTCGGCAATGGCTCCGGTAAACGAACCTTTTATGTGTCCAAATAGCTCACTGTTGGCTAAATCTTTAGGTATAGCACCACAATCAATGGCAATGAAAGGTTTGTCTTTTCGATTACTGTTATCGTGGATAAAACGGGCAATATATTCTTTCCCAATCCCGGTTTCTCCCGTTATAATAACCGACATGTCGGTAGGAGCTACTCTTCGGGCCAAACGAATTACATGCTGTATTTTTGGGCTTTCACCAATAATAAAATCTCCGTTTGTATATATTTGGGCGTCGTTTTTCTTAACCTCCGTTGGTTCTTTCTCCGAAACTAGTTTTTTTATCAGCACTAATAGTTCTTCCTGTTGTATGGGCTTGGTAATGTAGTCGCTTGCACCCATTTTCATCAGTTTAACGGCCATTCTTACATCGGCATAAGCAGTCATTATAATTACAGGAGTATCCTGTTTTAAAGATCGTATTTTCTGCATAATTTCAAGTCCGCTGATATCTGGAAGCCTGAAATCACAAAGTACCAAATCGAAATTGTCCTTCTGAAACAGGTTTATCCCGGTTTTCCCATTGTATGTTATTTCGGCAGCATAATTATTATTTTGAAGATGTTTTTTTAGAATCTTGCAAATAAATGTGTCATCATCAATTATTAAAATCTTCTTCATTTATCAATTATTATATTTGGTTTTTATTATTACAAAGGCGATATAAAATATTTATTCATTTTCTGAGTCGACTATTTTAGCTGCCTCAGATTGTTTAATAATTGCTAGTATTGCTGTTTTTGTTTTACTAATAATATCCGGTAAATATTCGTATTTCTTTTTTCTTAATGCCAAATCTTCAATTTCTGCAAGACTAGATGAAATGGCATTAAATTTAAAAAATTTAAAAGAAGGAATAGCTTTATGTGCTTTTTCTCCTATTTCTATCCAATCTTTTTGGCTTAGTCCCGATTCAAATACCTCTACTAATGCTTTTGCATTCATTGTGAAGTTCTCGATCATCATATTGAAAAACTGAGAATCACCATTAGCCGTTTGTTTTAAAACAGCTACATTAAAAGTATCAGTTGGTAAAGTTGGTTTCATATTTTTGTTTTCGTTTTTTGTTTTTTCTACGGTAGTTGGCTTAATCTGTAAATTATGATAAAGTTTGTTGTAAAGTTCTACCTCCTTAAATGGTTTTATTTGGTCATCCGTTATTATACCAGTAATTAGTAGCTACTGCAATTGTAAGCCTATCGAACAATTTGTCTCCATAGTATCTCCGGTTGAGTTTGTAGCAAAATTCATCTAAATATTGTTGCAGGTATTTACCATTTATTTTATGGTATATCCCTGAAAAGGTTCGTTTTGCGTTACTTATTGCAATATGTGTCCAGCGCAATGTATTTGCAGTTGTTTCTTTGGTTGATTTTTCTGTTATATGGATTTCAACAAAATCTGCAATGTCAAAGTAACTTGTACTCTTGTCACTGAATACGATACCTTTATCGTTGATATTTTCTTTTATTATATGGTTAATTTCTTCTGAATTATGGCTTTCTAAGACTTTCATTTTAAAGTACCTGCATTGTTTTCCTTGTTGACCAGTCTCAATATCTTCCAGTGGAATTGATTCAGCCATTACTGCAACATTTACCTGTTTTTGACTCCCTCGGCCACGTTTTAGATTTTTCCGGTCCTTTTCGCAGGTCTCTGTTTCAAAATAACCTTCATCAAACTCAAGCATGCCTGCCAGCTCATAAAGGCCATCCCTTTTGCCTATTGCCTGACGAATCTTATGCATCATTGACCAAACCGATTATTCGTATCGGCTGTGCCCAAGTTGTCTCTGCATCTCTGTGGCAGATATGCCTTTCTTTGTAAAACTCATAAAAGCCATAGCTAAATACCATTTCCGAAGGGGCAGATTCGCATTTTCCAGCATTGTCCCGCTTCGCAAGGTTGTCCGGAACCGGCATTCAGAACATTGCCACTGCCATTTAGCTTTTAACCAATAATGTTTGGTGCAACCACATTTCTTGCATAGGATGCCCTGTGACTCCCGAACGCCTTTAAAATGCTCCTTACAGCTATTTTCATCTGGAAAATCTTCTACAAATTTGATAATATTCATATCATTTCGTTTTTTCCAATTTAGCATTTTTTTATATTGTGGCATTATTGCGGAGTATCAATTAAGAAATGACGAGATGTGAAAAAACAACTCTTTTGCAAACTACGATTTGAAGAGTAGGTTTGCAGCGGTTCGCAAATGTGTTGTTTTGTGGGTAGGGGTTCATTTGTCTTTGTGCAGGTGGAGAAAAAAAATAAATTCCCCTCAGACTGCACTATCCTATCAACAAAGCACCAATCCAATCAATCCATTTTTTCAGAGTTCTTTGTTTTTATTATAATCTTTAAAGAGGCCGTCTCATAACAAGTTTATGGGACGGTTTTTTATTTTGCGTTTTTTAGGAGTTTGCTCCTAACTTTTGAGGATATTTTGCGTTAGATACGTTTTTTCAAAAACGCAAAAAGGTTTTAAGTCCTTTTATGCACTTATTTTAGCCAAATTGTGCGCTAAAGCGATCAATCCGGTTTCAACTTCTACTTTTCTTTTGCCACGTAGCAAAAGCCTTCTAAAACCTTTGTTATTTTTAATTATCCCAAAAGTTGCTTCAACATCTGCACACCGCTGTTTGCGGCGTTTTACCCCTTCATCGCTCAACAGTTTTTTTCGGGCGGCCTGTTTATGCTTTTCCAGGTTATGGTTGATTTCAATAATGCGGTTGCCATTAGCTTTATGGCAGCCCCAGCGTAAAGGACAGCCCTTACAATTTTGTGCTTTGTAATAAGTTAGGTGCTGTTTAAAACCGGTTGTGGTTTCACGGGTTCCGGTGCCATGTTTTGTCATTTCCTGTCCCATCGGGCAGTAAAAACAATCTTTTCCCGGGTTGTAAAAAAGATTGTCCTTATGGAAGATGTTTGATTTAAACTTTTTGGTTTGTTCTTTATGGAAGTAATTAAACTTTACAAAAGCTTCAATCTCTTTTTCTTCCATAAACTGGTAGTTCTCTTCGCTGCCATACCCTGAATCGGCAGTAGCAACCTGGGGGTATTGTCCATATAATTTCTCGTGTTCATCCAGGTGGGCAGGAAGTGTAGTGGTGTCGGTAGTGGTTTGTTCTACCGTATAATTAACCACAAATTGGTTATTGGTAGAAAACTGCCAGTTGTAAGCGGGTTTTAACTGCCCGTTTCTCATGTGGTCTTCTTTCATACGCATGAAAGTTGCGTCATGATCGGTTTTGGAATAGCTGTTACGCTCCTGTAGTACCTCTTCCTGTTTTTCGTATTTCGACAAGTTTACCGGCCAGTTCCTGGCTGCGTACTTCAGTTTTTTTTTACTTCAGAACTGGTGTCCCGGTCCCTTAATGCTTCATTGATTTGGGCAATGGCCTTTTCTACTTTTTCTGATGATATCTCTTTAAAATCAGGTGTAGGTGGAAGCTCTTTTTCCTGTTCATATACCGATTGTACATGCCCCCGGATTTCTTCTAATTGTTGACGGATTTTTTCTTTTTGCGTTTCAATGGCATTGCCCCAAACAAACGTGTAACGATTGGCGTTGGCCTCCATCTTTGTCCCGTCTATATAAACTTCCTTTATGCTCAGGTAACCTTCTGCTGCAAGCATTTCTACAACAGAACCAAATATCTCTTTCAGGTTGCCATCCAGGCGTTTCCCCCGAAACCGGTTGATGGTATTATGGTCGGGCTTGCTCATGCCGCTTATCCACATAAAATGGATATTCTCTTTTAGCGATTCTTCAATCTGGCGACTCGAATAAATATTACGCAGGTAAGCGTAAATCAATACTTTTAACAACATGCGGGGATGGTAGCCCGAACTACCGCCACCCGGATAAGTATCCATAATGCAATGGATATCGACCTTATCGATTATGCTGTCAACTATGCGCACCGGATGCCCCGATGGAACTAGTTCATCAATATTCGGGGGGAACAGCATCGACTGTTTGTCGTGATAAGGTTTGAATGGTACTTTTCTGTATCTCCTTGCCATGCCTGAAGATACTAAATCGCTGACAGTCAACAAAAGCGATCAGTGACAACTTTCATTATTTTATCTGCTATTCGCTGAAAATCAATAAAGGTCATCTCTTTTGAGACAGCCTCTTTTTTAATTTTAAATAAATTTTGTTTTCATTTATATTTTCTACTTCCACATCATCAATTGATTTCTATGAAAAAGATTTATTCTCTGATTTTAGATGAATTCCATATTTGTCAATGATAATGCCTGGTTGTCTGTTTTGTAATCTTTTAATTATTGAATAGCCAATATAACATAGTACAGCAAAAGGAATTACTATAAAGAAATCAGGTCTTTTAAGTTTAAAAAGAACCATAGTAATTGCAGCAATGGAAAAATATATTTCAAAAATTGTTACATTTCTTGGATATTTGCCGGAAATAGAAAGAGGCGAAATAAAAAGATACAGAATTTAAAAAAGTAATATATAAAAAAGGAGCCAGCCAGAATACTAAATAACCCCAACAACACAATTTATATGAAATAGAGACTTAATCAATAGCCCATTTTGATATTTTCTCCAATAATTCATTTTTCCTTATAGGCTTAGGAATGTAATCGACAAACCCCTTTTGTAAATATTTTTCTTTGTCTCCACTCATTGTAAAAGCAGTTTGAGCAATAATCTTTATGTCTTTGTTTAGTTTTAGGATCTTTTCTGCAGCTATGTCACCATTCATTACTGGCATACGAATATCCATTAAAATAATGTTGATATCAGGATGTGATTTAACCATCTCAACAGCTTCTTTACCGTTTTTGGCCCAAAATAATTTTACCGCTTTATCTTTAAATAATACAGAGAGATAATGAATATTTGACTCTTCGTCTTCTGCAATAAGAATTGTTTTGTTTTGAAGACTATTTTCATTTACTAAAGCTTCCTTTTCTATATTTTCAGACTGGTCTTCCACTCTTTTATAAGGAATTTCAAATCGGAATATTGACCCTTTGCCATGAGTTGATTTGACTGACATTTTACCTTCCAGCAACCTTACGATCCCCCTTGAAATTGACAAGCCCAAACCAGTGCCATCAGATTTGTGATTTATGTTTTCAATTCGTTCAAATCGCTCAAATACGGTGTCAAGTTTATCTTTTGGTATACCTATACCCTGGTCTTTTACAAAAATCTCCACTCTGTCGTTCTTAATTGTATATCCAAACTTGATCGTACCTTTTCTTGAAAACTTTAATGCATTACTAACCAAATTTGTGAGAACCTGCTGTAACCTGAGAGGATCCGTTTCAATAGCCAATTTCGAATACTTTTCAGGAATAATCGCTTTAATCGTGATGTGTTCTTTTTGTTTTTGCTTTTTTATTTCGTTGAATGTCGCCTCGGTATCCGTAAATATCTTTTGCAGGTAGCAAACTTCTTTATTCAGTTTTAACTCTCCAGCTTCAATTTTTGAAACATCAATGATATCATCAATCAAGTTCAAAAGCTGTTTAGAATTTTTTTCAATAATGTCAACATATTCATTTTTTGTTTTATCATCTATCCCGTCTTCCCTCAATAAACCTGCAAAACCGAGCAAACCATTCATCGGTGTGCGGATCTCATGACTCATATTGGCCAGAAACTGATCTTTGTAAATATTTGCAGAGTTAGCTTTTATTATTGCCTGCTTCAAAATTTCTTCGTTTTTCTTTTTCTCCGTAATATCCATAAAAACACCAATAAAACTAATAATTTTGCCGTCTACATCTTTCTCGAAAGGAGAATTAATGGAATAACACCAAACCCAGTCTCCCTTTTTGTTTCTGAAGCGATATTCTATTTTGCAAAACTCAAGTCCCTCCGCAATTTCAGACATATGCTTCTGAATTTTTTCTTTATCATCCGGATGGTAAAGAGACATAAATTCATTTTCAGTCATGGTTTTTATTTCCTCCGAACTATAACCTAATATTCTTTCAAACTGAGGATTCATATAAGTGTTGGTGCCTTTTTTAAAATTATAAATGTATTTAGCGGAAGGCGATAATTCTGTTATTTTTTTTGAGAACTTCTGTTCACGCATTAGTTCCTCATGCAGATTTCTTCTAATCGTTATATCCTGTGCTACGCCCCGCAGATGGGTGATCTTCCCGTTTTGATCTCGGCTAACGTCTCCGGTAATCCACATCCATCCGTTTGAACCATTCTTTTTGATTGTTTGCAACTCCAATTCATAGGCTATCCCTTCTTTTATAGCTTTATCCAACGATTTACTCAGTATCTTCCATGATTCAGGAGTAAAAAGTTTCCCGTGTTCGGAATAAGGCGGCGGCGGAAGAGAAGGATCAAAACCATACATTTTGTATAACTCCTTTGTCCAGAAAACTTCATTTGTTTGAATATTCAACACCCAACTGCCCATTTTTGCAATCTCCTCGGCTTTGATAAGCTCGTCTGTTTTAGCCTGAAGAGCGGCCTCTTTTTTCTTTAATTCATTAATATCGACAAAAGTTATTACTACCCCTTCAATTTTTTTCTGGATTGTAATATACGGACCGACCCTCATGAGATAATTTTTCCCGTCTAAATCAACGATTTCTTTTTCAATGGTCGTCAGTTTTTCAAGTGACGTTTTGGAATCACCGAGAACATCGTTTATTATGTTATCTCTGAAATTGGAAGCAAAACCGGCGATGGGCCTGCCAATGTCACTATTCCGTAATTTGAAATGTTTTTTTAAGGGAGCGGTAAACTTACGAATCCGTAGTTCAGTATCTAAGAACAAGGTACCAATTTCGGTACTGTCCAGCAGATTATTGACATCGTCGTTCAACGTTTGTAATTCTTTGTTTTTCTCCTGTAATTCAGCATTTACTGTATATAATTCTTCATTGACTGATTGTAATTCTTCATTGGTACTCTGAAGCTCTTCGTTGGAAGCCATTAGTTCTTCGTTTGACGACTGCAATTCCTCATTGCTGGTTTCCAATTCTTCCACCACATTCTGCAATTCTGATTTTGTGGCTTTAAGTTCATTTTCAGCATCTTCAAGCCTTTGCTTGGAAGCAATATCCAGAGGTACACTGTCAATTTCGATTGTCTCATTTTTTGATGTTTCTTTATCCCGGCCAAAGCTGACAAAATAAACATCGTTATAATTAGCCAGCTCTTCAGCTTTATGTAAACCGATATCAAAAGTAAATTTTTTCTTTTCAGAGTTGCTTTGAACGTCTTTTATGAAAATATCCTTATTTTCCAGCATTAACCGGCGCATTCCGCTTCGAAGACTGGTTGCTATCTCAGGACTCACTGCTTTTAACAGGTTGTTTTGAAATATTCCTTCGTTGTAACTTAATTTTTTACCTGCGTCACCCTGAATATAAAGGATATCAAATTCCCTGTTTATAAAAATAACAGCCGGGCTATATTTTTTACTCAGGTACCTATGAAAGGCAGATTCAGGATTTTCTTTATACCGGTATTCATGCTGTATGACCTTATCTCTCTGACTTTTGTAGGTTAAGCTACTAATTCTTTCTTCAGGATTGGACTGTCCGGGAATTTGTTTGGCATCGGTAATATTTTGAAATATTTTCCATTTACTATCAATAACTTTAAAAAAAACAGAGGCTTTCCCTAGTGATTCGCTGTTTCCAAGAAATAAGTATCCCCCTGTATTTAAAGCAAACTGGAAATTTAAAATTATTTTGTACTGGATATTATTCTCTAAATAAATAAGTAAATTCCGACATGAAATAAAATCCATACGGATAAAGGGAGGATCTTTTAGTATGTTGTGGTTTGAAAATACAATCCTGTCACGTATACGTTTAATGATTTCGATTTCTTCTCCTGATTTTACAAAATAATTTTCGAGATAAAAGTCATCAAGTTCGTTCTTAAAGTGGTATTGACCGTGTCCGGCATTATTTAAAGCCTGGCTATCGATGTCGGTGGCAAAGATTTTAAAATCGTTATTCAATTTGTGGGTTCGGATATAATCATCGAACAAAATGGCAATGGAGTATGCTTCCTCTCCTGTGGAACATCCAGGAATCCATATACGAATAGTATCAGTATTTTTTTTCTGTTTTATCAATTCCGGGATTATCTTCGTTTTCAACACTTCAAAAGCTTCAATATCTCTGAAAAAGCTGGTTACACCAATCAGAAAATCCTGCCTCAAAATATCCTTTTCTTTGGAATTGCTCTTTAAAAAAGCATAATAATCAGTACATTGTTCAAAGTTATTTATGCTCATCCGTTTTTTAAGGCGGCGAAGCAGCGTATTTTTTTTATATTGTTTAAAATCGATGCCCGAGTTTTTATAAACTTCATTGATGATACGATAAAAAACAACATCATTGGATTTTGTTTCTTTTTCCGATAGTGCCAGGTATTGTCCGGGGAATCTTATTAAAATATGTGCAATCTCGCCAGGAGGTAGTATGTGGTCAACCAAATTCGTCTCAATTGCAGAATTGGGCATTCCATTGAATTGGGCAGATTCCGGTTCCTGAACAATTACGGTCCCTCCTCTCTCCTTTATGGTTTTTATACCGCGTGACCCATCAGAACCGGTTCCGGAAAGGATTACTCCAATTGACTTTTCTCTGTATTCTTCCCCCAGCGAGTGAAAAAAAATGTCTATCGGCAGATTGAGATTTTTTTTGGGTTCCTTGTCAAACAGATACAGTTTATTGCCTTTTATTTGAAGATTTTTGCCACGCTGGTTAAAATAAATACAATTGGCAGCTATGGTCTGTTTGTCTTCAGCGGTAAAAATTTTCATTTTTGTATGTTTGGCCAGTAACTCGGGCATCAAACTTTTAAAATCGGGAGAAAGGTGTTGAATAATTATAAATGCACTTCCAGTATCGTTGGGTAATTTATCGAAAAGTTGTTGGATGGCATCAAGTCCCCCAGCTGAAGCACCTATCCCTACTACCCAGAGATTTTTTTTATTACTCATAACCATTAATTTCTATAATCCAATTATTAAATTAATACATGTCTTGACTCTTTAGATGACAAAGAAGATTAGCTATATTAAAACCTGTTTTATATTTTTCTTTATGATCGGGAAACGAGTACTTATAATTTTGTCTATTTCAGGGTTAAAGATTTTACTATCAGGTTTAAGTTGGCTTGTAAGCATTTCAAAAATGGTTACAAACAATTACTAATTTATTAAAAATTTAAAAGATATAAAAATACTTTTATCTAAAATAATAAAGAGAGATAGAAATTTGTTTAAGCATTCAGTACATTATAGATATCGATTTGCATATTCAAAAAAATGTATTCATTGAATGAAAAAAGGGCTAACCCTGGGGGTAACCCTTTTTGGTGTTCCAGCAACAGCCGGTAAGCTAAACAAGGGGTTACAGTATTTTTCAATTCAATTACTGATGTGGGGCAAAAGGCAATTTTATATTATAAAGATATATAAGTAAAAATTAATAGTTGGATAGTTTAAATTAATTTAAACTAAAATTAATTTTTATCAGGAGAGCATTAATAAAAGAGTTTCCTGTGGACTGCAATTCAAATGTAGCCTATTTTGTAATCTATCAAATTACTTGAAATTATTTAACCTTTGTAAGAAATTCTTTTGCAGGTTTGAAGAATGGGATTTTATGGGCGGGAATGGTAATAATTGTATTTTTTGAAATGTTCCTCGCTTTCTTTTCAGCTCTTTCCTTAATGATAATGCTTCCAAATCCTCTCAGATAAACATTTTCACCATTAGCTAATGAATCTTTTACGACCTCCATAAAAGATTCTACGGTTTCCAAAACTATTCTTTTATCAATATGAGTTCTTATCGCAATTTGATTTACAATATCTGCTTTTGTCATAATGGTATTTTTAGTAGTAAAAATTCTTTGATGTTATTTTTATTTAAGCGTCTTCTTGTATTTCAAATATACCAAATAATTTTAATAACATATTTTGCAAATGACTAATATTTTGCAATGTTGAACTAACTTGTCAGCATTTGCAAAAAACAGAAAAAGAAACAAAAAAAATTGTATCTTCACTTCTAATAAAAAACGCTCTTTGTATTTTGTGCAAAAAGAAGAAAAAAACGGAAGTTCATTCGTTTCTAAATCGTTACCTGTCAAGAGAAATATTAATGCAATTCGTTTGTTTTCAGCCAAAAAAATAATTCTTGTGTCTTGGTTTGTGCGGATTCGACAAGTCGAATCTCGTCCTAATCTCAGTTTCGGTCGGACTGTTCACACTCTCGTCTGACCGCCACGACCTCATACCACCACCGTCAGACTGAACTTTATGATATGTATTAAGCAATTTCGTTTTCTGAACATTTTTCCTGAACTGAGCAATTCTGTTACTTGAATCCCCTAAATCCTCCTGCAATTACAGATAATAGTAAAAGAATGATGGCAATAAAAAAAACTATTTTGGCAATTGCGGCTGCTCCGGCGGCTATTCCACCAAACCCGAATAATGCTGCAACCAGTGCAATTATTAGAAAAACTATGGCTAAACGTAACATGACTTTGAATTTTATAGTTTGTATTTTTCTTTACTTCCATTCCCGGATTGGTTCTGGAGTTAGCTTCACGCGAAAGGCTTTAAAATTTTTCGCGCAAAGCTTCCAAATGAATGAATTAATCCAGGCTAAATATCTTTGGCATTCTATTGTACATCTTTTGGTTTAGAAGCTATTTTCGGATCTAACAAGTCGTAGAACTGGTTAAGTTTTGGAAGAATTACGATCCTTGTTCTGCGATTGATTGATTTTCCTTTTTCGGTATCATTGCTAGCCAGGGTATTGTATTCGCCTCGTCCGGCGGCAATCAAACGGTTCGGATCAACATCGTAATCCTGTTGTAAAACCCTTACTACCGAAGTAGCACGTTTCACACTTAAATCCCAGTTATCCTGTATACACGAATTGCTAATCGGATCGTTATCGGTGTATCCTTCAACCATCACCTCAAATTCAGGTCTTGATTTTACGATACGCGCAATTTTCTCCAGTACTTCGTGTGCTCTCGAAGTCAGCTCAAAGCTTCCGCTTTTATACAACATGCTGTCAGAAAGATTGATAAACACCACGGTTTTATCTACCTTAATTTCAACATCTTTATCTTCAATTCCTTTGGCTAAAACACTTTTCAGGTTAATTGCAAGTGCTAGGTTAATTGAATCGGCTTTCGACCTGGCTTCCTGCAAAAAGCGGATGTAACGGTCTTTCTTTTCCATCTGGCTAAGTGTTTCTTTTATATTTTCGTTAGCCGACTGTGACAACACGGCAAGGTCGCCAACCTGTGTAAGTTGTTTATCGCGCTGCTCTTTTAAATCGGCAATTTGTTCTTCCCTAAGGTTTAATGTTATTTTATTCTGCGACAACTGTTTAATGTAGTCGTTCAAATTATCGTTACATTCTTCCAACTGCTGGTTCTTTGCAGCAAGATCGCGCTCGAGCTGATCCTGCATAGCTGTGTATTTTTTTGTTGTTACGCAAGATGTTATTCCGAATGCAAACAGAACAATAAATATATATTTGATTTTAATTTTCATGATTCAATTTTTTTTTGTGAATTAATTTTAATTGTTGACTTTGGGGCTTTCGCTAAAACTTTAAGCCCACATAAACCTGAATAACCATGTTTTTGGCATCGCCCAACAAATCGTGCGAGATATCATCGTCTTTTGCTACCGGGTTCAACCCAAGGTTATAATTCAATCCGAAAATCATTGGGTCGAGATCGAAGCCCAAACCAGCAGTTAAACCGTAGTCAATTGTATTAAAATGATCCCCGTCCATTTCATCGCTCGAATTATATTCTCCCCCGAAAAATTCGGCATCGGTATCTGTATTTGCGTTAATCAGGTAACTCACATACGGACCAAACTGAAATTCGAAATCTTCTGATAAATTGAAAACCAATTTTACCGGCACATCAATGTAATTCAGATTGAATTTTGTTTCTCCATCCGCAAATGCATTTTCATCATAATTCAGCTTAATTCCTTTTCCCGAGTAAAGAAGTTCCGGCTGTACTGCGAAGGATTCACTAAAAGGAATTTTGGTAAATACTCCGGCATGGAAGCCCATTTTAAGATTTTTATCGTCGTTTCCATCTGTTGAAAGACTGGAAAAATTAAGCCCACCTTTAATCCCTTTTGCGCTATTTTGTGCGTAGACCAAAGTTCCGAAACTAAGCGTTAAAATCGCGATCAATACTATCCTTTTCATTTTTCTAAAATTTTGAGTTTTTTATTCGCAAAAATGGCAACCTCTACACGTCTGTTTTGGCTTCTACCTTCTTCAATTGAATTATCAGCAACTGGCATTTCTTCGCCATAACCTACTTCTGAGATTCTTGAATATGCTACTCCGTGCATTTTAAGTTCTTCAGAAACTGAATCAGATCTTCTTTCAGAAAGTTACTGATTGTAACTCTCTGAACCTTTATTGTCAGTATGCCCATCGATCAGAATTTCGGTATCTTCGTATTTCTTCAACGTTTTTGCCAATGCGGCAATATTTTCTTTTGATGTATAAGTAAGTTCAGATGAATCGAAACCAAAAAGAATCCCTGAATCAAAGGTGATTTTGATACCTTCTCCAATTCGTTCAACTTTTGCGTTTTCAAGATCTTTCTGAAGTTCTTCGGCCTGTTTATCCATGTAGTTACCAATTAATGCACCTGCCGAACCACCAATTACTGCTCCCAATATCGCTCCTTTTGCTGTATTATCAGATTTTGAGCCGATTAAACCACCGATAACACCTCCAGCACCAGTACCGATTGCTCCTCCTTTTAATGTTTTAGTGGTATTACACGAAGCTAGAACCATTATTATTGCCATCAACACGAGCAGTATTCCCTTGCTTCTAAAATTTTTTGTTTTCATATTTTTCAATTTTTATTATTTGATTTCGGCTTTTGTAATCGAATAATTGTGCCAGTTGTATTATACAGGCGTCAATAAACCATAACACACCACTGATTATCAAAAAAGTAAGGAATAATTATAAAATATAGAAGTATTTATTCCAGTTCTGAATTATGCACAATTATATCCACACAATGAGGTTTAAAGTCTACAATTGCTTCATGTAAACAATAATACCTCATGAGTATAAACAGCTGACAAACAAAAACTTGAACATATAACTAATATTTAGAGTAACACTAATTGGTATAGAGAACTGTAAATTTTAATATTGAATATTATGAATGCAAGAAAACTTATTTTAATCATGTTTACATTAGTGTCCACTAAAAATTAAATAACGTTCTTTGAAACAATTGTAATTCTATACTTTACGCAACTTTTTTGAGCGTGACGATTTGAATCAGTTAAGTTCGGGGATTTTTAAAATCACATGAACAACGGGAAATACGTTTTCGCTCAACTCATAAGTTTTTTGCCACAAAGGGTATTCGATAAATTTGTTACCAAATATTTGGGCAATAAATATGTTAGGCACTTTACCTGCTGGAACCAGTTACTATGTATGATTTTCGGTCAACCGACCAACCGTGATAGTTTGCGCGATTTGATTGTTATCATTGCCGCTCACCAAAACAAGACTTATCATCTTGGTTTTGGAAAATCAGTAACAAGGAGCAACCTGGCAAAAGCTAACGAAAAGCGCAAGTACAAAATCTTTTAAGATTTTGCTTATTACATGATTGACTTGGCCAGGAAAAAACTTGCTAACGATGATTTTGAAATCAAAGGAAAAATTTATGCGTTCGATTCTTCAACCATCGACTTGTGTTTAAGCGTTTTCTGGTGGGCAAGTTTTCGTAAAACAAAAGGAGGAATAAAGCTCCACACGCTTTACGATATTACCACACAAATACCGGCGTTTATCCACATCACGGCAGCTTCTGTCCACGATGTCAATGTAATGGATGTTATTCCATACGAAACAGGGGCATATTACATTTTTGACCGTGGATATGTTGATTTTGAGCGCCTTTACCGAATACAGGCACTTTCTGCATTTTTTGTAGTAAGGGCAAAAACAAATCTGAAATTTAACAGGATGTACTCGAATAAAATCAACAAAGAATCCGGTCTGATTTGCGACCAAATCGGAAAACTGTCTGGTTTTTATGTCTCAAAAGATTATCCTGATAAATTACGGAGAATCAAGTTCTATGATGCTGAAAGTAACCGATACTTCGTATACTTGACAAACAACATGGATTTAACAGCCGAAGAGATCGTGCTTTTATACAAAAACAGGTGGCAGGTTGAATTATTCTTTAAATGGATAAAACAACATCTGAAAATAAAAGCATTCTGGGGTACGTCTGAAAACGCAGTCAGGATACAAATTTATTCAGCTATCATTGCTTACTGTTTAGTTGCCATTGTAGGTAAAGAGTTAAAAATTGAACGCTCAACCTATGAAATATTACAAATATTAGGAATGTCGCTACTGGACAAAACTTCTATCAATGAGCTACTTATAAACATAGATTACAAGAACGTCAAAGAACTAAAATATAACCAGCTGTCCCTCAGCTTGTTTTAAGTGGACAGCAATGTCATGCTTATTTTATTTAGTTCGGGCATTGCTATGGCACAGTATGATTTTGCTGTTGGACTGCGCTCGGGAGGAACTTCCGGATTAACACTAAAAAAGAATAATGGAAGCTCAGTAATTGAAGGTATTGTTGGATTCTGGCATCATGGAATGAGCCTGACAGGGTTATGGGAGAAACAGCAGAATGCTTTTGATGAACAAGGCTTTAACTGGTTTTATGGTGTAGGAGGTCATGTATCTTTCTATGGTGATAATTTTGATGGCAGGGGTGGAGTTGCGTGGTATGATCATCCTCATCATATTGATGACGGGGATTTTGGAATTGGGATTGATGGAATTGTCGGTCTTGAATATAAAATTCCAAAAGTACCTATAGCTTTTGACTTAAACTTAAAGCCATTTCTTGAAATTGTTAGCGAAGGCGGGGTTATCTTTTCACCTGATCCAGGAATAGGAATCAAGGTTGCATTTTAACAAGTCACCCAAATATTGTCGATTAGACTGAGGCATCTTTTTAAGCGTTAAGCGAAATGCCTCTTTTTTATTTATTCATTTCTAATAATATTTTCTGCTGATCAGTCTTCCAAATTTTTTATAAAGTTAGGCATTTAACTACTTTCTGTTCCTAAATAAAAATTCCCAAAAAGAACCTGTATAATTCCTTTTTTTTAATTTGACTGTAACTTAAAAATAACATCGAAGCCACTATCTGTTGATGAGTTGTTTAACTGAAGAAACAGGAACTTAAATAATTCGTACTCCAGTTTTACCTCGTATTTGCCCACATCTTTTTCGTTCGTTTCACCAAAACGCTGCTGGTAACTTACAAACAGGTTGTTGGTAATGTATTTTCCGACCACTACTGTGGCATTGTCGAAATCGCCGTTCCCTTTTACTTCAATGTAATCCACATCCAAACTATTTCCTAGCAAATTGGTTAATTGTGAGGAAAGTACAGCCATTGCCGCCGATCCGGCCAATTGTCCGGCCCCCGAAACATTTTCCTGCTGATCGATGGTCAGTTCGTTCATGCCCTTGCCAAAAAGAATATACGACAAAGCATCGCCTTCGCTCACCTGGCTTCCATCCAACGCAAAATTAATTTCGGGTCCGTTAGCGGTTCCTGTAACATTTAACGTTAATGCCTGCTCGGCCTCTTCAGGATTTCGGAACGAATAAGTAGCCTGAATATTCAAACGTGGAATCAACTCCTCACCTCCCTGGAAAGTTATCGTTCCCTGATCAATTTTGAAGGTTTTCCCTAAAATATCGTACTGACCGCGCACAACATCAATACTTCCAAACAACTCAAAAAACTCAGCATTCTTAATCACCTCCAATTCTCCTGAGATTTCAACAAACATATCTTTGTTTTTAATCCAGGTGTTTTGCGGAAATTCAACCGTTAACAGGCCAGTAAGCCCATCGAGATATTGAAGATTAACCGTGTCTCTTGTAGAAACAGTATCTAAAACAAGCGCTGCGGTATCAACAGGATTCGAAAAATTTTCAATCTCACGAACCAACACGGGTTTTGGAATATCCGGCTCGGTAAAACGGCCCGTCATATTCATAACCGCAGGCAAATAAATATTGGCTTCAGGCACTTTTAGTTTTCCGTCGAAAACCACTTTCCCGGCCTTCCCTTTTAAACTGGCGGTGATCAAAAGGATTGAATTTGTTAAAATGAATCGCAATTTCCGACTCACTAATATCGCCCCGATAAAAAGCCGAACTAAAATCAACCGTTCCGCTGGCCTTTAAATCGCCATCGTGGGTTCTGATGTAAAATGAATCGAACCGGGCTGCATCTTCAGTAAAATTAAGATCGAAAATAATATCGTTGTTATCAATTCCGTATTCGGGAATAACTACCGAGGCATTTTTCAGTTTCAGGTTGCCGGTAGGTTTGGGCGTTTCCAAAGTACCACCAACATTTATTTTTCCATCCAGAAATCCTTTCACCTGGTCGCCTTTCTGCAAAAACTGAATGGCCGCCAAAGAAAAACGATTAATCAGCAGTTCCGCATTAACAGTGTCCTTGGGATTAACACCAAAACTAAGGCTGTCGAAGCGTGCAGTTACCGGAATATTTGCATCCAAATTGAAAGTACCACTATCAAGCGGCGTTATTTTTCCCTCGAAATTAAAGCGGCTGTCTTTTACGCTGAACTTTCTACCCAAATCGGAAAACTGATAGCCATAAAACAGCGCATCATCAACCGACAAATTACCCGAAATATCGGGAGAAGCAGTAGTTCCCTGAATCGTTGCATTGGTGTTTATTTTCCCCGAAACATCCGTTTTAATTCCAACACTTTCAAGGATTCCGCCAATATCAACATTGGCAATTTCGAGTGTAAAATCTTCGTTGCCATAACGCGAAATCACACCATCTGCCCTGAGATATTGCGCCGAATCGTTATTTGCCGAAGCCATTTTCAGGTTCGAAACGCGATAATTCAGCGAATCGAGTTCGAATACCGCCGGAGATGGCACAAGTTCCAGATGCTGATTTTTATAATCGAGCGTCCATTCCGAAAGCTCTATTTTTAAAGTGTCTGATAATGCAATTTGTGAATTTACTTCAGTGTGCAACTGATCGCCCGAGACTCTGGCTTTTACCGAAACAGAATCGGTGAAATAGTTTGCCATAGCCGAAATGCTGTCGAGCTCAAATTCGCTTGCACGGAATTTCTCAACTTCAGCCTGTGCCGAGAAAGTTGTATCGCCGGGAACAAATTGTCCCTTACCATTTACCACCAGTTTTTGTGCTAACAGGCCAGAAAATCCTGAGTTTTTAAGCTCCACATTTGCAGTCATCAAAAGTGAATCTTGCGTTCCCCAAAGGTGTGCTTTTACAATTCCGCCACCGTACACACTGTCTAACGGAATGTAGGCCGAAAACGCCTGAATACTATCGAATGCCGCAGATAACTGTACATCGGAACTTCCCTGAAGATTGTAATTTCCACTGGCCTCCAAACTTAAAGCCTCTGCAGTTGTCCAAAGCGAATCGATTTTAATTGCGGAGTTGGCATCGTTTAAACTCAAAATAACCGTATCCACATTATACGGCTCGCCTTTTTCGATGATGAAATTCAGCTTTACTGTTTTCTTTTTGTCGTTTGTTTTTAACGAATCAGGTTTAACTTTTACATCCACAAAACCTTCGGCCTGGTATGTTCTTTTGAGGCGCTGCAGATCCATCTCAATTAAATCGTGGCTGTACAAAGTTGGTTCGTCGGTGGTCAAAAACTTTTGCAATAATGAAACCTCATCAATTGCCATTTTCTCAATCAGAAAACTTTTTTCGAGCGACTTGTTGCCTTTAAAACTCACGTTTCTGATTTCGTAGTTTTCCTGCGCCTGCACTTCTAAGCTCACCATTTGCAGGCCAAGCACAATTAAAAATATGTAAACTGTATTTCGGATCATAAATAAAACTTCGGCAATCAACACAAAACTAATCTTTAAAACTATTTCTGATAATGCTTTCCACCGAGGAATTAGCAATCAGATTTATGCTTTGCGCGTGTTGGGCTGCATTTATCGTATCGGAAGAAAAAACCATCTGCACATTTAGCTTTTCCATCTCCGCAATTATTTTTTCATTCGTTTGTCTTTCCTTTTTTTCACGGTCCTGATGTAAGTCGCCTTGATTCGCTCCGGGTAAATCTGCGCAATTCTCGCGTATATTTCCGGGTCGTGCTGCCCGTTGTCGCCCACCAAAACAAAAGGCAACTTCGGATACATCTTAAATAAGCCTACAATTTTCTCGAATTTATGTTCGTGGTTTCCGCCACCTTGTTTCCACAAATTTAAAATGCCCGGAGGTATTTCGCGGAGCAAATAAACCCCCTTTCGGGAATTTATTGAAGGTACAAAAATCATCGATCAAATCGTATAAATTCCATTCGCTGCTCGATATATAAAAAAACGGGTTAGCATCGTTTCCATTACCCCCGAGATGAAGTGCACAGTAAAAAGCTTCAACTCCGGGAAAGGGTTTTCTTGTACGCGAATTGTGCGTAAGTATCAAACGTAACTTGCTTAAAGTTTGGGTTGAATGACTTACCATAATTGTATCATCAATATCAGAAATTACTGCAAATCTTGCGTCGCTTCCCGGCACCAGAATTTCGCCTTGTGCACTGTATTTTTCTGACCCCACCCCTGTTTTGTCCATTAATTCGGCATGGTAATGAAGCCATCTTGTTTTCTCTTTCTTCCGCACAAAATTTACAGGTAACTTGGTTTTGAATATTCCGTTTTCTTCGGTCACCAGTTCTTTAGTGGCATTACTCAATTCTACTTTTACCCGCGCACTGGGAATTTGATCGCCTGAATAACGTTTTAACATAGCCAGAATATTTTCGCCCAAAGTGTTTTTCCCGTCTAGTTTTTCAAGGCCTTTATCTTCGGTTAAAGCCCCGGCAATAAAAGCTTGGCCCGCTGCATACGAAGCAAAACCTCGGCACGGGATTATTTCAGGAACACCAAGCCAGCCCAACTTATGTTTAATCCTCACTTTCTGTTTTCTGAAAAAACCTTTACTCTTCCGTTCGAAATAATCAAGCGTTTGTAAATCTTCTGTCATTATCAAATTCCGGTACAAAATTTATGTTTATCAAAGAGAATAAATACACAAGATATGCCAAAGAAAAAATCAAATAAAAAGATGCTTTTTGTGATTAATCCAATTTCGGGAGATAACGACAAAATCAGCCTCGAAAAAGAAATTAAAGCCTTGCTGAAACCACACAGTGTGGATACAGAATTTTATTACACAACCGGGAAAAATGACCGGGAAAGTATTTCAGAAATTATTGACGAAATAAACCCGTCAACGGTTGTGGCAATTGGCGGAGACGGCACTTGTAACCTTGTTGCGCAAACAGCACTACACACGCCAATTAAAATTGGAATTGTGCCTTTGGGTTCGGCAAACGGGATGGCTACAGAATTAAATCTGCCTACCGATCTGGAAGAAAGCCTAAAACTTATTCTCGCCGGAAAAACCAGAAGTATCGACGTATTGAGAATTAACAAGGAACATATTTCGCTACATTTAAGCGACTTAGGCTTTAATGGCCAACTTATTGATGTCTACGAAAAAGGTGAAACCCGGGGCTTACTCAGCTATGCGAAATCGTTTATCGACAATTTTGGAAATGCTGCCCCTGCAAAGTTTGAAATTGTTTGCAATGGGAAAAATATAAGTAAAGAGGCTTTTATGGTTGTGCTGGCCAATGCATCGAAGTTTGGAACCGGAGCTGTTATTAACCCGCTCGGAAAACCCGACGATGGCTACTTTGAAATTGTAGTAATGAGGCCTCAAAATTTTATGCATTTTCTGGAAATGCTGGTGCCTTTTTATACCAGCAAAATTCACACGCTCGACTTTGTGGATACCTACAAATGCCAGCGGGTAAAAATTAAAAATCAGAAGAAACAAAGCCTCCAGATTGATGGGGAAAAAATTGGTCAACCGCTACAAGTTGATGTGGAAATTCTACCACGATCGCTCGAAGTAATCGTTCCGTAAAAGAAATATTATCGACTATATTTTAAAGCCGGGCAAACAAACAAAATTGCGCAACCTGGCTCCAAAAGCTAATTGTTGCGCAGAGCTTCAATCAATTCTTTTTTACTCATTTTGCTGCGCCCTGCAATTCCCACCTGTTTAGCCTTTTTATAGAGTTCGGCTTTTGTGCGGTCCTCGTATTTGCTGGCACTTCCTCCTTTTGTGCCCGAATCGGGCGTATTCGCTATTCTTGCAGCCTTTTGCTTGCTGTAACCTTTGTCTCTAAGCGCTTCATACTGCTCTTCATTTTTCACTTGCGGAATATTATTCTTCTTTGCCATAACATCTTTTCGTTTGAAATTATATACCATACAAGAGCGAAAATACCCTGCCAGAAATTGATTCTTCAATCGAAAAAATAAGCTTACCCTGATGAACGAGATCTGCGAAAAAGCCGCGCAACAAGAAGTGGCACAATTATTACAATATGTATAACAAATAATTTGAAAAACATGAAAACAACCGGATTAATAAAAACGGGTCTATCCCTCTTCATCATTGCTCTTTTATTGGTCTTTATTATACTGGTAAAAAATGTTCTGATACCACTGGTTGTTGCCATGTTTCTTTCGTATTTAATGTACCCGCTGGTTTGGGGAATCGAACGCCGCGGAGTTAACCGGGCAATTTCTATTCTTATGGTGTTGTTTACGGTTATCGTGCTGATTGGCGTAAGTACATTTCTTTTGTCGTTACGGGCTTCGAACATATCGATTGATTTTGACGAGGTAAAAGAACAACTTGACGACAAAAGCATTTCAGTACAACATATTGTAAAAGAAAAGCTGGGAATTAACGGATCTACAGCCGATTATTATGTAGACGAAGCCCTAGACAATATTGCCAGTTCGTGGCAATCGGAAATAGGAACTTTTTTTTCAGCAACTACAACAACGCTGTTTCAGATCGGAATTTTACCGGTTTTTGTTTTCTTCCTACTATTTTACAGGACCAAAACCGCGCGTTTCATTTTCAGAATAACCCCGAGAGAAAAACGTCCCACAACATTGCACATCCTTCGCGAAATATCAACCGTTACCACCAAATATCTTGGAGGGTTGTTTTTGGTGGTTACGATTTTGGCTGTATTAAATTCGCTGGGACTTTTTATAATTGGGATTAAACATGCGTTAGTATTCGGAGTGCTTGCAGCCTTCCTAAATCTTATTCCCTACGCAGGAACGTTTCTTGGCGGATTTAT
Organism: Maribellus comscasis; assembly: GCF_009762775.1. Classification (GTDB taxonomy): domain Bacteria; phylum Bacteroidota; class Bacteroidia; order Bacteroidales; family Prolixibacteraceae; genus Draconibacterium; species Draconibacterium comscasis. The sequence goes on along the minus strand of NZ_CP046401.1, from coordinate 7,389,056 downwards.
CCCATTTGCCTATGTATTTTTCATTGACCCAAATCCGTTTGCGCCGATGCTAAAAATAGCTGCGCTATTTGTGGTTATTCAGTTTATCGAAAATAACCTGTTAACGCCTAACATAGTGGGTAACAGTATAAAAATAAATCCACTGGCTATTATTCTGAGTTTGCTTTTTGCTAATATGGTTTGGGGAATTGCCGGGATGCTCGTAGTAGTGCCTGTGTTGGCAACGGTAAAAGTAATTATGCGAAATATTGAAAATTTAAAACCGTACGCATTTTTGATTAGTGACCGAGGTATGGAGAAACATAAAATCAAAATGTTCAATAAAAGAAATAGTAAAAACTAAAATGGTAACTGGAGTCAAAAACCACCTTAAAATAATTCTTAACGCATTCAAAAATTTCCGCACAAATAATCTGATTGGGATGGCTGCAACCACAGCTTATTTTACTATTTTTTTGATTGCTCCGATACTCATTATAATTATTGCTGTTTTTGGCGTTTTTACTAATGATGCAGTTATTCGTACAAAACTGTTTAATGAACTGGCACAACTTATAGGCGGCGAGAGCAGCAAGCTCCTCCAATCGGCTATTGATAACTATAGTATAAGTGAAAAAGGCGGAATAGGAGCACTAATTGGTGGTGTCGTATTTTTAATTTCTGCTACCACTTTATTCAGCATCATGCAGAATTCAATTAATTATATCTGGAGGATAAGGGTTAAATCGAAATTGAAATTAAATGTTTTAAAATTTCTGAAAGACCGTTTGTTTTCTTTTGGATTGATTCTGAGCCTTGGACTTGTGCTACTGATTTCGCTGATAATTGACGCTTCAATAAGTTTGTTCCAGGATTGGATATCGATGCATTTTAACCCCGAATTTGTTGTGCTGATTAATGTTTTAAAAGTGGCATTGTCGCTGGTAATAACCACGGCCGTATTTGCTTTAATATTTCGCTTTTTACCCGATGTATCTGTTAGATGGACAGCCAGTTGGTTTTCTGCCGTTATAACTTCTATCCTGTTCTTTATAGGAAAATACCTGATCAGCATTATTATTGGGAAAAGCCAGTTAGGTGCGATTTACGGTGCTGCAAGTTCCTTTGTCGTCATCTTGGTTTGGATTTACTACGTTTCATTGATCTTCTACTTTGGTATAGAATTAAGTTACCAGTATTCTCAATTCAAAAACCACAAAAACAAACCACTCAAATTTGCCGAACCTTTCAAAATAAGCTCTGTCGACAAATAAAAATTTCCTTTTTGGAGTTTGATTCACCTCAATAATATACAGCAAAAACTTTTATTTGCCTTATCTAAAAGATAACTATAAAATAGCTTATTACGAAAGGCTGCAAACATTCAAATAGAATTATATCGAGATTTCAGAGCATAAAAAAAACAGACCTTTAAAAGTGCCTGTTTTAATTTTACCGTGTATTATTTTTATGCCCATGTCACCTCCCCCGGATTAACGAAATCAAAATTGAAATTACCGCCAGAACAAGGAGAATATGAATTAAACCTCCAACCGAGTACACAAAGAACCCAAATAACCAGCCTATAACCAGTATTACTGCAATGATATAAAGTAGTGATCTCATGGCTTATAAGTTTTTGATTTCTTCGATTAATTCTTCCCTGGCTTTGCCGGTTCGCTCTTGTATACGTCCGAGCAATTCATCTTCTTTCCCTTCGACATAGGTAAGGTCATCATCTGTCAGTTCGCCATACTTTTGTTTCAGTTTTCCTTTTATAACATTCCATTTTCCTTTTACAACTAATTTGTCCATAATCTTAATTTTTATTATTAAACTTATTTTTCTACTAACTGTACTATTTATTATGACAAAATCATTCCAAAGTTCAACACAAAACTCAAACAACTAATATATTGACACTTACATAAATTCATTTTATTTTTATTGTGGATTTCTGTGTGGGGCTCAGGGAATTTTTTCTACACTTTTGTTCTCTACACAACTGTGTTATAACAAAGGTTTTGGAACCGCGACTGATTTTATACCAGAGTAAAGCGATTTCCACCAGTAGTTAAATAACGATTTCTTTTTATCACGGGAAAAATGAATGGTGCCTTCGCGGTAAACCTTTTTGTTTTTAAGATTATCCTTTTTTAGAATCAGCCCGTTAAAAAATACCGACTGAACTGGTTTTGCCGAATCGTTTCTGCGGTTCAGAAGATCAATTTTTAAATCGGAATACTGGATGGTTAATGCACCCTCCGACAAATCGTTGTTGTAATGAAAATCGAAATTAAGCTCGTGTATGTAACCGCTTTTTATATCGGCCGCTAGATTTTCATTTACAATCGGGTTGATAATTCCAAAAGCAGTTGGTTCAAGCTTTCCTTTCACCTCATATTCGCCAGGATACTTTTTATTTGGTATTACGAAGTATGCATCCATATGAGCTTTGCCCATTAGCTTTCCGCTCACTGAAATAGTTGTTGGAAGAAGAATCAATTTACGGATATTACTTATCTGATAGGCTTTTGCGCTAAGCCCAGAAAAAAATACGGTTCCCGCTTCATCTGCACCCACTGCATGTTCTTCATATTTTATGTAGGCATTTTCAAATGAAAGCGAATCGATTTGTAGGGGTAATTTCAGCTCGTCCAACGCTTGCATCGGAAGCTTCGTGTCGGGTTTATTTCCACGCGGCAGCCTTTTGTCGCGAAAGGCAAAGCCTTTCACTTTTCCCAGCGAAACATTGTTGGCAATAAAACCACGGTTTTCCAGTAACTTCTGCATTTCAAATCCACTTATTTTAATATCCTGCAAATCAAAATCAAACCAATCGGTTTCTACGCCGGTTTTGTGGCCTACTTCATATTTTGGATAGTTAGTACTTAAATGCAACTGCCCTATCTGAATGTTTTTTGAAGTACCAAATTCCAGTTCACAGCCAACAACAGTATATAAATTGTTTGATAAGGGAACCGACCATTCTTCTATGTTGCCTGATAAGTGGTCGAAAGAAAAGTTTTTGAAAACATATTGTTCATCTCGGTTAAGTGAAAGATTAATAAATTCAATTTCAATTCTTGAAAAACGACTTGTGTCATTTGTATTTATAAACTCAAAATTTCCATTTGTAATAACAAAATTCCCAACAAAAAATTCTGCTGATGCCTGTTTTGAAGTGTACGGCCTTACTCCGTTCGCGCTATAATTCCCATGTTCAAGCAAAACCTGAGGGCTATGCAAATACACTGCATTGGCAACAAAGGATCTTTTTAGCAACAGTCGGATTATTTTAACGCCGGTTATTTTTAATTTAGGCACTAAAACATCCATCCCATCGATATTGCTTTTTGCATGGAAGGAATCGAGCACAATTCGACTACCGGGTAAATTAACGCGTACTTTTTCGATTTCAAACTGGTAATTACCAAAATTACCCTCGTTAATTTTGTGCTTTATAAAACTGGGCAAAATCAGTGAACTCAATCCCCAAAATGCAAAAACAGCTACGAAAATTATCATAGCTGCTCTTTTTACACTGTTTATTTTATTGTTTTCAAATGGCTTTTTCATTACATATGTATAAATTGTTTTCCAAAGAAGCGTTTTGCTTTATTTCTTTGGTTTTATAAGCAGAACAACCACCCCGATAACGGCTAAAACTGCACTTACAATTACGGGAGTCCAGTTAGCGTCGCTAATCGCTATATCGAGACCTAAAAAGCTAAACGTTTCTGAATTATTTGCTGCCTGAATTCCAAATAAAATGGTTCCAACAACGCCAATGATAAATAAAAGAATACCCAATGTTTTCATTATTATATATTTTAATGTTTCTATTGCAAACTATGATAGAAACATGCCAGACTACTGTTTGTACAATCTATTGCTGTATTGAAAATTACAAAGATAGCAGACGGCCTCTGAGGCACGGCAACACCAAAAAAAATTAATCTTTCGAAAAAACAGAAAAAAGCTGCAGGTATTTATTAAATAGAAAATTCTACACTTTTTATATCAGGTGTGGAAAAAAATCAACAACTATGGCAGCGCCCTAAATAAATAAAAACGCTATCGACTTCTGAATATCAGATTATTACCAGCACCTCAATACAACAACCGTTAAATGGAATAGAATTTTCTTATTCTTCAGCAAAAGAACAAACAAATTAGTATTAACCATAAAAATTAAAGTCATGAGTAAAACAACAAATGTATTGATGGGATTTATAGCCGGTGCTGCAGCCGGCGCTTTAACAGGAATATTAGTTGCACCTGATAAAGGAGAACGAACCCGCAAAAAATTGAGTAAACAAATTAAAAGAACATCGAGGGATGTAACAGAAAGCCTCAGCGATAAAGTAGAGGATGTGAAAAACAAAATTAACGACATGGTTTCGGAAGTAAAAGCAAAAGCAGAAGAAGCTGAGAATAAAATTAAAGAGAAAGTAAATACTAAAAGTAAAGCAACTCAAGACGCTTAAACAAACAATAAACAGATAATAAACACGAATAAGCAATCCAAATGAACGGCAGGCACTCTGACAAATAATTTTTCGAAGCTTAACGATGCTCTAAAAGAATACGTTAAAGCTAGAATTGATTTGGTGAAACTTCAGGTATAAAAAAAGCCTCTCAATCTTTGAGTTTTCTTTTTAGCTTACTCGTGTTTATTCTTTTAGCCACTTTATTCTTTATATTCTCTGGATCAGCGTTTATTCTCTGGTACGGAAATACTATAACGACTACCTCACAGGTATATTAATTATGGTAGGGTTTTTCCTGCTATTTGCAGTTCTGTTTGTGGCATTCAGAAAAGAATACTAACATCGATATTTTTGAATATTTTCTCTGAAATATTATACGAAGATGAAGAAGACAAAACGGAATAAAATGAGAAAAATTAAAAATATGCGGGAGTTGGAGTTGATACAGGAGAATCTGGAGTACCAACAGTTAATGAGCGAAAAAAACTAATCGGATCATCTGCCAAAATTGTAGATGATTTTACAAACAGCATGAAGAGTTGGGCTTTTGAACTCGCAACTTCTTTAACATTACGTCTAATCTCAGCGGGGTTAGTTCCCCGAAGCTCTGCTTCGAAATTAATTTTAAATTTGTTATGTGAGCGAATTTATTCATAAGAGTCATAATGTTTCAGTACTTCTTTACCATTTTGTCTGTCCAGCCAAATATCGGAGGGTTGTTTTTGACAAAGATGTTGATGAAAGTTTGAAACAAGTATGTATTGAAATCTCGAAGCGTTTTGAAATTACTTTTATAGAGATTGGTACGGATAAAGACCATGTTCATTTCTTGATTCAAAGTGTGCCAATGTTGAGTCCAACGCGAATCATTCAGACAGTAAAAAGTATCACTGCGAAACAGATTTTCAAGCTTCATCCCAAAGTCAAGAAACAACTGTGGGGAGGTGAATTCTGGACCAAAGGGTTTTATGTTAGTTCGGTTGGTGCTCATGGTGATGAAAATACAATTCAAAAATATGTACAAGCTCAAGGAAGACAAAAGGAATATCAAAAACTCCATGTTCAGCAACTTAGCTTATTTTGATACCTCGTCAGCTCTGCTGCGAGGTAGTTCATTTAGACGGCGAGAAGATAAAAATGCATAAACTCAAATAACGTATACTTCTTAAAACTAACAGTTTATAAAGTTCAGACTAAACTGAATTCATCACACATTATTAATAATCGGGAATTAAAAGTAGACTTTCTTCCGTATAACTGAAAGTATGGCTATCTTAAATGAAAATTTTGCCTACAAAACTACTTTAAGCTGGTGGATTTTTGCACTTGCCGGACTATTGGCACTTGGAATTGCACTGTTGACAGTTAGCTGGCAAAGCTGGCAAGTGGCTACGAAAAATCCTGTTGAAGCATTGAGGTATGAGTAATTAATAAAAAAACGCTCCTATTTGTTAGCACATTGGCAAATCTCAAAAGCCAAGCTCAACTCAAAGTTTGCCAAAGAGCTAACACCCCCCTAAGTACCGCCTTAAAGTCGGTATTGGAATTTCCCCACCCACAAAAACAAAATAAATTTGTGCACCTTATCAAGGTCTGTGCAAATTGATAAGAAAACTGTTAAATTTGTTGAAGCTTGTAACGGTTTGATTTTGAATAATAAAAACCGGCGTACAACGAATGTAATCGTTGTTTTTTTATCTTTTTAGAACAATCTATTTAAGATTAGGAGCCCATTTATCTCGATAAGTTCTTGCTTTGTTTAGTCCGTGTAAATCTTTTTAGAAATTTCGCAACAAAAATTTGCCGCTAATAAAAAAGATAGTAAATTAATTACGTAACAATAAAAGTTCCAAGTAAATCTATTTTTTAGTATTGGAAAAAAATAAAAAGAATGAATCTATTCTCAAATATGCGTTCAAGTATTTTATTAAAAGCCTTATTTGTGCTCCTTATCGGTTTACTATTAACAATTTTTTCAACCCTATATGTTAAAAACGATTTGGAGAAAATGGCATTGAATGATCTGCAAAGAATAAATTCAGACATTGAAACCCGGATAGAATATCGCTTAACTGCGCATGCTCAGTTATTAAGAGGAGGAGCTGCTTTTATTTCTTCTTCAAATAACGTAACCCGTGATGACTGGTATACATTTTATCGCCGATCAGATGTTGAAAATAACCTTCCGGGAATTTTAGGCTTTGGTTTTGCGGAAGCAATTTCTCCAGAACAATTGGACAAACATGTTCAAAGAATCAGAGAAGAAGGGTTTCCAGAATACACTGTTTGGCCGGAGGGAGAAAGGGAAACTTATTCTGCAATTGTTTATTTGGAGCCTTTTAATTGGAGAAACAAAAGAGCATTTGGTTTTGATATGTTGTCGGAGCCAGTAAGGTGTAAAGCAATGGAAACTGCCCGAGATTCTAACATGGCTATACTCTCGGGGAAAGTTACACTCGTGCAAGAAACGAATGAAGATATTCAGGCCGGTACTTTAATGTACATCCCCGTTTACAAAAAAAATATGCCGGTAGAAACCGTTACACAAAGAGGTACGGCATTTTTAGGTTGGGTTTACAGCCCATACCGAATGAATGATCTGATGAACGGAATCCTGGGACATTGGGAATCGGCAAGAGAAGGATATGTCGATTTACGTATTTATGATGATGAAACGACAGATGCACAGGCATTGCTTTATGATAGTGAACAACAGAGAATAGGTCAAAAAAAAATGAGTTCTTCAAGGAGTATGTCCAGCACCATTGATTTTCATGGAAAACGGTGGACAATTGTCCTTTCTCAAACCGATGCTACACCCTTAATATTCCAAAGCAAGGTCCTTATTTTATTTATATCGGGAACAGTTATAAGTTTTCTTGTCTTTTTTTTAATATTATCATTGCTCTCAGCCAGTAATAGGGCACGCCAAATTGCTGAAAAGCTTACTGCTAAATTGAAGGACAGCGAACAGAAATTCAACAGGTTTTTCGAAAATAATCCTGCGCTTATATCAGTCGTTTCGATTCCTGACGGAATATTCCTTGAAGTAAACGAAGCGTTTGTTAAAAGTACAGGGTATACGCGAAAAGAGGTGATCGGAAAATCTTCATCGCAATTGAATCTATTTGTTGATGATGAAAAACAGAAGGTGATAAATAAAACGCTTGGTTTAGATGATGTTATTCGTAATATGGAAATAACAATAAGGACCAAAGATAATTTAATGATTGACGGGTTAATCTCCGGCAGTGTAGTTGAAAGCCAGGGGAAAAATTACTTCCTTATTGTAATGACGGATGTCACCAGTCAAAAACAAGCAGAGGACGAAATACGATATCAGACCAAAAGATTAACCACGCTTATTTCCCATTTGCCGGGTGGAATATTAATGGAAACATCTGACCGGAAGGTACAGCAAACCAATAAACGGTTTTGTGAAATTTTCGCAATTCCAGTCCCTCCAGAAGCAATTATAAGTGCAGACTGTAAAGCTGCTTCAGAGCAGGTAAAAGAATTGTTTGTTGAAAGCAGGATTTTTATTGAACGGATAGATCAAATTATTGAAAGTAGAAAAGTAGTGTTGAACGAAGAACTCCGGTTAGTAGACGGGCGGATTCTTTTGCGCGATTATGTCCCAATTTTTACTTCAGAAAACGAAGTTGAACACTTGTGGTATTATCGTGACATTACTGAGCTCAAAAAAGTAGAAGAAGCTTTGGCTAGTCAATCGGCCTTACAAAAAATATTGATGGATATATCATCAGAATATATTAATATATCTCCGTCAGAGGTTGAGAATGCCATTGCCCATTCACTTGAAGAGTTGGGGCGTTTTGTTGAAGCGGATCGTGCATACATTTTTGACTACGACTGGAAAAAAAATGTGTGTAACAATACGTATGAGTGGTGTAATGAGGGAATAAGTCCTCAAATAAAGGAGTTGCAAAACATTCCTTTGAACGCATTACCACAGTGGGTTGAGGCTCATTTAAAAGGTATAACCATGAATATCCCTGATGTATTTGCCATGCATGAAGATGATCCAGTAAGGGCAATTCTGGAACCTCAGGAAATAAAAAGTCTGATAACAATCCCGATGATGTTTGAAGGGACGTGCACCGGCTTTCTTGGTTTCGATTCGGTAAAAATGCATCATCTATATTCTGAAAAGGAAGAGGCTTTGCTTTTGGTTTTTTCACAAATGTTGGTCAATGTAAAGAAACGAACAGAATTAGAAAACAAGCTTGTTGAAGAACGTCACAAAGCAGAAATGGCCAACAAATTAAAGTCTGAGTTTCTGGCTAACATGAGCCATGAAATCCGTACTCCGATGAATGCTATTCTTGGATTTAGTGAAGCGATGTTCCACCAGCTTGATTCTGTACGACATCAAAAAATGCTTAAATCAATCTTGAACAGCGGGAACTTACTAATGACATTACTAAATGATATTCTGGATCTTTCGAAAATAGAAGCGGGAAAGCTTGATATTGTATATAACCCGTTAGATTTAAATGCACAGCTTCAGGAAATAATCCTTCTGTTTCAACATAAAGCCCAAAAAAAAGGTCTTGATTTTAAGATACAAATTAGCCCTGATTTTCCTGAAACAATTATCCATGACGAGGTAAGAATAAAGCAAATACTTTTTAACCTGGTGGGGAATGCTATCAAATTTACACATAATGGTTCAGTTACAATTAAAGCAAACTTTAATAGACATAGTGAAAATTACGGGAATTTAGAAATTGCAGTGGTAGATACGGGTGTAGGAATACGTGAATCACAACAGAAAATTATTTTTGATGCATTCCGCCAGCAAGAAGGGCAATCGAATCGGGATTATGGCGGGACAGGGCTTGGTCTCGCCATCTCAAAACGCTTAGTAGAAAAGATGAAGGGCACTATCAAAGTGAGTAGCAAAGAAGGTCAGGGGTCTATATTTACATTTATTCTTTTTGATGTGGAAATAAAAAAAGGAATTCGAAAAAAGGAATTAACTACAATTGACACTTCCGACATCCATTTTGAATCAGCTAACATTCTGGTTGTTGATGATTTTATTTCTAACATTGAAGCAGTTGAAAGTTTGCTGCTTTCTACTGGAATAACAGTCACTGCCGCTGAAAATGGAGAAATGGCTCTTGACATTCTTAAGTACCTTAATCCCGATTTAATTCTATTGGACATGCGTATGCCCGGCATTGATGGATACGAAGTGGCTCGCAGGCTCAAGGCTGACCCAAATAAGAAACATATTCCCATAGTTGCTTTTACTGCCTCTGTTTTTAGTTCTGAAAGAATCGAAAACACCTCTGTTTTTGATGGCTTTTTATATAAACCGGTTCAGCGCGCTGAATTATTTCAAGAATTGGCGAAATTTTTAAAACACTCTATTTCTAACCGTAGTGACAGTATAGTAAAAGAAAGGTCTACTGATATTGTTGTTCCCCAGGATATTTTGCCTAACTTACCGGATATACTAATGGTTCTTGAAAAAAAGTTTCTTCCAAAATGGGAAGTAATAAAGGATTCTTTAGTGCTTTTTAAAATAGAAGCTTTTGCTGATGAACTTTTGAATTTTGCTGACGAATGTAATTTTGAATCTTTAATACACTATGCGAAAATATTAAAAGAAGACATTGAACAAATCGACCTTTATTTATTGAAAGATAATTTAGAAAAATTTCCTCTAATAGTAGAGGAGCTCAATAATCAAATGAAAACGGAATGATAATGGACAATCCCATCTATATTTTAGTTGTTGACGACAATCTTGAAAACTTAAAAGTAGTGAGCAATTTTCTAAAAGAAGAAGATTATAAAATCGCCTTGGCGATAGATGGGGAGAGTGCATTAGAGGTGCTTAGAAATACTCAAATCGACCTTATTTTGCTTGACGTAATGATGCCTGGGAAAGACGGATTTGAAGTATGTGAGGAAATAAAATCAGATAAAGAGTTAGCTGAAATTCCCGTAATTTTTCTTACCGCTAAGACCGCTCCTGAAGATATTATTAAAGGATTTAAAACCGGTGCGATTGATTATTTGACAAAACCATTTATTCGCGACGAGCTGTTGATAAGAGTGAAAACTCATCTTGAACATAACAAGTCGAAGAAGAAACTACTTGAAACCATCAAAACACGTGATAAATTATTTTCAATTATTGCACATGACATCAGGGCTCCGTTCTCTTCTATATCAATGCTTATATCTTTACTTAATCTTGATGAAGAAGAAAACAGTAGCGATACAAAAAAACGGGTTATGCCTCTTTTGGAAAGAACGGCTAAGGATACCACAATATTGCTAGACAACTTGTTGGAGTGGACCCGGCTTCAGACAGACACCATTACACTTAAGCCACAATATTTAGACGTTTCAACAATTATTAAAGACTGTATTAATTTATTAAAAGGGAACGCGAAAGCAAAAAATATTGATATCGAACTTAAGTTAGAAAAAGAAATTATTGCTTTTTTTGATGAAGTAACAATGCATACTGTTTTTCGAAATTTAATATCAAATGCAATTAAATTTACACCAGATAAAGGGTTAATTATCATAAATGTAAGATACGAAGGGAATTATGCTTCAATAGGGGTAACAGATTCCGGGGTGGGGATGTCCGATGAACTTCAAAGAAAGATATTTGAAGATGATAATATTTATACGAGTCAGGGCACGAACCAGGAAAAAGGAAGCGGCTTGGGGCTTAAAATTGTAAAAGACATGGTTGCTCAAAATAAAGGGCTTATTTCGGTTAAAAGCGAAATAAACATTGGAACTCAAATAGTAGTAAGGATACCGACTGGGAGACTCTAAAAAGCAATACAATTTAGCACTATTCCTTTTTAAAAGACCTGCACACAACAACTCCGCCATTGTTCGTAATTTTGATATTAACACCAAGAAAATCCATAATCGATTTATCTAAAGTATCCGTCCTACCAACCAGGTCTCCTATTTCAGTTTGATTTGTGCTAGTTATCAATCAAGGGACATCGGTTTTCTAAGGCTTCAGGTTCTGAGGCAGGAGTTCGTGTAGTTTGCTGACCTTGTGTTCCGAGATTGCCTCCAGTACTTTTTTGAGCAACTCAAACGGGTTCACATCGTTCTTCTTATACCATTTTAAATACAAAATGCCGCATTGAAAAGTTTTAGGTAGTGTTTGTTTCCAGTTATTGACATTATGGTTTCGGGTTGCATTTTTATTACCATATCCCAAAGCCATTTCTTAAGGTCGCGCATAGTGGCAAATAATTGGTTCTTGTACCTTGTTTTTATGTATTGCCATATTTGTTCAGAGGGATTCAATTCCGGTGTATATGGAGGAATGTTCAATAGGAATATGTTCTCGGGGACTTCATCTGGCTTTATCAGATGGAAGCGGGCATTATCGATAACAACAATTTTATATTCATTTGGCCTTTGTGCTGAAAAAGCCTGAAGATAACGCTTAAAAATATCGATACTTGTACCATTAATTTCCCATACGAAAGAATTTCCATCAATGGGCGAATAACTTCCATACAAATAGGTAGTTGAAAAACGATGTTGATAACTGATGACTGGGCGTACGCCTTTTGCTGTTATACAGCGTCCGATATGACTCATTAATCCAAACCTGCTTTCATCCTGGAAATAAAGGTTTACAGATGGAAACTTATTTTTATCCAGACTGTTTCCAAGTTGAATGAACACATTAGGTAGTTTTAAAAAAGGCTTCTGCAGCCTGGTCATCTTTTTTTACATGGGATTTTCTTGGAGATTTTAGCTTCGTCCCAAAATGTTTGATTAAATGATAGCGCAAAGTATGGTAATTTATATCTACCCCATATTCGCTTTTTACCCATTGTTGTGCATCCCGGTACCCCAGGAACGGATTACGGTTATTAGTAACTCTGGATGCTAATCCATTGTGAATTTCATCTGTCATATATTGGGATTCTTTGGGCTTTGATTGATTCTGAACCATAAAATCAACACCATTCGCATCATATTTAACCAGCGTTCTATGGTGCGTTTATGCACCCCTAAATACTGAGCTAACTGCGAACGAGTAGAAAATCGATTTTCTTTTGTGAAAATCAAACATTTTACCCGTTTTTCTCCTGATAAACTTGTTTGTTTTTTTAATAAGCTCTCAAGTTCTTTTAAATCCTCTTTTATCTTGAATTTGCTTTGTCTTCCCATGCTTCAAAGATAATAAAGCGGCACTATATACTCAAATTGGTATAATTATCTCATTGGTCGTTCCGTTAGTATGATGATTCTGTGATTGTTACCCATGCATTCGAAAGTTATAAAAGGAGTTCACATACAAGTAACGTCCTTACACTCTTTGTTCGAGGTTACAATACTTGGACTTGCGAAGTAAAATAATTATTGCCGCCGGCATGAAAAGTTATATACCTTTTGAACCTGGCACAAACATACCGGTTCACCTTGCAGGAGATGCTAAATCAGTTGGAAAAGCGGAAAATGCCATTCATGATGCTTATAAAATGGCTTTGACATTATAATACAACACCGTTTTTTGTTTCAGCATTCATCTTTATTTAGCAAATTCTGAATGCCTTTTGAAAACACTTTTTAATGTCATTGCAACTGCAATAAAAGCAAATACACCTAAAGAAATCATATAAGTTTCTTTAGATACGCCAAAACAGCATGATAAAAAGCTCAGAATAATGGTAGCAAAAAATCCCAATATTCCCCATAATCCCAAATATACAACTGCTATTAAAAATAACTTTTTCATAATTCTAATTTTGAATAAAGTTAAATTAAAAAATGAACATATGTAAATTATTTCATGTGACAAAAATCTCATATATTTGTGATGTTATTTAGTTTAACTTATGGAATCGAACAACATTAAATGCCGAGACTGTGTAATTAAATCAAGTGCTGTATCTGTTTTAAATTACGATGAATTAGGTATTCTGGAGAAAGGTTGTTTTCAAACCAATTTTCGAAAAGGCGAATTAATTTTTAAACAAGGGAGCCCGGCTAAACATATTACATACATTCGTAAGGGATTTGTAAAGCTAAGTAAAACGATAGCCACTAATAAAGAATACATAGTAAGCATCTCAAAAAAAGGTGCTTACCTTGGAATCCAGAATTTGAACAAAACAAATAATACAAACTACTTTTCAGCCTATGCCTTAACCGACACACTAGTATGCTTTCTCGATATCGACTATTTTGACCAATTGATTAAGCGTAACGGAGAATTCGCAGCCGAAGTAATAACCTACATTATTAATGATGAAATGGGTAATTTCGATCGTTTTCTAAATAATGTTCAGCAACAGTTGCCTGGGAGGTTAGCCAATATTCTGTTTTATTTTTACCAACAGGTTTACAACCAAAATCCGTTTAGCCTTAACATAACCAAAGCAGAACTTGCTTCGTTAATTGGAACTTCCAGGGAAAGTGTCACCCGTTTGTTAAAAGATTTTCAGGACGACAGTATTATAAAAATGGACAAAAACAACATTCAAATTTTGAACGAATCCAAATTATTGGAAATTAAGCTAAAAGGGTAAATTACAGTGCCTCATGTCCTTTCCTGAATTCTATAAAATGACAATAACCAGTATAACTACACCTTTGTCAAAACTTCTTTTTGTGTCAAAAGATTTAAATTATTATAAATATTTATATTAAACAATAGTTCATAATTAAATTAAGATACTCATAAACTAATTTATTTATCCCATTCTGAATAATCTTTGTTATTACATTTCTCCTTTTTTGTTTATGTCTTGACTATCAGTCACTAGTAGTTGTATTCTACATGAATCAAATATTCCTCATAGTCTAATAAACTCACCATATTTTTTAAAACATATATTAATATTGATGTATTTTAATATGTTTATAGTTGTATTTTTATATATTTGTTTCAATCAAAAGTTCATTATATGCAAAAATTAATTCAATTGAACAGAGCTATGGAAAAGGAAGGTCAGGAAAAACATTTGGGAGAAGGTCACGGATTAGGTCGTGGCGGAGGTCAGGGGAAAAACAAAGGAGGAGCATTTGGCCCATCGGGATTTTGTGTTTGTGCAAAATGCGGTCATAAAGTTCGTCATCAGCAAGGTATAAAATGTACAACTATAAAGTGCCCAAAATGTGGACATACCATGGTTCGGGAAGAATTATTAAATCAAAAGAGGTAATATGGAAACCGGGAAAAGATCAAAACAGAATTTTTTAAAACTGTTTTTATTGTTTACGGCAATAGTATTGCCTTGGATTATTGGAATTATTTATGTAAAACATACAAAGCCCGAACCCCAAACGACTTCAGTAAAACTGATAAATTATGAGCGTGATACTGTTTCAAAGGTAGATCACTCTCAATTTGCTGTTTTGCAACAGGATTTTGAAACGCCGGAAGCAGTTACCGAAGCTTGTTTGTCCTGTCATAATACCACTGCCAAAGAGATAATGAAAACATCGCACTGGAAATGGGAGAGAGATTATATACTCGAAAACGGAGATACAATTCAGTTGGGCAAGAAGAATGTTCTGAATAATTTTTGTATTGGAGTTTCCTCTAATGAACCGAGATGTACAAGTTGTCATATCGGGTATGGATGGAAAGACAACGATTTTGATTTTACGGCCAGAAAAAAAATAGATTGTTTAATTTGCCATGATAAGACAGGGACTTATAAAAAATTTCCTACAAGCGCCGGGTATCCGGTAACAAAAACGACAACGACTTCTGACAACAAAACTTTTTATCCTCCAGATTATCAATACATCGCCACTAATATTGGTTCGCCGGGTCGTAGTAACTGCGGAGCCTGTCATTTTACCGGAGGAGGTGGCAACAATGTGAAACATGGCGACATTGCCAACGAACTTAACAAAGTAACACGTGAAATAGATGTGCACATGGGAATCGACGGTGCAAATATGGATTGTGTAGATTGTCATAAAACTCACAGGCACAATATTTCGGGGAACTTGTATTCAATTGCTTCGAAAGACACGAACAGGGTAAGTTGTGCACAATGCCATTCAGAGCAACCACACAACAATAATATTCTAAATTTACACACAGGAAAAGTAGCGTGCCAAACCTGTCACATTCCATCATATGCAAAGTTAAGCTCAACAAAAATGTCGTGGGACTGGTCAACGGCCGGGCAGTTTAAAAAAGATGGAAGCTATCTTATAAAAAAGGATAGCCTTGGAAATGTGATATACCACACCATGAAAGGTTCTTTTGTATGGGAAAACAATGTTGTTCCCGAGTATCAGTGGTTCAATGGCAAAGCGCGTCATTATGTTATCGGCGAAGAGGTTGATTCTTCAAAAGTTGTTGAACTTAACACACTTGAAGGGAGTTACTCCGACAATCAATCAAAAATAATTCCTGTAAAAGTACATCGCTCAAAGCAAATTTATGATACAGAAAATGAATATCTGATTGTACCCCACCTGTTCGGGAAAGACAGTACAGCTTACTGGACAAATTTTGACTGGAATAAAGCTTCGGAAACCGGAATGGCAAGTGTTGGCCTAGATTACAGCGGGAAATATGATTTCGCATCTACCGAGATGTCATGGCCTATCAATCACATGGTAGCTCCGGCCAGTGAATCTTTAAATTGTGTTGATTGCCACTCGGATAACAGCCGTATTGCTGCCCTTAATAATTTTTACCTGATAGGCCGCGACAGAAATAATCCTTTCGATTACCTCGGTATAGGCCTGATAGCACTTTCGGCAATCGGGGTTGTTATACATGCTCTTTTACGTATTATTAAAAGCAGGCGATAAATTAAGTAATAAATAAATGAATAATTGAAATGAAAAGATCGACATATATTTATCGTAGTTTTGAGCGTTTTTGGCACTGGAGCCAGGCATTACTTATTTTCTTCCTGGCGCTGACCGGATTTGAAATGCACGGTTCGTTTACACTTTTCGGGTTCGAAAACACAGTCAGATGGCACAATACTGCAGCATGGGCTTTTCTTGTTTTGATTATATTTGCTATTTTCTGGCATTTTGTCACCGGCGAATGGAAACAATATATTCCTACTACAAAATTTATTAAAGCACAGGTTGAATACTACCTTACCGGAATTTTTCGGGGCGCTCCGCATCCTACCCACAAAACCGTTTATAATAAATTTAATCCGCTGCAACGTTTAATTTACCTGGGGTTAAAACTTTTAGTCATCCCAATACAGGTGGTTACCGGCTTTATCTATATGGCCTATATCTATCCCAATGCAAACCTGCATGTACAGGGATTAACCAATATCGCTGTTATTCATACACTTGGGGCATTCCTGCTAATAGCATTCGTAGTTGCACATGTTTACCTCACAACAACCGGAGAAAAGCCACTTTCTGCAATAAAAGCAATGATTACAGGCTGGGAAGTAATAAAAGTTGATGAAAAGGAAGAACGGGTTAAAAATTTGCATAAAGCTGTGGATGAAAGTGTAGCTGGCTACTACCGGCTGGACAAAAATGGGATCATTGTAGATGTAAACGAGGCATGGTTGAAAATGTATAAGTGTACTGATCGTTCCAAAATAATTGGACAACATTTTTCAGTAACACGCGATACCGGCGAATTGCAAAAACTAACAAAGCAGATAAATGATGTTTTAAATGGGAAGATCATTCCCGGGGTGTCAGTCCGGAGAAAGTGTATGGATGACTCCCATGGAAACCATATTTTATCGGCAAATCCGGTTTACGAGAATGAACAAATAATTGGAGTAGAAGGATTTATTTTGAATGTTGACCCCAAAGAGGATGCAGGTGAGTACATGTACAACGCCGTAAAAAACAGTGGCGCCGGGTATTATCGCCTTAACGAAAACGGAATCATTGAAAACGTTAACACGGCCTGGCTGCAAATGTATAAATATGAAGCACCGGATGAAATTATGGGGAGACACTTTTCGGTTACCCGTCCGTCATCCGAGGTTGAAAAGCTTGAAACTACGTTTGCCAGGGTAATGAACGGCGAAATAATCAGCGGAAATATAGCCACACGGAGATGTAAAGATGGGACAACTGCCCAACATATCCTCTCGGCAAATCCCATTTTTGTCAGGGACCGGATTGTTGGAATGGAAGGATTTATTCTTGATATTTCAAACCTGGAAACTTTATGAAATTTATCGATTGATTTTTAGAAGGCTTTGAAAAATATCTACTTGAGGTTAATTCTAAGGGTACTTTTTCAAAGCTTTTTAAAAATTAGCTATAAGTATTTTTGTAATTTTCATCAGATTTTCTTCCCAAGCTGGGTTTAACGGCCACATTTCGATAATTTCTCCGTCGATTTCTTCTGCAAATACACGGGCTTGTTCACGGTCCAAATCACTTTGAATATAAATTACTCTTATGTTCTCTTTTCTGGCCAGCTTAACCAGTTCAGCCATTCGTTGAGGTGTTGGTTCCTTTCCGCCAGGTTCAAGTGAATATTCCTTTAGTCCATATTCGCGGGCAAAGTACGAAAGACTTGGATGAAACATAATAAATTTACGACCTTGATAATCCTTTAAAGTACTTCTGATTATATCATCTAATTGGTCAATTTCAGTGGCAAACTTGAGGTAGTTTTCGTTGTAAATGGCACTTTTTTCAGGATTTAAAACAGAAAGTTCTTCTGTAATTCGGCGAGCCATTTGTTTTACCAATGGTGGCGACATCCAGATGTGGGGATTAATCCCCTTCTCTGTTTTTGTTTCGGTTGAGGTTATGGATGTAGCAGAAATTAAGTCCAATTCTTTTGAAAGGTCAATCACCTTCATTTGCCGGTTGGCTTGTTCAATCTTTTCTTTCCATGAATATTCAAAGCCAACATGCCCAACACGAAACCAAACTTTTGAATGGGTTATATCTTTTAGCTGAGAAGGTAATAGTGTAAAAACGGCTGGACTTGCTCCGGGCGGGAGTAAAACATTTACTTTAAAGTCATCTCCCGCTATCATTTCAACAAATGTTTTTTGAGGTAAAATACTTACGGTTACTACTTGTTTCGTGACATCACCATTTTTATTGCTTTTTGAATTACAAGATAATAAACAAAGGGCTACAATTATTATCAATATTTTGGATGTAGTTATTTGCATTGTTTACACACTGTTAATTTATTACCTATTACTTTCCATGTCATAAGTCAATGCTTTTCTAAAAAAACTTAACGATATTCACTCTTTTAATTGAGTAATAGTCTCTTTCAATTCTATAATCTCAAAACCATATCTCCTTTTTAATCTCCCAATTCTTTCTCCCGATTTATTTAAAGGAATATTCAGTGTACCAGCCAGCCTATTTAAAGGGATCGAATATTTTTGCGAAACCTCTTCCAGAGTCATGCTGCCAAATATTTCCAGTTTGGAAAAGTCATGTATCAGGTGGCTTCTCTTTTGTTCTTCATTAGATTTTTCAGCCGTTCGTTGAAAGGCTTGGGCAGAAGGTTGGGTTGGTAACATAGGTTGCATTTCTCGTATAAAATTTTCGGTATTTTGTCTATGGTTATATTTTCTTTCCAACGGCATAACTTCGGGTCTTAATAAGAGCGGGGCCAAAGCAAAAAAAAGGGCTACCCCACCAATACAAACTGAAATTATCTTCCTTGAAATTTGTCCTTTAATCATTTGACTGAAAATACCAACTATCATTTTCCAATGAAGAATAACATGAAGAAATAATAAAAACAGGAAAACAAAACCAAGGTATAAATGAATACTTCCCCATTGATGTCTGTCGAGTCCCCAGAAGTAAAGCTCAGCATCACTTCCATACAAAACGTTACGCTTGAAACCCGGCAACAATACATACTTAATCATTAATCCACCCCCGATAATCAATGCAAGTAAAATCAACATAACACCATCGATCACGAGGTTAATTTTCGACTTATTCTTAATATAAATCATTATTAATCAATTCTTTTAAGATTCCGATTCAAAACGACCGTCGTTAAACGTATTTGATATCTTATTTTGCGATCTGGTTACCCAACCAATCTTTACATTTTCTGCTGCATCAAAATCCGGAACAAAAGGTTTGATGTCAAATAGTGGAGTACCATCCAGAATATCAATATTTTCAATTTCTAAAATATTTTTATTTCTGGAAATAAGTTTTACAACTGACAACCCTATTGGATTAGGCCGAAATGGAGCCCGCGTAGAAAAGACACCGTGCAAATTTTCGTCAAGAAAAGGCTTTACCTTTAATTTATACCCCGACGAACGATTGAAATGATAAATTAGAATCAAGTGTGAAAATCCTTCAATGTCTTGTAATCCCTCAGCATATTCAGGAAAAATTTCAACACTCCCACTAATTCTCATACCAGAAGCAGGTTGGATGGGGGTATCTTTTGTTTGTTTATATTCAGAATGAATAATTCCTATAGGGTGAAAAACAATATCTTCCATAAAACTGACACCATTTTTAATATTTCGAACACGTCATTTTATATACAATATCTTCGGCTGCCCTGACAATCGGATTATTTACGGGTGACGCAGTTAATAGCGGGTGTGTGCCCACCTGGAAAGAGATCAGTTCAAAAACAGTAATGGATTTTTGGATGGCCAAACTGATAATATTAATGATTTCACCTACCGATTTTCCTCCCCAGGCTTCACCCCCAAGAATACTTCCGTCCACTGGCGAAGCATAGAGTTTGACTGTTAAGTTGCTCATTCCGGGCAGTCCTCCCGGATGCCGGTCGGGCGATGAAAATTTAGATGATATTAGTTCAACTCCCGATTCACCGGCACTTTTTTCGTTTGCGCCAGCAGCTGCCATAGCCAGACCATTGATTTCAGTAGAAAATACGCCCAATGTACCTGCAGTGCACTTTTTTATACGAATACCAAAAATATTATGCCCCAAAGTACGAGCTTCTGCTGTAGCTGTGGATGCCAGTTTTATAACATCACTTCGTCCCGTCAGAAAACCAAAAGTTTGTGCACAATCGCCAACAGCGCTAATGTCTTTTACTGTCGTTCGGCCATAATTATCTACATGAATATCGCCAAACCGGTTTAATTCGAGCCCTGATTCTTCAGCCAGTTGTGAATTGGCCTTATAGCCAATGGAAAGAGTCACGGCATCGGCTTCAATTTTTCTTCCGTCAGAGAGCACAACGTGCTGAACAGTATCATTTTCTCCGGTAATTTCTTTGACCAGTGTTGATGTCATCACATTGACCTTTGTTTCTCTCAATACATCTGTTGCAATGGCACTTAATTCTGGTGAAAAGGCTTTTGAAAAACAAAGTGGTTCACTTTCAACAAGCGTAATATTCATTCCCGAAGCAGCCATTTGTTCTGCGACTTCAGCTCCAATGAATCCGCCTCCAACAATAACAATATTTTTAAACCCACTGATTTTCGACGCCAGTTCATGAATATATGGAAAACTCTTCTTTACGTAAAAAACATTCCGGAGGTCATGCCCAGGTATGAAAGTGGGAATAACAGGTTCAGAACCTGTAGCAAAAACCAGTTTACCGTAGCTAAATTCCTCTCCCGATTTTACTAAAACCTTTTTAGCTGTTTTATCTACCTTTATGGCAGAATCAACAACAACCTCACCTCCTAAATTAACAAATGGTTTTGGTCCCATTTTATTTTTCCCGGCATCGTTTCCCAGCAAATTAAAAATATAAGGAATTCCACATGGCACAAGCCCATCTGCTTCTTCTTTTATCATCAGTACACTTTTCTCTTTAAAAAACTTCTTAACCGTAATTCCGGTTACAATGGCAGCCGGGCCACCTCCAATAATAATTACATCGTATGTTTTCATATCATCTCTTTTAATTATTTAATTAATAGCCTCTACCGGGCATTCATTTTCACACACTCGGCAATTGGTACATATATCTTCTTCAATAAAAGCTTTACCTTCAATCAAAGAAATTGCTTCCACCGGGCATACATCAATACAGCTTCCGCATCCGGTGCAGATTTCAATGTCTACTTTTGGATATTTTAATGTTTTTGATTTCGCAGAGTCTGTTTTCAATTCTTTTGAATGAAAACTATTTTGGGAACGGGTTAAAGGAATGTGGCAAACCGGGCACAAGAAACGACGACATGGCCTTCCCTTAACATGAATAGTAGAATGACCACACTTCGGACAGATACAGTATTCTCCTTCCGTAACCGGTTCATTGCGTTGAAATATTCGTTTTCCCAACCTTCTTCCTTTCATGACATTTTAGTTTAATAATACAAGTCTCTTTGCCATATTTAATCCTTTTGTATTGTGAGGTCAGTACCTTGGAATTTATCAGGCGAAGATTTCATATTTGTTAATCATTGATCTTGTATTCCTTTAATTTCAAACATGTTTCCGCTTTTATCCCAAATGAAATAAGTGTTATTCTCTTTATTTCTTTTTATCTGTGTTTCATACCCTAGCTTAATCGCCTTTTCATAGATTGTATTTGTTTGTCTGTATGCCAAACAAACATGGGAGAATAGTTTCTTTTCCTTTTTGCGGCTTACAAAAATTTCGAAATGTACAGATTGATGTTCCATTAAATATACATCAACAACTTCTTCTGTATTAAAAATTTTTTGTGATGTTTCCTTATTTAGCGAGAACTTTCTTTGAACAGTAAAGAGTAATATTTTTTTGTAGAAATTCTCGATTTCCTTCGAAGACTGAATCGTTATCGCAACATGCAAAAGCATTTTTTTGTTTTTAATAAACAAATTTAAATAAACTTTTGTTCAATATAAAATAAATAGTATTTAGATTTGGAATCATGATTGAAGTTTTTGTTCCCACGCTAAAACAAGCATTAATAATAACGGCATTTGTGCTTTTCATGATGGTTGTTATCGATTATATTAATGTCCAAAGCAAGAATCTTTGGGCGAATAAATTACAGCGGTCACCTATATTGCAAATTATTGTTGCTGCAATTCTTGGAATTACACCTGGCTGTTTAGGTGCCTTTACTGTTGTTTCGTTATACAGCCATCGAATGATGGGAGTAGCCGGATTGGTAGCTGCCATGATTGCAACCTCAGGAGATGAAGCATTTGTAATGTTTGCACTATTTCCTGAGAAAGCAGTTTTACTTCAATTCGTATTATTGGGGATAGCCATTTTAACAGGGTTTATAGTAAACTTATTTGCAAAGAAAAATGAACCAGCGGGGACACACGGATTTGTTATACATGAACATGAGAAGTGCAAGTGTTTTGTAAAAAAAGACATTATTCCCCAGCTAAAAAATATTTCCTTTGAAAGAACCGTTTTGCTTTTATTTTCGGCAATTCTTATTATTCTTTTGGCTACTGGTATTATTGGCCCAAATAACTGGGACTGGAAGAAAATTATATTCCTCTCCGGAGGGCTATTCCTATTATTCGTGTTTATAACAACCCCGGAACATTTTCTAAAAGAGCATCTGTACAATCATATTATTAAAAAACATCTGATCCGAATTTTCCTTTGGACATGGGGTGCCTTTGTTGTATTGTATTTCGTGCAATCAAATCTGGAATTGAGCGATCTGGTTAAAGATAATCCTCACTGGATTTTATTTATAGCTGTACTGGTTGGTTTAATCCCTGAATCAGGTCCGCATCTATTATTTGCTACACTTTTTTCACAAAATCTTTTGCCTTTTAGTATACTTATTGCCAATTCTATAGTACAGGACGGGCATGGAATGTTACCCCTGCTTGCCGAATCGGGAAAAGATTTTGTAAAAGTTAAAATAATCAATATGGTTGTTGGGTTGCTTGTTGGTTTTATTTTATTGCAGCTCGGGTTGTAGAATTCATATAAATCATAAATTGTATTAAACATTAGTTCTTTTAATTGTTATATTTGTATGAGATAATCGGACACGGACAAAGAGCCCGAAAAATAATGAATTGTTGAATTTCTAAATTTAAAATTATGCCATCAGGAGATCGTACCGGTCCAATGGGGCAAGGTTCCATGACCGGAAGAGGATTTGGATTTTGTTCGGGAAATGATATCCCCGGTTTTGAAAATGGTTTTGGCAGATCAGGAAGAAGAGGGGGAAGAGGCTTTGGTTTTGGCAGAGGAGCAGGAGGTCGCGGTTTAGGACGAAGAAACCTTTGGAATTGGCCATTTCCAGACTTTAGTATGTTACATCATCGGATTCCGGGCAGGGAAGAAGAAGTAAAAATGCTTAAATCGCAGGCAGAGTCTCTGAAGAATATTCAAAAGGACATTGAAAGAAGACTTGGAGAACTGGAAAAAAAGGATTAGAAATTGCCGGCGGAATAAATTCAGGTATTTATTTAATACATATTCTCTGCATCCAAAGGAAGGTAGGTTGATTTACTTTATTACAAAGATATCCTGTCTGGGGGAGGTATGTTCTTACTTTTTGGCGATTCTGCCAGTATAACAAAATAAAAATGCAATCTGATTGTGAAAGCTGCCTTCTTTTACAGGGGCAAAAAATGTTGGGAAAATATAATATCTCAAGCGGGAGGTCAAATAACATCATCGATCGTTTCAATCGGTTTATGGATGAAAACAGAAATAACGGCCTTTTGACTCCTGAGGCAGCGTGTTTTCTGCACCGGCTGATAAAAAAGGAAACAAATACTGATGATTTGTATGAAAAAGAAAAAGAGGAATACAATCAGTTAATGTTAAACCTTGAAAAAGATGTCAGGAAAAGAATCGATAAATCAGCCAATCCCTTCCAAACAGCTTTACGTTATGCGCTGGCAGGAAATGTTATTGATTTCGGTCCACCGGAGCCTTTCGATGTGTTGGAGACATTGGCAACAGCAGCTATGAAAATACCTGCTATTGACCACTCAGAAATACTTTACAAAGAGTTAAAGAATGCCTCAATGGTACTGTATCTCGGTGACAATGCAGGAGAAATTGTCCTCGATAAAATTTTCATCAGCGTAATAGACCACCCTAATCTTTGGTTTGCCACAAGAGGTGCACCTGTCATAAATGATGCAACAATGGAAGACGCTAAAAAAGTGAGAATGTCAGATGTTGCACAAGTTATTTCAAACGGATATGACGCGCCATCCACCTTGGAGAAACACTGTTCTCCTGAATTTAAAAAGTTATTCGATGAAGCTGATATCATTATCTCAAAAGGCCAGGGAAACCTGGAAGGATTAATGGGAAATAACCAAAAAGAAATTTACTTTCTTTTAATGGTCAAATGCGATGTAATAGCGAGTATGTTAAATGTTCCAAGAGGTAGCTTTATGGTATTCAATATTCGTCACTTAAGGGATCAGACAGCAAAATATCGAATGTATAAAAAATAGATTGTCATCGCAAGTTTCTACTTTTTTTGGTGTCATATTATCAAACATATGTGCATTATAGGAGTAGGAAATGATACAACTAAGGCGAGTTTTAATTTTGGTATTATATTTTTTTCTAATGTTGAAAGCTTCTGCAGATATCCGCAATCCCGATCTTATCGGGAGAATAACCGGTTATGTAAAAGATAGTTTAAGCGGTGAAAAACTACCGCATGCTTCGATACAACTATTTTCTGTTTCAGCTAATAAAATGATGGAGAGAACTATTGCCGATAAAGAAGGGCATTTCATTTTTGAAGATATAGATTGTGGGGCGTACAAAATAATGACATCGTACATGGGCTACCATACAAAAGAGTTATTAATTGAAGTTGATGAAGAAAATGAGACTTTCTGCCTGTTACTAACAACAAATATGCTCAATCTTAACGAAGTGCAGGTGCCCGGTAACCGGAAACTGATTGAAACAACAATTAAAAAGACAATAGTAAATGTTTCTCAAAATAATACAATCAGGGGAAGTACAATATCTGATGTATTACAAACGATACCTTCAGTCGATGTGGATTTTGATGGAAATATTCGTTACCGTGGCAGCGAGAAAGTTATGTTACTCATCAACGGCAAAAAGTCGGCACTGGAAAAATCATTGGAGCAACTTCCTTCTGATGTTGTGGAAAAAATAGAAATTTTTCACAACCCTTCTGCAAAATATACTGCAGAAGAGATGTCGGGGATCATAAATATTGTACTGGCAGGAAGAAATAAAAACGAGAATAGTACATCGTTACAACTAAATGCCGGCGACCATAATTTGTTCGGAGGGAATATCGGTTACAGCTTGGATTTAGGGAAAACGGAACTTTTTGTTAGTGCTGGTTTAAACCACAAAACAAGTGGCCACATAAAAAACCACTACAGAACTAATCGCAACCATATGGCTGCCAACAGTTATTCACAATGCGACCTTCTTCAGGACAAACCTAATAAAGGGTTTTTAAATACATCTTTCAATTATAAAATAAATAACAAGAACTATATCGGGCTATCCGCTTTTGGTACCAAAGCTATAACTCTTGCCGACAGGTCAATTGATTACACAACAATTGCAAATAATGGGACAATAAAGCAAGAATCGCATAAGAACATCGGAATTGAGATTGAGAGTTCTTCTTTCGAATCTGAAGTAAGCTACAAAACCGTTTTTAACAGAGAGGGGCAGCAACTGGAAACGTTTATCAAGTATTCTGAATTCGACGACAACCACAAAATGGAAAACAGGCATTTTTGCACAAATTTACCTGAATTACAAAATACGGTTGCATCACAGTTAAACAAAGTGTGGTACGGAGGGATCGAATTTATACACCCGGTAAGTGATTCTGTATTTTTTGAAGGAGGGTATCACATGAGTGAGCAAAACACCCTGAATTATTTTTCATCTGAAATTTATAATTACAAAACCGCAGGCTGGAATACTGATAGAGAGTTGGATAGCAGGTTTAGATATTGCCGGCATGTTGAAGCTCTTTTTTTTGCTTTTAATATTAAAAAGAATTCATGGAAAGCGGGGATTGGAATTAGAACAGAATATGCCTCAACCACCCAAAACGAAAAAAGTCGGTCAACCCGTTTGAATATATTTCCAACAATAAATTTTGCCACGAAAATAACCGATACAAATAACTTATATGTTGTATATAACCGAAGAATTAACCATCCGTCAGCCGAAATACTTGATCCATTTGCCAATAAATATCCTGATGAGTTAAACATTTACCAGGGCAATCCTGAATTAACCCCTGAATTTGTAAACTCATTCGAGATAGGTGAACGGTTTTACGGCAAAAGAATTTCAGGTGCTTTTTCATTGTATTATCGTTATATACGGCAGGCGATTTCAAAGGTAAAACAGGCGTGCAATGATAGTGCACTAGTTGTCACTTACCAAAATCTTGACTATGCCACCCTTGCCGGTTGCGATTTTGTTGCTTCTTTTCAGCCATTTAAATGGGGTGAGATTTCTACTACTGCCAATTTTTTCTGTACCTCACTATCAGATGAAATTGTTAATACAACGAATGACCGGTGCAGATTTGCCTGGAACGGAAGTATTAGCTTTCAGCTTCGGCTGCCCAAAGCTATTAACTGCCAAATGGCTGGATATTACAGATCAAAATTGCCATCAATTATGGGAACATACAAAGAACGCTGGTATGCTGACCTGGCGGTGAGCAAAAAAATATTAAAAAATAAAGGACAAATAACATTCAAAATTGAAGATATTTTTGATTCTTACCTCTATGGTTTGTCAGTTAATAGCTGCACAGGCAAGGAGTATCTTTATAGCCAGCAAAACTTAAAAAAAATTGACTCTGAATATTTTATGTTGAGTTTTATATACAATATCAATGGGAAAAGTCAATCAAAAAAAACAGAAAAGGACAGTTTTTATCTCGACAGCTTTGAAAAATGATTAAATGACTGTTGAATACTAACTAACTAATTAAATAAGGTCAAAATAATTAGAACATAAAAATCAAAACAATGAGTTCAGCATTATTCGAAAAAATTGAAATGCCCGGCGTGAAAAACATTATAGTTGTGGCATCGGGAAAAGGAGGCGTTGGTAAATCTACCGTGGCTGCCAACCTTGCAGTTTCGTTAACCCGCCAGGGATTAACGACAGCTTTGGTAGATGCCGATTTATATGGTCCTTCCATTCCAATGATGTTTGGCGTTCAAAACCAAAAACCTTCCGGAATTGTAACCGACGGGAAAGAAAAAATATTACCTGTTGAAAAGTTTGGTGTGAAATTGTTATCCATTGGCTTTTATATGCCGGCTGGACAATCATTGATTTGGCGGGGACCAATGGCATCAAATGGACTTACCCAGTTATTCAGAGATACTGAATGGGGCGAAATAGATTATATGATTGTTGATTTTCCGCCGGGAACAGGCGATATTCAACTTACTACCATTCAGAAACTGAATCTGACCGGAGCAATAATAGTAACTACACCACAGGAAATTGCACTTTCTGATGCAAGAAAAGCGGCGGCCATGTTTACCAAACCTGATCTAAATGTTCCCATTCTGGGTGTGGTTGAAAACATGTCGTGGTTTACGCCGGTTAGCCATCCCGATGAAAAATATTTCATCTTTGGAAAAGGCGGTGGCGAAAAACTGGCAAGGGAGTTTAATACTCCGTTGCTGGGACAAATCCCACTGGTACTTGAAATTGGTGATGTTTCTGACCGGGGCACTACTATTTATAATCAGCCAGATAAAGAGGTTATTAAAGCATTTGATAATATTTCGAATGCGATTTACGAATTAACGGAGGTACGATTATGATTGCTTTTGGTCCTGTTACGTCAAGAAGGCTTGGATTAAGCCTGGGAATTAACAATATTGTTTCCCGAAAAGTGTGTTCTTATAGTTGCATTTATTGCCAAATTGGTGAAACCCAACACATGAGCACTGACCAGGAAACTTTTTATGATCCCGAAAATCTAACTAAAAACGTTGAGGAACATCTAAAAATGCTGGATGAGTTGCATCGCCCTGATTATCTTACGTTTGTTTCCAACGGAGAACCGACCCTTGATAAAAATCTCGGAGAGGAAATCCGGATGCTGAAGAAGTTTGAAATTCCCATTGCAGTAATTACCAATGCATCCCTTCTGCATCACGAAAAAGTACGTGAAAAATTAATGGAAGCCGACTGGGTTTCTGTAAAAGTAGATACAATAGATGAACTTACGTGGAGAAAAATCAACCGTCCTTACAGCAATATTAAATTGGATAAAATTTTGGAAGGTATCACTAGATTTGCTTCCGTCTATAAAGGAAAGCTGCACACTGAGACAATGCTGATAAATAATCATAACGATTCATCGGAGCAGGTCAAACAAACAGCATCGTTTATTAGTGAAATAAATCCCGATACTGCCTATTTGTCCATACCAACACGCCCTCCGGCCATGAACGATGCTAAGTCGGCAACGGAAAAAACAATAACCATGGCCTGGCAAATATTCTGCAATGCCGGGATTACAACCGAGCTACTAACGGGTTTTGAGGGAACGGACACCGGTATTACCGGCAATGCATTTGAAGATATCTTGAATATTACTGCAGTTCACCCTTTACGTGAAGATACAATGAAAGAGCTTCTTAAAAAAGAGAATACAGATATGGCAGTTGTGGAGTCTCTGGAATTTTTGAAGCTGATTAAAAAAACAAAGTATAAAGGGATGAACTATTATGTAAGAAGTTATCATTTTTAAACAATCAGAAGTATGGAAAGAAAAATTATGCCAACTACCTGGTTTATCGGATTTTTGATTCTCATCATCATTTCACATCTTTTAATCATCGAAAAAAAGATAATATTTTTTCCATATAATCAATTCGGATGGATATTTGTATTATCAGGAATTATCCTTAATCTTTGGACAGATAATCTTTTCAAAAAATATAAAACAACGGTAAAGCCTTATCTAAAACCTTCTTATTTTATTTCAAACGGGCCATTCAGAATCAGTCGAAATCCGATGTACCTTGGAATGCTGCTTATCCTTATTGGTACAACCTTATTACTAAAATCGGTTGTATTGCTAATTATCTCTTTTGCCTATTTATGCATCATTCATATTTTTTACATCAGAAAAGAAGAACAAAAGATGCTACGGAAGTTTGGTATTGAATATTTGAAATACAAAAAGAAAGTCAGGTCATGGATTTAATATTTTCAAATCTTATTTGTAACTCAATAAACTAATCCACATGATTTTACCCATTGTTTTATACGGTTCTAAAATACTGCGAAATAAAGCGTATGATATTGATGCAGGAGATAATTTCACTGAGTTAGCGGCAAACATGACACTCACCCTAAAAAACCAACAGGGATATGGACTTGCCGGCCCTCAGGTTGCAGTTTTAAAAAATATTTTTGTCATTGATACCACATCGGTAAATAATGATGGAACAGCACCTGATGTGAAAATGTATTTAAATCCTGAGATTCTCGACTATAGTGCAAAAGAATTATATTATAACGAGGGTTGTTTTAGTATTCCAGGAATTTTTGAAGATGTTATAAGGCCCGATAAAATAGAAGTCCGGTACCGAGATGAAAATTTCGATATAAGGGAAGAAACACTTGACGGGCTGACTGCCCGTATATTTCAACACGAATATGACCATTTGCAGGGAATACTTTTTATCGATCGTTTAAGTAGCCTTCGTAAAAGGATGATAAAAAGCAAATTGAAGCAAATAGCTCGTAGTAGTATGTAATCTAAAAAAACTAGTTATGCCAAAATTGAATGGAACCGGCCCCGAAGGTAAAGGCCCGAAAACAGGACGGGGCCTTGGAGAATGCGAGAAAAAGTCATTTAAAGAATTATTACAAAAGCTTGGAAAAGGTTTGGGAAAACGCCGTAAATCAGGAGGCGGAGAAGGTCAGGGGAAACGGCTGAAATACGATTTATAAACTATTGTTGTAATGAATGTGCTGTTTCGCGTTACATAAAAGCTGAAAACTGAGGGGAACACCGATTGCGAATTAAAATTCCAAGGTTGAGATAAAGTGTGCTCCTTGTGATTAATTATAAACGTCGTATTATCAACTGTTTGTGTTTGCAATATACCCATTTCCATTTGTTTTTGCTCCCTTTTATTTTATGCTATTTTAATAAGTTAATGTCCTGGCATAGGGGATTGTCGATAACAACCTCGGAATGAGTCAGTTGAAAGTTAAAGGTATTTTGTGTCAAGGTAGTAGTAAATTTAAAAAAGCGATATGGTAAATTACCACATCGCTCCAAAATTTTATGCGGCCAGAAGGCCGCATGATTTCTTATTAAGTAGTTCTTTGATTAACTTAAAATTTCCTCTAAAGTAATATAATCTCCAACCTTTCCTGTCATTTTTTCTACATCAGTATTTACAGGAAGAGTCTTTTTTCCTGGTCTCCAACCGGCGGGACAGACTTCACCTGTTTTACTAGCGTGCTGCCAGGCTTTAACTTGTCTCAGGAACTCATTAACATTTCTGCCAACAGAATCTGCCTGAACTTCCTGTGCAACACATACTCCATCAGGATTAAATAAAAACCGTCCTCTAAGCGCTACCCCTTCTTCTTCAATCAATACTCCAAAGGCGCGGCTTACTTCCTGGTTTGAGTCTGCTCCCATAGTCAATTTCAATCCCTTTAAAATTGGTTCAGTTTCTGCAAACCGCTTGTGCGAGAATTTTGAATCAACTGAAACGGCCAAAATTTCTACTCCCAGTTCCTGGAATTCATCATAATGAGCATTCATTGCTGCAATTTCAGTTGGGCAAACAAAAGTGAAATCAGCCGGATAAAAACATACTACGGCCCATTTGTCCTTATAATCTTTGTTGGAAACGGTTATAAAATGACCCGTTTTTGCATCATAAGCATCCATTTCAAAATCTGGCATTTCCTGCCTAACCATTGTTGTACTCATCGATTTTTCCTCCTTATATAAATTTTCAACTAATTCTTCTGTTTTTATTTTCTTTTTTAGTGGTTTTACACCGTTTGCACAAGCCATAACTTATTATTTTAAAAGTGCATTAAACATCCAAATCATTTTTTCCTGTTCCCCGATAAAACCAGACATCAGGCTTGCTGTTCCTTCGTCATCGTTATCAGAAGCTAATGAAAGTATTTCCCGTTCTGTTTCTAAAAGTTTAGCAGTGTCTTCAAGAAGGGCGTTGACTGTATCTTCAGCAGAATTTACATTTTGTCTTTCCTTAATTACAGAAACTTTGATATATTCAGAAAACGAGTGCAACGGTTTGCCCTCAAGCATTAATATGCGTTCAGCAATTTCATCAGCCATTTCGTTAAGGCTGTTATAGATTTCTTCAAACTTTTCATGTAGGGCAAAAAATTGTTTTCCTATAATATTCCAATGGTATCCCCGCACGTTCATGTACGAAATTTGAACGCTGCTCAAATAAGCATTTAGCCTCTCTTCCATTACTTTTGTGTAGTCCTCTTTTAATCCGATGTTGTTCATATGAATTTGTTTTTAATTGGTTAATGATCTTTATTTTTGTGAATAATAAAATTGCCACTGATGTTTAGTTTTATTTCTTCAATATTGAAATTGTCGATTTTATTTTCCTTAAAAAATTTACTTAGCAGTTTATCAAGTTTTTCATTTTTATAATCTTCTATATAATCGCACTGAATACAGTAAAGGTGATGATGATTTTCAAGGATACCGTCATATCTCATAACATCTTTTTCCGTTTTTACTTTTTTTATCAGGTCATTTTTAACCAACGTTTCCAAAACGTTATAAACTGTTCCTGAGCCAATGTTCGGATCTGTTTTTCTAATGTATTCAATAATATTATCTGCTGTAGGATGATTATTAAGTTTATAAATCGCCTCCATAACCCGCATTCTTTGTGGGGTTACTTTTAATCCTTTTGCTGAGATAATATCTCTGATTTCTATGCGATTTTTCATTTGACTAAACTCTAAATAATAATAATTCTTAATTAGATTTAATTCAAAATTAACTTATTTTTTAATACTCTCAAAAAATATTGTGTAAATAATTCTTGAAGCTATAGGTAATATAACCGCCCCATCTATTGTCTTTCAATAAAAGTTATCTTATATCTTTATCTTGAACAAAATATGTGTATTTTTTAACCCCTCTGCGGGGAAGTAAACTTAGGATTTCTATTAACTAAATCTTTTCAAACTTGTCACTTTCTTTATTGCATTTGTTTAGGCTCATAACAAAAGATGTGGGGCAAAAATGTTATGTACGAGGAAACTGAATGTTTTATAATATATTAGTTTTTATAAAATTAATGCGTTGACAGTCTGAATACACTACCAGTAAAATATACCAACCACAAAAATGAAAGATCGTATTCTTTAAAACAAGATTGCTTCTGTATTTGTAAAAATAATATGCTTTTGATTCAACCATAAGTTATATTTACACTTTAAGTTATATTTACACTTTTTAGTTAAGGTCACGTTTTTCTTCCTTCCATACGAAACGGTCATACTTCTATTGAAAGGTTCTTTTTCAAGGACTTCAAATGTGGTCCCGTGAACATTAGATTTTCTGTCGTGTTTTTAAAACGTGATCATAAAAAATACAGTTATACCACTCCTTTTGTCGGCAACTATGGTTTTACATCCGGTATTACCATTTATTGAATATTATACCTTAAAGGAGTATATTATTAAAAACCTTTGCATTAACCGGGATAATCCAAAATCCTGCTGTGAAGGAAAATGTTACCTCGAAAAAAGAATCAAAGAAAACAATTCGGATAATTCAACAGAAAAACAAAATCCTGTGGTGCACCAGTTAAAACGGATAGAATATAACCTGCCTGAAAAAAGCAACATCCCATTTTTTATATCTGAAAATACAACTGAATCTGAATTTTTAGTTTCAAAATACAATCACATTTTTTATAATTCAATCTTTCACCCTCCCAAAGTTTAGGATGCAAAATTCCTTTTTAAAAATTACCCCACTATTCTGCTTTTAATGATACAATGTATTCAGGAGTAAGAATATATGTTTATTCATAGTGTGCAAACATATTAATGATTTCATTTTCATGATGATATCATAGTTTATGAATTTGTGCGAATAGATAGCGGGAAAATCATATTACATTATCAATAAATATAAAATACAAGAAAATGAAAATAAAGCATATTCTAATTTTATTCTTACTTCCTATTTTCTTTGCGGCTTGTGAAAAAGAGGAGGAAATACCTGAAGAAGAAACCCATTTGATATCCATTGCTAAATCTGATTCAGAATCAGGGGTTTTCAGTGTGGATTTAATGGCCGAACAAACTTTATTTCAGGGATACAACAAGCTATATTTTGATATAGAAAACAATTCGGACAAAAGCCCGGTGACACAGGCGTCTGTTTCTATATTGCCCATGATGCATATGACCACTATGACACACGCAGCGCCATTTGAAAATCCGGAAAATACAGTTAATGAAAACGGTTATTTTGAAGGCGCAGCAGTGTTTATCATGCCTGGTAACCCGGATGAAGGCTGGGAGTTAAGAGTTGCCATAGATGACGGAGGAATAAAGGATACAACTTATTTGACAATCCCGGAAGTAACCGGGTTGGATGAAGCCCGCGAATTCAGCGCTGTTTCCGAAGCTGATGGAAAAACCTATTTTATTTCGTTACTGGAACCTTCAGTACCGGAAGTCGGGATGAACGATATCGGGTTTACTGTTCATTACCGTGAAAACATGATGAGTTTCCCTGCAGCCGAAAATCTTTCGATTTCGATTGAACCGGAAATGCCTTCAATGGGACACGGGTCGCCCAACAATGTAAATCCAACGCATATGGGAAACGGGCATTACAAAGGCAAAGTAAATTTTACCATGACTGGCTGGTGGCGCGTAAATATTGAGATTTCCAAAGATGGCGAACCCATTGGAAATGAATTATCGTTTGACATTACTTTTTAATAATTCATGAAAGGAGAATTCTGTTTTCTTCTCCTTTTACAAATCAATACAAGAATGAGAACTTCATTGTTTTTGTTATGCCTGCTGTTAGCCTTCAATAATCATTTGCAGGCACAACAAATCAAGGATATTACAAAAGATACTGTTCATATCAGAGAAGTAACTGTAACACAAAATATTACTTTAAACGATGAAAACGCGGTTAAATATTATCAGTCGTTCTACAGTTCAGGAATCGATAAAATTAATGAGCGGCTGGGAAGTGTTTCTTTAATCAGCCGGGGAGCATATGCAAAAGAACCTGTTTTAAACGGTTTTACAGCAGGGCAAATTAACGTGACGATTGGAGGCATGAAAATGTTTGGCGCCTGTACCGATAAAATGGACCCGGTGACCTCGTATATCGAACCGGTTAACCTGAAAAGCATCCAGATAAACCAGGGACCCACCGGAAATAAAAACGGAAGTACCATTGGCGGAACTTTTGAGATGCAGCTTCAGACGCCTGAAAAGTCCACATTCAGGCTGGAAACAGGGGTAAACTATGAAACTGCTTCAAAAGGGAAAACCTTATTTTTTCTCTCGAACTACGGAAAGGAAAAATGGGCTTACCGCATTAGCAGCGTTTATAAACACTATTCTCCATATACCGATGGCAATGGTAGTAAAGTGCCCTTTACTCAATACGAAAAGGTGAATTTGCTTCAGTCGGTGCTTTTTAGTCCGGCTACGGGGCACGATTTAGTCTTCGACTGGCTGATTGACGACGCATTTGATATTGGTTATCCAGCGCTACCCATGGACGTAAGCCGTGCTAAAGGAAGAATCTACAGTATGCAGTACATGTCACAACAGGTTCCGGGCATTTCAGACTTTAAGGCGAAAGTTTATTACAACAACGTGTATCATTTAATGGACGATTCAAAACGCGACAGCCTTTATTTTGTAGAAGATTCGCAAACCGGAAGAACCGACAGTGTTTACATGAAAATGGATATGCCCGGCTGGAGTCGCACCTACGGAGGTTTTATCGAAGGAAAAACAAGATGGTCGGAAAGAAATCTGCTTTCATTTAAACTTGAGAGTTACGGCAACTGGCAAAAGGCTGAAATGACCATGTTTATGAACAATCTTTCGAATCCGGGTGAACCGCCCATGTATGCTGAAACCTGGCCCGAACACAGGAGAACTGTCTCCGGCATTTTTCTGAAAAACGACTATGCACTTAGCCGGATGTTTATCTTAAGTATCGACGTGCGGACAGATTACAGTTTGTCAAAAGTATTGTCGGAACAGGGAAAACGACAATTTAGCTCGTTGGGATACGATGTAGATAAATCATACAACAAATTTATCAAGTCAGCAAATTTTACAATGGCTTTTAATCCGGCTACGCCTTGGCAGGCAGAAGCAGGCGTGGGTTTCGGCGAACGCATTCCCACTCTTTCTGAGCAATTTGGGTTTTACCTTTTTAATGCCCACGATGGCTATGACTATATTGGTAATCCCGATATAAAAACGGAGAAATCGCTTAACTTCTTTGGAAATATAAATTATACACAACAGAGATTTAAATTTTCTATTGAAAGCCGGTATAATCATATTAGCGACTACATCATTGGTTTGATTGCCCCGGATTATGAAGCATTAAACCTGTATGCTGCGGGAACAAAAAAGTATGAGAATATTAATTTTGCAAGAATGTTTTCATCCAATTTTCAGCTTTTGTGGAAGCCTGTACCCTTACTTGAGTTCTTTAATAATTTGAAATACAACTGTGGCGAAACGCATGATCATGAGCCATTACCGATGATGCCACCTTTGAAAAATCTTTTTACCATTCATTTTAAAAAAGGGAATTACCTGCTTCAGTTGGAAAACGAAAGTTCTGCAGCTCAAAACCGAATCAATACCAGTTACGGGGAAACAAAAACACCCGGATTTACACTTTTTCACATCCGGACAGGATACAAAATCCAAACCGGGAAATCATTAATTATGATTAACGCAGGAGTGGAAAATTTACTGAATAAGGTCTATTCGGAACATCTGGACTGGGGGAATTACAACCGACCAGGAAGAAATTTTTATTTCATGATAAGTTATAAACACTAGTAGCAAAGCCATGTTTATTCATCCGTTTTTATCCAAAAAAGCGCTTAAAAAAGATTAAAAATCGAATTTATTAACACTAAAGAAGCCGTTTGTTTAGCGGTTTCTTTACATGTTTTTGTGCCTGCCTGTTTATAATTCAATTCAACCTTTTTGGCTCTAATTCTTTAAAATTGTAGAACGATTACGGTTTATTGTCAGGATTGCTCTCCTGTCAATACGAAGAGGGAATCCCGTGGAAACCGGGAGCTGTACCCGCAGCTGTAAGTCCAATAATGTGTTTTTGAAAATCTTAAGCCACTGTCCCGATATGTACCGGGGTGGGAAGGCATCAAAAACCGGACGAGCCAGAAGACCTGCCATAATCAATTTTAATTAGGCTTTCGGGAGCTATGGCCTGGTTCGCGGTTGAATCGATTATTTTGTCTTTCATTTTCAAAATTTTCTGTCTGCGCACCTTTTGCCTCCCGAAGAATTTTAGTTAACAATAAAAAAGGAAAGAATGAAGGCAAAATTGATTGGGCGCACCTCAGTCCGCGACAACATTAAATTAAGCGAGAATCCCTCGTACCCCGTTTTCAGGGAACTGTATGAAAAACAGAAAAAAGCAATCTGGTTTCCCGAAGAGCTAAATATCCAGCAGGATGCACTGGATTATCACAATCTTTCTCCTGACGAAAAAGATTTATTCGACACAGCGGTTGGCTATTTCAGTTCGTCGGAATTGCTGGTGTAAAACGTACTCGTGAACGCATTTTTCCCATTGCTTACCGACCCACATGCAAAAATGAGTTTCAGCACCCAACTTTTCATGGAGAACATTCACAGTGATTTTTTTGAAAGCGTTTTACAGTCGTTTGGCATGGACCACAAAGCCATGTACGATGTAGCTTTCTCCGACCCTTTCCTACGAAAAAAACAATCGCTGATTGTAGAAGAAATTGATAAAATCAGCTACGGGCAAATCCAACCCGAAACACTGGCAGGACAAAAACAGGTATTACGTGCAATTTTACTTAACAACATTGTACTGGAAGGTATCTTTTTCTATTCAAGTTTCGCTCACTTTTTTGCCATGAAAGAAATGGGAAAAATGAAAAACGTGGTTTCAGGCGTAGAACTGATTTTGATTGACGAATCATTGCACCTGCAAAATGGTATTGAAGCCATTTTAATTATGTTGGAAGAAAGCCCTGAAATTGTGGACGACGATGAATTTGTTGCCGAAATGCGCGACATTATCCTGAAAGGACTTCAACTGGAGCTTGATTACATAGCCTCGAAATTCAGAGGAAAAAGTTTGCTGGGCATGTCATACACCGAACTGGAAAAATACCTGAAATACATTACCGACCGCCGTTTGATGGAATTGGGTTTCGAACCTGAGTTTAACATCAGTGATAATCCGCTGCGTTTCCTGCAAAAGGAAGATGTAAAAAAGCTGATTAACTTTTTTGAAGTGTCGTCAACCGAGTACACCAACTATTAAACAGAATTGAAATGGAAAGAACAGTTGTAAAAAGAGATGGAAGTGTGGAACGTTTCCGCACGCAACAAATCATCAATGCCATTTTCGAAATTATCAAGGGCATGGATGTGGAAGATGATTACGAACTGGTTTTTAAAATAATAAAAGAGCTGGATTTAAAGGTTCCTGAACGTGTCACAACCGAAGAGTTGGATGTACTGGTACTGAAAGCCATTGAGCACCTGATTCCCAAACACCCGGTTTACGATACACTGGCTACTTTACAGTTACTAAAACTGATAAACAAACGTATTGATCGGAAATTTAAGTTGTTTTCAGATTATCTGAAATTCAATATTGAAAGTGGTTATCTGAAGCCGGAATTAGCTGACTTTAATTTGGCAAAAATTGAAAAAGCCATTGATTATAAAAACGATAACCTGCTCGACTATTTCGGGCTGACCACTTTGCGCGACCGCTACCTGGCGAAAGATACCGAACAGGAAGTAATTGAAAAACCACAGTGGTTTTTTATGCGTGTAGCCATGGGAATCGGGAATAACGAACAGGAAATAATTTCCATTTACAGCAAGATTTCGCGGCTGGAATATTTGCATTCAACACCCACCCTTTTTAACTCGGGAACAAATGTTTCGCAATATTCATCGTGTTATGTAAATGTGGTAGATGATTCGCTGGAAGGCATTACCAACAAACTTACAGAAACAGCCTTCCTGGCAAAATTTGCCGGCGGCGTGGGAACCGACGTTAGCCGGGTGCGGGCAACCGGTTCACATATCAAATCGTTAAATGCAAAATCTTCCGGGGTAATTCCTTTTATCAAGGTTTTTGATACGATGGTAAATTCCATCCAGCAGGGAGGCCGCCGCCGCAGTTCACAGGTGATTTCGATGCAGCCGTGGCATTACGATATTGAAGCGTTTATTGAATTACGGGAAACCACAGGAAACGCTTATTTTCGCACACCGTCACTCAATACTAAATTGTGGATGCCCGACGAATTGATGAAACGCATTAAAAAAGATGAACCGGTTTACCTGTTCGACCCGGGCGAATGCCCCGAACTGGTGACTGCCATTGGAGAAGATTTCTCAGAAAAATACAACGCTCGGATTCAACTGGCAAAAAAAGCAAAAACGAAACGAAAATTTGATAGTAGCAAAAAACGAAATAGTTAGTGCTAAACTCGAAAACCTCCAGAACAAATATCTTCTTGAGATTCTTGATAACTCTTTTCAATTTAATCCTGAAATGAGACTATCTACTGTTTATGAAGATACATTATCATTTATAGATATTCTTTCAAAAGAGCCCAAGCTTATTTTTTATTTCTCAGGATTGACTTGTGAATCTTGTGTACAGTCAGAATTATTAAGGTTAAAAGGAAAGTCAAAGGATATTGATTCTGATAATATTATCTTACTGGTCGCATATGAAAATATTAGATCATTATTTCTAATGTGTAGGTCGAATGAGGTAAATTATCCTGCCTATATTATTCTTGAAGATTCATTTGGGCTAAATGCAGATGCCCAGCATTTGCCATATTATTTTGTCGCAGACGATTATCTTTGGATGAAAGATTTCTTTGCTATAGATCAAAATACTCCAGAGATAACTGATAAATATCTAGAGATTATTTTTTCTAAATATTTTCAATGATAACACATTGTATTCTTTAACACTTATTTCTATTTAATTGGAAAAGAATTACTCTACTCTCAAGTTAACAATAACAAAATAATAGGCGATTCTCAATTGTTTCACATTACATTTGCAACCTCTAACATCCCTACTCAGAACCACTATAAACCAAACACTTACACAGCACACTTTATACAGTAGCAGTCAGTAAGGAAAAAGCTAGTTGATATTATTCTCATGATATAATGAGGTTATTTCAAACATTGTTTTAACTGATACCGCTTCACAAAGTATAATTAAAAAATACCGAGGGTTTAGCTATTTATAGCCTAGGCCCTTTTTAAAATATGACCAAGATTGCCATAATTGGCAGACGGTTTCAATCCTTGTTTTGTTGGATCGTAGTCTGGAAGAATGTTGTAGCTGGGCTAGTCCTATTTGTTGCAAGTCCACACAACCCGTCAGTATTTAGCTGGACAAACAAAATGGTATAACAAGACCGATACATTATGGGATTTATGAATGTATGAACTTTCTCACATACACAAATTTACTAAATTTACGCTGCAAGCAGCGGGGAACTAACCCCATAGAGATCAGAATCTCAGGTGTTGTTGCACTATTCAGGTATAATAACACTTATTTTTATAAAAAAATGATTTATCAAAGCCTTTGATGAACTAGACTAAAAGTAGAAAATTACTTTTCCTGTGATAAGAAATTAAAAATCCAAAATCTTTCAACGGTTTCTATAGCGGTACTACATGATCAATTCCGTGGTCAACGCCAAATTCAAGAATAGCGAGGAAAGGGAGCAAGTTCCGCTTGCACAGCCTCATATCCCAAAACAATTGTTATTTTTATTTTTTATAAATAATTTGTTTTTAAGATAGAATTTTCTATTTTTAAGATACAAACCCTTATTTTTTATCATTCTTAATTCAATTGTGGGCGGCTTTGATGAGAGTTGCCCCTTTTCTTTGTTTTATGAGAATAAGAGTTCAGTTTTATTCTCCAAAACATTTTTCTTTCGGTATTGTGTAGGATTAGGTTCTTTTTTTAAACCAAGGTACTAAAATAATGGATGGCCTGAAAACCAAGTTCGTTGCTTATTTCTTTTATACTTTTACTAGTTTAAATAAGCATCTATTTTACCCGCATTAATTTAAATTGCAGATGGTATTATCAGGGAGAAATACTTAAACACTTTACGAAAATAAGAGTAATATAATTGTATCTTTTAGCAAGTTTTTTTTAAGATTATATTCTCAAGTACAAGTAAACTCCAATTTTTCAAATTAACATAACCAGAGAGTTATTTCTATACTGTTTTGTAGTGTCCGGATATTCTACCAGCCCATAAAAGTGAAAATATTATTCTTTAAATAAGGAAGAGGGCTTTCTTACTTTTGTTTCTGGGTCATAACCTTAGTAAATATATATTTCATTTTCAGATATTTTTTAATACCTCGCTTTTGAATTTGCATGAAAAAATCGTCACTTAATAAAACTTCCTTCCTCACTATTATGTAAGGCTTAAAATCAATTAAGAAAATGGGAGTCGCATCAACGGATATTCACAATCCCAAGTTTATAAATAATGTTACCATTAAGTCTGCTTATCTTATTCCCATAATAGAAACTTATGACTCTTCTACTACTTGAAAAATGAAAAGATAATTCAGAAATTAACAGGTAAAGAAAAACTAAAAACAGAACCATTATTTAATTCGCTCTCGACCCATATTCTGCCGTTATTTTTTTCAATAAAATCTTTACAAATAATTAATCCCATACCTGTTCCACCTTCGCCCTCCGTACCCGTACTCGACTGAATACCACAAGATTGAAACAATAATTCTGTTTTCTCCTTTGAAATCCCCGTTCCTGAATCTCTAATTGCAACAAATATCTCATCTTCAACAATTGTTGCTGTAACGGTTATTTTACCCCCTCTGTCGGTAAATTTAATGGCATTTGATATGAGATTACGTATAACTGTAGTTATCATTTTTTCATCGGCGACAGCATGCATTTCCGGGGATACATCGTTTATAAGTCGTATTTCTTTTTGAAAAGCATTTTGTTTTAAAAAATCAAAACATTTTTCTGCAATAGAATGCAACAAGATAGCTTGTGGGAATATTTTTATACTTTGTGTTTGTGAATATGACCAGCTCAATAAGTTATCGAGTAGTGATGAAAGAGATTGGGCAGATTGAAGAATTAATTGATTGAATTTTCGTATTTCTTCTCTAGAATATTCTCCATGTTGCTCTTCAATAAGTTCTGAGAAAGCTACAATATTGTGGAGTGGTCCTTTTAGATCGTGTCCAATGACGGAGAAGAGTTTATCCTTTGTCTCGTTAAGGTCCTTGAGACGGGCTTCACTTTCTTTTAGTGCCTCTTCTGCATGTTTTTGTTTGGTTACATCATTTGTTATGGCAATTATTCCATCAATGCTTCCTGAAGGTTTATAATGAGGATAATAATTAATTTCTAATATTTTAAACTTCCCATCTAACATTTTTCCTCGGTACTGAAAAAAAACGGTTTCTCCATTTAGTGCTCTATCCATTTGAGGAGCTATATTCTTTTTAAAATTATCCTCTCCCCAAATTTCACTCGGTGTTTTACCGATAACTTTATCTGTTTGTTTATTAAAAAAGTCGTTAAAAGCATTATTCACAAAAACATACCGATACTTGTCAGTAATAAAAGAAGCAGGTTCAGAGATTGTATTTAAAATTTCTTTTTGATAGTGAAAGTACCTTCTGTTATTTCTTTTTTGTATTTGCGTCATTAAATTTAAATTTCTTTAATATAAAACTAATTCACTTCATTTATCTACAAAAAAATATTTATACAAATATCAACTTTGATGATGGAAATCAAATTATTCCAAAATATTTGGAAATACATTATTTAAAATATACATTAACAATTACTAAGGTAATACAGTTTTAATTTTATTTGGGATTTTCTAATAATTGGGATTTCCAGCCAACTCAAAGTTGCCTCAATAGAAGAAAAAACCTGAAATAGTGATGACTGTTTATAAAAATGAACAAATTCAACTGCCTTTATTGCTTGTGAAGCTGTTTTTGTCAGTATCGCCAATTTCTTCAACTTAATTTTGTTTAATTGTTGAAATAAATGATTACTACATTCTTCAATTTCTCCTATCGACATATTTATGACAGAATTCCTTATATCAATAAGAACATTATAATCAGGTTTAAAAAAAGGATTTTGTAAGACCTCTTGAACAAAGAGTTGTATGCTTTCTTGGGTTAAAACATTTTTATGTGTGACAATAACAAGCTTCAATCTTTCTGTTATAAGGATGTGGTGGCTATTTAAATTCATAACAAAACTATTTGATTAATTAAGTTTATCAACGAAAGAAAAGTGAATTTAATATTAAATATTATAAAAGTGATTGAGATATTCAATTTGACAATTGATATATTATTCTCTTAAAAGATTGTGCTATTGTATGCTTCTCTTTATTAGTAAAAATACACCCAACAACATCAGGGGTGATTTTGGCCTGCAGCCACTTGATAATCATAACGGTATTGCACTACTTGAAATCATCAAAGACAGGCACAATAATATTTTGACTATCGTTACCTCTCAAATACCGGTTAAAGGATGGTACGAGGTTATTGGTGAGAAAACAATAGCTGACGCTATTTAAACCGGTTGATACATCAATCGTACCAGATTAATCTAATCTCAGCGGGGTTAGTTCCCCGAAGCTCTGCTTCGAAATTAATTTTAAATTTGTTATGTGAGCGAATTTATTCATAAGAGTCATAATGTTTCAGTACTTCTTTACCATTTTGTCTGTCCAGCCAAATATCGGAGGGTTGTTTTTGACAAAGATGTTGATGAAAGTTTGAAACAAGTATGTATTGAAATCTCGAAGCGTTTTGAAATTACTTTTATAGAGATTGGTACGGATAAAGACCATGTTCATTTCTTGATTCAAAGTGTGCCAATGTTGAGTCCAACGCGAATCATTCAGACAGTAAAAAGTATCACTGCGAAACAGATTTTCAAGCTTCATCCCAAAGTCAAGAAACAACTGTGGGGAGGTGAATTCTGGACCAAAGGGTTTTATGTTAGTTCGGTTGGTGCTCATGGTGATGAAAATACAATTCAAAAATATGTACAAGCTCAAGGAAGACAAAAGGAATATCAAAAACTCCATGTTCAGCAACTTAGCTTATTTTGATACCTCGTCAGCTCTGCTGCGAGGTAGTTCATTTTCCACACACTAGCTGAAAATAAAAATTAAGAATTGTGACTAAAGCTGATATTGTAAACAAGATAAGCAAAGAAACTGATATCGAAAAAATAAAAGTAACAAAAACTATCGAGACATTTATGGATCTTGTACAATCAACTCTGAAGAATGGAGAAAATGTTTATTTAAGAGGATTTGGAACATTTGAAATAAAAAAACGTGCAGAAAAAAAAGCAAGAAATATCTCTAAAAATACAACAGTGATAGTTCCTGCCCATTACATACCTTTTTTTAGACCCAGTAAAACATTTCTGGATAAAGTAAAAAACAACACCTCCAATAAATAATTAACTCAAGTTGCTATTATTCAATTTTATTCAAAGTATATGAGAATAAGAACATAATTACCTTGAGGATAAAGCCGTAATCTGTAACAGCATGGATTTTCTTAGGCAAGAATGTTGTTATTTCACTAAAAGTTGTTTCAATACGTTTCCGCATTGACTCTATCAGAAATTCCTGATACGGCTGACGCTTTCGTTTGGAGTTGCTTTTTCTGGCAACCAGCAATTCTATTTGCTCTGCTTGTTGAAGCATGTCCTCTATTTTGTAATTTGTATAACCAGCATCTGCATAAACCCGGCTTCCCGGTTTTAAATTAAACGGGAATTGTTTTAAAGCTTCTGAGTCATGCTTGCTTCCTGGCAAAAAAGTATATTCTACCGGAATCCCTTCGGTGGTTACCATTACATGGACATTAAAT
Organism: Maribellus comscasis; assembly: GCF_009762775.1. Classification (GTDB taxonomy): domain Bacteria; phylum Bacteroidota; class Bacteroidia; order Bacteroidales; family Prolixibacteraceae; genus Draconibacterium; species Draconibacterium comscasis. Next base: position 7,344,456 of record NZ_CP046401.1, on the reverse strand, counting down.
CCATAAAACCATCGTCGCATGGTCGCTTTTTTGCCTCTGTATATCTCTCCCTGTATAAGTTTGGAGTTGGCTATCCGCATATTATCACAGGTTTTTACAGGAAAACTGTCAATGATATATTCGGATTCAATATTCAATTCCTTTATCATTCCTGAAAGCTGAAAGAAAAGAGCAACGATTAAATCCCTTATCATATGCAACCTCCTATTGAAACGGCTTTTTGAAAGCATATTAGGTATTAAGTTTACCGAACGCATAAAGCAAATAGCCTTTTCCTGGTTACCTGAGAAATAAAGAGCTGAGATTACTGTTGTTGTAATTACTTCTGCATCCGAAATCTTCCGGTTTTGTGGTTCTGTATGTTCTATCTCTTTCAACAAATCATCAATAATTGTGTAAATTGCGATCGATTTTTTAATCATATCCTCCAGGTTGTTTTGTTTCGCAGCAGAAATCTGGAGGATTATTTCTAATTATCCCATAAAATGCTGCTATCCAGAGCTATTTTGTTAAAAACTTCTTTCTTTTTGTTTACACTACTTGAATTCACCGATTTTAAATTACTTAATTTTAATGCTTTAACTAGCAACTTGAGTTAATTAATATTTAAATGTTAAATTACATATTATTTTTTATTTAAAAGCTTTTGGAACCGATCCTAATAACAGTTACTTCGTTTATCGTTTCTCTTGGATATTTATTTTGTATTTAGTAGTTTCTTTTCTAAAAGAAGATTAACTGGTCTTTATAGTAAAGCCTTTGTTTCATTTCTTAAATAAATATTAAATTCGGTTCCTTTTCCAATAACACTGTTAACGGTAACTCGCCCCTTGTTTTTTTCCACAAACTCTTTTACAAGTAGAAGTCCTAAACCTGTTCCTTCTTCATTTTTCGTCCCTGGTTTTGAGCCTATTTTTGTTGATTGAGAAAGGAAAGTCAATATTTCAGTATCCAATCCGATTCCTGTATCTTTTATATTTACTTCAACTTCTTTTTCAGTCTTTTTTGCACGAATAGAGACAGAACCTTGGTCATGAGTAAATTTTATAGCATTGCTCAAAATATTGTTTATAACTACTGTTATAGAAAACTGATCTCCATGAAAATAAATCTTTTCAGAAATACTGTTTGTTATAGAAATTTGTTTATGATTAGCATTTGCTTTATTGGTAATAATACAGTTTTCGATTATTGAGTTTAAGCACAAATTTTTAAAATGAAAATCAATCCTATTTGTTTGAGCCCTAGACCATGTTAATAGGTTTTCAAGCAAATTAAAAACATTCTTTGAAGCGCTGTTTAATTCCGAAATTATGCATTGTTTTTCTTCTGTGCTAAATTCATGATACCGTTCTTCCAGTAATTCAGTAAGGCCAAGAATAGAACAAAATGGATTTCTTAAGTCGTGAGCAATAACTGAAAAATATTTATCCTTATTTTGGTTTAACTCTTCTAAATCAGAATTAAGTTTATTAATAGCAGATATTCTCGATTTTAATCTTATTGTCATCTCATTGAATGAATCTGCAATTTCTTTAAATTCTCCAGGCTTTTTTAATTTTATTACCGTGTCGAGGTTTCCTTCAGTTATTGCTTGAATCCCATTAGTAAGCTGTTTAAGGGATTTACAAATAGATTGAGTAATATATATTCCGACTAATAAAGTTAAGATTATACTGAGGACAAAAATATAAATTTCAAGTTTCAAAGACTTTTTCATTCTTATGTTTAATGCCTTTAGTGCAGAGAAGGCTTCTTCTTCTATATTCCTTGAGAAAAGTAAAATAAGTTCCTGGATTTTCCTTGAGACAGGTTCAACAGAATGTTCAAAACTATTTTCTGCTCTGCTAATCTGTTCTTGATTTTGTAGTTGTAATGTTGTTTTAACACCTGAAATAAATTCGGTTGTTAGTATATTCAATGAATCCAGCAAAACAATTCTTTGAGAAATTTTCCTACAATTTTCGTTTTCTTCAATGGCGGTATAATTACCATGTTGGTTATTATTTAAACTATATAAAACAGAGTGTAATTCAGTTATACTTTTTTGAATTTCCTGTTTCGCTTTGATTATTTCATCTTTTCTTTTTTCACGAAAAAGCTCGAAAGTCAGTTCTCTCTGACAAGATTTGATCTTTTGTATTGTGTAAGTTACTTTGTACGTTTGTATCAATTCCATTTGTATAGAATGCTCAATATCTTCTGTGCAGGCTATTATTCCTCTGTTGCTCATTAATGCGTTAATATTAGTAATCATTATAATAACTATCACAACAAGAAAGCCTAAAAAAATACGATGAAGAGTTCTCATTAAATAACTCATTTATAAACTTCTCTATTTGTGTTGGGGCAATAGGAAGTTGTGGTTCTATGAAAAATAGGTAATATTCTCCAACAGGTAATAACACCCAATGTAAAATCCTTCTTCACTTATTAAGGCCAACCTAAAAAAGTATTTTAACATAAAATATATTACTAGCGGGCAAATATACTAAGGATTTATAAAATTCTATGCATTATAAATTGTTAAAATAGCTTTTATGTAGATTTTAAAAAATTGGCATCTTAATAAAATCATTTATTTAAAAATATTTTATTAACGTTCGAAAAAATAAATGAAGAGCGATAGCAAATCATATTCTAATCATTGAAGCTGCTCAAAGTTTACGCAGTAATAACAGAGAGAGTTATTATGTTCAATACTTCCCTATGAATTGCATTTGTTTCAAAACGAATCAGAATTGCTTTAAAAGCACCAAACCATCCATTGGTTCCACAACAAACCAGCAATTTATAAATACATCATCAAATGAATATTCCTTAGAAGTCCCATTTCGCTTATTTTGGTCAATGTTTCCTGTAATTTCAACTTTTGAACAATGACCATGGAATTTCTCAGTAACAAATCATGAATTTGCATTTAAGAATAATCAGTGTGTATTTCAGAGAATTTTAGCCCTGCAATCATTTTCTGTGCTACAGGCACTAGGTTAAATGCATTATTATGGTTCTCTTCGGCAGGGTTGCTACATGTTAACGGGATACCTTGGCATTTGTTAAAATCAACATATCGCTTGTCTTTGATTTCTTTCTTCCCTGCTAAGCAACTGCTTCGCCGCCCCGTTTTGTTGGAGTGTGAGTACCATCGGGTTGGGTACTTGATAAGTCCAGTAGATGCTTATATTTACTTTAAATGTGTTGCCAGACTTTCTGCCAACTCCCAGCATTATACCGTTTTCAAAAATGAAAATACATACTTTGTCAGGTGCATTTGCTGCGGAGAAATTGTCTTATCGGTCATTGCCGCCATTGACAAGCTCTTTTCAATCTGCTTAATATTGCTTCAACGACTTGGTAATCTTTTACGCTTTTCAAAACATCATGAAAACCTTGAGGTTTTCAAACTTTCCTCTATACTCCGAGGCAGAGCCTTGAGGAATTCTTTTGATTAAAATCTTTGAAAACGAAAGAAACTCAATTAGAGAAAAAGTGGAAACGCCAGTCAAATTGACCACCCCAGGCCAATTTAAATTGACCATCGACCATTTTCAACAAAAAGAGAACGTTTTTCTTCTGTCAGATTACAACAAATTTACTGTTTTTTATTCACTATAAATGTTTCGTTTTTTTCTCATCGATTCACCCATCAGCTCAATCCTGTGCGATTGATGGATCAACCGGTCAAGTATGGCATCGGCAATCGTTTTCTCCCCGATTATTTCATACCACTTACTAACGGGCAGCTGTGATGTTACAAGCATAGATCCTTTATTGTGCCTATCTTCAATTAACTCTAACAGAGCTATCCGGTTTTGGCTATCTAAGGGTTGCAGGCCAAAGTCATCGAGTATTATTAACTGATGCCTGGCCATTTTTGCAAGTTCTTTGAGATAAGATCCATCGGCTTTTGCCATTTTTAGTTTAGAAAACAGCTTGGTTGTATTAAAGTACAAAACCCTGTATCCCTCGATACAGGCCTGATACCCTAAGGCTGTTGCAATGTAGCTTTTGCCGGCACCGGTGCTGCCCGATATTAATACATTCTCGTTTTTATTAATAAAATCGCATTCAGCCAGTCTTAACAGTTTTGTCCGATCGATATTTCTTGTATGTTCGTACACCACGTTTTCAATGGTTGCTTTATAGTGGAACCTTGCATTTTTTATCAATCGCTCTATCTTGCGGTTGTTGCGATCGTCCCACTCGGCATCTGTTATCATCGATACAAACTGGTCGATGGTGTAATCATCGGTTTTACCTGTTTCGACAGCTGTTTTAAAAGCCCCATGCATACCATGGAGCTTCATCTGTTTCATTCGTGTTAATGTTACTTCGTTCATTGTTTTTTACTTTATCAGTTGTAATATTTTCCTCCCCTTATGTTGTTATGAAAAGGAAGTTCCGGTTCGTCCGGTTTTTCATCATCAAGTTTATCCAACCCTTTTTCCAGTATCTTTTGTATGATTTTGTAGTTGTAAACCTGATGTTCCAATGCACGTTTACACGCATTGGCAAGCCTTTCTTCCCCAACCTTTTTGGCAAAAGCCAATACGCCCATACAGCTTTTATAGGATTGTTCAGGGTGTTGTTTTCTTTCCAGCACATTGATTATAAATTCCTTTACACTCTCGTCAATTGAAGCTGCCCAGTTGATAAAACGCTGCGGTGTCCAGTCGGTAACAAACTGGTGTGTTGTTGCCAGGTGGTCTTTGTTTGTGGTGTAGAAGTATTTACGTCCATCTCTTTTGTGCAAAGCTATGCGGTTGTATTTATGGTATATTTCAACGGTTTTTGATGTAAACACCAGCTTTACCTTCTTCTTTAAATACTGACACGGAACGCTGTAATAATGTTTGTCTTTGCTTAACAGCACGTGCCCGTTCATGGCTACGGTGGCTATTGCTATTTCTTTAATCTCGTATTTTTCTACAGGTAATGCGGTAAGCTTGCCTTTTTCGTCTTCAACGAATAATTGATACCGGGACGTTGGCCTGCCGGTTAACTTTTTGTTGTTATGCTTGTCCAGTTCATCCCAAATTGCACTGTTAAGCTCTTCTAAACTGTAAAAATCTTTGCCGCGCAAGGCCGGATATATTCTTTGGTATAATATCTTGACTGCTCCTTCTGCCAGTGACTTGTCCCGGGGACGGTAAGCCCGAGCCGGAAGAACTGTTGTACCGTAATGTTCGGCAAAGTCCATAAACGTTTCGTTAATGGTAGGTTCAAACCGGCTGCTTTTGGTTACGGCAGACTTTAGGTTATCAGGGACAATAGCTGCAGGAACTCCCCCGTAAAAGTGCAGTGCATTTTCAACCGAAGCAACAAAGTCTTCTTTTTGTTGGCTCGGTGAGGCTTCTGCATAGGTGTATTGACTGGCCCCCAGTATGGCAACAAAAAACTGTACCTCTTCAATCTCGCCTGTTTCTTTATTGATAATTTCCAGGGTTTTGCCAGCGTAGTCAATAAACATCTTATCGCCTGCTTTATGCTCCATATGCATTACCGGGTTAACCTTTTTATTCCAACGCAGGTAGTGGGCTTTAAACTGGCTTAGTTTTAGTCCATCGGGATGTTTTTCATAATATTCTTCCCACATCAGCTGTTTGGTAACGCCGGTCTTTTTTAATTCACGCTCCATGTAGGGAAAGAAGTTATAAACCTTTTTTAGCTTTGGGGAAAGAACATCTTCGGTATCCCTGCTAAAGATCTTTTCCAGCTCGGAATCACTCTTCTTATCAATATCATCAATTGTAAGGTTTAACACCTTGTATAGAGCGATATACTTCTTGACCGTATTGCGTGAAAGGCCCAGGTACCTACTGATAAATTGCTTTGCTTTTCCCTGGTGGTGTAACTGAATGACTTTTCTTACTTTACTCATGTCGATTAATTTATTAGCCATGTTTTCATATTAATTTGTTTAAATCAGTATGAAATTATGGCTTCGACAGAAGTAAAATCAATCTCTTTTGGTGGGTGGTCACTTTAGTCCGGCGCTGGTGGTCAATTTGCTCCGGCACGCGGTGGTCAGTTTAAACTGGCGAGGGTGGTCATTTTATTCCGGCCTGGGGTGGTCAGTTTGACCGTTTTTTCCAAAAAAGAACCGTTGCATTTTATTTTTTATTATAAATAAATTTAACCCGCAATTAAAAATCATTTTTTTTGAGGCTGAAATAAAAGAAACGACTATATTTATCATAAAAAATTGAATTATGGACGTTAGGTTAGCCCGAAAATATACTGTTAAATTGAGTTTTGAAGAGATTCGATTACCTCCTTTTGAAGACATATTAATATTAGGAAAAAAATGTCCACAAGGGAGAATTGGTGTATTTAGATCATTTGATTTTTTAGTCCCTAATGAATTTGAATCGTATGAGGTAGAAGATAAGTCGGTAGAAGCAGTTTTTATTAACAAGAGGGTCCTAAAAAAAATTAACAATGAAAAAATTATTGAAATCCTGCAAGAAAGGGTTTTCCCATATGTTTCTGAATCAGAGATAATAAAGGTCGATTTCAAAATGACAATTTTTTATGATTTTATCGAAGGTGAGTTGTGATAGATCTAAATAAATATATATCTCCGCTTTATCATTCTGCAAATCCATTTGAAGGTATTAATTCAATCGAAGATCGCTTGTTGAGCAATAAATACCTTGTTGTTATAGACGAACAAAATGAATTTCATGGGATTTTGACTGAAGAAGATATAATAAGACGTCCGCATAAAATTGTAATTGATTGCGTTAGTCCGAAAGAAAATGTGTGCAAAAATGACACGATCAAATCTATTATAGAAAAGTTTGATTTGAGTCGTTCACCTGTTCTGGCAGTAATGGAAGACACAAAATTTGTTGGTGTTATAGAAAAACAAAATGTTTTAAAAGAGCTGGAAGCAGAAGTAGAAAAATTATTTAGTAAGTCTCTGTTGTCCAAAAATTCGAAAGAGTATTTTCTTTCGAATCTGTCACATGAGATTCGTACCCCTTTAAATGGAATTCTCGGATTTATCGATATTTTAAAGCAGCTTGAAGCAGCTGAATGTTCTACAGATAAAAATGACATTGTCGAATTACTGGAAAAGACAACAGAAAATTTTCTGATATTGTTGAATGACCTTGTAGAATTATCTCTAATAGAAGCAGGAGAAGAGATAGCAATAAAAAAAGAAAACGTAGATATCGCAAAAACATTAAAGGAGTTAAAGCTTTTTTTTGAGACTCTTCCTTTTTCTCAAGGCGAAAAAATAAACATTGATTATCTAAACCCCGAGCCTTCTTTTTGTATTTATACTGATAAAAATAGAATAAAACACATCCTTTATCATTTGCTCGACAATGCGATTAAATTCTCGGCTGGAAATAGAGTTACCTGTGGTTTTACCTTTAACCAAGATAGTCAGGATGTTGATTTTTTTGTCAGGAATAAATGGTGTAAAGACTCAATAGATATCAGAAAAATGTTTGACATTTTTGAAAAACAAGAACGGATAGAAAAGAGAATTAATTTTGGATTAGGAATTGGGCTTTCTCTGGTAAAAAAATTAGTTAATCTATTGGGAGGGTCTATTAAAGTTGAATCATATGAAAGTGAAATAATATTTAGAGTGAAAATACCTGTCAAGTAAGAATATTTTCTAATATAATTTATTGTTACACAGATGTTCTTTTTTTTTATAAGAGAACTTTTTTTTTTGTATTTTGTTATTCTTAATGTCAAATTTTCAGATACAGTGTAATAATGAAAAGGGAAGATTGGGAAAAGATCGAGAGGATTCTTAATTTTTCTTTCGATGCAATATTCTTACTTGATACAAGTTGCAAAATAATCAGACTTAATTACGAAGCTGAAAAAAGCTTTGGCTATGTAAGTCAAGAGCTAGAAGGAAAGCCGATAGACCTACTTTTTCCTGAGTGGTCTTCAAATTTTAAAAATGCGAATTTTTCAAACGACAATTTCTTCATAGAAACGGTTGGCGTGCGGAAAGATGATGACAGATTCCGTTTAATAGCAAGAATAAAAGAAGAAGTGTTTGCCAATGAGACATTTTTGTTGATATCTGTTTCTTTAAATGCAAAATCAGGTAATACAGATGATTTATTGTCTTTTTATGAAAGCAAGGAACGTTTCTCAAAAGCATTTTATTACGCTTCAATCGGAATGGCATTGGTTGCTCCAAACGGATCATGGTTGAAAGTAAATAAATCTGTGTGCGAAATCGTTGGCTATTCTGAGTCTGAATTAATGAATCTTACTTTTCAGGATATAACCCATCCTGACGACTTGGATCTGGATTTAGGTTATGTGGAAAAGATGCTAAAAGGTAAAATCCAGACTTATAAAATTGAAAAGAGGTATTTTCATAAAAAAGGACATATTGTATGGGTTTTACTAAGTGTTTCTTTGGTGAAGAAACAAGATGGAAGCCCATTGTATTTTATTTCGCAAATCGAAGATATAACTCAATGGAAGACAACCCAGGAGGCGTTGTTAAAGAGCGAGGAACGTTATCATTTACTGGTTTCTGGAACAAACCTTGGAATTTGGGAGTGGAATAAAAAATTAAAGCAAACTTATTTTTCAGAAAAATACCTTGAATTAACAGGTTACACGAAGGATGAATTAACTTTCGGAAAGATTAATATATTAAACAATGTTCATCCTAAACATCAAAAACTGTTTAGAAAGAAACTCCGAATTAGTTATCAAGAGAATATACCTTTTAAAATTGAATTCCTATTTAAGAAAAAGAGTGGTAAATATAGGTGGTTTTTAGCGGCTGGCAGAGCTGAGTTAGATAATAATAGCGAACCTTTCAGAATAATTGGCTACTTGGAAGATATTGAAGAAAAAAAACAAACAGAGATTCAGTTTGAAAGTTTATTTAATTCTTCTCCTGATGGAATAGTTATTTTAAATAACAAATTTGAAATTCTTTTAGTTAATAATGGCCTGGAGGTCATAGTGGATAAAAAGAACAGTGAGCTGGTAGGTAACTCTGCGCAGCTATTTTTCCCTAATTTATTCGAAAAGGATGGATATTTTAAAAATTCATTTTTTGAAGGAGATAAATGGGGCGATATAAATTCCGAGTTATATATTACTCGAAGTAATGGCGATTTGTTACCAGTAGAAGTAACAGTAAAAGCAATAGAAACCGGAAAGCAAAAGCTTTTTTTATTGACTATTAGGGATATCCGAAAAAGGCTTTCAGATGATGCCGAAAGGAAACGTATACTTACAGCATTAAACGCTACCAGCGATGGGATTTTTATGTTTTTACCTGATAGCTTAAAACATGTTTATGTTAATAAAGGAGCATCGATACAGTTAGGATATTCTGAATCTGAACTTCTAAAGATCACACCTCTTGATTTTAAAATTGAATATTCAGAGAAAAGCTATCGACAACTTTTGCAACCCTTGATTTCCAGGAAAAGGAGTTCATTAACAATAGAGACCAAACATAAACATAAAAATGGTAATTTATTTGATGTAGAAATTATTTTTAAATTGGCAACATTTGAAGAGAAACAAAAGATTATTGTTGCAGTAGTAAGAGATATTACAGAGCGGAAGCAGGCTCAAAAGGCATTACGTTTAAGTGAGGAGCGATATCGAGAGATTTATGAAAATTCAATTTTTGGAATATATCGTACTTCCAAAGATGGAAAGATCATTCTGGCTAATCCTGCATTGATTCGGCTGCTTGGATTTAATAGCCTTGAGGAATTACAACAAAGAGATTTAAACAAAGAAGGATTTGCTCATGCCTCCTCGCGTGAAGAATTCATCCGTTTAATTGAAGCAGAAAAAAAGCTAACTGACTATGAGTCAATCTGGACAACAAAGGACGGCAAAGAAGTTTATGTCAGAGAAAATGTGAAGTTAATAATTGACAAACAAACTGGCGAGCACTACTATGATGCCACTGTAGAAGATATTTCAGAAAAAAAACGAGCAGAAAAAGAAAGAATTGCCCGTCGTGCTGCTGAAGAAGCCAACCGAACAAAAAGTACCTTCCTCGCCAATGTATCTCACGAAATTAGAACGCCACTAAATTCAATAATAGGATTCTCCAACTTGTTATATTCATCTCTTAATGATTCAAAACAGAAAGCACGAGTAAATTCAATTCGCTCTAGCGGTAAAAGTTTGCTAAATATTATAAACGATATTTTAGATCTTTCGAAAATAGAGGCCGGAAAATTAAATTTAAATTTAGAGCCAGTCAGTCTCTATAGTTTGGTGAAAGACATTGAGCTTCTAATGATTCCTATTGCTAACGAGAAGAGTATTCCTTTTAATCTGAAGATTGAAAGAAATATAGATTACTACTTGCTTCTCGATGAAGTTCGAATTAGACAAATACTTTTCAATTTAATAAATAATGCGATAAAATTTACTGAAAAAGGACATGTTGAATTACATGTAAACGTTGTCCCAAACTCCGATAAAAAAGTTGATATTCTTCTGGAGGTTGAGGATACAGGAGTTGGGATTCCCGAAAGTGAATTTACGACAATATTTGAACCCTTTGTTCAACAGAATGGACAGTCAGAAAAAGTCTATGGAGGAACTGGTTTGGGATTATCAATTACCCGCCAGATTGTCGATATGATGAGAGGGGAAATTCGGTTAAAAAGTAAAATTGGAAGAGGTAGTATCTTCAGCGTTCTTCTACCGGATATTTTAATTGTGGAAGCCCGTAATGATAATAATCTATCACAGGATGATATCAATCCCTCTTCGCTAATTTTTACAGAAGCAATTTTGTTAGTCGTTGATGATAATAAATACAACCGGGATTTACTTATTGACTTTTTATCCCATTCTCCAATAGAAATTATTGAAGCTAAAAATGGTGCTGAGGCTGTGGAATTAGCAACAACTTATGCTCCCGATTTGATATTAATGGATCTGAAAATGCCGGTTTTAAATGGACTTCAGGCAGCAAGAATTATTAAAAGTAATAGTAAAACTGTAAAAATTCCAATAGTTGCAATTTCTGCATCGTCTTTAGATATGAATTTTGATGATTTAAGCATATTTGATGATTTTATACTAAAACCTGTCGTTTTTGAAGAACTTAGTGAAACCTTAAAAAAATATCTGGAGCATACTGAAAAACCAGCTGTTGAAAGAAAAAAAATTAAGGAAGAAACCAAATTTATCTTGAATCTAAATGAACAGCAAAAGCTTAAATTTCCAATGGTCATTAAAGAAATTGAGACTGAGCTTTTACCAATTCTCAAACAGGCACAGAATAGCCAGGTAATAAATGACATTGAGTTATTTGGTGAAACTCTAATTCGTTTTGGTAAAGAAAAAGAGCTCCCATCTTTAATTAATTTAGGAAAAGAAATTCTTGACCTTTGCGAAAAGTTTGAAGTTGAGAATCTCTTCGATAAATTGTATATCTTTCAGGATACAATTAGACAATTAAAAAAATCCCTTAAAGTTGTATAATATGGACGGAAAAACATTTAAAATATTGGCAGTTGATGACAATATCAAAAATATCCAAGTTGTTGGTTCGATATTAAAAGAATCAAACCATATCGTTGGTTTTGCTTTTGACGGAAATCAGGCGATTAATCTTCTTAATAATTCTTCTGATTATGATTTAATACTGTTGGATATAAATATGCCGGGACTTAATGGATATGATACCTGTAAAGAAATAAGAAAAATTAAAGACTACAAAGATGTTCCTATTATTTTTCTAACGGCGCTAAGTGAAACAGAAAACCTTGTTAGAGGCTTTGAGGCGGGAGGACAAGATTATATTACAAAACCATTTAATGCGCAGGAATTAATGGCCCGCGTACAAACGCATATTGAACTGAAATACAGCAAGGAACAACTAAAAGATGCCAATAAAATATTGGAGAAAAGAGTTGAGAAAAGAACAGAACAATTGCAGAAAGCAAACAATGAATTGCAGCGGGCAAATGAAGAACTCCAAAATTTGGATCAGGTGAAAGCTGATTTCTTAAAGTTAATAAGTCATGAGATTAATACACCATTGAACGGCATCATTGGATTTACAAACATTTTGAAAGAAGAGTTAGTCGATCATAAATTCTATAAAATGTTAGACTATCTTGATTCTTCTGCAAAACGACTTGAGCGATTCAGTCGTTTAAGTTTATTGGTCACAGAGTTCAGAACTAATAAGAGGACAGTTTTACCTGCTTTAGTTGAAACATTACCTATTGTTAATGAGATATTAGATTTGTTAAAAAAAAATATAGAAGACAAAAATATTCGGATAGTAAAGAAATTATACGCAACTCATTTTTATGCAGATCCTTCTTTAATAAAGCTGTGCATCGAAAGGATGATAACGAATGCGGTTCGCTATACTTTCTCCGGGTCTACTGTTACTATTTTGGCAGAACAGATGGATAATTCTGTTCTTCTTCAATTTATTGACGAAGGGATTGGCTTTCCATCTAAAATACTTGAAAACCCTTTTAGATTATTTAATGTTGGTTTGGAGCACTTGGATGAAGATAAAGGAATTAGTCTTGCTCTAACAAAGCTAATTATGGATGCACACAATGGGAAAATCGTAATTGGAAATAATAAGAATCCCAAAGGTGCGAAAGTTGGTCTTTTCTTTCCAAATAAAGAAAGTTATTGATTCTGTTCAAATTGAACTTTACACGAATTATTTTTGATTCGATAATAAATCCCTGTTATTCGCAAATCTATAGCGAGTTTTGCTTCACATATTTTTAAAGGAGGCTGTCTCAAAATAGTTCTTGGGACTCCACATCGCTTTGAGAAGGAAGAACTACCTTTTTGCCGGAAGCGAGCGTGGAGCAGAACGGGCCGCCATGTTTTATTCCTTCTTTGCTACATGTAATACCAATTTGAGTATATAGTGCCGCTTTATTATCTTTGAAGCATGGGAAGACAAAGCAAATTCAAGATAAAAGAGGATTTAAAAGAACTTGAGAGCTTATTAAAAAAACAAACAAGTTTATCAGGAGAAAACGGGTAAAATGTTTGATTTTCACAAAAGAAAATCGATTTTCTACTCGTTCGCAGTTAGCTCAGTATTTAGGGGTGCATAAACGCACCATAGAACGCTGGTTAAATATGATGCGAATGGTGTTGATTTTATGGTTCAGAATCAATCAAAGCCCAAAGAATCCCAATATATGACAGATGAAATTCACAATGGATTAGCATCCAGAGTTACTAATAACCGTAATCCGTTCCTGGGGTACCGGGATGCACAACAATGGGTAAAAAGCGAATATGGGGTAGATATAAATTACCATACTTTGCGCTATCATTTAATCAAACATTTTGGGACGAAGCTAAAATCTCCAAGAAAATCCCATGTAAAAAAAGATGACCAGGCTGCAGAAGCCTTTTTTAAAACTACCTAATGTGTTCATTCAACTTGGAAACAGTCTGGATAAAAATAAGTTTCCATCTGTAAACCTTTATTTCCAGGATGAAAGCAGGTTTGGATTAATGAGTCATATCGGACGCTGTATAACAGCAAAAGGCGTACGCCCAGTCATCAGTTATCAACATCGTTTTTCAACTACCTATTTGTATGGAAGTTATTCGCCCATTGATGGAAATTCTTTCGTATGGGAAATTAATGGTACAAGTATCGATATTTTTAAGCGTTATCTTCAGGCTTTTTCAGCACAAAGGCCAAATGAATATAAAATTGTTGTTATCGATAATGCCCGCTTCCATCTGATAAAGCCAGATGAAGTCCCCGAGAACATATTCCTATTGAACATTCCTCCATATACACCGGAATTGAATCCCTCTGAACAAATATGGCAATACATAAAAACAAGGTACAAGAACCAATTATTTGCCACTATGCGCGACCTTAAGAAATGGCTTTGGGATATGGTAATAAAAATGCAACCCGAAACCATAATGTCAATAACTGGAAACAAACACTACCTAAAACTTTTCAATGCGGCATTTTGTATTTAAAATGGTATTATTACCGGAATACTTGGCAACAAATTTATCGAATACCCTTTGTGGCAAAAAACTTATTAGCTGAGCGTAGACGTATTTCCCGTTATTCATGTGATTTTAAAAATCCACGAACTTAACTGATTCAAATCGTCACGCTCAAAAAAGGCTGCGTAAAGTATAGATTTACAATTGTTTCAAAGAACGTTTTTTAATTTTTAGTGGACACTAATGATCTGCAATTATTAATAACTAAAGATTTCCTCCTCTTGCAACCACATAATCAAAACGGTAAGTTGGATTAGGGCGACCGGGGCTAAGACTCCTCATTACCGTAATACTGGATTTTAAATCATCGTTTGTATGTGAAGAAATCGTATTCATTATAATTTTTTTAGGGCTTCTGGACTCATTTCAACACGGGCATTTAGTGTTAGTTTTGCCTGGTTGCTTTCTCCTGCCGAGCCCCTGAAACTCAAAGTTTCTTCTTTTTCTGTTAGATTTCTTGTAATTGGATGATTTCCAGACTCTAAAATAAATTTAACATGGCTTCCCGTCGCATTTTAGTCGTAAAATTGTTTACTTAAATCACTTAGGAATTTTAGGACAAAAACATCCCAGTCAACAGAACTTCCACTTAGCTCGTAAATTCAAGAAGCTAATGTGCCACATTTAGTTACTATTTTCCCTTAAATAACCTGCTTCTGTCAGCATTTGCCAGGCCATTGTTGGGGTAAATCCCCGCCCATCTTTTGTATCGGGGTTGGTATCCCTTGGATTGGCGCCTACTTCGGCGTACAATTGGTTGACACCTGCCAGAAGGCTCATCTGGGTAGGTTCGTGAACATTCATGGAACGGGAAGGTTTGATGACCAGATTTGTCACAGCAACTATTTTTGTCAATTCCATAGCGTTGATTTGCCCTTTGTTAAACAGTGGGGTTCCCGGCACCGGAATTCTTCTCATGACAGCCATTGCATCTATGGGGAACTGACTGGCAAAATAAATTGAGTCCAGAATTTCTTCGTAACTGTGTTCTGGTCCAATTGGTTCGATGCAGTAATAAAGTTCAAGTCCTGCTTTAACAATGTTCTCAATTGTTTTTTCCCTGAGTTGTGGTTCAATCAACGTATCTATACCTTCACGTAATCGTTTTATATGATAAGCTCCTGTTACTCCTACGGATTTTAATTCTTTTGCCGTTTCAAAGTCAAAATCACCCACATTGGCAACAAAGCGCACCTCATCCGGGAGTAACTTTCGAACCTCAGTAGCAATTTTAATAAACTTTTTAATGGAATAGTCGGCTGTTGCCATCAGGAAAAAATCGTCCATTCCTTCGCTTAAAAGTTGTTGGATTTCAGGTGTTAAATCCTCAATCCCTCTTTGCCATTTATCCCCAACAGAATAATGGCTCATTCCCAGGGAACAGAATTTACAATCTTTGGAACACGGTTCTGCATTCATGCCGATTTGTGCAAAAACATATCCCCGGTTTCCAAATTGTTTCCTGCTTTGTTGGTTCGATAAGTCAATCATCTGATAGAATTCACTGGATTTGTTATCCACATTTAGCCAGTATAATGCTGCATCTCTATTCATGATATTTTGATTAGTTGATTTGGTTATTATTTTGAATTATAAACTGCAACAGAAATCAGCAGGCAGGTGCATTTCTTCGAGAAAGTTGCCCAGAATTTCTTCCAGTTCATTTATTTTTTCAAGGTCAAGACAATAGACTATTTTAGCGCCTTCCATGTGGCCATAAACAAGTTCGGCGTTTTTTAACTCTTTCATATGTTGGTTTACCGTTGCCCTTGTAAGAGGAAAATTTTCCGAAATATCCCCGGTGAGACATTTTCTTGTTTGGGCAAGAAATTGAAGAATTTGTAACCGTGCCGGATGTGAAAGCGCTTTAAACAGATTGGCCCTTTTTTGAAGTTTTTCATCGAATTGGTCAGTTTTTGCAGCTACCATTTTCCTAATATTTTAGTTCTTGATGTAAACATACATCAAAAAACTAAAACTACCAGAATCTGAACTCGTTATTAATAAGTTAAATTAGAGTAAGTGATACAAGAATTCAGTTTATGATTTAATGAACACAATTTTATGACGTAGGTTTCAAAAGAAAAATAATACTTTTAGAGATAATTTTAGAATTAAGACGATGTACCAGACCAGGAAAACATTCATCAAACCCGAGATGAAAATATCGAATTTGGTATTTGAAAATCCATCATTGCTACTAATGATGGAACACTTTGATATAAATATTGTGGTACGGAACAAAACGGTAGAACAAATATGCAATGAAAATCATATTAATCAGGAAATATTCATTGCCATAGCTAATTTGTATAACGGATTTAATGTCGCCAGTGCTGAAAATATGGACAAGCCGGATACAGAGTCGATCATCCTTTTTCTGAAAAACAGCCACCGTTACTATTTAGGTGAAAAGATTCCTGAAATCCGTGAGTGTATTCGTAAGTTATATACGAAGAACAATATCCCTGAGATAAGGCTTGTCGATAAATTTTTTGATGAATATTCAAAGGAAGTAAAGGAACACCTCGACTATGAAGATGAAATTGCTTTTCCCTACTTCAGTTCTCTGTCACATAATAAAAAGTATTTTGATTCAAAAGAAACCAGATTCTCAGCAGAAGAATACAGGGAACATCATACCGATATTGAAACGAAACTTGGCGAATTAAAAAATCTTTTATTAAAACATATTCCTTTAAAACAGGATGGTTCATTAAGAAGAAAACTTTTGACAAGTCTTTTTGAACTGGAATATGACCTGACGATACATTCAGTTATAGAAGAATCAATATTGATACCATTGATCAAAAAAATAGAAAAGCAAAAAAAAATTGGATAAATGCAGGATAAATATTGCTGTTATCGAACCTTCAGCGATTATATACGAAGGGTTATCAAATATTCTGTTGCAGGAGGGGTGTAGCCATTACAACATTTACCATTTCGACAATATAGAAGAAATTTCCTGCGAAATACCGACAGGCAGAATCGACCTGGTAATAGCAAATCCAGCGCTTATAAAAGGTAATATCAAAACTTTTAATTCTCAAAAAAGAACAGGCAATTCAATCCCGTGGGTGGCTCTTATTTATTCGTTTTTTGAAAGGGAAATCGTTGATTTATTCGACGCAGTTATACAAATAACCGATTCCCCCGAGGCAATTACCCGAACCATACATAATTTGATTTCTTTAAAGTGCCAGTGTAAAACAGAATCCAGGGAGCAGCTTACCCCCAGGGAGACAGATGTGCTTAAGCATCTTGTACAAGGTATGTCGAACAAAGAAATAGCCGTCCAGTTAAACATCAGTATCCATACGGTTGTCAGCCACCGTAAAAACATCATCCAGAAAACAGGTATAAAAAGTCAGTCGGGACTAACCATTTATGCCATTTCCAATAATATCATCAATATAGAAGATTACCAGGAATAAAGTTTATCGTTTATCCCATCTTCGGGGGATTTTTCCCCTTCTAAAAAACCCATTTATTGGGGATTGTACTTTTCTATAGGTTTCTGTTTTTTTGTGTCTTCAATAGTTATAACAGCAAGGAGACCAAAAATGAAAA
This sequence comes from Maribellus comscasis, assembly GCF_009762775.1. Taxonomy (GTDB): domain Bacteria; phylum Bacteroidota; class Bacteroidia; order Bacteroidales; family Prolixibacteraceae; genus Draconibacterium; species Draconibacterium comscasis. The sequence goes on along the minus strand of NZ_CP046401.1, from coordinate 7,326,870 downwards.
GGACTTTTATATTAATCATTGGATTATTATTATTGCTACAATCCCAGGCACAGGAAAAAACCGATGCCATGCTTTTTGGCGATGTAAAATCATCCACCAGCAAAGAACACATACCGTACGTAACAATCATTGTAAAGGGAACACGAATGGGGACCACAACGGATGGTACCGGTCATTATAAACTGGCCAATCTTCCGCTTGGAAAATGCGTCATTGCAGCTCAATCTCTTGGGTATAAAATACAGGAAAAAGAAGTATTTATGGAAAGGGGGAAAGCAGTGGAGCTGTTTTTTGAATTGGAAGAAGATATGATGAACCTTGAACAGGTTGTTGTTACCGGAACCCGGACGAAACACTATATAAAAGATGTTCCAATTCGCACGGAAGTGATTACGGCAAAGTCTATTGAAAATAGAAACGCCGCAAACCTTTATGAAGCGCTGGAAGGGACTCCCGGAATACGGGTGGAACAACAATGCCAGTACTGTAATTTTTCAATGATACGCATGCAGGGGCTCGGCTCAGAAAATACACAGGTTTTGATTAACGGGCAGCCCATCTATTCAGGGCTGGCCGGTGTATATGGGTTGCAACAAATGGGAACCGATGATGTTGACCGCGTGGAAATAACCAAGGGGGCCGGTTCTGCCCTGTATGGTAGCGGCGCTATTGCAGGGGCTATTAATATCATTACAAAGGAACCTTCTTTTGTGCCGGAAATAAGTGCAGATGTCCAGTTTGGAAATTTTGGGACCAATAAATACAGTGTTTATTCTTCATTACGAAATGAAAAAGGAAATATTGGACTAACAATTAATGCCCAAAAGCTGACGGGAGATGCCATTGACCAAACAGGGGAAGGGACAAGCAAAGATGAAGTAAAACATAAAGATGGGATTTCTGACCGAGTTGCTTCGAATTTGAGTAACGCAGGCTTTGGACTTTATGTTGATGGTCTATTCTCCGAAAATGATAAACTAATCCTTCGTGGAAGATACATCTACGAAAAAAGGGAAGGGGGTATAATGGACGATGATTATTACCGTAACCCGTTTACCGATGGAACTGAAAATATTACCACCGACCGGTATGAATCAGAATTGTCTTATAACAAAATGTTTAAAGATGTTTCCGAACTGAATTTTTCGGTAGCCTATACCAGCCACGACCGTACAGCCACCAATGATACTTACCTTGGCGACTATATGGCAACTCACGATGACAATACTCCCGATGTCAGGGATATGCGACCTTACTTGGCCGATGAAAATTCAGTAACAGGGACGTTGACTTACGGAAAACGATTAGGCAACCACCATCTTTTAATCGGGGCACAGGGTTTTTATGACAAGCTGGAAGAATCAGGAATGTATGTTATTGTAGATGAAGAAAGTGACTATTATGGAACTTCTTACAAATCGATCGGCAATAAATCGGCTCATGAATTTGGTTTTTTCTTACAGAACGAATGGAACATAACTGATAAACTGACTGCCGTTCCCGGTGTACGTTTCGATATTCATCACTCAGAAGAAGATTATGAAGCAGATAAAGAGGTATTTACAAGTTCTTTCCCTGAAAGCAAATTCGACAGAAACAGTTTCAGTCCCAGGCTTGCCCTGAAATATGAAGCTTCTCACCGGGTAACACTGCGTGCCAATGTCGGTACAGGCTTCAGGGCCCCTTACGGATTTTCTGAAGATTTACATTTATGTAGCGGTTCTCCAAGGGTATGGAAATCCTCAGATTTGGATCCGGAGAGATCGATTAGCTACAACCTGTCTGCTGATTATTATGGAGAAAAAGTGAGGCTTAGCGCTAATTTGTTCAGAACTGATCTGAAAGATAAAATAGCTTTTGCCGATGCCGGTGAAAATGTTGCTTCTTTAGGATATGATTATCAGTGGGAGAATATTGATGATGCTTTTGTCCAGGGGATTGAAGTATCAGTAATGGCGGATGTAGTCACTGATTTTGGAATGGGCGTTGACTTAACCTTTAACCAGGGAGAATATGACCATGCCCGCGATGACTGGAAGGGGACAGAATATGAAGGTGATAGTAAATACATCTCCCGCTTCCCTTCCGTTACCGGGAATATTAAGCTGGAATACAGCCCCAAAGACTGGATTTTTACAATTGACGGGGATTACCAGGGAAGTATGTATATCGACTATTACAGCGAAACGGAAGAATTGAGTAAAATAAAACATACAGATCCGTACATGCTCTTTAACGCAAAAGTTTCAAAAAAAATCAAAGATTTTAAGTTGTATGCCGGGGCAAAAAACATTTTCAATTATATCCAGCCGGAAAAATATCTTGATGATGCTGCTTTTATGTACGCTCCCGTATTTGGAACAATGTTTTATGCTGGTATATCTGTTGATATAAAACGCTAAATCAGTCAGTTTCTCAAAAAAACAGAAATAATTATGATTCATTTAATTGGCAAAACAGCAAACGGCAAAATTTTTAAGTGTGATAAATGTAGTGCAATACATGTTGAATTTAAAAACCTGGGATTTAATTTAAGTGAAAAACAATTCCCATCTTTTGCAGAAAGTATATTAGATCTTGATGGGGCTGAATGGGAAAAGAGAAATAAAGACTCTTATTTTTCCCGAAAAATATTGATACCTACCGGCCACAATACCATTAACATTTTATTGAATAATCAGGAATTGAATGAATTAAAGGAATTGCTTACTGACCGCACAGGCACAAAAGTGGTTTTCAGGGATATCTCAAAAGATAATTTCCTATTTCCATCATTTTGTAATTAATAAATCAATCAAAATAAATGACAATGAGTAACAAAGCAATTTTTTATGGCTCCGACACTGGAAATACAGAAGCAGCAGCAAAACAAATAGCAGCCAAGTTACAGGCCGATATTTTTGATGTAGCTAGTAATCCGAAAGATAAATTAGCAGAATATAAAAACCTTATCCTTGGTACATCAACAATGGGGATAGGCGATTTACAGGACGACTGGGCAAGTTTCCTTTCCGATGTTGAAAATGCTGATTTAAATGGTAAAGCGATCGCTCTGTTTGGTTTGGGCGATGCCGATATGTACCCCGATTCTTTTGTTGACGGCATGGGAGAAATTTACAACACAGTAAAAGCTAAAGGTTGTAAAATTGTTGGTCAGGTAGATACTGATGGTTATGAATTTGATGCTTCAACGGCCGTTGTTGATGGAAAATTCGTTGGGCTTCCGTTGGATGAAGATAACCAGTCCGACTTGACCAACGAACGTATTGAAGTATGGGTTGAAAAAATAAGAAATGAATTTATCTAGGCCCAACTATAACAAAAACTAAAAATTAATATCATGGAAACACGTTACACAGAACTATACAAAAAAGTTTTTGCAGGTATGGGTGAATTAGCTAAAGAAAGCCCTGAATTGATGAAAGGATTCGGAATGCTCCATAAAACCAGTTCTTCTGATGGAGCTTTAACTCAAAAAGAGAAAGAAATACTGGCCGTTGCTATTGCGATTGTTGTGCACTGTGAAGGATGTATTGCCTGTCATGTGAAAGACGCCCTTGAGGCAGGCGCAACCCATAACCAGATAGTGGAGGCCATCGGGGTAGCTATCCTCATGGGAGGTGGTCCTGCACTGGTTTACGGAACAATGGCGCTGGATGCCTTAAAAGAGTTTGAAGGTTAATATAAGGTATCATATCATATCATTAGTGTCCACTAAAAATTAAATAACGTTCTTTGAAACAATTGTAATTCTATACTTTACGCAACTTTTTTGAGCGTGACGATTTGAATCAGTTAAGTTCGGGGATTTTTAAAATCACATGAACAACGGGAAATACGTTTTCGCTCAACTCATAAGTTTTTTGCCACAAAGGGTATTCGATAAATTTGTTACCAAATATTCGGGCAATAAATATGTTAGGCACTTTACCTGCTGGAACCAGTTACTATGTATGATTTTCGGTCAACTGACCAACCGTGATAGTTTGCGCGATTTGATTGTTATCATTGCCGCTCACCAAAACAAGACTTATCATCTTGGTTTTGGAAAATCAGTAACAAGGAGCAACCTGGCAAAAGCTAACGAAAAGCGCAAGTACAAAATCTTTTAAGATTTTGCTTATTACATGATTGACTTGGCCAGGAAAAAACTTGCTAACGATGATTTTGAAATCAAAGGAAAAATTTATGCGTTCGATTCTTCAACCATCGACTTGTGTTTAAGCGTTTTCTGGTGGGCAAGTTTTCGTAAAACAAAAGGAGGAATAAAGCTCCACACGCTTTACGATATTACCACACAAATACCGGCGTTTATCCACATCACGGCAGCTTCTGTCCACGATGTCAATGTAATGGATGTTATTCCATACGAAACAGGGGCATATTACATTTTTGACCGTGGATATGTTGATTTTGAGCGCCTTTACCGAATACAGGCACTTTCTGCATTTTTTGTAGTAAGGGCAAAAACAAATCTGAAATTTAACAGGATGTACTCGAATAAAATCAACAAAGAATCCGGTCTGATTTGCGACCAAATCGGAAAACTGTCTGGTTTTTATGTCTCAAAAGATTATCCTGATAAATTACGGAGAATCAAGTTCTATGATGCTGAAAGTAACCGATACTTCGTATACTTGACAAACAACATGGATTTAACAGCCGAAGAGATCGTGCTTTTATACAAAAACAGGTGGCAGGTTGAATTATTCTTTAAATGGATAAAACAACACCTAAAAATAAAATCATTCTGGGGTACGTCTGAAAACGCAGTCAGAATACAAATTTATTCAGCCATCATTTCCTACTGTTTAGTTGCCATTGTAGGAAAAGAGTTAAAAATCGAACGCTCAACCTACGAAACATTACAGATTTTGGGAATATCTCTACTGGACAAAACACCTATTAATGAACTGCTTACAAATATAGATTACAAAAATGTCAAAGAACTAAATTATAACCAGCTGTCCCTCAGCTTGTTTTAAGTGGACAGCAATGATATCATATAATTAAAATAATCCTGTCATCAGGAGGTATCATGAAAAATATTTTTGTTCTATTATTTTATATAATAATCTGTTTAAAGGGATATGCCGAAAATCACGTAATATCAGTTATCGATAAAGAAACCCAAAAGCCGATACCCTTTGCCAACGTATGTTTTGAGGGTTTGGAAACATCAGTCAAGCATTATGAAGTAACATCAAAAGAGGGGATTGCCGTGAATCCGGTTAAGGAAGAATCTGAAATAGCTATATCGTATGTGGGATATAAAACAGTTGTGGATACCATTCAACCCAATGAGTCGAAAACTTATTTTATGGAGCAGGATCTGTTCGACATGGAGCAGGTGGTTGTTACAGGCACCCGTACAAGGAAGGTTCTTGCAAAAAGTCCTGTACTAACGAAGGTAATAATCAATACAGAGTTAACAGAAGCCGGGGCGGTAACGGCTTTAGACGCCCTTGAATATTCCATCCCCGGGGTACAGTTCTCACCCGATGCACATGGCGATAACTTGCAAATACAGGGGCTGGATAACGATTATATCCTGGTTTTGGTAGATGGAAACCGGATGGTTGGTGAAACGAGGGGAAATGTGAATTTCGACCGCTTAAGCGCTGAAAATATAAAGCGGATTGAAATTGTAAACGGAGCTTCTTCGGTGCTGTACGGTTCAAACGCCATTGGGGCTGTTATAAATATTATTACTACCGATGGAAAATACATGAAGCCTTTCCAGGCAACAGTTAGCTCAAGATATTCAGCCAATAATGAATTATTAACAACAGCCAATGTCGGATTCTCGGAAGATAAATTTAGTATGACCTTAAATGGATTCCGCAGTAGTACGGATGGTTATGACCTTACTCCTGAATCTCCGGCTTCATACTCCGTTGATAAAAACACCGACTATTCAGGAAAAATCAGGCTTGGATATAAAATTAATAACGAATTTTCCGTAAATGCGCATGGAACTTATTACCAGCACGAAATAACAAATCCTGAAAAAAGCACAAAATCGACACACGATTTAAACAAAAATTATACTTTCGGAGGAAAAGTACAAATAATACCCGGCAAAAAACATTCACTGGAATTCAAAGGTAACGCCGATATTTATAATGCCTTCACTGTGTATGAAAAAAAGGATGACGAGAAGGGAAAAGATTCGGATTACCGTTATACAACACTATTGTTTACTGATGCATACCAGCCAAACGAAAAGCTTGAAATTGTAGGCGGGGCAGAAATTAACTTTGAAAAAATATATTCACTCAATTTATTCGGCGAAGGCGAAGGCGAAGATGAACATGCCCACGATTTAAATGCTTTTGCCCAGGTTGATTATTTGATTTCTAAGAATTTCGAGGTTGTTGCCGGTGTTAGGAATACATACCATTCAAATTACGGAAACCATCTTACTCCCAAAGTCTCACTCATGTACTCGCCGGGAAAATTCAAGTTCAGGGGAAACCTTGCCAATGGATATAAAGCGCCCACTTTAAAAGAATTGTATTACAATTTCGATCATCACGGTATGTTTATGATTTACGGAAACCCGGATTTAAAACCCGAAAATGCGTTCTATACCTCGCTGTCAGGCGAATACACAAAAAAGACATTCAACATTTCGCTGAATACATATTATAATTCAATTAGAGATAAAATTGAATCGGTTGACCGGATAAATTCCGAAACCGATATTCTTGAAAAGCATTATTTAAATGTTAGTGAAGCCTTATTAAAGGGTTTTGAAAGTTATTTGTCAGTTTATGTTATCAGGAATTTAGTTACAAAAATCGGGTATGCTTATTCTGATGCCGAGGACAAATCAACCGGTTTACAATTGTATGGTAACAGTAAACACAGTGGTACATTCGCGCTTACCTACAAATTGTCAGGGGTTAAATTTCCTTTCAGCATAAGCCTTAACGGACGAGCGTCTTCAGGCAGGTTATACCAGGAAGCTGAAACCGAAACCAATGAGGAAACCGGAGAAGAAATTACCACAATTACCAGGGATGAAAGCAGTGCATATTCCATCTGGAAATTAACTTACAACCAGGAACTTCAGATTGCACAAAAAATAAGATCACAGGTACAGCTCGGGGTAAACAATATTTTCGATTATACCGATAAAGAAGATTTAGCTGTAATCGACCCGGGCAGGAGATTTTTCGCAGGAATTAAATTTATTTTCTAACGATTAAATATAGTAAAGATGAAAAACGAAAAATTATTATTAAGATTACTGATTATAACCTTGTTTTCAGGCCTTCTAATATCATGCGACGATGATGACGGCAGTGAAGAAGACTTGCCCCAGGCGGCAATGTATAATACGTTAACCCTGGATGCCCAGGAGCGTACGCTTTGGCATTATTTTAATTTCGAAGATGGTAATATTGTTGGTACCGGTTCTGCCGACCCTCAAGATGGCGACGATGCAACATGGAAACAACGTACCGATTGGGATTTGGCTTTCCACCGTAACGATGTACGTACAAATAGCGGTGTATCAGGTATTGGGCAAGGCGGCATGTTAGAAGCAACGGAAACCGATTTTGAAGAGGTATTAGTAGCCCCTGCTTCAGGCTATACCGTCGATGATAGTATACAAATCGCCCTTACACCTGCTATGCCTCCAGTTTATACAGGTTCTACAGGCAATTCTGTTTGTGATGACTGGGCTTCATATGACCATGATGAACATGCGTGGATATTTGCGGAAAAAGTATTCATCGTTAAAACAGCCGATGGAAAATATGCTAAAATATGGTTGAAAAGTTTTCTGGATGATGAAGACAATTCTGGAAGAATTACCATGGAATATGCTTATCAATCGGATGGTAGTACCAGTTTAGAGTAGAAAATATAAAGAAAAGGGATTTGTCCCAAAAAAAGGTTTTCAGATATGTCATGGCAGTATTTTTAACTGGAAATAATAATTCTTGGGACACTCCTTTTTTTATCTTTTTAAGATGAAACAAATATAAACTATCACTATTCAAATTTCTCAGAACAATGATGACAAATTTTTTGAGCACTCGGTAGTTAAAAGCTTTAAACAGATGAAAAAGAGGTTATTAATAGCCATGAGTATCGGAGTATTTTTGATGCTGGCAATTTTTATATATGGTAAATACATTTCTCCCACGAGAATAGCACTTATTTCGTTCCCCGATTTTGTGCTCGAAAAAATGGAACGTTCCAACAACAATAATTGGGTGAAATTAAGTAGAATTGGCCTTGATGAACTGGATAAAATCAATAAATACGACCTTATTCTCGTCCGTGGCCATGGTGTCCGTATTTCGCCGGAGCAACTTAACACATTAAGAAAAGCGTCTCAAAAAGGGTGTAAAATTTTTGTTTCAGATATAACCAATCCGGAATATGATGTAACAAATCTCCCCGGCAAAGAACTTGACTACATTTCTGATTTACTTGATAATAAATGCACAGCAAATTTTCAAAACCTGTTCAATTACACGAGAAAGGAATTAGATAAAAAAAAGTTTTTCACTAAGCCGTATTCTGATGCGGTTATTTTACCCGAAGATTTCTATTTCCACATAAACGACGACCAGGTTTTCGGAACCTTCGAAGAATACAAAACTTATTATAAAGAGAGTGGATTTTATAAGGAAGGCGCACCCCGCGTGGCCTTGCTTGCCGGAAACATAAACATCCAGAATTCCAACCCTGAGCATACACAAAAGCTAATTCGCGGGCTCGAAAAAGAGGGATTAAATGTATACCCCATTCGTTCGTTCGGAGAGAAAAAAATGCAGTTGCTAAAAATTTGCAATCCGGATCTGGTAATTTTAAGGCCGCACGGCCGGCTGGCTATGGGGCAGCAAGATATGGCTGTTGACTGGCTAAAAGAAAAAAATATTCCTATACTCGCACCACTTACTGTTTTCGATGAATACGATAAATGGCTGCCTAATCTACAAGGGATGTATGGAGGTATGTTATCGATGAGCGTGGTATTGCCCGAACTTGATGGAGCCGTGGCACCTTATGCCATTGTGGCCCAATTCAGGGGCGAATCCGGAAACCTGCTTTTTGATGCCATCCCCAATCGTATGGAAAATTTCTGCCAAATGACCGCCAACTGGTTAAAACTCCAACAAAAGAAAAATGCCGAAAAAAAAGTAGCCATTTACTACTTTAAAGGGCCGGGGCAAAATGCGCTTGTTGCCTCAAATATGGAGGTTCTTCCTTCATTGTACAATCTCTTAAAATCATTAAAAGAAAAAGGATATAATGTTAACGGCTTACCCGCCACGGAAAGAGAATTTGAGTTACTTTTAATGAAAAAAGGTCCGGTTCTGGGCTCTTATGCCCTGGGAACTTTTAATGAGTTCCTGAAAACCGGCGACCCGGAACTGGTAGAAAAAAGCAGGTACGAAAAATGGTGTAAAACAGATTTGCCTACCGATTTATACCAACAGGTTGCAGATAAGTATGGTGAAGCCCCGGGGAGATACATGAATGTTGAAAAGGAGAATAAAAAATACATTGCCATTGCCCGGCTGCAACTGGGTAATGTTTGTTTGCTTCCACAACCCCTTCCCGGAGTTGGTGAGGATACCCAAAAACTGGTTCACGGAGCAAAAACAGCGCCGCCACATACCTACATTGCTTCCTATTTGTGGGCACGGCACGGCTTTCAGGCCGATGCCATTTTTCATTTCGGCACACACGGTAGCCTGGAATTTACACCGGGCAAACAGGTCGCCCTTTCCGATTACGACTGGCCCGACCGTTTAATCGGGAATACTCCGCATTTTTATATCTACACCATCAGTAATATTGGCGAAGGGATTATTGCCAAACGACGCAGTTATGCTACTTTGCTTACGTATCTTACGCCACCTTTTATGAAAAGTGGGTTGCACGACGAGCTGGATGAGCTTTATCAAAAACTGGACAAATATAACAGCCTTCCCTCGGGGCCGGTAAAACAACAGTATGCGCATTCCATTAAAACATTGGCCGAGAATCAGAATATCCACCGGACAATTGGCCTCGATTCAACAAAAAATTATACGGCTGACGATATTCATAAAATACATGAGTACCTTGAAGAAATTGAAGAAGAAAAAGTTACTGCCGGCCTTTATACTATGGGCATTCCTTATTCAGAAAGCAAACTAAAAGAAACGGTTTCACTTATGACTCTTGATCCCGTTGCATTTGGTTTGGCCGAACTCGATGGGTTACGAGGAAAGATTCAAACCAAACAGGCACAGGATAATTTATTTGTTTCAGAACATTATCGCCCGAAAGCGCGAAAAGCTATACAAACTGTGTTAAATGGGGGAGAAGAACAGGCTGTTTTGAAAACACTGTTGTCGGCAAAAGAGATAGAAGATGCACATGAGTGGGAACAACAAAACCGCTTTCATTCGCAGGGAGCAATGATGCATCCTCATGGCAGTTCAAAAGCAAAAGGCACTGATGAAAAAGATTTAACTGACTTGGTAGTAGAATTAATTGAAGATGAGAAAAATACGCGCTATATAAAAAATATGGAGTCCGATAAAGTTTTTGAAAAATCTTCACAAATGTTGGATGAAAAGCATCGGGCAGAGGCAGTAGAACTTGCTGAAAAAATGACAAAAACAGCTCCTGAAATGTACGAAGAGGTTTCTATTGGCAATCAGGAAAAAATGCTTGAGCTTTTAAAATTAATGCAGGACAGCATCATCCGCCTGAAAGTATTGTCGCTTATAAACGATGACAGTCTGAAAGATCGAATTCTGGCACAAAAGGAACAGGCCCTGAAAGAGAAAGCGCAAACCGCATCGCAACCGGAAAATATTCGTCTGCTTGAAAAGGTTTTTAGCTCAGCTCCGGAAACAGTTTCAAAAACGGATGATAAAAGTAAGCTTGCTGAAATGGCAGAGATTCTTAGGTTTTATAAAGGAAACGCGGAATGTTTTCCTTATTGTAATAATACAGTCGCTGAAAAGCTGGATCATTTATCAAAGCATGAAAACTGGAATTCCACTTTGGAGAAAGCTTTGAATTTTATTAATGGCCGGATAGATGACATTGAGCGAAAAGAAGAACTCTATGCTAATGCTGTTTTAAAAGTGGAAAACAGCATCCTTTCAATAAAAAAATATTATTCAGAATTGTCCGGAAGCCCTGAAGCCGAGCTTATAGCGATTGCCAATGCCCTGAACGGAGGCTACACTGCTCCTTCTCCCGGAGGAGACCCGGTGGCTAACCCGGCTGCTTTGCCTACCGGGCGTAACATGTATTCGGTAAATGCAGAGGCTACGCCTACTGAAGAATCCTGGGCGGTGGGGAAAAAACTGGCCGAGTCGCTGCTCGAAAATGAATACAAAGCCAAAGGCAGTTATCCGCAAAAAGTAAGTTTTACTTTATGGTCTACTAGTTTTATTTCTACTGAAGGAGCAACCATTGCCCAAATTCTTTATTTGCTTGGGGTTGAACCTGTACGCGATGGTTTCGGTTATGTACAGAACCTGCGGCTGATACCGGAAGAAGAACTGGGCAGGCCACGAATAGATGTAGTCGTTCAAACATCAGGACAGTTACGCGATTTGGCGGCATCCCGTCTGGCTTTAATTCATAAAGCAGTTACCATGGCCGGGGAAGCCAACGATGCGGATTCGCTCAACTATGTACGAAAAGGAATTCTCGAAGCCGAAAAGTATTTGTTGGATAAAGGCTTTTCACCGCTTGATGCACGTAAATTTTCCTCCAACCGTGTATTTGGCGGGATAAACGGGAATTACGGCACCGGCATTATGGGGCTTGTGGAAAAAGGCGATGCATGGGACAATGAAAAGCAGGTTGCAAGTACCTACATCCATAACATGGGGGCAATGTACGACGATAGCGAAAACTGGGGCGCTTTCAGGGAAGGCATTTTTGAGGCCGCTCTGCAAAATGCCGAGACCGTTGTTCAGCCACGACAAAGCAATACCTGGGGACCGCTAAGCCTCGACCACGTATATGAATTTATGGGAGGAATGAATATGGCTGTCCGAAATGTAACAGGAAAAGACCCTTCAGCCTATTTCAACGACTTCCGAAATGAAAACAATCCGCGTATGCAGGAGCTAAAGGAAGCCATTGGCGTGGAAACTAATTCTACTGTGTTCAACCCGAAATTTATAAAGGAACTGCTTGCTGGGAAGGCCAGCGCCATGGAAACTTTCGCTGAAACCTTACGGAATACTTACGGCTGGAATGTAATGAAACCCGCTGCCATCGATGATTATATTTGGGACTCTTATCACGAAATATATGTTAAAGACAAGTACAATCTGGATGTGAAGAAGAGGTTCGAAGAAGAAAACCCGTATGCGCTCCAGGAGATGGCTTCGGTAATGCTGGAAACCGCCCGTAAAGGTTACTGGAAAGCCACTGATGCGCAGTTAAAGGAAATTGCCAGCCTGCATGTAGAATTAATCAGGAACCATAAGGCCGGGTGTAGCGGGTTTGTGTGCGATAATGCCAGATTGCGCGAGTTTATTACTGCCCGGCTTGAGCCTGAACAGGCTAAACAGTACCAGTTGGATATAGAAGATGTACGCGAAGTAAAACTTCAGGAGAACGATAAAAATGTAGTGCTTGAAAAAGAACAGCAAAAACAAAATGAGTCTGATGAACAAATGGTAACAGAAAAAAAACAGGGGAATAACAGCATCTGGGTAATTGCCATTGTTGTATTGGCCGGGTTGGTTTTTTTCATCGTAAAAACAAAAAAGCAGAATGGGAAAAATGAATAAAACAAAGACCGGAATAACGATACTGCGGTATAAAGAATAATTGTATGGAAAGTTTGCTGCAAATAATATTTATGCTTGCTATTCTAAAATTTTCGGCAAAAGCAACCTTTTACTCGAAATATTGGGGAGTTGTTTTATTCGCTCTAGCTGCAGGTATTTTTGCCTATGCCATCTATCCATTGGTAATAAAAAATGAACTGAAGGTATTTACCGGGATTTTTTCAGAGAGAGCGAAAGTTACCGATTTGGCTATTGTAATAACGGCTGAAGCCATTGCCGGTATAATGATAAGTATGGCAGTTTTACATGATTACTATGTTTCTACAGAAAAAAGAAAATGGTTTTCTTTTTTTAGACCACTTCCGGGAATTGTTATAGCAGGGGCTATATTTTATATCGAATTAAAAGCCTTCTATTTCTTTCCCGGTGTTCATTTTGGAATGGCAGCTTTTATTATTGCCGGTGGTTTAACATTAGTTGTTGGTATCCTCTCTGTTATTATCCGGCTTTTTTTGTTGGTAGAAGATATGCGACAGGAACTGGTGTTTTATATCAATATATTATTGCTTTTGGGAGCGGTTATTCTAAACGCCGGACTTGCCGATTATAACCAGAGTAGTTATAATTCAGATGTAGGCTTACCAGGGTTACTGGCCTTTTTGCTGCTTATTTACTTTCTTGGAGCTGCCGGGTATTTTATTCAAAAAACAAAGAATAAAGGAAAACTGAAAAATTTACAGAAATGGATATAATTACAAACTGGCTCTATTGGCTCACAACCGGCTTACTGGTGCCGGTAATTGTTTTTTTGCTGATTTTTTTTGTCAGATCGTTGTTATTGGCCGGAAAGTTCTATGGCATTTATGTGTCGAGGAGCCGCACAAACCAAAAACTAAAACAATTGCTCGACGAAAAACCTGTTCACGAATTTTTGGAAGAATTTCAATTGTCGCAATACCCTAGTAATACTTTGATTGATTTTATTGATAAAATAAAAAAGAAAAAAATATCGAAAGCCCTGCTGGAAAAGCTGATTGGCGACTATGAAATACTGGCCGATGCCGACCTTGGAAAATCTAAAAGTCTTACCAAACTGGGGCCAATGCTCGGATTGATGGGAACTCTTATTCCCATGGGACCGGCACTAACAGGCTTGGCAAACGGCGATGTGGCAACTATGGCGCACAACATGCAGGTGGCTTTTGCCACAACGGTGATTGGTGTATTTATCGGTGCCATTGGTTTTATAACCTTACAAATTGAACAACGCTGGTATGCCGACGATTTAAATACGCTGGAATATATTACCGGATCGTTACTTGAAAAGGCGGATCTAAACACGATTTCGGTCAATAACAAAAAAATGAGTTATGAGAAGGAGACGGTTGTTACAAAAGAATGAAGACCAGGATCCGTTGTCGGTTTTAACCAATCTGTTTGATATAGCCATGGTTTTTGCCGTGGCATTGATGGTAGCCTTGGTTACCCGTTACCAGATGAATGAATTTTTCTCGAAAGATGATTTTACAATGGTTAAAAATCCCGGAACGGAACAAATGGAAATTATCACTAAAAAAGGGGAGAAAATAGAAAAATATAAACCATCTGAAGATACAAACGAAAATGGGACAAGAGGGAAAAGGGTTGGTGTTGCATATCAACTGGATGACGGACAGATTATTTACGTGCCGGAATGATTGTATGAGATGAAAAGTGGCATTACGAACTTTTGTTAATTTTTAATATCAAAAAATACCAATAAATGGGGATTGCCGGGAAAAAATATATTGAGTTGTTTTGTATAAACGAACATTGTTCATTAATGCAAACACAAAAAGAAGGGATTAGAAAAATCATTCTGCAGGTAGCCCGCAAAGAATTTATAGAAAAGGGATTTAAAGATGCTTCTATGCGGAATATAGCAAAGGATGCAAAAGTAGGGCTAAGTAATATTTATAATTATTTCAGGAATAAAGATGAAATATTCCGTGAAATATTATCAGGCCTTTTAAGTGCAATGGACAAAGTAATGGAAGAGCATAACAGCCCCAAATATATCAGTGTCGACATTTTCAGTTCGGAAGAATATATGCGAAGCCAGATTGATATGTTTGTGAAACTAATCGATAATTACAAAGAAGATTTCAAGCTGTTATTATTCAAATCCTCCGGCTCCTCACTTGGTAATTACCGGGAAGAGTTTATTGAATTACAGACCCAGGTTGGCAAAGAATACATTGCCCTGATGAAAGAAAAGTTTCCGACAATTAACGGTGGGGTATCTGATTTTTTTATTCACACCATGAGTTCCTGGTGGATGAGCATAATAGGCGAACTGGTAATGCACGATTTATCGCACCGAGAACTGGAGGATTTTATCAGGGAGTATATGGAATTCGGAACTGCCGGCTGGAAAAAGCTAATGCAGGTGAAAGATTAATCATTTTGAACAAACATGAACATTGTTCTTTTTTGAAAACTTATAAAAAAAATTTAAATATGAATACATTATCAAAATTACAACTCTATATGACCGGCAGGAAGGCACTGCTCCCCGGTTCTTTAGTCTTATCAGCCATCAGTGCGCTGACAGGTATGGCACCTTATATTTTAGTGTGGTTTATTATTCGTGAATTTATTACTGCAGGAGGAATTTCCTCTTCCGCCCTTGTTCAAAAATATGCATGGTGGGCAGCCGGGTTGGCGATAGCCAGCATTTTGCTTTATTTTTTAGCCTTGTCTGCTTCCCATCTGGCAGCTTTCAGGGTTGAATGCAATATGCGGAGGTATGCAATGAAAAAAATAGTGAAGATGCCACTTGGCTTCTTCGACAACAATACCAGCGGGCGAATCCGAAAAATCATCGATGACAATACCAGCATTACGCACAGTTTTCTGGCCCATCAAATGCCCGATCTTGCAGCAACAGTTGTAATGCCGGTAACAGCTATTGTTTTAGTATTTGTCTTCGACTGGCGGCTTGGTTTGGCATGTCTTCTCCCTATCATTTTATCCATGTCCATAATGAGTTTTATGATGGGCAAAAGAGGGCGGTATTTTATGCAACGCTACATGGATTCTCTTGAAGAAATGAACACCGAAGCTGTTGAATATGTCCGCGGGATTCCTGTGGTTAAAGTATTCCAGCAAACTGTTTTCTCCTTTAAAAACTTCTACAACAGCATTGTAAGATATAAAGATATGGTTACTAAATATACCAAAATATGGAGGGTGCCCATGTCGGTATATACGGTAATTATTAACGGTATATCGTTTTTTCTGGTTCCTGCTGCTATTTTGCTTATCGGGCATACGGGCAATTATGCAAGCGTAATCCTAAACATGTTTTTATACATTCTTATCGCCCCGGTTTTTTCGCAAAGCATTATGAAAAGTATGTACATGAACCAGGCATTCGGGCAGGCCAAAGAAGCCATCGACCGGCTGGAGAACCTGACTTCAGAAAAACAAATGCCGGTACCTGCCCAACCAAAATCTATAAATAAGCACGACATCATTTTTAAGAGTGTTTCTTTTAGCTATCCCGCGGCAAACAAAAAGGCTGTTGACAATGTCAGTTTTTCTATATCGGCTGGGAAAACAGTGGCGCTGGTAGGTGCTTCCGGTGGTGGTAAAACAACTATTGCCCGCCTGGTGCCCCGTTTTTGGGATGCCGACGATGGTGAGGTTTTAATCGGCGAAACGAATGTAAAAGATATTGAACACAAAGAACTGATGGACCACATTTCGTTTGTGTTTCAGAATACCTGTTTATTTAAAACCAGCCTGCTGGAAAATATTAAATACGGAAATCCTTCGGCAACAATTGAAGAAATAAACCGGGCTGTTGATTTGGCACAATGCCGCGAAATAATCGACCGCCTGCCCAATGGCTTAAATACTAAAATAGGAACGGAAGGGACTTATTTGTCGGGTGGCGAGCAGCAGCGTATTGTTTTGGCACGGGCTATATTAAAGAACGCCCCGATTGTGGTTTTGGATGAAGCAACTGCTTTTACCGACCCCGAAAACGAACACCTTATTCAACGTGCGCTTGGAAAACTTACCAAAGGAAAAACGGTGCTGATGATTGCCCACCGGCTTACCAGTATTAAAGATGCCGACAATATTCTGGTGATAAACAAGGGAAAAATTGCCGAACAGGGAAGCCATAAAGAATTATTAATGAAAGAAGGGATTTACACCAAAATGTGGAAAGAATATCAAAAGTCAGTACAGTGGACTATAAAAGCTTCCTCTAATAACTTCTCCCAGCATGAAGAACAAGGAGTTGAAAACCTGGCAAATACTTTCTCCGAAAAATAATCTTCGCTTACACAGGTGTTGTGCAAAATTCAGACTAATAAAATATCCTGAAGAGGCAAATTAAAATTTAAAAAATGAAACAACAAAATAACAATACAGCTGCTAATTCCTTCCCCGTTTGGGGAGTTAGAGGGGGCTTCTTTCAAAAACGTTTAGCCCTTTCGGAAAAAGGCGCAAAAGATTTTATAACCGGAACTTTATTTACAACATTGCTCGATATAGCACTTATGCTACCAGCAGTATTTATCTTCCTGTTTCTCGAAGAATATCTGAACAAAGTAATAAATCCTTCCTCTTATGTTTTACATGGTTTTTGGTATTATGTTTTGCTTGGTATCGGGTTTATGCTGATTATGTTCTTCATCGCAATGCTTCAATATAAAAGCACATTTACAACCATTTACGATGAGAGCGCCAACCGGCGTATTTCGCTGGCCGAGAAACTTCGCAAATTGCCCCTGGCATTTTTTGGCGAAAAAAACCTTTCCGACCTCACTTCAACCATAATGAATGATAATACCGATTTGGAACATACCTTTTCGCATGCGGTGCCGCAACTGTTTGCTTCTGTTATCAGCATCGTGTTAATTGCTATTGGTCTGTTTTTTTACAACTGGCAACTTTCGCTGGCTTTATTCTGGGTGGTTCCTTTTGCAGCAGCAATCCTTTTTATTTCTAAAAAACTGATAAACAAAGAGAATAAGATTGGATACCAAAATAAACGCGATGTAAGTGAGAAAATACAGGAAGGTTTAGATACGATACAGGAAATAAAATCTTATAACCAGGAAGATACTTATGTAGAAGAACTGCACAAAACTATTGATACGTATGAGAAACAATTAATACGCGGCGAATTACTGACGGGGATGTTGGTTAACTCGGCTCAAAGTTTTTTAAAACTCGGACTGGCAGGGGTAATCATTGTAGGAGCAAATATGGTCGCAGCCGGTAGTGTTAGTTTGTTCGTATATTTCATTTTCTTAATGATATCGGCCAGTATTTTCAATCCTGTTAACGAGGTATTTAACAACCTGGCAGCATTGTTATACCTCAATGTGCGCATCAACCGGATGAACGAAATGCAGGCCATGCCCATTCAACAGGGAGAAACAGATTTTAAGCCTGATAATTATGATATTGAATTCCACGATGTTGACTTTTCGTACGGAGAGGGAAAGCAGGTATTGCAAAACGTATCGTTTACGGCTAAGCAAGGTGAAATAACAGCTTTGGTAGGCCCGTCGGGAGGCGGAAAAAGTACATCGGCAAAACTGGCCGCACGTTTCTGGGATATTGGTAAAGGAAAGATTACGCTTGGCAAACAGGATATCAGCAAAATAGAACCTGAAACGCTATTGAAAAACTATTCTGTTGTATTTCAGGATGTGGTATTGTTCAATGCTTCCATAATGGACAATATCCGCTTAGGCAAACGTAATGCAACAGATAAAGAAGTAATGCGCGTGGCCAAACTGGCACAATGCGATGAGTTTGTAAGCAAAATGCCCCAAGGCTATGAAACAGTTATTGGAGAAAACGGAGAAACCCTTTCAGGCGGAGAACGTCAGCGCATTTCGATTGCCCGCGCATTATTAAAAGATGCCCCGATAGTCCTTCTTGATGAAGCCACAGCCTCGCTCGATGTGGAAAACGAGACCAAAATACAGGCAGGAATTTCGGAGCTGATACGCGATAAAACAGTATTAATTATTGCCCATAGGATGCGTACCGTGGCCAATGCCGATAGAATTGTGGTGCTAGCCAATGGCGGAGTTGCAGAAACCGGTTCGCCGGAAGAATTAAAAAATCAAAAGGAAATTTTCTCTAAAATGATGGAGCGACAAATGCACCCTATCCAAAATTAACAGAAACAAATACCTGCAATGAAAAAACCTTTAACCGGAATTATTGCTTTCCTTATCGTATTATTAACCATGCCGCTGGGGCATGCAGCCATGATCCTCATGGAAAAAGGCTTGGGGCATGAACATGTTTACAAAGCAGCCCTAATATTAGGATTTATTGGAATAGTATTTCTTGTTGTTGGTATTCTTTCAAAAAAAGAAATATCTGCAACGCTTTGGGGGTTATTCGGAGGCCTTTTCGTGTGGACCGGTTGGATAGAATTTGCATTTGTGTATTATGCTAACCGTTTTGGAGTTGAGCCGCTTGTAGAGAATGGAGAAATTATTACCAAACCCGAATATTTAATCATGCCATCGTCGGTTGGGTTTTGGGCTGTGTTTATGTTGTATTATTTAGTTGGAACGCACAGCGGCTGTCGTCTGTTTTTGTGGTTTCAGAAAAAACTGAAAATAGACAAAAAGATTCCGCTACCGAAGTCGCCACGTAATCCGGCACTCGCAACTTTCATGGAAATGATTATGCTTTTATGGACTTTTTACATGGTGTTGCTTTTTGCCTACGATCCCAGTTTTGCCGGCGACAGGCATCCGGTAACCTATTTCGTTGCGTTTGCATCGCTTCTCTGGTCGCTTATCCTGTTTGTTAAACTTATAAAAATAGACCATTTAGCTTATGCTATCCGGTATGCCGTGCCAACCGTAATTATCTTCTGGAATTTTGTTGAAATACTGGGCAGGTGGAATATGCTCAAAGAGGTATGGATTGAGCCGGCAAAATATTGCTTAGAAATGCTGTTAATGCTATTTGTACTGGTAATATTAACTACTACAATTATGTTTCGCAAAAAGAAGATCATAAAGAAATATTAACAACCGCTTATCGTCGCTTAAGTATAGCCAACCAGAAAGCTCTAGGCGACTTTTAGAAACGAACTAAAACAAAAAAATGAAAATCCAAAAAATCAACACCTTTTTTAAAAAAGTGGGCGGGTTCCAGCTCAGGTACCGCTGGCATTTGATAATCTTTGCCTTGCTTTTTACTGTATTCGGAATTTTTGGTCTTCAGAAAATGCACATCGCCAATGCACGCGATGACTGGTTTGACGATAAAGAAGCCATTGAAATTGCCACCGAAGAATTTGAAGACCAGTTTGGCAACAACGATAACATCAGTATCCTTATTGAAGCAGACGATGTTTTCGACCCGGAAGTGCTTACCATGATGAAAAATATTGGGCAGGAATTGGTTGATAGTGTGCCTTATGCTGATGAAATTACTTCGCTGGTCGATATGGAAATATCGGTAGGGACCGAAGAAGGAATTGAGGTCATCAATCCCTTTAAAGATAGTATTCCCACCAATCCTGAAAGACTGGAAAAGATTCGTCAGTTGGTGTTATCCCGAAAAGCTATGAAGGGAAAAGTTGTATCGGAAGATTGTACCGAAACCTGGCTCACTCTCTCCTTACTGGAATATCCTGAAAAAGAGGAATGGGAAAAAGTAACCGATAAAGACCCGATGTTTCAGTCGGGCGAAGTGGCTATATGCATTATTACCAATCCTAAGTGGAAAAGTGACAAATACACGTTGAAACCGGCAGGTACTCCTTATACTGAAACCGAAGAACGCGATTTTTTCGGGGCGGAAATGATGAAACGTTTCCTGTCGGCATTTATCGCTATGATTATCTTGTTAGCGCTGTTTATCCGTTCCTTCCGGGGTGTTATTGTTCCTTCTGTTACTACCATTCTCGGAGTAATAGTTGTATTCGGAGGCATGGGCTGGCTGGGCATTGGCATCGACCAAAACATGATGATGCTTCCCATGATTCTGGGTATGGCGCTGTCAGTTGGCTATTCCATTCACCTGATTAATGCGTTTAAGCGTATTTTCAGAAAAACAGGAAAGCGCAAAGAAGCGGTGATAAAAGCCGTTGAAGAAACCGGCTGGCCTATCTTTTTTACTGCAATCACAACTATTGGTTCTGTAATGTCCTTCGTCACCGCCGGAATCATGACTATTGCATGGGTTGGTTATGCATGTGCTGCCTTTGTTCTTATCGATTACCTGTTTGTGATTATCCTTATTCCCATATTAATGAGCTTTGGAAAAGACAAAGCAATAAAAGAAGAGGATATAAGCAAAATTCCTTTGTTTGAAAAATGGATGGAAAACATCGGGCAGTTTGTTTTAAAAAAGAAAGTTGCTGTGCTGATTTTCTTTGCTGCCTGTATTGTAATTATAGCCCCGGGAATCCGCAACGTCACCACCAATATGGATATCTTTGAATTTCTGGGGACAAAAGTTCCTTACGTCAAACGGATTTACGATGTGACACAATCGCAGTTAGGTTCTTATCTCACCTATAATATTACAGTGAAATTTGATGAACCTGATGCCATAAAAGACCCTGAAGTACTTCGAAAATTTGATGCCTTGCTGGATACCGTTTCTGCATTTGAACTCACTAAAAAGAATAAAAATGCTGCTTCGGTTTTTTCTATCCTCGATATTATTAAAGAGATGAACCAAACCCTGCACAGCGACAGTGTTAAATACCATACCATCCCCGGCAACAGCGATATGATTGCACAGGTATTATTGCTGTATGAAATGTCGGGCGGAACAAAAACCTTTAACTGGATAGACGAAGATTATTCGATGTTGCGGGCGCAGGTTCAGGTTGAAAAATTTTCAACGGATGAAATTGTAAGAGAACTAAATAGTATAAAAAGAATAGGAAATGAAAGTTTTCACGGAGCTAAAGTAAATTATGTGGGAAGTGCGGTACAGTTTGCCGAATTAAATAAAAAAATTGTAACCGGGGAACTAAAATCGATTATTTGGGCATTCGTAATTATTGGCCTTCTACTTGTTGTTGTATTCGGCAGCGTTAAAACCGGACTCATAGGAATGATTCCCAACCTGATGCCGATGGTAGTTATTGGCGGTTATATGGGGCATTTTAATTCACCGCTCGATATGATGACCATGACCATACTGCCTATGTTGCTGGGTATTGCCGTTGATGATACCATCCATTTTATTAACCAGATTAAAGTTGAATTTGAAGAATGTGGAAAATACAACCAGGCAATCATAAATACCTTTCACACAGTCGGTAAAAACCTGGCTATGACAACCATTATTTTGTGCATGAGTTTCCTGATGTTTACCTTCTCGCCAGTGGCCAATATGGTTCGGCTTGGGTATTTAGCAGTTCTGGGTTTAATGGCAGCTTTATTTACCGATTACTTCGTAACTCCGGCATTGATTAGATTAACCAAACCTTTCGGAAAAGAGAAAAATTAGCTGTTAACTGAAAAGTCGAATAACAAAAAATATATGGAAGACAGGATAAATAAAGAGCGAAAATTTTGGGACTCATTTGCGAAAAGGTACGATAAGAACCGGAAGAAATCGGGGACAAATGAAGCCTATAAAAACCTGTTCAAAATATTTAAGGAAGACATTGCCGGGATTGAAAATTTATTGGAGACCGCTACCGGTACAGGTTTAATTTCTTTACAACTAAGCAGCCTGGTTTCTGAAATTACCGCCATTGATTTATCGCCTGAAATGTTAAAAATTGCACAGGAAAAAGCGAGAAAACAAGAAGTTGTAAATATAAATTTTAGGGAAGGCGATATATGTAATCTGGATTTTCCCAATAACTTTTTTGATGCTGCAATCGCTTCAAATGTGCTACATCTGCTTTTCGAACCGGGAAAAGCTATGCAGGAAATAAAACGGGTGGTAAAACCAGGAGGGACAGTGATAATCCCAACCTACTGTCATGGAGAAAATTTGCAGAGTCATTTTTTTTCGCGTTGTATGAATATTATGGGATTCAGGGCACGAACACGATGGTCGGTTGTATCATTTCAAGAATTTGTTAAAGAAAATGGCTTTGAGATTGTCAGACAGGAAATATTAAAAGGGGCAATACCTATGGTTTACCTGGTAGCAATGGATAGTGGCAGCAAGGAAAATGGTACTCAAAATCATCAAAATACAAATATAAATACCAGTAGTCAGCAGCCATAAGCAAATAGCATAAGAAATGAGACAAAGGAAAAGATACAGGAGGCAGATTGCAGGTAATCTCGAAGTCAGAGACAAATCCCTGTCCGGCTTGAAAACAGGCGAATCAGCCATTATAACAAAGGTACACGGGCATGGGGGTTTCCGGAAACGTATTACCGAAATGGGCTTTATAAAAGGGAAAAAAGTTACGGTAATAAAAAATGCCCCATTAAAAGACCCCGTGGAATACAAAATAATGGGTTACAATCTTTCTTTAAGACGAAGCGAAGCCCGGATGGTGGAAGTTGTATCCGAATCCGATGTAGAAAATCTTTCCGAAATCGGATTTAATGGTATTACCGTGGAGGAAAAACTTAATACTTCAGCCCGGAAAAAGGGAAAATTTATCAATATCGCCCTGGTAGGAAACCCTAATAGTGGAAAAACAACGTTGTTTAACTATGCTTCTGGTTCGCGCGAACGGGTGGGAAATTACGGCGGTGTAACAGTTGATGCAAAAGAAGCTGTTATGAAAAAATACGGCTACC
The DNA here is from genome assembly GCF_009762775.1 of Maribellus comscasis. Classification (GTDB taxonomy): domain Bacteria; phylum Bacteroidota; class Bacteroidia; order Bacteroidales; family Prolixibacteraceae; genus Draconibacterium; species Draconibacterium comscasis. The sequence continues at coordinate 7,303,319 of NZ_CP046401.1, read as the reverse complement.
GTTTTAATATTGTCGATTTGCCCGGCACCTATTCCATTACCGAATACTCTCCTGAAGAGCTTTTTGTCCGCAACCATATAACCGAAAAAATGCCCGACATTGTGGTAAACGTGGTTGATGCTTCGAACCTTGAACGCAACTTGTACCTTACTACTCAACTCATCGACATGGATATAAAAGTGGTGATAGCCCTGAACATGTACGATGAACTGGAAAAGAAAGGTGTGGATTTCGATTATAAAGCCTTGGGGAAGATGATGGGGATACCTATTATCCCTACCATAGCTTCCAAAGGAAAAGGCATTGGCAAATTGTTGAAAAAATTAATTGACAGTTATGAGGACCGGGATCCGAATATAAGACATGCCCACATCAATTACGGGGAAATGATTGAAAACGGGATCAAAAATATCCGTGAAAAGCTATGTGAAAATCCCGGGTTAACCGATAAATATTCTCCGCGATATATTGCCATCAAGCTTATCGAAACAGATAAAACCACCATGAGACAGCTTACAAAGCTACCGAATTACGAAGAAATAGAATTTACGGCAAATAAGGTGGTGAAAAGGCTGGAACAGGAATATGTCGAACCCTCCGAAACCATCATTACCGACGCTAAATACGGATTTATTACCGGGGCACTAAAGGAAACATACAGGGAACCAAAACAATTTCACGGAAAAGTGCGTAACCTCGACGACCTGTTTACCCATAAAATACTCGGCTTCCCGATATTCCTTTTTTTTATATGGCTGATGTTCCAGGCTACTTTTACAATAGGCAGTTATCCGATGGACTGGATCGATATGGGAATTGCTACGTTAAGTTATTGGATTAGCAACATAATGCCCGGAGGTGTATTAAAGGATTTGTTGGTAGATGGTATTATTGGTGGTGTTGGAAGCGTTATTATTTTCCTGCCCAATATACTGATACTGTTCTTCTTTATTTCCCTGTTGGAAGATACCGGTTATATGGCTCGTGCCGCGTTTATCATGGACAAATTAATGCATAAAATAGGCCTGCACGGGAAATCGTTTATCCCTTTACTCATGGGTTTCGGGTGTAATGTCCCGGCAATTATGGCAACGCGAACACTGGAAAACAGGAACGACAGGCTCCTTACTATGCTAATTGTACCTTTTATGTCGTGCAGCGCCCGCCTGCCCGTGTATGTGCTGCTCATTTCCGCCTTTTTCCCTGCCAGGCAGGGGTTGATATTGTTTTTTATTTACCTGATAGGGATAATAATAGCGGTTATTGTTGCCCTGGTTATGAAAAAAGTTGCCTTTGCTAAAAAAGAAGTGCCTTTCGTAATGGAGCTTCCGCTTTACCGCATCCCTACGCTTAAAAACACCACCTTGCACATGTGGCACAAAGGGCGGGAATACCTGAAAAAAATGGGTACGGTAATCCTTGTTGCCTCCATACTGATATGGGCATTGGGATATTTCCCGCGAAACGTTTCGTACAGCCAAGATTACGACAGCCAAATAGCTGCATTGAACAACAACACGGAACTTGATGAAACAGCCCGGGACAGCCAGGTTCAACAACTCGAAATATTGCAGGAGTCAGAAAGGCAGGAACAATCATTTATTGGCAGGCTTGGCCATGCTATTGAGCCTGTTATTGAACCACTTGGCTACGACTGGAAGATGGGGGTAAGCATACTTACAGGACTGGCAGCCAAAGAAGTAGTGGTTAGCTCCATGGGCGTTTTATACAATGCAGGCATGGAAGCCGACGAAACCTCCGGGGCGTTGATTTCCAATCTGCAAAATCAGGTACATCAATCGGGAAAATTAGAAGGGAAAAAAGTGTTTACTCCTTTGGTGGCATTCAGTTTCATGCTGTTTGTTTTAATCTATTTCCCGTGTATTGCAGTAATTGCCGCAATAAAAAAGGAGTCGAACTGGGGATGGGCAATATTCACGATGCTCTATACTACCGGGCTGGCATGGCTCGTGGCTTTTGCAGTATATCAGGCCGGAAATTTTTTATGATAATTTTAAAAATTATGCAACTGGTAATCGTACATATAATTCTTGATTTAACCTTGGTATACGCAGTATATATAATCATAAAACAGATTTGCCGAAAAGGTAGCCTTTGTGGCGAATGCCAAAAATGTGAGAAGAAAAAACAAACATCAGGAATAGATAAAAATTACTGTGAACGATAAAAGAATTCATAATGGGACAAAAAGAAACATACTGGTCGCGTTTTGCCGACAATTTCGAAGAACGAAACAATTATGTGGTTGGGAAGGCTGATGTCGACCTTATTTTAAAAAAGGTTGCGGCATTGAAAAATTTAGGGAATGTGCTTGAACTAGGATGTAGCAATGGCACTTTCTCAAAAGTACTGGCGAACAACTCAGATTCACTTTTGGCTACCGACTTATCTGAAAAAATGGTGGGAGTGGCAAGAGATTGCCTTAAAACGTTTAATAATATCCGGGTTGAAAAAGCCGATTGTTTCGACCTGCCATACTCCGACAACAGCTTTGATACGGTGTTTATGGCCAATCTTATCCATATTGTCCCTAATCCAGAAAATGCAATAAAAGAATGTAAAAGAGTACTAAAAAAGGATGGTTCTTTAATCGTAGTTAGCTATACTCAAAAAGGGATGAGACTTCGTTACAAGACCGGGTTAATTTACCGCTACCTTAAAACGTACGGTAAACCACCCAAAGGCGGTAGAAATTTTGGGTTAGAAGATGCTACCAGCCTTTTGAAATCATATAAATTCAAAATAACGAATACAGAGTTGATTGGCAAGAAATCGAAAGCACTTTTTATAAAAGGTCAAAAAAAGTAGAAATTAAAAAAGATATGTTTCATCACCATGAAAATCATCATCACAACAGAAACCTGCAAGGGAAAAAGCTCCTGTGGGTCACCCTGCTGAATATTTCTATAACGATAGTGCAAATAATCGGAGGGCTAATTTCCAACAGTTTATCGCTGTTGTCCGATGCCTTGCACAACCTTGGCGATTCGTCAGCTATATTTATTGCATTTGTAGCCGGAAAAATTAGCCGGAAAAAACCCGACGCAAGTAATACATTTGGATATAAACGAATAGAAATACTGGCAGCGCTTTTTAATGCCATTGTACTTATAGCAATTTGTGTCTTCCTGTTTTACGAGGCTTACGAGCGGTTTATCAGCCCGCAGCCCATAAAAGGGAAATTAATGCTTGTTATTGCAATATTTGGCTTACTGGCTAACTTGATATCTGTGGTGATTTTGCATAAAGACAAATCGCACAGCCTAAATGTAAGAGCTGCCTACCTGCATTTATTAGGAGATACGCTTTCGTCGGTAGCCGTAATTGCTGGTGGGCTTGCAATATGGACTTGGAAAGTTTACTGGATAGATCCGCTTATCACGGTTTTGGTAGGTATTTACATTATCTGGCACACCTGGGGCATTGTTAAAGAAACTGTTGATATTTTGATGCAGGCTGTTCCGCATGACATTGATATTGAAAAAGTAAAAGCTGAAGTTGAAAAAATAAACGAAGTGGATAACATCCACCACATGCATGTTTGGAAACTCGATGATTCTCAGACACACCTCGAAGCCCATTTAAATCTTATAAATAACATTGATATGATAAAAATGATGGAAGTGAAAGGAGAAACAGAACATTTACTTCGCGAAAAATTTGGTATCCGGCACATCACCCTGCAAGTGGGTTACAACTGCTGCAAGGGGAATAATAACCTGATAAATACTAATAACAGTTAAAAACATCATTATGTTGCAGACAAAACAAATTCAGGAATTACTGGGAAAGGATTCAACATTACTCGAATTTTCTTCGCCCAACATTAATAAAAAGATGATAACCACACCTACCCCAAATGTCGTTGATAACATTTTTTTATCGTCTAGCCGAAACAATCGTGTGCTTGGGAACCTGAACCGGTTATACAATTCAGGACACCTTTCCGGCACAGGCTATCTGTTAATCTTACCTGTTGACCAGGGAATTAAGCATTCAGCGGAGGCTTCGTTTGCAAAGAACCCGATATATTCTGATGCTGAGAATATTATAAAGTTTGCTCTTTCTACCGGCTGCAACGGGATCGCTTCTACGCTGGGAGTACTTGGAACTGTTTCGCGGAAATATGCTCATAAAATTTCGTTTATTGTAAAGCTAAATCATAACGAGTTGCTCACTTCACCCAGTACTTTTGACCAGATTCTTTTTACTTCAGTTGACCAGGCTTATAATATGGGAGCTGTCGGAATTGGGGCTACGATTTGTTTCGATTCAACTAAATCTGAAAGTCAAATAGCAGAAATCAGTAAAATTTTTGACTATGCACATCGAAAAGGGCTATTTACAATTTTATGGTGTTATCTCAGAAATAGCAATTTCAAAAGAAATAAAAATTACCATGCTTCTGCAGACTTAACAGATCAAGCTAACCATTTAGATGTAACCATTGAAGCAGATATTATCAAACAAAAACTTCCTGAAAAGAATGATGGTTATAAAGCTTTGAATGCTGACAGGAAAAAATTAGGGAAATACGAACAGATTTATTCCGAATTAAGTTCTGATAATCCCATCGATTTGGCACGCTGTCAACTCTTGAACAATTATGCAGGACGTATCCCTTTAATTAATTCCGGCGGAGCTTCAGTAGACAACGATATTGCCGATGCAGTGCGGACAGCCATTATTAACAAACGTGCCGGCGGAAGTGGGTTGATACTGAGGAGAAAAACTTTTCAAAAGCCTTTTGAGGAAGGTGTTTCTATAGTTGAGGCCGTTCAATCAGTGTATTTAGATGAAAAAATAACTATTGCGTAATGAAAAGGCCGAAAGACAGAGGTTGGTAAAACTTCGATTTTCGGATCCCAGACTTCTTACAAAAAAGATTGCAGAACTATGGCAAAATTAATTTTAATGAGGCATGGAGATTATGTTTGGCATAATAAAAATGTCTTTACCGGTTGGTTTGATGTACCCTTGTCTTCAACTGGTATTATTGAGGCGTTAAAAACAGGGGCAAAAACATCCGAAATTAAGTTTGATATTGTGGTCACATCGATGCAAATCAGAGCAATAGAAGCTGCAATGATTGCCCTTACGCAGAACAAAAGCAAAAAAATGCCCGTTTTGATCTCCGAGAATAAAAAGATAGACGATTGGATAATCTCCAATAGCAAGTCGATGGAGGAAAGCATCATTCCTGTTTTTCGGAACTGGCATCTTAATGAACAATGCGAATTACCAACCAGGGACAAAACCGTAGTGTCTGGAGAATATGGTATTGAATACCTTAATAAATGGTGTTATTGCTATGACCAACCATTAGAGAATGTTGAATGTATGAGAGATACTGCTAAACGTGTCATTCCTTTCTTCAGAAAAAAGATAATCCCTCAGTTGGAAAAAGATAAGAATGTTCTTATTTCCGCTCACAACAATAGTCTGCGTCTCATAGTCATGGTTATTGAAAATCACACAGAAAAAGAAATATATGATTTAGAAATACCTGCAGATAGCCCTTTTATTTACGAAATGGCAAACGGAAAAATAATGAAGAAATAGAAACGATAATAAAACCTCAAAAAGAAAAAAATGGAAACATTAAAATTTTATACTTTACTATTCTGTCTGGTTGTTGTAACAACAAATATTCAGGCGCAAACGCTTAACGGACGTGAAATTATCCAAAAAGTAAAAGACCGGCCGGATGGCGACACCCGGTCGTCGGAAATGACCATGCAACTCATTAACAAACGGGGAAGTATTCGTGAACGTAAAGTTATTTCATATTCGATGGATTTTGGTAGAAATATGAAAGACCGCAAAACCCTGATGTTTTTCCGGTATCCCGGCGATGTAAAAGGTACTGGGTTTCTCACATGGGATTACGATGAAATCGGGAAAGACGACGACAAATGGCTTTACCTGCCTGCCATGAAAAAAACGCGCAGAATAAGTGGTTCGTCGGCCAAAAAGGATTATTTTATGGGCACCGATTTTACATACGACGACATGGGAAGTCGTAATGTTGACGAGGATGACCATAAATTACTGCAGGAAGAGAATCTTGACGGATACATATGCTGGGTTGTGGAATCAACTTCAAAAGACAGCCGCGATATTTATTCAAAAAAGGTCTCCTGGATACGAAAGGATTGCCTTATTGCCATGAAAGTAGAGTATTATGATAAAAATAAAAAACTTCACCGTGAACTCAAAATGTCGGATATTGAAAAAGCAGATGGATTCTGGCTGGCAAAAAAAATGGACATGAAAAATGTACAAACCAACCACCAGACTATAATATTAATTGAAGATCCAAAATACAATATCCCGATTGACGAGAATTCGTTTACCGTAGTAAATTTGGAAAAAGGAAGTATTTAACCATAAATTCTATCATAATGGACCTGACTATTTCATTTTTTAATCTGTGGTTTTTTGTGGTGATGGGCTATGTAATTATTTGGGCATACATGCCGGTAGTTAACAAAAAAAGGGGGAAACCTATCGAAGATCCTGAATTATATAACTATGCCAACAGGAGACAGATGGTGTGTACCTGGTATATTTCATTGTTTGGTCAAATTTTAACCGCTCTGTTTATTCCTGTTCAAAATGGAATATTATTTATTATTGGAAGTGTCTTGAGCATAATTGGTGTGGCACTAAATTTTATAGCAATGTCAACTTTCTTCGATTCACCCGGGAAGCTGAACACAAAAGGAATTTATCAATTCTCTCGAAATCCGATGTATGTTGGTGGATTTTTGTTCATCCTGGGATTGTGCATTATGGGATGGAATGTTTCTGTTCCTTATGGATTATTTTTTGTGATTTTTATTTACTGGATTATCACCACACATCGTACGGTTAAAAAAGAAGAAATTTTCCTCACTCATAAATATGGGAAAGAATACGAAAATTTCAAGAAAAATATCCCAAGGTATATCGGATTTAAAAGATTGTAATTATGAAAAATAGAATTCTGTTTTTGTTGATATACTATTTTCCAATTTTCTCTTTTGCCCAGGACGATAATTTGCAATTTCGTTTCAGCGGTTTTGCAGATACTTATCACGCTGTTCGGAGCCGGGAGCCTTATAATTTTATGAGTTCACGTAGCCGGTTGCGTACTGAACTTGATATAACCAAAGGCAAATCGTATATGTTCGCATCGCTCAATTCGGTTTATAATAGTTTGGTTGAAAGCGAACCCAAGATTGAACTGCGCGAAGCGTTTTTTCAATACACTACCAACAATTGGGATTTTAAAGTGGGCAAACAAATCGTGATCTGGGGCGTTGCCGATGGTTTGCGCATTACAGATATTATTTCGCCTATGGATTACAGTGAATTCCTTGCCCGCGATTATGATGATATCCGAATCCCAGTAAATGCATTTCGTCTCATGTACATAAAGCCTAATTATAATTTTGAATTGGTGTTTGTACCTGTTTCTGAGTTTTTTGTTCTCCCGGTCAAAGAAGAAAATCCCTGGTCAATCACCCACTCATTTGAAACGCCTTATCAGGTCGATATGGATAATACCCCAGCTCAAAACCTTAAAAACAGTGAATTTGGTAGCCGCTTTTCGTTCTATCTGAGCAGAATTGATTTCTCTGTATCAGCACTGCATACCTGGAATAAAATGCCGGTGTTTAATTATGGGTATTCGCAAAACGGCGATACACTTTTGCTTGATGAAAACTACTCCCGGATGGATATGTTGGGAATTGATTTTTCGTTGCCTGTCAGCAAATTTGTAATCAGGGGAGAAGTTGCTCAGTATTTCAGAGAACTCCAGGAAATCAACAATAATCGATTCATTAAAAAGAATACAACCAACATTTTACTGGGAGTTGACTGGTACGCAGGGAACGATTGGACGTTGATGGCACAATACTATCATAAACTGATTAACAACTATGAAAAATCGATGACAAACGATAAGAATACAGCTTATACCACCCTTAGTATTTCCAAAAAAATATTTCGAAGTACCTTAAACTTGGAATCGTATTCCTATGTCGATTTAATTAATAAGGCTTCTTTTACACGCTTTTCATGTGATTATTCTGTCACCGACCAAATTCATTTTATGGCCGGATATGACTGGTTTAATGGTGACAACGGCATGTTTTCGTATTACAAAGACAACTCAGAATATTGGGTAAAGGCGAAGTTTAGTTTTTAAGCTTATTAAATATAAGCTAAAAAGGCTCCTCGTAAAACAATGGCTAATATATCACGGGCATATTATTATAAATCATTTTTGTCTGGCAAAACTGTAATTTCAATTCTGTTTTGAAATATTGATTTTGAATTTTTATACTTTCATTTTTCAAAAGTGAGAAGTCACGAAGGACTTCCAAAACTTCCTGTCATAAACCGTCTATTCCTTTTCTTTTTGAAAATTTTCCGAAAAATGTTTAATGTGGCGTTTACGGGTTTGAATCTATGATAGCATGATTGCGAGTGCATGACAAAATCAAAAGGGAATTATTTGTTAATACAACGTTTAAACGTTCTAGATAATCCGGTTCACCCCCTGCCACCGATTCCGATGAAATGCTGCCAGTGATTCCGGCCAAATGCTGCCACTTTTTAGGCTGCTGGATTTGGGCTGGCTGCGGCGCGAAACTATTCCGAAGTAAACACTGCCAAAATTTGGCACTGGTTCCGGAATAAACACTGCCATTTTAATCATTTTCCGGTTTCAATTTGTACTTCGCTGGTAAAAAATAAAACCAGAGAAGCTATGGCTGCATTGCAAATTGACATTATGAAAGTAAAACAGTTACTATTATTAAAGACCCGGAAGGTTTCGAACCGTAAGATAGCCGGGGAAATTGGGGTTGACCGCAATACGGTAAACCACTACGTAAAAAAGTTAAAATCAAGCGGGCACAGTTTCAGCACCTTGCTAAATTTTGAAGAGGCAGAGCTTCAAAAACTTTTCCCCTCTAAGGAAGCCCTCGATCAGGACCGCTATGCCACGCTTCACGGCTTGTTTCCGGGTTTTGTAAACGAGATGAAGAAGCCCGGGTGTACACGGCAGCATTTGTGGCGCAGGTACAAACAAGAGCACATCGATCATTACAGCTACTCACAGTTTTGCCAGTTGTTCAGCGACTGGCTTGAAAGCAAAAAGGCCAGCGGCAAACTTACCCATAAAGCCGGGGAAAAATTATTTATCGATTATGCCGGGAAAAAACTTCAAATTGTTGACCGCTCTACCGGGGAAATACGCGAAGTAGAGGTTTTTGTGGGCATCCTTCCGGCCAGTTCGTATACTTATGTAGAAGCAAGTTATGATCAATCGCGCGAATCGCTTGTAAGATCAGTTGGCAACTGCCTTAACTTTTTTGGCGGTGTGCCCCAGGCCATCGTCCCCGACAATTTAAAATCAGCAGTTACCAAATCCTCAAAATACGAACCGGTAATCAATAAAACATTCCGCGATATGGGACATTATTACGGATGCGTAATCAACCCCACCCGTTCGTATTCCCCACAGGACAAAGCCCTTGTAGAAGGGGCTGTAAAACTGGTCTACCAACGTATTTATTACGAGATATCGAACATGACCTTTTTCAGCCTGGAAGAACTGAACAAACAAATCCGCTTTTTACTTGAAGGCTACAACAGTTACAAACTGCAAACAACAGGCATAAGCCGTTTTAAACAGTTTGTGGAAATTGAAAAAGGGCAACTGTCCCCCTTACCTGCCGAGCCTTATAAAATAAAACATTACAACCGGGCAAAGGTGCAAAAGATGGGCTATGTTTACCTGAGCAGTGAAAAGAACTATTACAGTGTCCCGTACCGTTACATTGGCAGGCATGTCGAGGTGCAGCACAATATCGATACAGTAGAGATTTATTACAATAAAAAGCGCATTGCCACACATGCCAAAAGCCACCGCAGGGGAAACTACGCCACAGTTAAAGACCACCTCTCAAGCACTCACCGGTATTACCAGTCGTGGAACAGGGACTTTTTTGTAAAAAAGGCTGCTGAAATTGGGATGGAAACAACAACTTATGTAGCCAAACTAATCGACCAGCAAACTTATCCTGAAGTTGCCTTTAAACGCTCCCAGGGCATAATTGCATTAAAAAATAAATACCCACGCCAACGTATCGAAGCTGCATGTAAAAAAGCCCTTGACTACGACATTTGTTCGTACCGTATTATTGAAAACATATTAAAAAACCACACCGACACAGATCCCGGGCAGGAACAAATAAAACACGAAATAAAACCACACGAAAACCTTCGTAGTGCTGCAAATTATAAATAAAAACAACGATTATGAACAACAATGCAACCATCGAAAAAATGAGACAAATGCGCCTTTCGGGGATGGCCGAAACTTATTACAATAGCATACAAAGCGCAAATTATCACGATTATACCACCGACCAGTACATTGCCATGCTGGTAGACCAGGAATGGGAATATCGGCAGGAGAGAAAAATAACAGGGCTTGTGGCCAAAGCTAAATTTAAACAACAGGTATCAATCCTCGATATTGATTACAACCACCCGCGCAACCTGGACCGTAACTTGTTTGAACGCCTGGTTTCCCTCGATTTTATCCGCCGTAACGAAAACATTATTATTACCGGGCCAACCGGTTGTGGCAAAAGTTATCTGGCACAGGCACTTGGTATGCACGCCTGCCAAATGACATATAAAACATCGTATTTTAATACAGCCAGACTAATGGAGCAGGTAAAACTTTCCAAGCTTCAGGGGGATTACCTTGTTTTGCTTAAAAAGATACAAAACACCCAACTGCTGATACTCGATGACTTTGGCCTAACTGCAATCGACCAAATGCAGCGGCAGGCCTTACTCGACATTGTGGAACACAAATACGATAATGCTTCAATTATTTTTACATCACAAATACCGGTAAAAGAGTGGCATGGATTAATTGCTGAACACACCATTGCTGATGCAATACTGGACAGGATTGTTTACTCCTCCCACCGCATAGAATTAAACGGACAATCAATGAGAAAAATGAAACTAAAAAAATAAATATCTTAGCCGTTGAAACCGAAAATTGACTGGCAGGGTATCGCCGGAATCATTGGCAGGGTATCATCGGAATATCGAGAAAACCATGAGTTGGAGTAACTTTTACATAAAAAATTAGATCCTTGTCCTTATTTAGAAGAAATGGATTTGATTTCAATTTAATTTAAGTGGGGCTCATAATTTGATTTTCTCTCTTGCCTGAGATGTTAAATAATATCCACCTGTTTTTTTCGCCCCGGTATGTTCTACCATATTTAATTTTCGCAATGTAGTTATATGTCGTTCTGTGGATGGAATGGAACGATTTATATGGGCTGCGATATCATCAGCATTACATCCCTGCTGATTGAAAACGAACAAAACAATCTTAATTAATAACTGTCTTGTGATATCAGTTACGGGTTTTATTATTCCATCATTTATTCCATCATTTATTCCATCATTTATTCCATCATTTATTCCATCATTTTCAGCTTTATCCTTCTTTTTAATCAAAGTATTACTACCTGTAACTTTATAACTTCCGGCCTCTGCTTTTAAAATGTATATTTTAGGAATAGAAATAATTGTTTTGAAAATATCGCCTTCATCAAAAACAGGAGCGGTTTTCCCGAACATTTTCCCGTATTTAAAAACATTTCTTACACCTGATCCTAACTCTTCAGCTCTTCCTATTTGTTTGAAAACTTCCAATATGTTAGGATTTTTGGGATGAGTATAGAAATTTACAGGATCAATTAATCCAAAACCATATGGTTTATTCCAGTTTTCAATGGTCACTTTTTCTCCTTCTATAATAAATTTTGCCGGGAATGAATTCAAATATTCCCTGTGAATTAATGTATTGGCAACAACTTCCCTAAAAATAGTATCCCGTAAACTGATTCGCTGGTCCTTTTCCAGATAAAAAGGATCAGGAAGATGTTTCCGGACAAAATCCATCAGTAAATCATAACTTTCTATGAGGTTTGTTCTGACTTCCACTCTGTCATCATAACGATCAGTACTAGAAACACGCAACAAGGCGTCAGTTTTATATGCAGGCACTATACTCTGAATTACACTATCTTCTCCAAAAAGCAATGCTGCAGCAAGTGTATAACCTTCTTCCCCAGTTTTAAAATCTTTTCTATAAAGCTTTGCGCTTCTTAGTAACTCTTCATCACTCATGCTTCCCCAAGGATGGTCAGGACGTTGAACAAGTGCCAACTTTCTTACCCTTGTAATCAGATCAGGGCGAAAATCTGAAAAAGCCAGATATTTGTATATAGTTGTTTCGGAGAAAGTATTACTTTTTTTCAGATACAGGTGTTCTATTAAATTGTGGTTGCCCGAAATGTTAAAATCACCATCACCATTCCGGTCAAAAATTTTTCCTGCAGTGGAATGTACTTGTGAGCTTTCAGGAATTTGCAGATAAATTATTTTCTTCTTGTCAATATCGATGACTTTTGGAGTGAGATAGAATGTGGGCGACAACTTTTGCGAGTTATTCAGATTAGTAACAAGATTATCTAGAATTACAGCAACCTTGTCCTCTTCAATACCTTCAATAACACCATTATCATTCACACCCAAAAATAAATGACCTCCTTTGCAATTCAGAAAAGCACAAATACTCTCAAAAGTATTTTTATTAAGTTTAGTTCTCGAAGCTTTAAATTCGACTGTAATACCTTCACCTTTCTTTAATATTTGACGTATCTGCTCAATCATTCAGTAAAAATAAAAATCAATTTAGGATATTTAGATTGTTTTAAAGTCATTCTAGAACTCAGTTTATTTTTTGTGAAATAAAAAAAATGTCGAACACAGTGTAAATCAGAAACTTTTCCCTGTACCGATAAGAGATAATTGTTAAAATAAGTGCTGCAGATCCTATCGATAATAAAAACAATTCTCCCTGAAGATTTCCAAAAATAAACAGCCGAATTATAATAACAGCACAAAATAATATTAAAGGGAATATTGTAGCTCGTGACAATCTCAATAACCCCCAGTGATAACTTACCATTTTTGATGTTTGTTCGGAATAAATACCACAATAATTCCTAGCTGCTGTATAAATTTCTTTTAGTTGATCTTTTTTTAGTTCTGTAACTTGTGTAGGTACTAGTTTTTCTAACAACTCTTTACGATTTTTTTCAAGTTCTGTTAATTCTTTAATTCTAGTTTGTTTTCTTGATTTACTTTTTTTTAAAATTAGAATAAACTTCTTTACAAAATTGGCTTCCTTCGTAACTTCATTATTAGTTTCGTCAGTTGACTCCTTGTCATTCTCAGTTGTTTCTTCGCTAACCAGTAATCCAAGTTTTCTGCTAATCATTCTGATTCTATATCCTGAAAGAAATTCTCGAATGATCTTATTACTTAAAGCATTAACAACAGTTCCCAAATAATATGAAATCAGACCACCAATGAATACAAAAAAAATCAGTTTACTAGAAGAATCAGAGTTGAATAAATCTAATAGCTCATTTGCTTTTGATGGATCGATTACACCAAAAGGTAACAATATAGAAACAAGTGTAATTAATCCTGAAAAGAAAAATTCTACTAATAGTTGAAAGTTGAATGGCATAGCTTACAGGTTTAAGTTGTTTTGAAATCTTTGATAAGAATCCTTTACCGTATTTGAACATCATTACCACTAGCGCCAAGCCAGGAAGTAAATATATTTATGAATGTTGTGAGAACATTACATAAAGATTTAAAAATTAGTTTGTATAAAGATAATATTTTATTTGACGAATTTGACTAATGTTTTATTCCCATGTTCAATCTACAATCGAATCATTCATTTTTTTTCTTTATGAGCAGAATAATGGTATAATGTCAAGATTGTGTTGGTAAATGCCATCTTTAAATTAGATTTTGGTGTTTAATGTTGGCCTTTCCTTTCGATAATTTTATTAATCGTTCCATTTTGCTTTTTTAAAAAAGCAAAAATACAAAACGTTAATTGTAAAAAGCATTTTCTTATTGTAGTTTTTAGAAGAAACAAAACGGCCTTTACCACCATTACAATGGTATTGGTTATCTTACTTTCATGGGGTGGCAATATTTGGCAATTGAAAATAATAATCAACTAAAGGATAACGACTTAAAATGCCGCTATATAAAAATGAAAGGAAAAGCGAGCTCACAGGATTTACTCCGATTGGAGACGATTTTTAATTATAACAGAAACAAAGATAGTGTTTCTGTTATCCGGAGCAGGTTGAAAATTATGAACGGTTAGTTAAGGAGCAAGCTGAGAAAATTGAAAAGAATACTATTGAATTAAAATGAAATAAAGAAAGTCTTACCATTTTGTGTTGTAAAAAAGCAGAAGTGAAGATAAATAATCATAATTGAATTTGATACTCCGCAATAATGCCACAATATAAAAAAATGCTAAATTGGAAAAAACGAAATGATATGAATATTATCAAATTTGTAGAAGATTTTCCAGATGAAAATAGCTGTAAGGAGCATTTTAAAGGCGTTCGGGAGTCACAGGGCATCCTATGCAAGAAATGTGGTTGCACCAAACATTATTGGTTAAAAGCTAAATGGCAGTGGCAATGTTCTGAATGCCGGTTCCGGACAACCTTGCGAAGCGGGACAATGATGGAAAATGCGAATCTGCCCCTTCGGAAATGGTATTTAGCTATGGCTTTTATGAGTTTTACAAAGAAAGGCATATCTGCCACAGAGATGCAGAGACAACTTGGGCACAGCCGATACGAATCGGTTTGGTCAATGATGCATAAGATTCGTCAGGCAATGGGCAAAAGGGATGGCCTTTATGAGCTGGCAGGCATGCTTGAGTTTGATGAAGGTTATTTTGAAACAGAGACCTGCGAAAAGGACCGGAAAAATCTAAAACGTGGCCGAGGGAGTCAAAGACAGGTAAATGTTGCAGTAATGGCTGAATCAATTCCACTGGAAGATATTGAGACTGGTCAACAAGGAAAACAATGCAGGTACTTTAAAATGAAAGTCTTAGAAAGCCATAATTCAGAAGAAATTAACCATATAATAAAAGAAAATATCAACGATAAAGGTATCGTATTCAGTGACAAGAGTACAAGTTACTTTGACATTGCAGATTTTGTTGAAATCCATATAACAGAAAAATCAACCAAAGAAACAACTGCAAATACATTGCGCTGGGCACATATTGCAATAAGCAATGCAAAACGTACTCTTTTAGGTATTTACCATAAAATAAAGGGTAAATATTTACAGCCTTATCTTGACGAATTTTGTTATTAAGCTGAACCGAAGATATTTTGGTGATAGGCTTTTCGACAGGTTAAACCATTGCTGTGGCTTCGAATTACTGGTATTATAACGGATAAGCAATATTAAAAAAAGAATGTTTATGCAATTTTGAGGTTTAATATTTTAATTATTAAATTTAAGCGATTATAAGATTTAAATCATCTAGTTCGTATCATAAGTTGTTAATTGGTTATTCGTTCTTTAGATTATTGTAAAATAAAGCTACTGAAGCTACTTTTGTAAGTATTCTTACAGAAAGCTCAATAAGAGTCTTTGCATAATTGTGTTTAAGTATAAATTGGTCGCGGAGTTGAGAAAATTATGTTTCGATTCTTATTTTTACCTTTTTGGATACATGAGGATACAAAGAAAAAGCTTTTTTTAATATGCTCTCATTGGTGTTTCCAGCCTCACATTAAAAGAAAAAAGATAAATTTAATTGCTGCGATCTGGACAAGGAGCCTTTCTTGTCTATAAGAATGCAATTGTTTAACCCAGAATGTTTTACCTGAGATGAGTAATGAACATCATGAACGCTTGCTTTTGATAGAACCATACTGTGAAAACACCACTTGCAGAGGTGCATAAATGAAGTTTGTATCCATAATGATAGGATTTGTTTACTGCAGAGTATCCTTTACTGGGTGCCGTTTCAAAGTTTTCTTTACAAATTTTGCTTCTTTGTTCGCGGGTATTTTTACGAACCGGGATGGGGATTGAATTAACCAGGTAGCATTTTCTCCTTTATTAAGAAACCCAGCAACATCCTTAATTAGTTTCGATATAGCAATATAAACGTCTTCTTCTTTGGTTAAAATTACTTCGGTCATTTTGTTTGGGAAAATCATCTACATGTTCGTTTTTGATTTTTGCCCTGAAGAAACCTTTACAACCAATTCCGAGTGATTCGCTGGTAATTGCGAATGCAATAGTTTGAAAATAAGATAATTTCGGTTTTCTTTGATAAGCAATGGAATTATCGTAAGATATCAATGTCATTTTTGAAAACCGATTCGGTTATAAAAAAGAATTTATCGAAATGTGATTTTAAGATATGCATAACGGAAGTATTTTGGCAAGGGGTTATGTATGTAAATAATTGAATATTATATATTAATGGATTTTTTAACAAATCAGATCGTACAAAAAGTTTAAATTCGTAATCTATGGCTACTGAACTAAATAAGAAACTTATTAAATTGCTTAAAAAGGGAGATATAACAGCCTTTGATACAATTTATAATAAATATTGCCCGAAATTGCATCAATTTGTATTTATGTACTTAAAACAGGATGAAGATGCAGAGGAGATTGTTCAAGAAGTATTTTTAAAAATTTGGGCCTCAAGAGCCAAAATTGATGTTTTCTCTTCATTTGAATCATTTCTCTTTACAATAGCTTACAACGAAACAATGAGTTTATTGCGAAAAAGAGTAAGTGATAGAAAGTCAAAGGAATATTTGAAATCTCTACAGCAAATCGATAACGCTGATCAGATAATTGATGAAATACAGTTTAACGAATTAAACAAAAGGATAGAGAATTTATTAAACCAATTAACACCGCGCCAGAAAGAGATTTATTTATTGAGCCGGAAGGATGGACTCACACATATAGAAATTGCTCAAAAATTACATATTTCTGAAAGTACTGTAAATAATCACCTTGTAAAAAGTTTAAAATTCTTGCAAAATCATATCGGAAGTAGTCTGACAATCAACCTCTTATTCGTCTGTTTATTTCTTTCGTAAAAAATAATGCACTTTTGAATAGTTATTGTCCTTTTTTCATGCGTAATAGTATTAAACCTGATTGAAAATATAGCATTGATTTCATAGGGTTTGTTTAGTTAGATAGAGTACCTCCCGTTATAGGGAGGTGCATTACTTAACAATAAATATGAATAAAGAAATCCTTAATAAATATTTAAATAACATATGTTCGGATGAAGAATTCGAAGAAATTGTCAGATGGATTAAGTTACAATCTCGAAGTAAAGAGGGAAGAAGTTGGAGTTTCGAGCAATGGAAGAAATTTGTACCCGAATTAAAAGAGACTGAGAAGAAAAAGTACAATACTTTACTTGATAAAATTCACCATGAAATAAACCTCAGAAACAATAAAGGGAAAAGAGAAAGATTTTTTCAACTGTCTGTTTATGAATGGCTAAGAAATGCCGCTGCCATTCTCTTTATTCCTTTGCTTATTGTATTTTTTTATTTCCACTCAGATTATAAATTTGAAAAGCACGAATTCAGTGAAGTAAAGATTGATACGGTAGAAATTATCGCTCCTATTGGGTCAAGAGCGGTCTTGCAATTGTCTGATGGAACGGAAGTTAACTTGAATTACGGAAGTAAAATCAGATATCCCAGAAACTTTATAGGTGATACGCGGGAAATTACATTGTCAGGGGAAGGATATTTTAATGTGGCCCATGATTCGGATAAACCATTTATTGTAAAGACTAAAAAAATGAATGTAATTGCCTTGGGGACAGAATTTAATGTAATGGCCTATCCAGACGAAGATTTAGTTAGTTCAACCCTTGTTGAAGGGAAAGTGATGATTGAAAAAATGATTCAATGTGGCAAAATCGAAACGATTGGTGTTATGGTTCCGGGACAGCATCTAACCTGTAATTTAAAAACGGGTAAGATTAAATCAAGCAAAGGTAATATCGACAAATACTTGGCATGGAAAGATGATAAACTGGTATTTGATAACGAGCCTATAACCGGTGTGGTAAAAAAGCTTAGCCGGAAGTTTAACGTTGATATTGAATTAGCTGACGATGTCAAGAAATATACTTATACAGTAACATTCGAGAATGATCCCCTGTACCTGATTCTTGATTTAATGACGCAAATTACGCCAATAAAGTATACCATTTTCCCAAGAAACAAACAGAAAGATGGCACATATTCAAAACAAAAAATAAGAATTGAAAAGCAAGAATGAGAGTATAACATAACTAAAATGAATAATTTATGACGAAAACTTACTTAATCTAAACTAAAAAGTACAGGGAAATGGACCAACACTTCCCTGTCAATTAAAAAAAATCCCGGCAGTATTGTGCCGGGCAATTTCTAATCTTAACAGTACAAAAGTATGAAAAAAAATGTATTTTTTTTGCGGGAATGGAAAATTCCCGGATTGCAAAAAGTATTGAGAATTATGAAACTAACTACCTTTTTTATTTTGCTTTCTGTAATCACTGCGTTTGCTGGAAAATCCTATTCGCAAACCAAAAGTTTGAATATTAAAATGAATAGTAGCACGGTGAAAGAAGTGCTTAAAAACATTGAGAATCAAAGCGAATTTGTTTTTATGTACAGCGAAATACTTATTGACGTTAACCGTGAAGTATCAATTGAAATCAGAAACAAAAAAATCGGTCAGGTTCTTAATGTGTTGTTTGAAGGCACAAATGTGATTTATAAGGTAAAGGATCGTTTCGTTTTACTTACAACGACTGAATTTGATGGAAATGAATTATTTGGCCAGCAACAAAAATCGGTTTCCGGAATTGTTAACGATAAAGATGGGCAACCTTTGCCTGGAGTAACTGTTGTTGTTAAAGGTACGACACAAGGTACAGTTACAAACGCAACCGGTAAATATACCCTCAACGGAATCCCTGATAACTCAACCCTTGTTTTTTCATTTGTTGGCATGCAGGCACTGGAAGTGGAAGTTGGCGGCCAACCTGTTATTAATGTATCGATGAATGAAGAAACCATTGGATTAGAGGAAGTTGTTGCAATTGGTTATGGTATTCAAAAAAAGGAATCACTCACCGGAGCAATTTCAGGTATTCAAGCTGATGAAATTGAGGCAGTAAAAGCCTCAACGGTCAGTGCTACACTCTCAGGCCAGATACCTGGAGTTTCATTTCGCCAATCTGATGGTAGGCCTGGGTCGACTGCCAGTGTCCAAATCCGTAATTTTGGAGACCCTCTTGTGATAATTGATGGTGTTGAAAAAGACCTGGGAACTTTTAATAATATTTCACCCAATGATATCGAAAGCATGTCTGTGCTAAAAGATGCCTCAGCAGCTATTTATGGGTTGCGTGCCGCCGGCGGCGTTATTATTGTTACAACCAAAAGGGGAGCAAAAAATACGGCTAACAAAATTAATGTAACTCTTTTCCAGGGATTTCAGGATTGGATGCGAAAACCCCAAAGTGTAAATGCTTATGAGTGGATGAGAGGTAAAGTTAGAGCTGAGATGAATGCTGTTAATCCAAGTACATCGATTACTCAGGAAGAATTAAGCAAGTGGGAACAAGGAACGGAATACGGATATCAAAGTTTTGATTGGGTTGATTTTATTATAGAACCATGGGCTCCGCAAACTTCTGCGAATATAAACATGTCGGGAGGGTCAGATAAAATTAATTACTATACCTCTATATCTCATTTTAGAGAAACTTCTGTTTTTGGGAGAGAGAATAAGTTTTATCGGACAAACATCCAGCAGAACATTGATGTTCAGATTACCGATAGATTATCTTTGGGAACAACCATTAATGGACGAATTGAAGTTACCGATCATGTAGGGGTACCGTGGGGAGACGACTATATTATGCCGCAAAGAGCTTTATACCGCTCACGTCCGACAGAACGCCCATATGCTAATGATAATCCCGATTATATCAATAATATTGGACATAACGAAAATAACTGGGCTTTATTTACCAAGGATATATCTGGTTATAGTACTGATAAATGGAGAGTATTTCAATCGAATTTTGATTTAAAATACGACTTGCCCATTGATGGACTTAAGCTTAAAGCAACCTATTCGTATTATATGGCTGATGAGTTGTTTAACGAGCATGAATACACCTATGAAACCTTTACTTACGATCCTCAATCAGAAGAATATAACATGACTTTTTCGATGACAAATCCATGGAGAAGAAGAGAACACCAGAAAGTATTGGAAAACGTAGCTCAATTCAATCTTAATTATAATAAACAATTTGGAGATCATAATATTCAAGCCACTTTTGTAAATGAGTATACTGCCAGACATATTGTATATACAAGATATAATTCCACTCCCGGAACCAATGCTTTATTGTTAATGTATGATGAGGATTTGAAGTGGTTTTATGATGAGGATTACGAAGAAGCTCGTATCGGTTATGTAGGACGGTTTAATTATAGCTTCGGAAGAAGATTTTATTTCGAAGCCGTCGGTCGTTATGATGGGTCATGGAAATTTGCTCCAGACAAACGTTGGGGATTTTTTCCATCGGTTTCAGCCGGCTGGCGTATTACTGAAGAAAATTTCATGGAAGATATAGCCGATGGCATTGGATTGGATTTAAAAATTCGTGGATCTTATGGTGTTGTTGGAGATGATGCAGTTGGTATAGGTGCATACGATTATTTGACAGGATACAATTATGCTCAATCGACTGTAATTATTGATGATGTAGCAGTTTCGGGCTCCCGCGATAAAGGTGTCCCCGTAACAAATATATCCTGGTTTGAAAACAGAATATTTGATATCGGAATCGATTATTCACTTTTCAATAATAAAGTGAGTGGAGCAATTGATTATTTTAATAGAAAAAGAACAGGCTTGCTAGGAGAGAAATATGATATATTGGTTCCGAGTGAACTTGGATACTCGCTTCCTGATGAGAACGTTAACAGCGATGCTGTTTTGGGTATGGATGGTTCTGTTGTTTACAACGGGAAAGCTGGTGATTTATCATTTTCACTGGGGCTGAATGCGACTTTAGCTCGCTCTAGAAACCTTGAAACCTATAAACCCCGTTTTGGAAGTTCGTGGGATTATTACCGAAATTCAACAGAAAATCGTTGGGACGGCATTACCTGGGGCTATGAAGTAGAAGGTCAATTCCAGTCGATGGACGAAATCAGAAATTACGATGTTGATATTGATGGAGTAGGAAATACTACGCTTCTTCCAGGTGATTTAATTTATAAGGATGTAAACAATGATGGTGTTATAAATTCATACGACGTTAGACCAATTGGATATCAGGGTGGTGCTCAGCCAATCCTTAGTTTAGGGTTTATTAATAATTTTAAATATAAAAATTTCGACCTTCAGCTTAACCTTGCAACAGGTTCAGGCTATTCTTTTGTTATTTCCAATTGGAACAGGGTACCGTATTATTCCACCGGAACATTATTGGAAAGATTTTACAATGATAGCTGGTATCGGGAAGATCCGTACGATGTAAACAGCGAATGGCATTCCGGAACTTACCCTGCGCTGCGTTATAATGCCACAAGTCACAGCAATTATAACAAGACTTCAACATTTTGGTTGGTTAATGTATGGTACTTACGGGCTCGTACTATCGAATTGGGATATAGTTTACCCGAATCTATTTTAGAAAAAATAAGGTTTGACAAACTAAGGGTGTTCGTAAATGCATATAACCTTTTCTCGATTGACAATATGAGTAAATACGATCTCGATCCTGAAGTTTCCAGCATAGATAACCAAAGTTATCCGCAACATCGTACTATTAAAATTGGTGTAGACTTAACATTTTAATTCATAAAAAGGTAGAAAATGAAAAGAATATTAACTATTATAATTGTGTTTCTTGTTCTGTATGGATGTAATGAAGATTTTCTGGACAGGGAGCCAACAACCATACTTACCGAAGACGTTGTATGGCAAGACAAGAGTTTAGTTTATTCAGTGCTAGTTGATCTTTATGGTAGAATCCCTGTTTTTCAAAGTATTGATGGAGACTATACTGACTTCGTAGAGATGAACAATGCATTTTGTTCACAACCTGACTTTTACAGTCAGTTTCAAAATACAACATATGCTTACGATCGATGGAATACATGGAATTATAGTCTTTTGAGAGAAGTAAACCTGTTTATTCAGAAAGCTACTGAAGCTGATGCTTTGGAAGAATCTAGTAGAAAAGAGTATCTGGCAGAAGCAAGATTTATCAGGGGATGGATTTATTTTGATATGGTTAAACGTATGGGAGGTGTTCCTTTAATTACTGAACCTCTTACTTACGATTTTAGTGGTGATCCCACCTATTTGCAATATGCACGCGCCAAGGAATATGAAGTTTATGATTTTATTATTTCTGAAATGGACGCGATTAAAGGTGATTTGCCTGTAGATATCACAAGAAGGGGGAGAGCTACAAATGGTGCTGCAATTGCTCTAAAAAGCCGTGCAGCCTTATATGCGGGTTCAATTGCACGTTATGGTGCCAATACTCCTAGCGTCTCTCTCTCAGGAAATGAGGTAGGAATACCGGCTTCAATGGCAGAAGGTTATTACGAAAAGGCCTTGGCAGCATCGAAGGAACTCATTACAGCTGGTGATTATGCATTGTATACTAAATTATTAGGAACAGATCCATCTGATAACTTTGCCAAAGTATTTTTGGATGAAAGTAATAATCCTGAAATAATCTTTGCCGAAGAATACAAGGCTGCAGCTGGGAAAGACAATGGTTGGGTGGTTCGAAATCAACCATGGTCCCTATCAGAGGAAGTGGAAGGAGGAGATTTAAACCCATCGTTAAATTTGGTGCAATCGTTTGAGAAATTGGACAACACGTTTGAGAAATTTCAAACGACTGATGCAGACGGGAATTATATTTATTACGACAATATAACCGATATTTTTGCGAATAGGGATGCCCGTCTTCAAGGAACTGTAATTGTGCCAGGCTCAAAATTCAAGGGAGCAGAAGTGGATATCTTTGCCGGCTGGTACATTAAAGCAACCAACTCTTTTTTGTCGGGAGATACATATGGTCAGTATAAATTGCTCCCCGGAGAGACTGTTGAAACGCAAATTGTTGGCTTTGACGGACCAATTGATGGCTTGGAATTTACGGCACAAACAGGATTCTATATGAGAAAATTTATGGATGTAACAGTGGGATCAGGCCAACGTGGAACTAGGGGAGGCAGTGACCAGATTTTGATTAGATATGCTGAAGTTATTCTGAATGCTGCAGAAGCTGCTTTTGAATTGAATCAAAAGGATGTTGCAGCTACTTATTTAAACATGGTTCGCAGCCGAGCTGGATTTACTATTCCGCTTACTGCAAATGACATGACCTTCGACCGAATTGTGAATGAAAGAAAAGTTGAATTAGCATTCGAAGGCCATTGGGTATTTGACCTTAAACGTTGGAGAATTGCTCATATCTTGTATGATGGAGTAAAAAGCGAATTGGCATCACCAGGTGTTATTACTGAAGAAACATGGACCCGTCCTTTTTCGTTATGGCCATACAAAGTACATGATCCGAATGGAGAAATGGATGGAAAATATATTTTCAGGGAAGTTCTTCTTGATAATGTTACGAATGGGGACAATTTTAGAATGGGAAACTACTATTCTAAAATTTCGGATGATGTTCTTAGTAACAATCCAAAAATTATTCAAAATCCTAACCAACAATAGATTATTATGAAAAAGATAAAAATATATTTATTAGTAATCATTGCAATTTCATTAATATTTACCGGTTGTGAGATTGATAATTACAATGAACCAAATGTATTCCTTACAGGAAGCATTGTATATAATGGTGAACCTCTTAATCTGAGTAATAATGAGGTAACTTTACAGATCTTAGAAGAAGGATGGGAGCTTGAAACACCTAATTATGCTTATGTAAATCAAACAGGTGAATACTCATTCTTGACGTTTAAAGGTTCTTATACTTTACAGTTTGCTTCAGGCCAAGGCCCATTTAAGCCAAATCAGGAAAGCATTTCTGTTGAACTTGATGGTGATAAGGTTGTAAACTACGAAGTAACGCCTTATTATCTGGTTCGTAGTGCCAATTTTTCCACAAGTGGTCAAAATGTAGCTGCAACATTTGAAGCTGCAAAAATAATAACAGATGCTTCAAATACTATCCAAACTGTTTATCTGTATGTAAGTAAAACATCGTTTGTGGACAAAAATACAGCTATAGCCACTGCAACGTTATCTGGAGGAAACATTACTAATGAGAACTCTATATCGCTCAATGTCGATTATCCAACATTGGTTCCGGATCAGGACTATATTTTCGCACGTGTGGGAATCAAGATATCGGGAGTTGAGGATATGATTTTTTCAGAAGTTATAAGGCTTGATATTTAAATAATAACCTAAATCAGACGTTTTTACCTGGTTGGGATTAATCCCAACCAGGTAATTCTGAAGAATCAAGGCTTGATGTTGAAAGTTTTCAACTCAAGAATTCTAGTGACAGCATAAGAAAAAGTTCTTTTTGCCCTGCTTATTATTCCTATTATACAACCGGTAAAAGATCCGAGAAAGATTGTAATGAGAAATTCCAAGGATTCGATTATTTAGTTCATTCCATTTTAGATTAATAAACCAAACGTATGTACAAACTGGTTAGAGCATTATTTGTCAGTTTTTTATGGCTGATAATTTTTATGATAGGATTAACAGCCAAGTCTCAGAATAATATTCCACGTCCAGAACATCCAAAGCCACAATTTATGCGTGATAGTTGGATTAACCTCAACGGACAATGGAATTTTGCTTTTGATTTTGGACAATCGGGTATTGAAAAAGGGTGGTTTTCAGACCCATCAGAATTTGATATGAAAATAAGTGTTCCTTTTTGTCCTGAAAGCTCGCTTTCAGGAATTGGACATACGGATTTCGTTCCGGCTGTCTGGTACCATCGGCAAATAGATATACCGGAATCCTGGAGAGACAAGAGGGTGATACTTCACTTCGGTGCGGTTGATTATGATTGCAGAGCATGGATAAACGGAACCCCTGTAGGACGACACTACGGGGGCAGCGTTTCTTTCAGTTTTGACATTACCGAAGCATTGCAGGAGGGAGTTAACGATCTTGTAGTTTGTGCATTGGATGATATACGTTCGGGAATACAGCCCGGCGGGAAACAAAGTATCGCTTATGATCCGGCAAAAGCTGGAATGTTAACAAGGTATACTCGAACCACAGGTATCTGGCAGA
This sequence comes from Maribellus comscasis, assembly GCF_009762775.1. Classification (GTDB taxonomy): domain Bacteria; phylum Bacteroidota; class Bacteroidia; order Bacteroidales; family Prolixibacteraceae; genus Draconibacterium; species Draconibacterium comscasis. The sequence continues at coordinate 7,277,978 of NZ_CP046401.1, read as the reverse complement.
CTGTATGGCTCGAAGCAAGGCCTGAGAGTTATATTGAGTCGGTTAATATAGTTCCTGATTTAGACAATTCTTGTTTCACCATAACTCCGGTTATTGAAAACTACAGGAATGGGATGGACTTTAATGTGGTCTTGCTTTCTGATGAAGGAGAGGAAATAGTCTCAAAAAAACAATATGCGACCCAGAACAGCCCTGTTATTCTAGAACTGGCTAATCCGGAAGTATGGTGTCCTGATAATCCTTATTTATATGGACTTCAGTTTGAATTGCTCGATGGCAATAAAGAAGTGGACGTAGTGAAGAGTTACGCTGGATTAAGGAAGTTTCATATTGAAGGGAATAAATTTTTCTTAAATAATGAGCCCATTTTCTTAAGATTTGTGCTTGATCAGGGATATTACCCTGACGGAATTCTGACTGCCCCAACCGACCAGGCATTAAAAAAAGATATTGTGCTGGCATTAGAGGCAGGGTTTAACGGAGCAAGACTTCATGATAAAATATTTGAAGAACGCTTTCATTATTGGGCTGATAAGCTTGGATATCTTACATGGGGTGAATATATAGATTATGGAGAAAGTTTTGACTGGAGTAAAACCCAGGTATTTCTTAATCAACAGAGAGAATGGAGAGAGTCTATTATGAGAGACAGAAATCATCCCTCCATTGTCGCCTGGACTCCTTTTAATGAAACAATAAGGGGAGCAAGATATAATCTCGAAACACATCGACGTGCTATTATTGAAACCTATGACTTAACTCGAAATTTGGATCCTACAAGACCAATTAATGATGCTAGCGGTTATGTCCATGTTAAAACTGATATTTTTAGTATTCACGACTACGATCAAAATGTTGAAAGTTGGAAGGATAAATATCAATCAATTAATCCAAATAATCAAGAAAAAGCTTTTATAAGGTATCCTGAGATTTCTATCCCCTATAATGGGGAACCTTATGTGGTTGATGAGTATGGAGGAACTTTCTGGACCAGAGATTATGCGAATAAAGAGCAACAGGGAGACAGTCGTACTCAATGGGGATATGGAAAAACAGAGAAGCAGGTAAAAGATCTTATTAAAGCACTTACTTCTGTACTATTGAATAATCCAAATATTGCAGGATACTGCTTCACTCAACTTTATGATGTGGAAGCAGAAGTTAATGGTATTTATTCCTACCAAAGGGAACCAAAGTTTAATATTGAGCAGATAAAAGAAATTTTTGCTGCTCCCGCTGCAATAGAGGAATAAGTTCAAAATTTAATTAGACCTTTTTATGAAGAATATAGTTTTTTTAATGATTTTTTTTGGTTTCGCTTTCAGTGCGAAAAATCTCACAGCAATTCCGAGACCTGAACACCCAAGGCCGCAGTTTATGCGTGATAATTGGATAAATTTGAATGGACCGTGGAATTTTACTTTTGACTTTGATCAATCAGGACTGGAGAAAGGATGGCATAAGAATCCTGTTGATTTTAATCAAACGATTATAGTACCCTTTTGTCCTGAAAGTAAATTATCGGGAGTGGAATTAACCGATAAATTAATCCCGGGCATCTGGTATCACCGGGAAGTTACTATCCCTGATGATTGGACAAATAAAAGAATCTTTCTGCATTTCGGTGCAGTGGATTATGATTGCAGGGCCTGGATCAACGGAGAATTGGCTGGAAGACATTACGGCGGAGGAGTTTCATTTGAATTTGAGATAACACCATATCTAAAAAAAGGTGCAAATAGTATTATTGTTTGTGCATTTGATGATGTAAAATCCGGTATGCAACCTTTGGGAAAACAAACTCCCTACCTGTATGACCCAAATGTATGGAGTACCCATTATATGAGAACTACGGGGATTTGGCAAACTGTATGGTTGGAAGCCAGATCAAACAACTATATTCAATCTGTAAAAATAAAACCAGATGTAGACAACAGTCGATTTATACTTGAACCTGTTTTTGATAAAACCGAAAAAGGAGTAATCTTTCAAACAACACTTTTAAATGAGGACAACGTTGTGATTAGCGCTGTATCTTCAGAATTGATACATGGTATCCCTGTTATTGTAGATGTCCAGAATGCAAAATTATGGTCTCCTGACAATCCATACTTATACAATTTTAAATTTGAATTAATAGAAAATAATGAGGTAATTGATCAGGTAAAAAGTTACGCCGGTCTTCGAAAAATACATATAGAAGGAAACAGATTATTTCTGAATAATAAGCCTCTATATTTGCGGTTTGTATTGGATCAGGGATTTTATCCGGATGGTCTTTGGACTGCACCTGATGATAAAGAATTAAAAGCCGACATAGAACGCTCCATGGCAGTGGGATTCAATGGAGCAAGGTTACACCAAAAAATATTTGAAGAAAGATTCCATTACTGGGCTGACAAATTAGGATACCTTACAATGGGAGAGTTCTACGATTTTGGAATGCAGTGGGAAAATGCCCAATGTATTTTCAATCACGAACGGGAATGGCGTGAAATAGTATTACGGGATTATAACCATCCTTCCATTATTGCCTGGACACCTTTTAATGAAACTATTGCAGGAGCCAAAAAAGATATGGAAATTCATCGACGTGCTATCGTTAACATTGTGGATTTAACGCACGCACTTGATCAAACAAGGCCAGTTCACAGCGTGAGTGGTTTTGTCCAGGTATGCACTGATATTTATTCTGATCACAACTATCATCAGGACGCTGAATTACTGAAAAAAAACTACGCCAAACTTACACCTGATAGCAATTGGAACCAGGATTATACAGCAGGTGCTGGCCTTGCCGTTGACTATGAGGGACAACCATTTTGGGTGGCAGAATATAGCGGAACCTTCTGGGATGTGGAAGAAACTATCCCCGAAGACCCTGAAAAATGGGGGTATGGGAAAGGCATCCGAACCGAAATCGATAACAAACTAAAAGCAAACAGATGGGTGAAAACTCCTATTAAGCCTACTGTAGAAACCATTGAAGATGCCATTGAACAACAAACCCAGGTTATTCTTAGTCACCCTTATATTTCAGGTTTTTGTTTTTGCCAATTGACCGACGTTGAAGGAGAAGTGAATGGAGTCTATACATACGACAGAAAACTAAAATTCGATGGTAATCGCATGAAAGAAATTTTTATGGCACCTGCCGCAATAATGAAATCAAATTAAAAAATTGAATTATGAAATCAAACCAAACTTTAAGCTTTTTACCCCTTGTTAAACATTTTCTACTGTTCTTAATTATTTTTCCGATTATAATAAGTACCGAAGCTCAGAACAATATTCCCCGTCCTGAACATCCCAGGCCCCAGTTTATGCGTGATACCTGGATAAATCTTAACGGACAATGGAATTTTGCATTTGATTTTGGAAAATCTGGTATTGAAAGAGGGTGGTTTTCCGATCCATCCGAATTTGATATGAAAATTAATGTTCCTTTTTGTCCTGAAAGCTCGCTTTCAGGTATTGAATACAAAGATTTTATGCCAGCGGTATGGTATCACCGTACCCTCGAAATTCCTCCTACGTGGCAGGACGGAAAAATTTTTATTCATTTTGGTGCCGTTGATTTTGACTGTCGTGTCTGGGTAAATGGAGAACAGGCAGGAAGGCATTATGGAGGTAATGTCTCATTTGAGTTTGATATTACAGAATTGCTCCAGGAGGGAATAAATGATTTGGTGGTTTTGGCCGAAGATGATGTGCGTAATCTTGAGCAACCTGCCGGAAAGCAGAGTCAGACATATTATAATAGCGGTTGTTGCAAATATACCCGCACAACAGGAATTTGGCAGACCGTATGGCTGGAAGCCCGACCTGAAAAACACCTCAAACGAGTAAGAATTATTCCTGATCTCGATAACGGTTTATTTATCCTGACACCAGAAATTTCAGGGTTTTCAAATGATATGGAACTGACAACAACTATAACCAATCCTCAGGGAAGTTTGGTAAAATCTGCAACCACAAATGTGACTGACGGTGTTCCTTTTGAAATAAAACTGGATAATCCACAACCCTGGAGCCCGGAGAATCCATATCTATACACCATACAGTTTAGTTTGAAAAGTGATGGAATCGAGGATGTAGTATCCAGTTTTGCCGGGTTAAGAAAAATTCATATTGAAGGAAATAAAGTATATTTAAATAATAAACCAATATTCCAAAGGCTTGTACTTGATCAAGGTTATTATCCCGATGGTATTTTAACAGCACCAACTGATGAAGCATTGAAGAAAGATATTGAACTTTCGATGGCTGCAGGATTCAATGGTGCGCGGCTTCATGAAAAAGTTTTTGAGGAACGATTCCATTATTGGGCTGATCAGTTGGGGTACCTTACTTGGGGTGAATTGCCGGATTGGGGCACTAGTTTTAATATACCGCAAGCTTTTTTAAATATTCAAAATGAATGGAGGGAAGAGATTCTTCGTGATATGAATCATCCTTCCATTATCGCATGGACACCTACCAACGAAACTGCAGGACGTGCCCGACGGAATCCGGAGGTTCATGCCCGTTGGCTTTCAAGTTTATATGACCAGACCAAAAATCTTGACCCAACAAGACCCGTAAATGATGCCAGTGGTTATACCCACATCAAAACAGACCTATTCACAATACATGATTACGATCAGAATTTGCAAACTTTTTATGACCGCTACAAAGAACTAGATCCTGAACACCCGGAAAAAGCATTCATTGGATACCCCGGCCAGGCTCCGGAATTGTCTATTCCGTATAAAGGTCAACCATATATAGTTGATGAGTATGGCGGCACTTTTTGGTTACCGGAATATGCAGGTGAATCTGAAAAGGGAAACGGCAGAAGCGAATGGGGATACGGAAAGACAGGTGAACAGGTAGAAGACCTTGTAGATGAACTAACTCAAGTATTACTGAATAATCCAAATATTGCAGGATTTACATATACGCAATTAACAGATGTAATGCAAGAAGTTAATGGTGTTTATACATTTGATCGAAAAGAGAAATTTAATACCGAAAAATTGAAGGAAATCTTTGGAGCTCCTGCAGCTATCGAGAAGTGATACTTGCAGTAAATTCTAGATTAATTAAAAAATAGAAATTTAATAGATGTCATATTATGAAAACAAGAATAACTGCATTATTGATAGTTCTGATTGTTTTGAACGGATGGGCCCAGAACTATAAGCCAGTAGGAGATAGAATTTTGACTAAATGGGCCCAAGAAGTTACACCGGAAAATGTATGGCAGGAGTATCCTCGTCCGCAATTAACAAGAGAAAACTGGATTAATCTCAATGGTTTATGGGAATATGCTTTGCTTGAAAAGAATGAAAGCCAACCTAAAAGATATCAGGGTGATATCCTAGTACCTTTTTGTATTGAGTCAGCCCTTTCAGGTGTTGGTAAAAGTATGACGCCCGATGAAAGACTCTGGTACAAAAAGGAATTTGAATTACCTGGTGATTGGCAAACATCACGTATATTGTTGAATTTTGATGCTGTAGATTGGTCTTCATCTGTCTGGATAAATGGAGCTTATGTAGGAGCTCATAAAGGAGCATATGACAGATTTACCTTTGACATTACCGATTTTTTAAAGGGGGATGGAAAAGAAGAGATTGTCGTTGCTGTTGATGATCCCATAAGTTCAGGATCCCAGGCACGTGGTAAACAAAGATTATCACAGGGGGGAATCTGGTATACGCCGGTTAGCGGAATTTGGCAAACTGTGTGGCTGGAACCAGTAAACAAGGAAGCATCGCTCACAGAGGTAAAAATTACTCCTGATATTGATAATAACCTGGTTACGGTTCTACCCATGCTCTATGAACCTTTACCAAAGGGATATAAAGTCAAAGTAACTGTATTTGATGAAAATCAGACAGTAGCAGAAGCAGAAGTAGAAGCTGACAAAAAGGTAGACATACCAATCAATAATCCGAAACTTTGGTCACCTGATAGTCCTTTTTTATATGAGCTTAAATTAAAACTTTACAATCCGGATGGGAAGGAGTTGGATGAAGTCAACAGTTATTTTGGAATGAGGAAGATCAGTCTTCAAATGCAGTTACTAAATCAGGTTCTGTGTTTAAATGATGAACCGCTTTTTCACTATGGTACATTGGATCAAGGATGGTGGCCAGACGGACTGCATACTCCACCTTCTGATGAAGCTATGAAATATGATATAGAGATGACCAAAAAGATGGGATTTAATATGATACGAAAACATATTAAAGTGGAGAATGATCGTTGGTTCTACCATTGCGATAAATTGGGCATAATGGTTTGGCAGGATATGCCCTCGGGAATGGTAGTTATACCGAGGGAGGACGGGAGACCTGTTTCTGTGCAGAGTATAAGATTCTCTGAAGAAGATATAAATAGGAGATCTGAAGCTGCAGCTCAGTTTGAGTGGGAACTCAGAAGAATGATTGACCTTCATTACAACGTACCAAGCATTGTAATGTGGATCCCATTTAACGAAGGCTGGGGACAATATTCAACCTGTCGAATTGTTAATGGTATTGAGAATCTTGATCCTACAAGACTTGTAAATGCAGCTAGTGGTTGGGGTATTCGTCCTTGTGGTGATATTTTCGATCTTCATTCTTATGGCGAGGACATTAGAGTACCACCAACAAGCAGAGAAAAAGCTTCTGTTTTAGGAGAAATGGGTGGAATTGGATATCCAGTTGAAGGACATTTGTGGAACCCAGAAATGCGAAATTGGGGCTATCAAAATTATCAATCAGAAAAAGAACTTTTAGATGCCTACAAACATAAGTTTGAGCAGCTTGTGGAAATGAAACAAAGCAAAGGATTATCGGCAGCTGTTTACACGCAAACGACGGATGTGGAAGGAGAGGTGAATGGCTTAATGACCTATGATCGTAAAGTTGTAAAGATTCCAGTTGAAACATTAACGGAAATGCATTCTGTGCTATATGAACCAAATGAAAATGGAAGAGGTAGGTAACTTCATTCATTAAGTTCTTGTGATTTTTTGTTATTGATATTCTGACAAAATAGTTGCACTTAATTCAATGAAATACTTGTTGATAATTCTTTTAATTTTTTTTACGATGTGCCACAAACCCCAGGAATATGTTCCAATAAAAGAGAACATTCTGACGGAATGGGCAGAACAGGTAAAACCGGAAAACGCATGGCAGGAATATCCTCGACCACAACTGGAGAGGGAAGAATGGAAGAATTTGAATGGTTTATGGAATTATGCAATCACACCAAAATCACAGGAGGAAAAACCGGAAAAATGGGAAGGAAAAATATTGGTGCCTTTCTCTATTGAAACTCAACTCTCCGGTGTTGGCCGCATTATTTCTGAGGAAGAGGTTATATGGTATTATCGGTCGTTTAAACTGCCAAAGAAGTGGAAAGAAAATGCAATATTGTTGCATTTTGAAGCTTCAGATTTTGAGACAACTGTTTGGCTAAACGGCAAGCTGGTAGGAAAGCATCGCGGGGGATATGATTCATTTGAATTTGATATTTCTGATTTTGTTGAAGGAGTTGGAGAATATGACCTATTAGTAAAGGTTCATGATCCTCAGGCAAGCATATTTAAATCATTAGGAAAACAAACAGGAGCTGTCAGAGATTATGAAAGGTGTTCAGGTATTTGGCAAACCGTTTGGATTGAGCCTGTTTCAACGGATGTGTCTATTGCTTCGGTAAAAATAAACACAAGTTTAGAAGATGTTTCTTTTCAAGCATCATATCGTGGAAATCCAAACGGCATTGAGGTGAAATATGAAGTCTTTGATGGAAGTTCTTTAATATCTTCAATTATTTCGGATGCAAATAAAAAAGTAAAACTAAAAATTCCGTCACCAAAACTCTGGAGCCCTGAATCGTCTTTTCTTTATAATCTAAAAATCTCTTTACTAGAAGACAATAAAATAATCGATGAAGTAGACAGTTATTTTGGTTTAAGAACTTTATCTATTTCTGATGACTCATCCGTGAAAGATATTCTCCTCAATGGTAAACCAATATTTCAAATGGGACCTTTGGATCAAAATTATTGGCCAGGTGGCGGTTTAACTCTTCCCAGCGATGAAGCAATGATTTGGGAATCGGAATATTTAAAACGCATTGGCTGTAATATGGTAAGATTACATATTAAATACAATCCGAGTCGCTTTTATTACCATTGCGACAGACTTGGTTTGCTCGTCTGGCAGGATTTTGTTTCAGCACAAGGTCGAAATAATAATCCTGAACTCGAAGATTCTGAGTTTTGGTTTAATGAGCAAAAACAAATGGTTGAAAAATTGTATAACCATCCTTCCATTGCTATGTGGATAATATTTAACGAAGCATGGGGACAACACGATAGCGAGAAAATTTTTGAACGTGTTGAGAAATTTGATAATACTCGTCTGATAAATATAGCCAGTGGATGGGTAGATTTTCCCGAAATAGGAGATATAAAAGATATTCACGATTATACCTACCGTCCGGCAATACCAGTTCCCGGAACGCACAACAGAGCCGTTGTTTTAGGAGAAGTTGGTGGTTTTGCCTCTGCAGTTCCTCCACACAACTGGACAGGCAGGTCAAATAAAACCGGTGTACCATCAAACTTAATAGCAGGTGGAGGAAGTCCTCAAATCCCTAGGGATGACAATTTCAAACATGATATATTTCGTCCTACATTCACTTATGGGGAAAATTTTGAAAAGCAGTACTCAAAGTTCATTGATCAACTTCATTTATTACAGAATAGTGGATTAAGAGGAGCAGTATATACACAAATGACTGATATGAAACTTGAAGAAAATGGGTGGTTAACATTTGATCGAAAGGTCAGCAAAGTTGCTCCTGACAAATTGGGTAAGAGACATAATCGGTTATATACTAAACCGCCAAAGCAAAAAATATTGCTGCCAGCTTCAACAGAAGAACCTCAGACATGGGAGGCATCTGAGATAGCTATACCCTGGAAAAACAAAAAGGATGAGGAGTTATTGGATATTACAATACTTCAGGATAATATTCCTGATTTTGAAAATTTGAGTTGGAAGCAGGCCAATGGTCCTTTTGGTAATACTGATTATCCGGAACCAGGTATGGTTTGGGATGGAAAGAATCAGCTAATAATAAAGAACTCAGTAGAATTTGAGGAAATACCTGAAAATTGCAGCGTGAGAATTTATTATATAAGATCCGGAGGTCCGCGTATGACGATGATACATTCCAGAATTTATATTAATGGAAAATTTTTTGCTGATGAAACAACACGCCAGATAAATCAGGAACAAAGAATGGCGGAAGTTATTCTTCCCTCCGAGGCAATTGCTGCATTGAATAAAGGAACTAATGAATTGATAGTTCAGTTTATACCTGGCTTAAATTTTTATTCGGGAAATGTAATTCAAGGTGATGAAAAGATTTTGGTTGATGTTTCTATAACTGAGTTTTAGACGACAATATTTTTATAGACCAGTGAGGTCATAACCACTAAGTGTTTTAAAAATAAGATTAAGGGGAATAAGTTTTGAAAATTAAATACAAATAATTATGAAAAAAATCATTTTACTTTTTATTATCGGAATTTTCCTTTTCGAAGGGAATGCTCAAAACTGGCAGCCAGCAGGAGAAAAAATCAAAACTCAGTGGGCTGAAGAAGTGGATCCTGAAAATCCTTTGTCCGAATATCCAAGGCCGCAATTGGTGCGCGACCAATGGCAAAACCTGAACGGACCTTGGAGCTATGCCTTGGTAAAAAGGGGCGGAAGTTTACCCCAAGCTTTTGAAGGAGAAATTTTAGTTCCATTTGCAATTGAATCCAGTTTGTCTGGTGTTCAGAAAAGAGTGGGCGAAAATGAGGAGCTTTGGTACCAACGTACTTTCACGGTTCCATCTGAATGGAAAAATAAAAACATTGTATTAAACTTTGGTGCCGTCGATTGGTTGGCGGATGTGTGGGTGAACGATATTAAGGTTGGAACACATGAAGGTGGTTATGCTCCATTTTGTTTTGATATTACACCTTTCCTTGAAAAGGGAGAACAAAAACTGACAGTAAAAGTTTGGGATCCAACAGACCGCGGCTACCAACCCGTGGGCAAACAAACGAACAGGCCACGCGGAATTTGGTACACCCCGGTTACAGGAATCTGGCAAACGGTATGGATTGAACCGGTTGGAAAAACTTTTATTACACAGTTAAAAACAGTTCCGAATGTCGATGGCGAAAATGTATCTGTCCTAGCGTCTGCGAAAGGACTAATTGATACTGATATTGTTGAGGTCAAAGTTATTGAAGATGGAAATGTTTTAAGCACTGGAAAAGCAGTAGCGAAACAGGAAGTACTTGTAGATGTGCCGGAAGCCAAACTTTGGAGTCCTGAATCTCCTTTTTTATACGACATGGAGGTTTCCATCTTACGGGACGGGAAAGTGATAGAAAAAGTGGAAAGTTACCTTGGGATGCGTAAAATTTCCACAAAACGTGATGAAAGTGGCATAGTGCGTCTTCAGTTAAACAATAAAGATTATTTCCAGTTTGGACCGCTTGACCAGGGGTGGTGGCCCGATGGATTGTATACTGCACCTACCGATGAAGCTTTGTTATACGATATTCAAAAAACCAAAGATTTTGGATTTAATATGATCCGTAAACACGTAAAAGTTGAACCTGCCCGCTGGTACTACCATTGCGACCGTGAAGGAATTTTGGTTTGGCAAGATATGCCCAACGGTGATGATCATCCTGAATGGCAAACACGAAATTTTTTTGATGGTAAGGAACTGGAACGAAGCGCCAGGTCAGAAGAAAATTACAGACATGAGTGGAAAGAAATAATGGATTTGTGTTATTCCAATCCGAGTGTTGTAGTTTGGGTACCTTTTAACGAGCGCTGGGGGCAATTTAAAACTGAAGAAATTACAGAATGGACTAAGAATTATGATCCTTCAAGATTGGTAAATCCTGCGAGCGGAGGAAACCATTATGATGTTGGTGATATAATTGACATGCATAACTACCCTGAACCGGTAATGGGACTTTACACTTCGAAACGTGCCAACGTTTTGGGCGAATACGGTGGAATAGGACTTCCAATCGATAATCATCTTTGGGAGACTGGGAGAAACTGGGGGTATGTTCAATACAAGAATTCAGAAGAGGCTACTGATGAGTATGTTAAATATGCGAAAATGCTCATGAAATTAATTCCTTATTGTTATTCAGGTGCTGTTTACACGCAAACAACTGATGTTGAATCGGAGGTAAATGGATTAATGACATATGACAGAAAAGTAATTAAACTCGACGAGGAGAGAATAAGGGAAGTGAATCAGGAAATTAGTAATTTCTTTAAATAATTTGAAAGATATAAAGAGGTTGTCATTTTGAATTAAAGGCGACCTCTTTCTTTTAAACATAATTTAGAGTGTTGGCTTTGGCACATAATTTCACTGAGCAAGAGTAAAACTTATCAAATAAAATATAGTTTATGAAACGAAGAAATTTCATCAAAATTACCGGTGTTGGAAGTGCTTCAGTGATTGCGACGTCAAAAATAAACATGGCAATTGCAAAAGATGCTTTTGAAACATCAGAGATTAAAATAAATCCTTCTCCAAAATTTGAATTATCACCCTGGTTGTATATGCAATTTATGGAACCGCTCGGTGTAACTGACGGGTCTGTGGAGGCAGCATGGGATCACGGCCATGATAAATGGCGGGAGGATGTTGTTAATGTAACCCGGGAACTTGCTCCGGGAATGATTCGTTGGGGTGGTATACTTTCATCGTATTACCGTTGGCGAGAAGCAGTTGGTCTCAGAGATAGCCGAAAGCCGATGTATAATATTCAGTGGGAAGGAATGGAAACAAATCAGATTGGCACATCAGAATTTGTTGATTTCTGCAATCAGGTAAATGCCGATCCACTCATGACTGTTAATTTCGAATCAGAAGGAAATCCAAACTGGGCCACTACCCCAAAAGGGGATGTACGTTCGGCAGATGCTGCTGAAGCTGCTGAGTGGGTGGATTACTGTAATAATCCATCAAACAGAGAGAGAATTAAGCACGGTTTTAAAGAACCGTTTAATATTAAAACGTGGCAAATAGGAAATGAGACTTCATATGGAAGAAACAGGTTCGATTTGAAAACAGCCGCAAAGAAAACAGTTGAATTTGCCAAAGCCATGAAAAAAGTCGATCCCTCAATTCAATTAATTGGATGGGGCGACAGTGGCTGGTCGAAAAAAATGATTGAAGAAGCTGGTGAATATATTGATTTTATAGCATTTCACCACATGTACAATCCTGGACGAAATGTGGAAAATTCTCCCTTACGCGATAATAAATACCGCGAAGATCCGGCAGCAACATGGGAAATATTAATGGATGGTTACAAACCACATGAAGAAAAAATAAAAAACATAAGAGATGAGGTCATAGGAACAGGAAAACCCCTGGCTTTAACAGAATGCCATTATGCTCTCCCGGGAAGAAATCGCTGCGAAGTTTTATCCTCTTGGGCAACGGGTGTTTCGTATGCCCGGCTCATGAATTTGCATGAACGAAATGGCGATTTGCTAAAAATTGCCACCTTGGCCGATTTTTGTGGAACACGGTGGCAGGTCAATGCAATCATGATTCCCGTTCCTGGAGGAAAATCTTTTATGATGCCGGTTGCAAAAATAATGAGCCTCTATCGGCATCATACCGGTAAAAATTATCTTGAAGTAGAAAATGTACCTGGCGATTTGGATATCACAGCAAGCAGGACTGGGAATACGGTTTTCCTGCATGTTGTAAATACTAGTCGTTACAGAACAATCAAAACAAGCATAGATATTCTTAATATGCAAATTAATTCCGGTAAAGCTTTTGAGCTAAAAACAGATCCTGAATTTGAAATAATGAGGGCTGAGAATGATCCTCTGTTACCCATAGAAAGAAATCTGAATGTTGAGGAATTAGTTGAATTTCCTCCAGCTTCAGTTACGGCTGTTGAGTTAAATGTTGTTTAGTATTTTAATATGGTTGGGTGTATTTGCAATCCAATGGAAAATTCGAGGCAATTCAGGTTTTTGGATGAGAAAAAATAAATAGCCGAATGAGAAATTAAATTCACAAACTTTAAACTATATATAATGAAATCTATTGTCGTATTCTGTATTACTTTATTCTCTGCATTGTTTGGCAATGCACAGGAAAACAGAGAACTGTTTTATGCAGATCCAACTATTTATGTCGGCAATGGCAAATACTATCTAACCGGAACAGGGGGAAGAAGGGGAGGACCATCGGGTTTTAATGTTTTAGAATCAGAAGATCTAAAAAACTGGACTTTGCCTGCAGGGGCAAGTGATTCAGTATACATGGTTCTGACCCAGGGTGACCATACTTATGGTACAAGAGGTTTTTGGGCACCACAAATACTTAAAGTGGATGAAACTTATTATCTGACTTACACTGCTAATGAGCAAACTGTGATGGCTCAGTCAAAATCTGTTTTGGGACCATATAGACAAAAGGAAGTTGCTCCTATTGACGGTTCTGAAAAAAATATTGACTCATATATTTTCAAAGATGACGATGGTAAGTTTTATCTGTACCATGTTCGATTTAACAGAGGCAATTATTTATGGGTAGCCGAGTTTGACCTAAGAATTGGGAAAATTAAGCCTGAAACATTAACAAAATGTTTTGACCAGACCGAGTCCTGGGAAGCTACTCCCAACTATGAGTCCAGTCCTATAATGGAAGGTCCTTCAGTCTTAAAATTAAAAGATAAGTATTACCTGTTCTACTCAGCGAACCACTTTAGAAGTATAGATTATTCTGTTGGATATGCGGTTGCTGATTCGCCATACGGACCATGGAGCAAACAAAAAGAAAATCCTATAATTCACCGTTCCATTGTTGGTGAAAATGGATCTGGACATGGGGATTTTTTCAAAGGATTTGACGGACAATTATATTATGTATATCATGTTCACTTTGACCAACAACAAATAAGTCCACGAAGAACACGAATAATCCCCGTCAACAAGAAGTGGGATGCAGAAGAAGGACTTTATAAATTCAGTGTGAAAGGAAATGAAGTTATTGTGCCTTTAATGGCTGAAAATTGATGAGGTTTTACTTTTTTGATTTTTAAAAACTTGAGATATGAAAAAATTTAAATTGATTAAGTTATTTCTGGTCTTAACAATGACATTTATCTGTAATTGTCTAAATGCACAACAACCAGATCCACCAGGGCAAGTTGAAAATTCTGAAGATGCAGTTAACCATGCATACTTATTCGCACACATGACGCATCAGGATTATGGTGAGCTTTATTATTCAGTGAGTTTGGATGGTTTACATTGGTATGCATTAAATGACGGTAAGCGGGTATTTGATGAATATCATGGGCACCCCGATATATGCAAAGGACATGATGGGCGTTATTACATTGCAGGTAACAGAAGTGATGGTTCACCAGATATTAATTTCTGGGTTTCGGCAGATCTAATTCATTGGGAAAAATATAGTACACTTACACCAGATTTAAAAAGTACACCCGATTATTCCTATGCATTACAACGAATAGGAGCCCCAAAAATCTATTTCGATCAGGATTCAAGACAATACATTGTAACCTGGCATACTCCCCACAAGGAAGGAGGTGAAATCTACTGGGCAAGTCAGCGAACCCTTTATGTTTTATCAAAAGATTTAAAAACATTTTCTGAACATCCTACACGTTTATTCGAATGGGACATGGGAACTATAGATGTTATTATTCGGAAAATTGATGATGACTATTACACTATCATCAAAGATGAAACTTACCCAACGCTTTATTGGACAACCGGAAAAACCATTCGTATTTCAAAGGCTTCGGATCTGCTAGGGCCATATTCCGAACCGGGAGAGCCAATCAGTCCGAACTTCAGAGAAGCACCCATGCTTATTCCATCTCCTGATGGTAAAATATGGTATATGTATTATGAACAGTACCCGGGTGTTTCGTATGGACTTTCAATTGCTGATAACATGAATGGTCCCTGGTTTCAGGCCTCGGGTTATACTTTTCATCGAAACTGGGATAAATATAGTCTGCCTCAGTCAGTAAGGCATGGGTGCATGATTACTATTTCGGAGAGAGAATACAATCGATTGGTCGATCATTTTGGTATTACAGAATGAATAATGATTTGCAAGAATTTTTTTTGTCTAAAGTTCTTTTCCTTCATTTTTTCCAATCTGCTCAATTGTATGGATGGGAGCAGTCGTCAGTGCATGATCCAACAGATTGAGAACCAAGGGAGGTTTTGTCAGGATTTTAACAGCATTTAATAATAACAATAAATAGGCTAGTTATGAAAAGAGTAGTTTTTTTTATATTGACAGCTATAGTAGCGTTTACAGCTTGCCAAAACAAGTCAAAAAATACTGAAGAAAAATCAGTAAATCCAGAACCAGTAAAAAGAATATGGTCTATTGAACAAGCCAATGCATGGAGTGAAGAGGTAGGTTGGCTTCGTGGATGTAACTTCAATCCTAGTACTGCCATTAATCAGTTGGAAATGTGGCAAGCCGAGACTTTCGATCTCGTAACTATTGACAGGGAATTGGGATGGGCAGAGGATATTGGCATGAACTGCATGCGTGTTTATTTACATCATATTGCATGGGAAGTGGATAAAGAAGGCTTTAAAGGGCGGATGAAACAATACTTGGAAATTGCGGACAGCCATGGGATTAAAACCATTTTTGTATTTTTTGACGATTGCTGGAATGCGACCTACAAGGCAGGCAAGCAACCTGAGCCGGAACCTGGAGTACATAATTCTGGCTGGGTACGTGATCCAGGAGATTTGATTTTTCTGGATGAAAACTTAATGTCTTTGCTAGAAGTATATGTAAAAGATATTCTTACCACATTTAATGATGATGAACGGATTGTTATGTGGGATTTGTACAACGAAGTTGGCAATAATAATTTAGGGATTACGTCATTGCCTTTACTTCGTAATGTTTTTCGATGGGGATGGGAAATTAGGCCGTCACAACCTCTTACCGTATGTGTATTTGGCCGGCATGAAGCACTGACTAAATGGGAAAAGGAAAGTTCAGACATTATTACTTATCACAGTTATAGCCAACCGGAAAGGCATCAGGCAAAGATTGATGAGTTAAAGCGCCTTGGTCGTCCAATGGTTTGTACCGAATACATGGCCCGTCCTCGTAATAGTTTATTTTCCAATATTATGCCAATGCTAAAAGAGCAAAATGTAGGAGTAATTAACTGGGGTTTGGTAGCCGGAAAATCAAACACTAAGTATGCATGGGGAGAACCTATTCCAGACGGCTCAGAACCACCTCTGTGGTTTCATGAGATTTTCAGGCCAGATGGGACTCCGTACAAACAAGAGGAAGTTGACTTAATAAAAAGCTTAACACTAAATTAGGATAATTAATAGAACATTTTAAGAGAGGCACATTATTGATGGCTACAAATTTTTGAAAAAATGAGAGGGATTTTTTTAGTTCTGATTTTAGTTGTCGGTTTTTGTTTATGCACTTTAGCTGCTTTAGACGATATAAAGGAACCAAATATTATTATAATACTTGCCGACGATTTGGGTTGGAACGATGTTGGCTATCATGGAAGTGATATTCAAACTCCTGAAATTGACAAACTGGCTGACAATGGAATTCAACTCAATCGTTTTTATACTTGTCCTGTTTGTACGCCTACTCGTGCCGGATTACTAACAGGAAAGTACCCCGACCGTTTTGAAATGCGGAATGGTGTGTGTGCTCCAACAGTATTAAACGGCTTACCTCCCGAAGAAACTACCTTGGCTGAATACCTGGGACAAAAAGGATATAAAAACCGTGCCGCATTCGGTAAATGGCATCTGGGGCATTCCCATTTGAAATACCATCCGTTAAATCAGGGGTTTACATACTTTTACGGCCATTACAACGGTGCTATTGATTATTTCACACGAAAGCGTGATGCTGAACTTGATTGGCATAGAAATTTCGATCCTGTTTTTGAAGAAGGTTACTCTACTGATTTAATCGGTGAAGATGTTGTAAGATGATATATTGACGAAAAACATAATGAAGGCCCTTTTTTCGCGTACATTGCTTTTAATGCTCCACATTCTCCCATGCAGGCCAAAGAAGTGGATTTGCTCAAATATGGATATGATCCAGATATTCAAATTGAAGATTATCCCATTGGCGGACAGCGCATGGGTGAACGTGAATCTGATATATATGGCCGGAGGGGACGAGGAAACACCCTCCGACAAACGTTTTCTGCAATGGTGAGTGCAATGGATCAGCAAATTGGAAACATCATAAGTTATTTACAAGAAAATAATCTATATGAAAATACCTTTATCTGGTTTTTGAGTGATAATGGCGGAGTTTACCGTTTTGGTGGCGATAATACTCCTTTACGCGGACAAAAACATCAGGTATGGGAAGGTGGAGTACGAACGGTTTCCATTGTAAAACCGAATTATAGAACTGATGTGAAGAATGTTGACCAGGTGATTTCATACATCGATATCTTTCCGACTATGGTACAGATAACAAATGGAAAAATTGAAAAAAATGTTTTTGATGGCATCAATGTTGAATCTTCATTCGAAGGGAATCTTTTACCCAATAGGCATTTATTCTTAGGTAATGAAGCACTTATTTCCGATAAATGGAAGTTGATAAATGACCAATTGTTTCAAATTAATATTGATCCACTTGAATCTAAAAATGTAGTGGATAAGTACCCGGTGGTTTACAGCGAGATGAGAAACTGTTTGGCGAAATTTAAAACTATCGAGAAAGGAGAATACATTTACCAGCCAGCAGACTGGAGACCTCCTAAAAATTGGAAAATGGAAGAATAATAAATATGAATAAAATGAAAAATTTCATTCGCTTATTTCTAATATTCACTGTTCTTGTGACAATCCTTAGTTGTGATAAAAACGAGGCCAGGAAGCCCCCTAACGTCGTAATCATTTTTATTGACGATATGGGGTACGGCGATTTAAGTTGCTATGGAAATGTTGCAGTAAAAACTCCAAACATGGATGCTCTCGCAAGTCAGGGAGTTCGATTTACCAATTTCTATGTTAATTCACCCATTTGTTCACCATCCCGGGTTGCATTAAATACGGGTACTTATCCAATGAGACATAAAATACATTCCTATATTGCTAGCTCAACTCAAAACAGAAATCGTGCGATGGCCGATTTTCTTGATCCTTCTGTCATGACAATTGCTCGAACGCTGAGCAACAATGGCTACGCAACCGGTCATTTTGGGAAGTGGCATATGGGAGGAGGCCGTGACCTGGGTGACGTTCCGTATCCAACCGATTATGGTTTTGATAAGTCATTTGTAGCTTTTGAAGGAATTGGTGACCGCTTGTTATTCCCTAATCATGGATTAAGCAATCAGAGTGAGAAATTGGGAAACGGTGAAATTGTGTGGGCTCCAAAACACGCTTCCACTTCCATTTATATCGATAGTGCCCTTACCTTTGTGAGGAATTGCAAAGAGCAACCATTCTATATTAATTTATGTCCGAATGATGTTCATGACCCACATTTGCCTGAATTAAGTAGCGTTGAGAAATGGAGATCGGCCACTGAAAATCCTTATGAGCAAAAGTTTTTTGCTGTGCTTGAAGAATTGGATAATCAAATAGGCCGTTTGGTAAGTGAACTGGACAAAATTGGAAAATTGGAAAATACCATTATCATATTTGCCAGTGATAATGGCCCTACAGATTGGCCTTACTATTATAATTCAGAAAGATATCCTGAAGACTACACAGGAAAGCTTTATGCACCCGGATTCACCGGAGGGTTGTCAGGGCGTAAATGGAGCCTTTTCGAAGGCGGCATTCGTGAACCTTTTTTCGTTTATTGGAAAGGTCATTTTCCAGCGGATAAAGTTGATGAAAAAACAATTGTTTCAGCAATTGATATTTTCCCATCTCTCTGTTCATTACTGGGAATTGAAATACCTGAAGACATAGATGGAACAGACAAAAGCCAGGCTTTTGGGGGAACAGAAATGGAAGATGTTCCGGCAATTATGTGGGAATATGCAAGTAATCCGGGAGGTTCTATTCTGCCAGGTAATAAAAAGAATATTTCACCAAATCTTGCAATCAGGCAAGGAAACTGGAAACTGCTTATAAATGCTGACTCAACAGATATAATGCTTTTTAACCTTGAAAAAGATCCAGGAGAAAAATTGAATTTGGCTGCTCAAAACACCGAACTTGCCGGGGAAATGGTAGCTCAAATTCTGGCATGGCGCCGCTCAATGCCGGTAGATGTGTCGGATAACAAAGGAGAATAGTCTGAAAACTTAAATCAAATCAACGATGAAAAAAATAATTTTTGTAGGCGTTCTTTTCTTTTCGTTATGTGGTTGTAATGAAAAATCAAAATACGAGATGGCACCATCTCCTATGGTTACGCCTTTTGCTCAGTCAGTAGATACCGAAATGCCATTTCCTGAATATCCACGCCCACAGATGGAGAGAGATGAATGGATGAACTTAAATGGATTGTGGGATTACACGGTCAAATCGATCGATTTTGAGCCCGTTCAGGGGCTTACAAAAGCCCCCAGCTGGACTACCGGAGAATTACCGTCGGATTGGGCTGGCAAAATTCTGGTACCTTTTGCCATTGATGCACCATTGTCAGGTGTTGGACGAATACTGCGGCACAACGAAGTTTTATGGTATCAAAGAACTTTTAATATTCCTTCCAGCTGGGAGAGAAAAAATGTATTGTTGCATTTTTCTGCGAGCGATTGGGAAACAAGTGTGTACATAAACGGTGAGAAAATTGGTCAGCACAGGGGAGGGTACGACCCGTTTTCATTTGATATTACACCACATCTTAAGAAAGGGAAAAATAATCTTCATGTTTGTGTTTGGGATGCCACCGAAAATCAAAGCCAGGCTATTGGTAAACAGATTATGCCTGAGAACAGACAGGGTTTTCGCTATCAACCTACCGGCGGAATATGGCAGACTGTTTGGCTGGAGCCTGTGGCTGAAAATTCTATTGAGAACATAAAAATCATTCCTGATTATGATGCATCGGCTGTTCGGGTAAATGTTAAGACCAGAGGAGAAGAAGGAACTTTGCTGGTGCAGGTATGGAAAAACGGACAATTAGTTGCAGAAAATGCTGGTGATGCCGGTAATGTTGTAGATGTGCCGATGAACAATTTTGAAGCATGGACACCTTCCAATCCGGTTTTGTATGATTTGAAACTGTTCCTAAAAAAGGAGAAAGAAACTGTGGACGAAGTAAAAAGCTATTTTGGGATGCGAAAGGTGGAAGTAAAGAGGGCAGCCGATGGGTATCAGCGAATTCACATGAATGATGAACCATTGTTTCAGTACGGCCCGCTTGACCAGGGGTATTGGCCCGATGGCGTTTTGACCCCACCTGGTGAAGAAGCCATAAAGTTTGATTTACAGTATTTGAAAGATATTGGATGTAATATGGTAAGGGTGCACATTAAAACCCATCCGGCACGCTGGTATTATCATGCTGATCGGCTTGGTTTACTGGTTTGGCAAGACATGATTTGTATGCCTAAATACGGTCAAACTGTTGATGCAGCGGCTGCCAGTCAATGGTATACTGAGTTTAAAGCGATGGTTGATTGGCTTTACAATCATCCATCTATTGTAATGTGGGTGGTGTTTAATGAAGGATGGAGTCAACATAATACGGAGTTTTATACCAACTGGATTGACAATTATGATTCAACACGTATTATTAATTGTGCCAGCGGCTGGGATGACTATCCGGTGGGAGATGTTATGGATGTACATGATTATACGTTTTACCCCAGGAACAATGCAGCAGATTTTAAAATGAACGGACAGCGAGCCCTTGTCATCGGGGAAGCCGCCGGTATAAACCTGGCAATTCCTGGCCATACGTGGTATTCCGAAAAGAATAAACCTGAACAGGACAGACATGAGAATTATATTCCTGCTGATAACTATAGTTTTAAGGAGGAATCCGGAAGACATACTTATGGATCAGCTGAAGTACTTCAAGAAGCTTATGGTAAATTTATTGAAACCATTCGTTGCCTGAATTCAGGAAGCGGTTGCGATGCTATGGTTTATACCCAGATTACCGATGTGGAACACGAACTAAATGGTTACCTGACTTATGACAGGAAAGTTTCCAAGATTGAAAAGGAGACGATGCGGAAAATTAATACAGGCCTGTATTCTCCGCCAACTTTAACTTCTGTGGTGGATTTTGCATCCGGTTGGAAAACCGGTACAAAGAAAAACATACAGCTTCCTGTGGGTGAGAAGAATGAATTTATTCCGGTGAATTCAGTGATGGAATTCCCGGTTGAAATTGAAAAGAGTTTCAATATTTCTGAAATTCCTGAAAAAATGACTGTTGCGGTAAAAGGTTTTACTGATTGTGAGATAAAAATAAATGGAGAATTTTTTAGAAAAACCAGGATGAATGCCCGATGGGGTGAACCGGGAATTCAGCTTTTCCCCTTTTTCGATGATGAACTAAGTTATTTGAAAGCAGGAGAGAATAATATTAGTATTAAAACGATTGGAAATTCAGAGCTTGACCTGATAGATGTAGCTGTTTTCCATTATTAATAATCCATTTTAAAAGATTTAGCAATGAAACATTCCGCTGTATTCATCTTTTTGATATTTTTTTCCTTTTCTTTATTAGCAACCAATAATTACAATTCTTCAAATCCAAATATCTTAATTATCATAGCCGATGATTGCACGCACAGCGATTTACCACTTTACGGGGGTACAAATGTAAAAACGCCGTATATTGATAAGCTGGCAGCTCAGGAATGACGTTTAACAAAGCATATGTAACCATGTCGATGTGCGTGCCCTGCCGGGCTGAATTGTACACCGGAATGCAACCCGTACGAAGTGGCGTTTGCTGGAATCATTCAATCGCCCGGACCGGTATGAAAAGTATAGTCCACTATTTGGGTGACTTGGGCTATCGCACCGGAATTGCAGGAAAAGTACATGCCGATCCAAGGGAGGTATACCCTTTTGAGATGGTTGATGGCGTTGAACGAAACTGTGTTTCTGAAACAGCAAAATACGATGCTGAGAGGTTACGGGAGTTTATTGTGAAAAACAGAACCCAGCCGTTTTGTTTGGTTACAGCCTTGGTTGTTCCACACATTCCATGGACAGTAGGTGATCCTTCGCATTTTAAACCAGAAGAATTAGATCTTCCGCCTTATTTGGCCGACACCAAAGAAACCAGGGAAGAATTCGCCAAATACCTGGCCGAAATTGAAGTACTCGACCAGCAAGTTGGAGCAACGCTCAAACTCCTTGAGGACGAAGGAATCGCCGATAATACAATTGTTATTTTTACCTCGGAGCAGGGAGCACAACTTCCATTTTGCAAATGGACCAATTGGGATATGGGTGTTCACACCGGATTTATCGTCCGGTGGCCGGGAACAGTAAAATCAGGAGTAAGAAACGATGCACTCATTCAGTATGCCGACGTGCTGCCCACTTTAGTTGACGCACTTGGCGAAAAAGTTGAAATCGATTTTGACGGTTCGAGTTTTCTTGAAGTATTGAAAGGGGATAAAGTTACACACCGTGAATTTGCCTATTTTATGCACAACAACGTACCTGAAGGACCACCTTATCCAATTCGTTCAGTAACTGATGGAGAATATCACTATATCCGAAACCTGAAACCAGAAGAACTTTACATTGAAAAACATTTGATGGCCCGTATGCCACTTAATAAATACTGGCCTTCATGGGTTTTTGAATCAACAAATAATGAAAAGACACTTGATTTGGTAACCCGTTATATGAAGCGTCCAGGAGAAGAGTTATACAATACTGCAATTGATCCAAATGAGTTGTCAAATTTGGCAGGGGATACACAAATGAAATCAATTAAAAAACAGCTTATATATGTACTCGATAAATGGATGAAACAGCAAGGCGATCCGGGAGCAGAAATTGATTCATTTGAAGAACTGAATAATGCAAGAAAAGGAAATCATTTTAAAAGACAGAAAAAGTAAGTATGAGTGAATGATAATCTTGGTTTGATGATTCTTATTCCAGCCTAAAACTTTTTATCGCTGATATATTTGAAAATAATAAAACAATGAAACTTCAATTAACTTTATTTCCATTTTGTATTGAATTATCACTTTCAGGTGTAATGGGCGAGGGCGAGGTAAAAACAGACGATCGCGAAGTGTTTAAATTTCGGGTTGAAAAATTCATAGTGATTCACTCAGTAATTCTTGGAGTTCAGTAAAATCAGGTTGGAAAATAAACTGGTTAAACTTTTATAAAAAAAAGAAAAATGGATCGAATCAAAATCATTGCGGTAATTTTAGTAGTTATTGCAACTGGTTGTTCTAACAACGAACAACCGACAACGAGTAAAGAGGAACCAAAGAAACCCAATATCATACTAATTCTATCCAATGATATGGGATACTCGGATTTAGGTTGTTATGGTGGTGAAGTTGAAACTCCCAACCTCGATGAACTGGCAAGTAACGGGTTGCGTTTTACGCAATTTTACAATGGTGCGCGTTGCTGCCCAACACGTGCCAGTTTAATAACAGGTTGCTATCCGCATCAAACAGGAATTGGGCACATGACCAACACGCCAACAAATTTTACACAACATGATTTGGAAATACCTCAGTACCGGGGTTTTCTCAATAAAAATTGTGTCACCCTAGCCGAAGTACTTAAAGAAGCTGGTTATACAACTCTGATGACAGGGAAGTGGCACCTTGGAATTTCCGATAAATCAAAGTGGCCGCTCCAGCGTGGATTCGACAAGTTTTATGGCCTTGTACCGGGAGCCAGCAACTTTTTCAAGCCGGAGTATCCTAGAGGGATCACCTACATGAACGATACGATTTCAGTAACCGACCCTTATTATTACACCACCGACGCTTTTACGGATTACGCCATCCGTTTTATTGAGGAAGCCAAACAGGATAAAAGTGAAAAGCCTTTTTTTCTGTACCTGGCATATACTGCGCCACACTGGCCTTTGCAAGCGCCACAGGAGGTAGTGGAAAAATACAAAGGTAAATACATGGAGGGCTGGGGTAAACTCAGGGAAGAGCGTTTTGCCCGGATGAAAGAAATGGGACTGATTGCTGATGACTGGGAGTTAACAGAACAAGATTCACGGGAATGGGATTCTTTGTCCGATGAGAAGAAAAAGGAAATGGATTTGCGACGCGCTATTTATTCTGCAATGATTGACCGGATGGATCAGAATATCGGTAAATTAACTGATTTTCTGAAAGATGAGGGAATCATGAACAATACACTAATCATTTTTTTAAATGACAACGGGGCTTGTGGCGAAGGAGGTGAATTGGGAGGCGGTCCTGCTGAGCAGCTGGAGACCAAGGAGGGATATTTTCTGTCGTATGGCCGGGCCTGGGCCAATGCATCGAATGCACCGTATCGCGAATACAAACACTGGGTGCACGAAGGAGGAATTGGTACGCCATTCATTGTGCACTGGCCTGAAGTAATCCCTTCTGAAAATAATGGGGTAATAATTTCAGAATATGGTTTTTTGCCTGATATAATGGCCACATTTGCAGACGTGTCTGGAGCAACCTATCCGGAAGAATACGCCGGGAACGAAATTGTTCCTGCTTCAGGCAAGAGTTTGATTCCGTTATTTAAAGGAAAAAACAAGCGCATTCATACAGAACCCATTTTTTGGGAACATGAAGGTAACAAAGCAGTGCGGCTCGGAAAATATAAATTGGTCTCAAAGTGGAACGAAAATCAGGAAACAAACTGGGAACTTTACGATATGAAAACCGACAGGACAGAAATGAAGGATTTGGCAGACCAATTTCCTGAAAAAGTAGAAGAAATGAGTGAAATGTATGCAGGGTGGGCGGAGAAAAACAATATTTTACCGTGGCAGGAAATCACTAAATTATATAAAGAAGAAAGAAATTAAGTTGGACATAACCGAATTACTATGAAAAGAATAATTTATTTGTTACCGGTAGTTTATAGCGTACTGCTTCTTAGCTGCGTTTCAGAGAAACTATCAGATGATGAAAATAAAAACCCAAATATTTTAATCATCATGGCCGATGATTTGGGATATTCCGACATTGGCTGTTATGGTGGCGAAATTCACACACCCAACCTCGATGGTTTGGCAGAAAATGGTGTGCGGTTTACCCAGTTTTACAACGCCGCCAGGTGTTGTCCTACACGGGCGTCGCTGTTAACCGGGAAATATCCCCACCAGGTTGGACTCGCACGAAACGGCCAGACTTTATCGCGAAATGCAGCTACCATTGCCGAAGTGTTGAAGAAAAATGGTTACCACACCGGCATGGCCGGGAAATGGCATTTGTCGCGAACAAAAGCCTTGGAAGACAAAGATGACCAGTTGCTTTGGCTTTCGCACCGCCTCGACAGTAGTGTGTTTGCTCCGGTAGAATCTTATCCTAGCAACCGTGGATTTGATGAACACTGGGGCGTAATCTGGGGCGTTGTAAATTTTTTCGATCCGTTTAGTCTTGTACACAATGAAGAGGAGATAAAAGATGTCTCGGATGATTTTTACATGACTGATTTTATTACTGATAAATCCATCGAAATGGTGGATGAGTTCAGTAAAGACGACGATCCTTTTTTCCTGTATGTGGCGCACACTGCCCCTCACTGGCCGCTTCATGCATTACCCGAGGATATTGAAAAATACAAAGGCGTGTACGATGAAGGTTGGGAAAAACTGCGCGAAACCCGCTATCAGGGCTTGATTGACAAAGGGATTATCAACAATCCGGAAGTTGCGCCGAATGCACGCAACGAATCCGGAAATAGTTGGTCTGATTGCGAACGTAAAGGTTGGGAAGCCCGTCACATGGAAGCCCACGCTGCAATGGTTGACCGGTTGGACCATGGAGTCGGAAGGTTGATTCAGAAATTGAAAGAAACCGGCGAATTTGAGAATACCGTTATTTTGTTTTTGGCAGATAACGGAGCTTCGCCCGAACGCGGATACCAGCCTGGTTTCGACCGGCCCGGTCACACCCGCGAAGGAGAAGAAATTGTATACGACGATTTTGAACGTCCTGGCCCTGAAAAAACATGGGGATATCTTGGTGTTTCATGGGCAGGTGCAATTAACGCTCCTTTTCGTTACTGGAAAAAGGAATCGTTTGAAGGCGGGAATTGTACGCCGTTTATCGTCCACTGGCCTGCAGGTTTAAATAACAAAAAGAATGAAATTAACCGGGGCGTAGGACATGTAATCGATATTCTTCCTACTTGTTTGGAACTGGCGGAGACTGATTATCCGGAGTTGGTAAATGGACTGGATACCTCGCCGGTTGAAGGAAAAAGCATTATGCCATTGTTACGGGGTGAAGTTTCAGCCACTCACGATACCTTATTCTGGGAACACGAAGGCGGCAAAGCACTGCGCATTGGAGACTGGAAAATTGCCACCCTGCGCGATTACAATTGGGAGTTGTTCAACCTGGCTGAGAACCGAACTGAAACAGAAAATCTGGCTAGTCAGTATCCTGAAAAAGTGAAGGAAATGGAAGCGGTGTGGAAGAGATATTATAAACGAATTTATACTGACCAGAATTAACACTACAAAATGAAGATAGACAAGTTATTTTTGGTAGTTATATTTATTCTTTTGACAGGGTATTCTGCGTCAAATGAAAAGCCCAATATTCTTATAATTCTTGCCGATGACCTTGGCTATTCCGATTTGGGATGTTACCGGGGTAAAATACAAACTCCGAATATTGACGGTCTTGCTGCAAACGGAGTAAGTCTTACACGGTTTAGAAGGGAAATTGGAAAACAACCTAATATGAGTGACAATGGTTCGTATGCCGAATGGGTTTCATTCAGATTTGAATATGTAATTATGAAACAAGAATAACAGGCGGAACTTCAGGACATCTGGAGAAGGAGTTTAAACGGATTCATGTTTTTCCAAAACTTTAAATATTTATGTATGTGGCCCAAAAAAATAATATTTGAAGCGATTTTTTCCCTCTTTTTGATTTTAATCGCATTTATTGGATTTGCCCAAAATCAACATGAGAAACTACCCAATATTCTGCTGTTCCACGCCGATGATATGACTTGGCGGGATTGCGGTTCTTACGGAAATCCGGATGTTATTACTCCTCAAATTTCTAAATTAGCGGAAGAGGGCATGTGCTTCGATAATATGCACAACACAACTGCAATGTGTGCACCCACCCGCATGATGTTGTACAGCGGACTTTATCCGGTTCGAAACGGAGCTTATCCTAATCACAGCATGGTGTATTCAGGTGTGAAAAGCCTGGTGCACTATTTTAATAACCTCGACTACCGGGTAGCTCTCATTGGAAAGGTACATCACGAACCATTCCGGTCATTTCCTTTTGAATTTCTCGGAGGTCGGCATCATGACGATGGGAACGGAGTTGATATTCACCTGGAACGTATCAAACCTTTACTTCAACAGGATAATCCGTTTTTCCTGGTTGTATCTTCCAATCAGCCACATACTCCGTGGAATCGGGGGCCGGTCAATCAGTATAACAAAGATGAAATTGAAGTACCGGATTATTTAATTGACAGTGAAAAAACCAGGGAAGATTTGGTTAAGTATTATGCTGAAATAACCTACACTGATAGCTTGCTGGGAGTTTGTATGAATTACCTCGAAGAAGCAGGTAAAGCGGATAACACAATTGTGATTTTTACAAGTGAACAGGGGTCCTCTTTTCCGTTTGCCAAATGGACCTGCTATGATTTGGGACTCAAAACTGCTTTCATTGTTAAATGGCCGGAAAAAATTGAACCTGAAACACGGAATTCAGCGCTGACTCAGTACGTCGATGTGCTACCAACGCTTCTCGATGCCGTTGGAAAAGATCCGGAAAGCATTAACACAGGAATTACAGATTCACATGGTAAATCTGATTTTGATGGGAAAAGTTTTCTTAGTGTTCTGCTGGGAGAGAAGCAAACGCACCGGGAATACGTATTTGGATTGCAAACTACACGTGGAATTTTTTCTGGCTCTATTTGCTTTCCGGTTCGCTCTGTCAGGAGCAACCGATATAAATACATCGTCAACCTCAATAGCGGATCAAATTTTTACAACCTGGTTGTCACAAGAACAGGAGGAATTTATCAACAGTGGCTGGCTAAAACCCTCGGAAACGAAAGACGCCATGAATATGTAACAAAGTACCAGGTTCGTCCTAAAGAAGAGTTGTACGATGTGAAGAACGATCCTTTTGAGATGCATAATCTGGTTAATGTTGAAGATTTGGAAACAGTGAAAAACGAATTGAAGAATGAACTTTTCAAATGGATGAAACAACAAGGAGATAAAGGAATTGAAACCGAAATGAATGCATTAAAAAGACAGGTTCCTGAAAAAAAAGAATCGTGGATGGGGTACGAGGAGGAACAGAATAACCAGATTTTTCAAAATTAACTTACACCTATTTATGATTGGCCAATGAAGAGTGTTTCAAAAATATTAACCATTTTGTTTATCATCCTCCTGTCTTTGAATTGCAGCAACGATAAGAAAGGAAACGAGATTCAAGTACCGGCACCTCTGTTTGTAGATCCAAATTATCATGGATCGTGCGATCCTGAAATAGTCTGGAATGAAAAAAAGCAACAATGGTATATTTATTATACAGCGCGACGTCCGAAGCTGGAAAATACCTGGCTGCGCACTCCGATTGGGGTGGCTTCATCAAAAGATTTGGCAAGCTGGCAATTTGAAGGGTACTGTAGATTCGATGGAATTGGTGGGAAAAAAGACAGTCCGGAAACATTCTGGGCACCGGCAATTAACGTCGCAAATGATACATTGCATATGTTCGTCACCTGGAAACCAGATACTGTTCCAATCCAGGGAGCGTGGGGTGGGCCGGGATGGATTGTTCATTACAAAACACCACTTGATAATCCTGTAGACGGCTGGCAAAAAGTGACTGCGCTTCACGATTCAACGTTAAATACAATCGATGCCACTGTTTATAAGAAAGGAGAACTCTACCACGTGTGGTTTAAGGGAAAAAAGCGAGGCGCTTCAAAAAATGAATTGTATCACAAAACCACTTCAGATTTTTACCACTGGAAAAATCAAGGTTTTTCAGAGAGCGATGTATTTAATTCCGCAGTAACCGGCTCAAATTTTGAAGAAGCACCCTATATTTTTGAATGGAAAAACAAGTATTGGCTAATTACCGACCCCCATAATGGTTTTTTTGTTTATAACTCAACCGATGGTAAAACCTGGAAATTTCAGGGAACCATTTTAAAGAAAGGAGGAAGACGAAATCTCGATAATTCAATGGCCCGTCACTGCAGTGTGGCTGTAAAAGATGATCGTACTTTTATATTTTATCATGTTGAACCATGGCGTCGCTACGATTTGGAAAAGAAATCGGGGCCCGAGCAAAAACGTATTTTTCAGCAACCGCTTAAAAACCGTGAAAGTGTTTTGCAAATGGCCGAGCTTGAAATGGAAAACGAAAAACTTTTCTGCAACAGAAATAAAAACATATCAATAAAATAACTTTAATAAAAACTAAATCTTCTCATTATGAAGCGATTAAAAAACTTTTTTCCAATTGTGTTATTATGTGGCCTACTTATTTCATGTACTTCTTCAAAAGAAAAACAAACAGGATTAAACCTGAATCGTGAAGATTTTCAGACCACAATAAATGGTAAAGAAATCGATATTTATTTTCTGAAAAATGGTGATATAAATATGGCCGTAACCAATTATGGTGGCCGGATAGTAAGCTTAAATATACCGGATAAAAATGGTGAAATGGTTGATGTAGTACTTGGTTTTAAAAGCATAGATGACTATTTAAAGGCCAACGAAGCCTACCACGGAGCATTAATTGGCAGGGTAGGGAATCGTATCGCCAAAGGGAAATTTGAATTGGATGGCAAGGAATACAGTTTGCCCTTAAACAACGGACCAAATCATTTACACGGTGGCCCCGAAGGTTTTCATAACCAGGTTTGGGATGTAAAAGCAGTAAATGAAACATCGATTTTGCTGACCTATGTGTCAAAAGACGGAGAAATGGGTTATCCCGGGAATTTGAGTGTTGAGGTAGAATATGAACTTACCCCTGAAAACGAGGTGGTGATGAAATACAAAGCCACAACCGACCGGAACACCCCGGTAAATTTAACAAACCATGCTTTTTTTAATCTTGGAGGCGAAGGAAGCGGCACCATTAACAATCATATTTTAACCGTTAATGCCGATTATTACACACCGGTTGATGAAACGCTAATACCACTTGGCGAAAATGTCCTGGTTGAAGGTACGCCATTTGATTTTAGAAAAGGAAAAACAGTTGGGCAGGATTTAAATATACAAGAAAGCAATGAGCAATTAAAAAATGGTGGCGGTTACGACCATAATTTTGTGCTCAATAAAGATGCCGGCAAAATGACTTTGGCTGCAACTGTTGTTGAACCAACCCGGGGAATAAAAATGGATGTTTTTACCGAAGAGCCCGGCTTGCAGTTCTATGGTGGAAACTTTTTTGATGGTTCTGATACCGGTAAATTGGGAAAACCCTTTAAATACCGCGAGTCTATTGCTTTGGAAACACAACATTTTCCGGATTCACCAAATCAAACGGATTTTCCATCTATCATTCTGAAGCCAGGTGAAGAGTATTCTACCAGTTCTATTTACAGGTTTGGAATTGAGAAATAATTCAAAATTGTAAAATGTTCAGAAATTCAACTTAGCAAAATACTTATAAATGGAATTATTCAAAAGGTTTACTATCATTTTAGGTTTGATTTTAATATTAGTATTGACCCTCATAATATCCGGATGTGACGAGTCTTCGGTATCTTCTGAAGTGAAAGTGGTTTCTCATCCTGACCTAAAGAGCCGAAATGATTATTATTTAAGTAACCGACAGCCTTTGCAACCGGCACACTTTATAAAACTACCTCTCGGAAGCATAAAGCCAGATGGTTGGATTTTAAAGTTGCTTGAATTACAAAAGGAAGGCCTTGCCGGTCAGCTTGGCGAAATTAGTGCCTGGCTTGAAAAAGACAATAATGCCTGGCTCGAACAGGGAGGTGCTCACGGCTGGGAAGAAGTTCCCTATTGGCTGAGAGGATATGCTGACATGGCATTTATTTTCAATGATTCAAACATGAAAGAGGAGACAACGGTTTGGATTGAAGCCATTTTGGCAAGCCAACAGGAAAGCGGCTGGTTTGGCCCTGAAATGAGGAACGATCGCACGAACTTCCTCGATTTTTGGCCAAACATGATCGTCCTGTTTATTCTCCAGGATTATTATGAGTATTCGGGCGATGAACGTGTAATCGATTTTATGGAAAATTATTTCAGGTATGAAATGACTGTTCCTGATGAGGCATTTCTATCCAGTTATTGGGAAAATAGTCGTGGAGGAGATAACTTTTACAGTGTTTACTGGCTTTACAACATCACAGGTGAAGATTGGCTTCTGGAGTTGGCAGAAAAGATTCATCGCAATACGGCTGGCTGGATGCAACAATCAAGTCTTCCCAACTGGCATAACGTGAATATTGCGCAGTGTTTTCGCGAACCAGCCACTTATTTTATGAAAACAGGTGACTCGGCGCACCTAAAAGCAACATACAATGATTTTGACTTAATCCGTCGCACATTCGGACAGGTTCAGGGGGGAATGTTTGGTTCCGACGAAAATGCCCGTATGGGATATATTGATCCACGTCAAGGGACTGAAACCTGTGGATTTGCAGAACAGATGACTTCAGATGGAATATTGACAAGAATTACAGGCGACCCATTCTGGGCCGATAACTGCGAAGATGTCTTATTCAATTCCTTTCCGGCTGCTTTCACTAATGATATGAAAGCTTTGCGATACATTACCTGTCCCAATGGTGTAACAGCGGATGCCAGGAATCATTCGCCGGGAATAGCCAATAATGGCCCGTTTCTTTTAATGAATCCTTTTAGCAGTCGTTGTTGCCAGCACAACCATGGTCATGCACTGCCATACTATTCGCAAAACCTGGTAATGGCCAGCAACGATAATGGGTTGGCAGCAGTAATGTACAATTCATGTAAAACTCATGCAAAAGTGGGAAGTGGCACAGAGGTTTTATTAATTCAGGAAACCAGGTATCCGTTTGAAGATGAAATTAGGTTTGAGCTGAAAACTCCTGAAAATACAATTTTCCCGCTTTATTTACGCATACCGGGATGGTGTACCAATCCATCTCTTCAGATTAACGGGACAAAGGTAAATGTTGATGGTGTTTCTGGTTCATATTTTCGGATTGAACGCGAATGGACAGATGGTGACAAGGTAGTGCTAGGCCTCCCAATGGAATTGGGAATACGGACGTGGCAAGTCAATCAAAAAAGTGTTTCCGTGGATTATGGACCACTCACATTTTCTTTGAAAATCGAAGAAGAATTTAAAGAACTGAACAGCGCTGAAACAGCTATCTGGGATTCAAAATGGCAGGAAGGCGCTGACCCTGAAAAATGGCCTTCTTATGAAATCAGTCCGGCAAGCTCATGGAATTACGGGTTAATTGTTGATGTTGAAAATCCTGCAAATTCATTTACAATAATCCGGAAGAGCTGGCCCAATGATGATTATCCCTTTAGTGCTGAAAATTCTACAATTGAACTAAAAGGCAAAGGTAGAAAAATACCTTCCTGGGGAATCGACCAATATGGACTTGTGGATGTGTTACCAGGTTATCCGGTAAAAACTTTCGGGCCTGTTGAAGATCTGACCATGATTCCAATGGGAGCTGCTAGGCTTAGAATCTCTGCTTTCCCGCAACTGAAAACTGAATAACAAATTAACGTAATGAAAAAATCATTTGATAGATTTTTAGTGTGTAGTTTATTACTTGCTTTTGTGCTTTTGACCTTAACACTTACTGCGCAAGAGATTCGACAGGCTCCGGCTCCATTATTCAGAGATCCTGTATACGATGGGGCAGCTGATCCGGTTGTTTTCTGGAATAATTATGAAAAAGAATGGTGGATGTTTTATACAGCACGCAGAGCAAATGCTGATGCTGCTGACGTGGCTTATTGCTTTGGAACCAATATTGGAATTGCATCGTCAGGTGATAATGGTAAGAGTTGGGTTTACCGGGGTGAACTCGACCTGGATTTCGAAAACGGGAAAAACACATTTTGGGCGCCTGATGTTGTTTATTTTAGTGGGAAATATCACCTTTTTGTAACATACAAAAAGGGAGTCAGAAATCATTGGGGAGGAAAATCAAGCATCGCACACTATACCAGTGAAAATGCATGGGATTGGAAGATTGAAGGAATGCTTTCATTGTCGTCGGAAGATGTTATTGACGGAACACTTTTTCAGCAAGAAGATGGCACATGGAAAATGTGGTACAAAGATAACAGTCAGTCATGGCTTGCAGAAAGTGATGATTTATACAGCTGGGAATGGCGGAAAAATCCTGTAATTGCCGATAAACCGCATGAGGGGCCTATTATATTTGAATTTGAAGGATATTATTGGCTAATTACCGATGAGTGGGCTGGAATGGGAGTTTATCGTTCAAACGATCTTGAAAACTGGGAAAAACAAAGTTATCCTATCCTTAATCAACCTTCATCGCGGACGGAGGATAAACCCAGCGGTGCCCATGGCGATGTGGTTGTTATTGATAATAATGCTATATATTTTACTTCACTCATCCGGGAAGGGAGTTCCATACTAAAGCTGAACTCAATGAAGATGGAATATTGCCTTATTCCTTGCGTCGTTCTTCCATTCAGGTTGCAAAATTGAAAATAGAAGGCGGTTGGTTAGTTTGTGACAGAGAAAAGCCTTTTGATTTTTATTTGCCTGATTTGGATTAATCATGTATTGGGTGAAATCTCGGTGGAATTTATTTATTTGTAACCAAGGTGAATTAATTATTTGAAAAAGTATTTATGTATAAATGATTGATTATGCAAAAGATTTTATGTGTTGTTTTTCTCCTGCAATGTATTTTAGGAAATGCTGGTGAGTTAGAGTTAAAAATAAATGGGAATACCCCGATAATTTATCTAAATGGAAGGAGCCATTTATTTACACCGGACGAAGGATTGTGGTCAATAGCTACAAGATGGGAAAATGGTTGGCCGACTTCATGGAAGCATGCAAATCCACAAAAGCATGAAATTTTAGGAGATTGGAAGGTTTTTTATGGAGAGATTAAATTACCGCAAGGTCGGTTAAAATTGCAAGATGCTTATTTAAAACAAAATAATCGGATTAAATGCATTAGACGTTTTGAATGGCTTGGAGAAGTTCCTCTTGATACCCTGACTCTCTCTGTGCGATGGCAGGTTAATGCCCGTTTCCCAAATGCTTTCTTACCCGGAATTATTTATTATGGTAATCCTTCGGGAGAGAATAACGGAATGAATAAGGTTCCAGTTTTTCATGGGAACCCTGGCGAGAAGGCACTGTTTGAAGAACACCGCTATCCGATGCCCTTCGCCTGTTTCGAATGGAATGAAAACAATGATTTTTATGGGGCAGCAATGCATACAAAACCCAGCCCTGTATATGGGGGTAACCATTACGACCAGTGGTGGTCGTTGGGTGTGCAGTCCTTCGAAGAGATTTCCGAATTGCTTTTATTATCAGGGCCAATTACATATAACAACAAACCGAGTGTCGCCAAAGCCTTACAGCAAAAGGAGATGCCGTATGGAGAAACCTGGATGAAACTCGAACCCGGCGATGTGGTTGAAAAAACGTTTTACCTGGAAGGATTTACCATCCAGGAAAAAGGGACGGGATTTCAGAGGCCTATTTATACTTCCATGGATATATTGAAACCTTATGCCTTTGAGGAATTTCCTTCTTTCGAAAATATTATCCGGTCGAAATACCGGTATGCCAAATCACGGTACATGCAGAGCAACAACTTTGCTGGTTTTAATATGTACCAGCCAGGCATTACCCCTCAAATTGTACTTGGCTGGGCGGGCCAGTCTGAGGCACCGGTTTATGCATTACAGGTTTTACAAAAAAAATTGAACGATCCAAAGGTTTTGGAAATGGTACAAAAATCTATGGATCATATTTGTACTTCACCGCTTACAGAGAATGGTTTTATGGTGAATTATAATACAAAGAATAAAAAATGGAGTAAAAACGATCCTGTATCAGAAGGACAAGCGATGAACAGCATCGCCCAGGCCATAAGGGTTGGGAGAAATAACGATTTTATAAATACTGAGAAATGGGAGTTTTTTTTTAGGGAAGCATGCGATATTCACCTAAAGAGGATGAGTGCTGAAAATTGGGAGCCCCGGAATACAGCAGAAGCTTTTTATATCTCGCCTTTTTTAGAAGCTTATGAACTGTTTGGAGATAATAAATACAAAGAAATAGCTTTAAAAATCACTGATTATTACGCAGCTCGCCATTTTAATATGGAAGAACCATATTGGGGAGGGACACTTGATGCAACTTGCGAAGACAAGGAAGGAGCCTGGGGAGCATTTCAGGGATTTATGGAAGCTTATGAGTGTACTAAAAAGGATAAATACCTGAAATATGCAAAACATGCTGGAGATGTGGTTCTTAGTTATACGGTTATCTGGGATATCCCTTTGCCTGCAGGACGTTTGGCCGATCATGCTTTTAAAACACGGGGGTGGACTGGTGTTTCTCCCCAGAACCAGCATCTTGATGTTTATGGTGTACTGATTGCTCCCATGATTTACAGGCTTGCTGAATATACCAGAAATGATGATTTAAAGAAGCTGGCAGTGGTTATGTACCGTAGTTGCGGACAACTGATCGATCCCTTTGGTTCTCAAGGAGAACAAATCCAACAGACCAATTTTGCACAGCGTGGAGAAATGAATAACGTCTATAAACTACGAGGAGGGTATTCTGAAGACTGGACCGTTTTTTGGATTACTGCCCATTTTTTGCATGCTGCAGCGCAGTTTTTAGAAATTGCGGTGGATTTAGATAAGTTGTAAATACACTCAAATAATAGTTTTTCACATTATTTGAGTGTAATTTAAAGTAGAGATAGTTGAAAATTGAATCTGATGATAGCTACGATATAAGATTCAATATTTATAAATAACAGTAAAATGTAATTTTAAAAATCTACTGATAAAAATGGGGGAAAATTTATTTGTTTACTTTGCACCGTTTTTTTAAAACTGAACAAAAAAACATGAAATATGAAAATGTATTTTAACAGTTTAAGCTTTTTTTTGCTAGTTGCATTTTTGTCTTGCAAAGGGCAGGAATCTGAACCAAAGTATGGCCGTGAAGTGAATGATAGAATGTACACCAATCCGGTACTCGCAAAAAGTCTTCCCGACCCAACAATAATAAAAGCAAAGGACGGCTTCTTATACCTGTATGCCACCGAAGATATTCGCAATACCCCCATCCATAAATCGAAAGATTTGGTGAACTGGGAATTTGTCGGCACAGCATTTACCAACGAAACCCGGCCCGATTTTGAACCCAAAGGCGGATTGTGGGCCCCCGATATTAACTACATCAACGGTCAGTACGTGTTGTATTATTCCATGTCAGTTTGGGGCGGCGAGTGGACCTGCGGAATTGGTGTGGCCACCAGCAAATCTCCCGAGGGGCCGTTTACCGATCACGGGAAACTATTTCGCAGCAACGAAATTGGCGTACAAAATTCCATCGATCCGTTTTACATAGAAGAAGATGGAAAGCACTACTTGTTTTGGGGTAGTTTCCGCGGAATTTATGCCATTGAATTAACGGCCGACGGACTTTCAATAAAACCCGGAGCTGAAAAGCGACAGGTGGCCGGCACCGCTTACGAAGGAACTTACATTCATAAAAAAGACAACTGGTATTACCTTTTTGCTTCCATAGGTTCCTGTTGCGAGGGAATTAACAGCACTTACACAACCGTAGTTGGGCGCTCCAAAAATATATTTGGCCCTTATTTAAATAAAAATGGCGAAAGTATGCTGAACAATCAACATGAAGTTTTAATTCATAAAAACGACCGTTTTGTGGGAACAGGTCATAATTCTGAAATTGTAGAAGACGATGCCAGAAACAACTGGATTTTTTATCATGCCGTGGACATAAACAATCCGCATGGAAGGGTGCTGATGCTCGACGAAGTTAAATGGAAAAACGGCTGGCCTTTGGTAGATGGCACTAATCCATCGAAAGAATCGAAAAAACCTGAGTTTAACTAACTAAAGTTTCGCACTAAAATTCAATATTATTTATTTCAGTAAGTTATACAAACTTCATGTTTGTTATGTTAGTGTTTATCAATATTTTAAGTTTTCCATTATTGTCATGCGGCATCTTTAATATTTTCTACGGGCTCAAACAACCTTGCTATTTTTTCATATAGCTCTTGGTCTTGTATTATTCTTTCAAATAATTGAATTTGGTCGATTTCATCAAAAAGCTCTGTGATTGTTTTTACCAACTCAAGAAATAATCCCCATAACCGCTGGCTTAACCTTTGCATGGTGGCCTGCTCTTTTATCTGGCAAAACATCCCGGTTTTAGATTCATAGGTTTGATAACGGAACTAATACCATTTTAACGTTTAATTTTCTTTTGCTTTTAAGAAAAATGCTTTAACTTCGTCATAATGAATGCGTTCTAAGGCATGTGAACTATAAGGTGACCTGGTTTTTAAGAAGCGGTCTAATCTATTGATATACAGTTGATATCAAAACAATATTCGAATCCTGCTACATAATTTAATTTCCAAAATAAAACCTCTTACATAGTAGTGATATAATTTATGTCAAGTACCCGTTTCGGTTCCATCAATTTCAACTTTTATTTTGCCCGTTTTTTTAAAGTCCAATGAAAATAATTTAAAAGCACCATCTATTTTCTTTCATTTGTAATAAAAGACATCTTTCATTATAGTGAAAGATATGTTATATTTGCAATGAGAGATATGTTATATAAAGGTTGGAGATATGATCAGACAAGAAGAAATAGCTTTAGTTATAGATTCACAGAGAGATACCT
This sequence comes from Maribellus comscasis, assembly GCF_009762775.1. Classification (GTDB taxonomy): domain Bacteria; phylum Bacteroidota; class Bacteroidia; order Bacteroidales; family Prolixibacteraceae; genus Draconibacterium; species Draconibacterium comscasis. The sequence continues at coordinate 7,239,802 of NZ_CP046401.1, read as the reverse complement.
TTTTGAACCAGGACCCTGGTTTAATACGCGATGTTCTTTCTGAAATTCCTGTAGTAGATTCGTTTGCCACTATAATAACCGGAATCCGTCGTTGTGGTAAAAGCACTTTGCTTTTACAATTACTTCAACGGGATTACCAGGATGCTGTTTACCTGAATTTTGATGATATCCGTCTTTCCGGTTTTGAAACAGGAGACTTTACACGTCTCCACCGGGAAATTGAAAAGAGGGGATTAAAAGTAATCTTCTTTGATGAGATACAAATCATTGAAGAATGGGAAAAATATATCAATCAACTTTTACGGGAAGGTTACAAGGTATTCATAACTGGCTCCAATGCTTCCATGCTGAGCGTTGAATTGGGGACCCACCTGACCGGAAGGCATTTGTCTATGGAGCTGTTTCCATTCTCCTATTTGGAGTTCATCCGGTTTAAAGAAATTGATAATGCTGATAATGCTATTATGGATTATCTTAAAACAGGGGGGATACCTGAATATGTCAGGAATGGGATACCTGTTGTTTTAAATAGTCTTGTTGATGATATATTAATGAGGGATATAGCAGTCAGGCATTCTGTTCGCGACGTAGTTTCTCTGCGTCAGTTGACAGCATTCCTGGTAACGAATATCGGAAACCTTGTTTCGGCAAATAGGTTGGTTGGGATGTTTGATATAAAATCTCCGGCTACCTTTTTGGAATATTTTTCATTTCTGAAAGATGCTTACTTGTTTGAATTTATACCCATGTTTAGCCATTCCCTGAAGGTACAGGCCCGTAACCCCAAAAAAGTATATGTTATGGATACAGGGATTTATACGGAAAACTCAATATCGACAAGTGACAATATGGGAAGACGCTTGGAGAATCTTGTGTTCTTGCATTTACGCCGGAAGTATAAACATATTTTCTATTACAAAAACCGGGGCGAATGTGATTTTATCGCCATGGAAAAGAACGCAGTAAAAGAAGTTGTACAGGTATGTTTAACCATAAACGATGAAAACTTTGCCAGGGAATACAATGGTCTGCTGGAAGCTATGCAGAATATTGGTATAGAAGAAGGAAGTATCGTGACCTTTAACCAGAGTGATACATTTGAAAAAGAGGGCATGATTATTAAGATGCTCCCTGCACAGGAATTTTTTAAAGAATAGGAGTTTGGCCGGCAATAAAATTGATAAAGCAGGACAAAAAATACCATTGGCGATCTGGATTCCCTATTAATGCGGGGAATAATAGGGAATTAAGAGACCACCAACTTTTAATACAATATAAATATTATAGGAATCAATATCAGATATTAGATCAAATATGAATTACCAAATCTCCAAGGATGAAGATACCTTCAAAATACTAAAAGTTTTATTGTATCAAATGATATGATTTTGTACATTTGAAATTATATAACTCATTTCAAATTGATTCAAATGAAATCAAATTTCAGGTGAGTTAAACGGTGAGTTCTTTCTGTGATATTATTGATATTTATTTGACAATAAGATATTTACAGGTGGTAGGTTTCATCCTGCTACCCCGACTTTAAGGGAATTCAAAGGATATCAAAAGTCCGCAAACGCCAGTGTTTGTGGGCTTTTTTGATTTTTTAACATATCATTATAGACCATTAAAAACCAGTTCTCACGTGAACTATAAGGTGACCTGAATATTTTATTAGATTTAGGTCACCTTTTATTCTGTACACCCAGTTAATGCTGATGTTACAGACGATTATTATTTAGTTTCATTTGATTTAATTTGAATTGAAATGGAACTTTTCAGGTGACCTATATGGTGACCTTCTTAATGGTTTATTTTAATTTGATATGAAAAGAAAAACACTTACAGCAACATTTGGTGTCCATTTTGTTATCCGAAAAGAAAAGGCAAAAAACGGGAATGCCCCGATATTTGCAAGAATCTCAGTAAATAGACAACGTTGTGAGGTATCTGTCAAAAAATCGATCCCGGTCAGGGATTGGGACAGTCGAAAAGGAAGAGTCAAATCGTGGAAGGACGAATACAAAAACCTGAACTCATTTCTTGAACAGGTTCGAACAATATTAGTTGAACATTACCAGGATTTGGTGATCGAAAATGAGGAAATAACCCCTGCTGCAGTTAAAAACCGTTTTTTAGGATTGGATGATTCCGGTTATTCGCTGTTAGACTTATTTGATTACCATAATGATCAAATGCAAAAAATTTTAAAGTGGGGAACTTTGAAAAACTATTTTACAACAAAAAAATACATGGTTTTATTTCTGGAAGCTCATTTAAAGAGAAAGGATATTCCACTTACTCTTTTAAATTACCGGTTTATCAGTGAGTTCGAAAACTTTTTACGCAATTACCAACCTCTGGACCATCACAAACCGTTAGGGAATAATGGAGTTATGAAGCATCTGGAACGTTTACGTAAGGTCATAACCCTTGCCGTTAAAATGGAATGGATAATTAAAAATCCTTTTGCTTCCTACCGGTTAAAATTCAAGAAAGTCAATCGTGAATGTTTAACAGGAGAAGAACTTCAAAAGCTTGAAAATAAAGATTTAGAAATTCAAAGATTAAGATATGTGCGTGATTTGTTTGTTTTTAGTTGTTATACAGGACTTACTTATGGAGATGTAATGCGTCTTTCCCCGGCAAATTTACAGCCCGGGATTGATGGTGAACCATGGATTTTTACGCAACGGAAAAAAACGGATAACCCTGTACCGGTTCCTTTGTTGCCAAAAGCAAATGTAATTATTGAAGAATACAGGAAGCATCCTAAATAGGTCTCAAGAGGGACAATCTTTCCGTTAATATCCAACCAGAACCTGAATGCATATCTGAAGGAGATTGCTGATATTTGTACGATTAAAAAACACCTGACTTTTCATTTAGCCCGCCATACATTTGCAACAACAGTGACTTTAAATAACGGTGTACCAATAGAATCCGTCAGCAAAATGTTAGGGCATTCAAAGTTGACAACAACACAAATTTATGCCAAGGTTCTGGAGAAAAAGATTAGTGAGGATATGAATGGACTTAAACAAAAGTTTATAAAGTAAGGTACCCGCCTGATTTTTCTATCACACTTTGAATAATTATTTTTTTATAGCTTTGTCTCAGACTAACCAAAAATCCATGAACGAAAAAGAACAACAACTTTTTGAAAAGTTAAGAGACAGTGATGAAGCTGCTTTTAGGATTATTTATAATAATTATTCATCAAAGTTGTATTATTTCGTTTTTGAATTCATTCCCTTTAGAGACGCTGCTGAAAATATTGTTCAGGATACTTTTGTAACACTATGGAATAGACGTAAGGATTTGAAAGATGATACTAACCTGGCTTCTTACCTCTTTACGGGAGCCAAAAACAATGCTTTATACAGGTTACGTGACAAAAAATACAGGCAAAAATTGTTCTCGAATGCGATGGATGTCAGTGAGCTTAATTTAAATACTGATGCATTAACAACCGTCGATACATCCGCATTTGCATTTCAGGAAATTGAACAAATTATACAGGAAACATTAAGCATCCTGCCTCCCCAGTGCAGAAAAGTTTTCGAACTAAGCAGGCTTCAGGAAATGAAAAACAAGGAAATTGCGCAAGAACTCAACATTTCTGTCAGGACAGTGGAGGCACATATTTCTAAAGGATTAAAAGCATTCAAAATAGCCCTGAAAGATTACTTGCCTTTAGTCGCATACCTGTTTGTGCTCTAAAAATCAGTATATTAAAACAGGATAAATATACTTGCATAAAAAAAATGTAGTGTGCGACTACGTATAAATGCTTATTCGTGCATTATTTATAACATGGAGAACTTCGAAGACATATTAAAGCTGGTTACAGGCAATTTAACTAAGGAGAAAAAAGAAAAAGTACTTTCTGAAATCAATGATAATAAAGGAAACATTGAAATTTTCAGAAAGGTGAAAATTGCATGGGCAATCTTATCTTCAAGTAGTAAACAATTAAGTGATTTTGATGAAGAGAATTTATTTCTGAAAATTAAAGCCGAGATTTCAGGGAAAAAAAGAAATAGGATTCCGGCTTTGCATACAGTTCTTAAATATGCTGCTGGTATAATCATCCTTATTAGTCTGACAACAATATTTTATTTAAATAAGCAAGATCAAAATAATATTCCAGAAAACACAGAAGAAATTTTGTATACTTCTGTAGTAACCGAAAACGGTCAACGGTCTAAGGTCGTTTTACCCGATAGTTCAATAGTTTGGTTAAATTCAGGCACGACGCTTTCTTATCCCAACACTTTTTCGGGAGAGAACAGGAAAGTTACACTCAACGGACAGGCATTTTTTCAGGTTTACCACAAAGAGAATTACCCATTTTCAGTACACGCGCATGGTCTCATGATAACCGTACTTGGTACGAAATTCGATGTAGATGCATATCCTGAAAACGATGAGATTGCTGTTGTGCTTGAATCTGGCAAAGTAGAACTTACACACGAAGGCTTTGAGTCCTTTAAGTATAGCATGAAACCCGGAGAGAGGGCAAATTACAATATAGCAGCTAAGTCATTGAACATAGGTCATGTCGATGCATCCATTTACTCTTCCTGGAAAGACGGTAAACTTATATTCCGCAACGAACCAATGAAAAATGTAGTTGAAAAACTAAAAAAATGGTACAATATTGACATTGAAGTTGCCGACACAGAAGTATACAATTCCATCTTTTCCGGGACAATTCAAAACGAAAGCTACGAAGAAATATTCAGGCTTATCGGAGCTGTTTGCCACGTCAATTGTAAAATAATACATAATTACGAAGAAGAAGCTAAACCCGAAATTATCATTTCAAATAAATAAAAAATTATCTAACTAAAAAACCGATGCTTATGATATGAATGAACTAAACAAGTAAAAAGGAGATGCAGCTAACATCTCCCTCTTACATTTTTAATGCCTCGCGGTAGTCAACTTTAAAGGCATAAACAACTTGAATTTTAATAATCCAAATCAAAACAAATTTATGAAAAAAATTTATTGTGAATTGATTTCCGGTGCATTTATAATCTGGAAATCCAAATTGTTGAAAAGAATGAGGATTGCTATATTATTAATTCTGATTACAATAACCCAAACGTTTGCGGTCGACAGTTATGCACAAAGTAAACGGTTAAGCTTGAATTTTAAGAATGAAAAGATCATTGACATTCTTGATAAGATAGAAGAGCAATCCGAATTTTATTTTATGTTCGATGCTTCAAAGATCGATGTAAATCAAAGGAGAAGCATCAATTGTGAAAATCGGACGATAACCAGTATCCTCGATCAACTTTTCGAAGATACTAAGATAACTTACCGCATCAGCGACCGTCAGATCGGGCTTATCGATACCAAATTTGCTGATGCTGAACAGGTGAAGACAGTCTACGGTAAAGTAACAGATTCTTCAGGCTCACCGCTGCCCGGTGTTACTGTCGTTGTTAAGGAGACATCTAACGGTACTGTTACCAATGCAGATGGCGAATATTCATTATCAAACGTTCCTAATGATGCTGTACTCATTTTTTCTTTTGTGGGAATGAAAACAAAAGAGATGGATGTTTCTGTAAAAACAAATGTTAACGTGACAATGGAAGAAGAAGCTCTTGATATAGAGGAAGTTGTTGCTATTGGTTACGGGACTATTAAAAAAAGTGATCTAACAGGATCTGTTTCTTCAGTAAATATTGATGATGTCATTGGTGCTCCGGTTCAGTCAATAGATCAGGGGTTAATAGGGAGGGCATCTGGCGTCATGGTCACGCAAACATCAGGGGCACCTGGTTCGGTCGCTTCAATTCGTATCAGGGGGACAAGTTCTTTGCAAGGCGGAAATGAACCTCTATATGTCATTGATGGCTTTCCTGTATATAGTGGGGCAGGATTTGGTAACACTGGTGGAAATGCAAAGATTAGTGGCTTGGCTACGCTTAATCCAAATGATATTGAAAGTGTAGAAATTTTAAAGGATGCTTCAGCTACCGCTATATATGGAGCAAGGGCTGCAAATGGTGTCGTCCTGATTACCACAAAAAGTGGGAAAGAAGGACGGGATAGAATTACCTTTAACAGTTATTATGGAATTCAGTCATTACCTAAAAAAATAGAAGTAATGAATGCATTTGAATATGCTACTTTAGTTAATGAAGCATTTACTACAGACGGTTATTCTCCTATATACGATGAAACAAAAATGGCCGAATTGAAAGCAAATCCCAAAGGAACTGATTGGCAAGATGAAATATACAGAGATGCACCAATTCAAAATTATTATTTATCCATTTCAGGAGGTGATAATAAAATGAGGTACGCAATTACAGGTAGTTATTTTGATCAGGAAGGAATTATTATCAACTCCAGGATGAAGCGGTATACCAGTCGTCTTAATTTCGATCGAAATATTTGGGATAACTTTAAAGTTGGCACTCACTCAACAATAACCAGAATAGAAAATAATGCTGTTCCAACTTCAACAGGTTCAGAACAAGGAATTGTTAGCGCGGCCCTGATGTTTAATCCGGTACAGCCTGTTTACGCAAATAAAGAGCTTGGTGAATACACCCAGGTAAATACACCAGGACTTACAATATCTAACCCGGTTGCTACTGCCAGAGAAAGAGTACTAGAGACAATCCATACCAGATTTCTTGGAGACTTTTATGCCGAATTGGAATTATTTGAGGGGCTATCGGCAAGGGTAAGTTTAGGTACTGATATATCAAACATAAAAGAAAATAATTTTACCCCCTCAATACTTTATGAAAGCAATGGTGTAGCAAAAGCTTCTGTTTCTAGTGGTTTGTCTACTAATGTATTAAATGAAAATACGTTAACATACGAGAACGTTTTTAATGAAATTCATTCTATAAATGCCTTATTAGGCGTCACATTTCAAAAAAACTGGTATGAAGGAGTGAGCGGTTCTTCTCAAGATTTTGTTAATAATGTTTTAGAGGAGAATAGTTTGGAAAGTGGTGCGGTTTATAATGCTCCTAATTCAGACGCCAGCGAATGGGGATTAGTTTCTTATTTAGGAAGAATGAATTATAGCTTGCTGAATAAGTATCTATTCTCAGTAAATGCACGTATTGATGGTTCCTCCAGATTTGGAGAGAATAATAAATATGCCTTTTTCCCATCAACCTCATTTGCATGGAGAGCTAGTGAAGAATCGTTTGTTAAAGATTTAGATGTTTTCTCAAATCTAAAACTCAGGACCAGTTTTGGATATACTGGAAATCAGGAAATAGGTCTGTACAACTCCTTGCAAACTTTGGGGAATACTACTTATACGATCGGAAATTCATTAGTGACAGGTTTTATGCCAAATAAAATTCCTAATCCTGATTTGAAGTGGGAAAAAACAGCGCAGTTTGATTTAGGAATAGATGTTGGATTTATCAATAACAGGCTGAGAATCACCGCTGATTATTATTTCAAAAAAACAACCGATTTAATTTATTCAGTGAATGTTCCGTTTGTTAGTGGATTTAGTACATCTATTCAAAACATTGGAAGTATCCAGAATAAAGGGTATGAATTTGCCGTCGAAAGTGTAAACATTAACAGTGGAGAATTCAAGTGGGAAACGTCCTTCAATATTTCTTTTAACCGAAATAAAGTACTTGAGTTAGGAGGGGAAGAATATACTCAAATTGGAGATGGAGCGTGGAAAACTGGTTCCATTCACCGTTTAATACTTGGTGAACCCATTAGTGTTTTTTATGGGTATGTTTCTGATGGTATTTATCAAAATGAACAGGAAGTGAATCAGGGGCCAAGTGGTGGACCAACCAATTGGCCTGGTGGCAGAAGATATAAAGATTTGAGTGGACCTGATGGTGTCCCTGATGGTGTTATTGACGCAACCTATGACCGACAGATTATTGGTAATCCTAATCCTAAATTTACAGGAGGAATGACAAACAACTTTTCTTATAAAGGGTTTGAATTAACAGCATTTTTGCAATGGTCATATGGTAACGACATTGTAAACTATAATCATTCGGTTTTAAGTATTCCATCAGGAGGGCAAAATGTGTCCAAAGAACTTTTAAATAGATGGACTCCAGAGAATCCTTCGGGTGAGTATCCCAGGGCAAATACAAACAGATCCTTCTATTTTTGCGACCTGTTTGTAGAAGATGGCTCTTACCTGAAATTGAAGACGGTTTCTCTTGCATATACATTCCCAAAGCTCAAGTCAAAACACATTGGAAACTTAAAAGCATATATCACCGCTCAGAATTATTTCACATGGACAAAATATTCGGGGTATGATCCGGAAGTGAGTTTTCGCGGAGCGTCAAACCTTGAGATTGGAGAAGATGTTGACACTTATCCCCAACCAAAAACACTTATGCTGGGGTTACAAATAGATATTCAATAAATAATATTTGAAAAGAATGATCATGAAAAAAATATTTAAAATTCATTATTTATTTTTCCTGATTGCAGGCATTCTATCTGCATGCAATTTGTTGGAAGAAAATCCGGAAGATAGGTTTGTTGTTGGAAACTTCTATAGTAGTGAAACAGATGCAGAAGCTGCAATCAATGCAATTTATGCAAGGCTGTATGGTGATTGGCAGGGAACTTACGAGCTTCAGTTTAGTTGGCTAACAGATCTGACCACCGATGATATGAAGAATGGGATTGGGATGGCATCCTCAACTAATCAGGATCTAGAATACCTTAGGTATAATACAGAAAATCCTATTGTTCGGAATGTTTGGCAAGTTACATACGATGGAATAACGCGCGCCAATACTGCAATTGATGCAATACCTGATGTAACAATGGATGAAACCAAAAAGAATCAGTTTCTTGGTGAAGCAAAATTTTTACGTGCACTGTTTTACTTTAATGCCGTACGTTTATGGGGCGATGTTCCTTTAGTTACCAAACTTGAATCATTGGACGACGCATATACAACCAGATCCCCAAAAGAAGAAGTTTACAGTCAGATTATTGAAGACCTCACATTTGCAACAAACAACCTTCCTAAAGAATATACCAGTAAAGACATCGGAAAGGCTACTGAGGGTACTGCAAAAATTTTATTAGCAAAAGTATACTTAACCAGGGAAAATTGGCAAGATGCAGCAAATGTTTTAAGTGAAGTAATTTCTAATGAAGCGGCTTATGGATATGGACTGAATGAAAATTATAGAGACAATTGGGAAATAGCTACGGAAAATGGCATGGAAATGGTGTTTTCAGTTCAATTCATGGAATCACCCGGTAATGCTAATGGTATAATGTATGCCATTGCACCCAAGTATTCAGTTCCGGGAGGTGGTGGTGTTCCAGGGATATCAGGTGCATGGGAATCAGATATCCCTACGCAGGAATTATATAATCTTTTTGATGATTATGACGAACGTAAGGCAGCAACATTTAATCTCGATTATGTAAGTCCTACAAATAGTCAGGTTTACACATCTTCCATACCCTTAATTTATAAGTACTTTGAGACAGGTGAGAATATTTGCGGAAATTGTGATGTAAATTTCCATATTTTAAGATATTCAGATGCTATTCTAATGTATGCTGAAGCACTAAATGAATTAGGTAAAACAAATGAAGCTTTACCTTATATTAATCGTATAAGAGAAAGGGCATTTAATGATTCTGAACATAATTACAGTGGGTTATCCCAATCTGAATTGAGAGAGAAAATTAAACTGGAGCGACGCTTAGAATTCGTTTTTGAAGGCAACCGCTTCTTTGATTTAGTGAGATGGGGGGATTTTGTTGAGAGAATGAAAGAACATGGACAGGTTGAAGCTCAATTGGCCGGAGAACCTCTCAAAACAACTATCACTAACAACGTTAAAGATTTTAAAACACTATTCCCAGTTCCACAGCGAGAAAGAGATTTAAATCCGGATCTTTCTCAAAATACTGGATGGTAATATTAATATATACTGGAAGAAGGTAAAAGTATTTTTATTTCTTCTTCCGGTATGAAAATGAGTGTAATTAGAGTGCAAGTCTGTGGAGTTTTTTGAGACTATTTTAAATAGCTCATGCCTAACTTTTATCAATTAAAAATATGAAGCAAATAATGTTGATAATTATATTGTCTTGTTTGGGCTATCTCGTATTTGCCCAGGATAATATGTATTCAAAAAAGTATATTAAAGAAATTAGCGATAGAGTAAGTAACTATCAAGCAAATCATCTTTCACGTTTTTCAAATGATAACTGGGTCAGAGGCACCTATTATTCAGGGGTAATGGCCGTTTATCAATCAACGCGAGATAATAACTATCTGGAAAAATGTATTTATTGGGGTAATGAAATGAAATGGCAGGTACCTAATGCTGAATCAGGCATTTACGGAAGTAGTTTTTATTCATTAATCAGGGGGCAAATATGGATGGAGTGTTATTTTGAAAAAGGAGACCCCAAAATGCTCGAATCAAGCATCAATTACCTCGCCGATCCTTCTGTTATAAATCCTGTTTCCGATCCATTAAAATGGTATTATGAAAATAGCGGTTTACGATACATTGATGGTTTGTACACTTCTCCCCCGGCCTTAGCGATGTTGAATAAAATTACCGGTGAAGAAAAATATCTCGATTGGATGGACGCTTGTTTCTGGGATATTTATGGTGCTTTATTTGATAAAGATGCCGGTCTATTTTATCGAGATACGAGATACATGAAAGGGTACCAAGGTATAATAGAAGAAAGATATATCCGCCCGGATTCAATACCTCATGGCGAAGCAAGGACTACCTATATTTATCAGGAAACAAAAAATGGCAAAAAAGTGCTTTGGTCAAGAGGAAATGGCTGGGCATTTGGTGGATTAACGAGGATCTTGAAATATATGCCATCGGATCACGGTAATTATGAAAGATATAAAGCCTTATATATAATTATGGCAACCGAATTAAAGGAACGTCAGCAACTAGACGGGTTTTGGCGACCAAATCTGGATGATCCCCTCGATTACAATTTAAAAGAAAGTAGTGGTACAAGTTTTTTTACTTATGGAATAGCCTGGGGTATAAATAATGGGATTTTATCTCGCGAAGAATTCTTGCCTGTTGTCAAAAAATCGTGGGCAGCAGTTGTTTCAGTAGTAAGCGAAGAAGGTAAAGTGCAATGGGGACAATTATCTGCAGGCGCACCATACAAAGTAATACAGGATGATTCTCATGAATATGTGACAGGTATGTTTCTACTTGCTGCAAGCGAAATGTACAAACTGGGTAATTGATTGTACACCGGAACCTAATTATAACCAATCTATTTTGTGAAATTTTACAACATGTAATTTTTCCAGCTTTTCATTACACTTCTATGGTTGTGGCCTTAATAGTTAAATGCAAAAGTTACTTTGTCTTGGTAATTGTTACTTAAAAATAATATCAAATGTTTATAATTGATTCCTACCAATTAGCCGTAGTATTTTGTTTAATAACAATGTTGTGCTGGGGCTCCTGGGCCAATTCAGCAAAGTGCACAAGCCCAAAATGGCAGTTCCCGTTGTATTACTGGGATTATTCTATTGGTTTGATTCTGACAGCGCTACTGTTTGGATTGACCATGGGAAGTTTTGGGACAGAGGGCAGAAGTTTTATTGCCGACCTGCGGCAGGCTGACTTCGCATCTTTAACCTATACTTTTATAGGGGGTGTAATTTTTAACCTTTCCAACCTGTTGATTGTTGCGGCAATTACTATTGCCGGTTTGTCAGTTGCTTTCCCAATTGCAGTTGGGCTGGCACTGGTGTTGGGCGTATTGCTTAATTACCTGAAGGTACCCACCGGTAATCTTCTCCTTTTGTTTGCCGGTGTTTTACTGGTTGTTATTGCAATGGTCGTTGATGCTCTCGCGTCTCGAAAAGCAGAATCCTCAAAAGGGAAGGCTTCAACCAGGGGAATTATTCTCTCGGTTATTTCAGGAATTATAATGTCTTTCTTTTACCGTTTTGTAACCGAAGGGATGACCATGGACTTTACCCATCCCGAACCGGGAAAACTGACTCCATATTCTGCTGTTCTTGTGTTTTCCGTTGGACTGTTCCTTTCCAATTTTGTCTGGAATACATTTTTTATGTATAAACCTATTACCGGAACTCCTGTAAGCTACAAGCAATATTTTACAAACGGGACCACACGCCAACATGCCATCGGGATTTTAGGGGGAATAATATTCAATATAGGATTTCTGTTTAACCTGATTGCAGCGGAAAAAGCAGGTCCTGCTATTTCATACGGGCTTGGTCAGGGTTCAACAATGATAGGAGCAGCATGGGGAGTTTTTTGGTTTAAAGAGTTTTCAGGAGCACCCAAATCTGTTAATAAATACCTGGCCGCCATGTTTATTCTTTTTATTGCAGGTCTTGGAATGATTATCATGGCGCGGGTGAACTAACCAGCTTAAAATTCAGAAGTTGTGAAAAATAAAATAGTTGTAATAGGCAGTTCAAATGTCGATATGATTATGAAAATGGAGCGTTTGCCAAGGATTGGAGAAACCATTGCCGATGCAGAATTTTTGCAGACTTACGGAGGAAAAGGAGCGAACCAGGCAATTGGGTCAGTAAGGGCAGGAGGCAATGTTGCGTTTGTTAACTGTGTGGGCGATGATGCGTTTACCCCTCAGATGCTGAAGAATTTTAAAGCCGATGAACTGGATATAAGGTTTGTTTTTCAGGAAGAAGGGATATCAAGCGGTTATGCCCTGGTAATGATAGGTGACCAGGGAAACAATTACCTTTCTGTAGCTCCAGGTGCCAACTACAGGTTGATACCAGCAAGAATTGATGAAGCAATGCCTGTAATTGAAGAATCGGCAATGATTCTTATGCAGTACGAAATTCCTGAACAGACCATAAAATATGTATTTGATATTGCGAAAGAAAAGAATATTCCGGTTCTATGGAATTTTGCCCCGGCACGTTCATTTAACCTTTCATATATTGGAGAAACGGCAATTCTTATTGTTAATGAAACCGAAGCGGAGTTTTTATGTGGATTTCCTGTTGAAAGTAACGAAGAAGTGGAGAAAGCTGGTCAGCATTTACTTCGGATGGGGGCGAAATTAGTAATCATTACTTTAGGGAAACGAGGTTCATTTGCTTTGTCTCTTATCGATAAGATTTATGTCCCGGCATTCAATGTAGATGTAGTTGATACTACAGCCGCGGGAGATGTTTTTTGCGGAAGTTTTGCAGTTGCACAAGTGGAAGGGAAAAGTCTGAAAGATGCGTTGGTTTTTGCTTCTGCAGCATCAGCTTTATGTGTAACAAAAATGGGCGCACAGCCATCTGCACCCACCCGAAACGAAATCGAAAAATTTTTAAATCATGAGCAACAGGAATAGTATTTCCAGACGTAGGTTTGTTAAAACAGGGGTTTTAACAGCAGCAACTGTAGCAGGAGCTTTATCATCTTGCACGGTAGAAAATCAAAGATGGAATAAGGAAGAGCCATTCCCGGTTTTTAAAGGGAATAATTATACTAATGAAAATGGGGAGGCAGGATTACTTTTCTCGCAGGTTGGTTATGAATTCAGTTTTCCAGTAAGAGTTATTCTAAAACTTCCAGAGAAGAACAATTTACCGGAATCTTCTGTATGTAAACTGATTCCATTTTCAAAAGAAAAAGATTACACAACACCATGTATTTACTGGGGAGAGAAGTGGGGCAGCCATTGGTGGGTGGCTGAATTTAAAGAAATTGATGAATCAGGAGAATGGGCTGTAGAGGTCCGGAACGGCGGCGATGTTTTATGGTGTGATACAGGCTTAAAGGTTGAGAAAGATATTCTTTGGGACAGCTCCATCGAATGGTCTTCTGTAGATATGCTTGAACGCCGCCGTCATTTTACAAAAGTTGGCGCAGGCTGGCAGGATGCAGGCACACTTTGGGTGGAAAGTCCAGCACAAAGTGCCATGATTATTGCCCTTGAAGAATTACTGGAAATATCTCCGCAACGTTTTGAACAATCATTTATCCAGCGGATATATACCCAAATAATGGTCGGATGTGATTACCTGGTTATGACACAGGAAAAAGCCCGCGAACTAGGCTTTCCGCCGGGGGCAATGTCACATGATTTATTGGGGCATGAAAAAGATATTCTTCCGCAGGATGTCATGAAGGCCGTCATTGCTTTGGCAAAAGCTACACAATTACTGTCAGACTCATTCGGGGAGAAAAAACAAAAATATGAAGAGGTTGCCAGATTATCCTTTCAATGGTTATTAGATAAGGCCAAGCCGATGGGTGATTATGGTTATGCCAGAATTCAGCGTGGATTGGCCGAAGACGCTAAAATCCCAAAAGATGAATACCCTACCCGTGATTTATTGTTAATGTGCAGAGCAGTCCTTGAAATGAGAAAATTCGAATGCCCTGGTGCTGAAGAACTTGCTTTTTGGTATGCAAAACAGGTTATGGACAGGCAACGTTCCAGAGAGAATTCAGAGAGTGGTTTTTACGGGCATTTTTATGAATACAAGAGCATGCAGCATAGCGAACCCTCCTGGACTCATGGTATAGTTGGTAGTGAATTCGGCACAGACATGGGAGGAATTTATCCCAACTATCTTTTGCCATTAATTGAATTACTGAAGGACTATCCTGATCATGATGATGCAAAGAAATGGGAAAATACACTTCGTGATTTTACTTATGGCTACCTTATCCCGGCATGTAAACAAAATCCGTTTTATCTGGTACCACAGGGAATATTCGGAGACGAAGGTGCAATCTGTTTTTGTGGAACGTTTCATGGAACCAATGCTATTTACGGTTACACAGCAGCCCTTGCATTGGAATTAAATAAGCTCTTCAGAGAACCTGAACTGAAAACGATAGCCTATTCCAATTTACAATGGTTAGCCGGCTTAAATGCGGGAATAACTTCCAAAAATATTAGGCAGGGGTGTGTAGTTTTTAGTACTGATATTCCTGAAGGAATAGCTTTGCCAGCCAGTATGATTTGTGGAACCGGTAAACGTTGGGCAGGGACATGGTTTCAGACCCGTGGGGTAATATGCAACGGATTTTCAACCGGGAAACAATTTAAATACGATATTAAGCCTGAAAAGAAAAATGATGGTCCGTTTTCGTTTACCGATGAGGACTGGATTCCTCACAGTGCAGGTTGGCTGACTGGGTTGATGAGACTATGATTTACGGTTTAGAATGAAAAACTAACAATCTTAATAATGAAACGAATACTTATCTTTTTAGCTGTTTTTACAGTAGGTTTTATAAACCTTGAAGCTCAGACAAAATCAATAAAAAAGACTCCTGTTTTGGAAGAAACTCTGCCAGAAAATGTTGGAATTTCTTCTGAACGTTTATCCCGCATAGATAAAATGTGTCAACAAGCTGTTGAGCAAGGCGAAGTTCCCGGGATGGTTACACTGGTAACCCGCAAGGGGAAAATTGTCCAATGGAAAGCTTTTGGAATGGCTGACAATACGAAAGGAAGAAAATTGAAAAGGGATGATATTTTCAGAATCGCATCTCAGTCAAAGGCAATAACCTCAACCGCAGTGATGATGCTTTGGGAAGAAGGAAAGTTCCGGTTGGATGACCCTATTTCCAAATATATTCCTGAGTTTAAAAATCCACAGATTCTGAAATCATTTCATTATAGTGATACTACCTGGACAACCCAATCAGCCAAATCTGAAATTACTATCCGGCAATTACTATCCCACACATCCGGAATTGGTTATGGGATGATTGATAAGGATGAGCGGATGAAAATGATTTATCAAAGAGCGGGTGTTATTGATTTATTCACCACACAGAATATCACTATAAAAGAGAGTGTGAAAAAATTGGCAAAGCTGCCGCTTCATCATGAACCTGGAGAGGATTACACATACAGCGAAGGACTGGATGTACTCGGTTATTTTATTGAAGTTGTTTCAAGGATGCCTTTCGATGAATTCCTGAAGACCCACATTTTTGATCCAATGGGAATGAATGATACCCATTTTTACCTGCCTTCTGAAAAAGAGGAGCGGTTGGTAGCAGTCCAACATAAAGTTGAAGGGAAATGGAAAAAATTCCCGGTAACCTTTTATGATACTGATTACCCCGCAAAAGGCGCACAAACATTTTTCTCAGGCGGTGCGGGCTTATCGAGTACTGCCAAAGATTATGCTACTTTCCTTCAAATGTATCTGAATGGCGGAGAATACAATGGTGTAAGAATTTTAAGCCGAAAAACGGTAGATGTTATTCTTAGCAATCAAATTGGGAACATCTGGGGTGACAACCCTGGTTCGGTGTTTGGGCTGGCATTTTCAGTTGAAACAAAGCTAAGTGAAAACAGAGGCGGCAAAGGGAGTGAAGGAACTTTTGGCTGGGGAGGTTACTTTAATACGCAGTATTTTGCTGATCCCAAAGAGAATATAATTGGAATTATTATGAAACAAACTCAGAATACAAACGAGGATGAAACAGAGTGGAAGTTCCGTCAACTTGTATTCCAATGTTTGGATGATTAACTGCGAATTAAAAGAAACTCAAATCATATTAAAAATTAAAAAATATAGAAATGGATAAGATAAAAAAACTTGCAAAGATGATTGATCATTCTATTCTTCACCCAACAATGACTGATGAAGATTTAAGGAGAGGATGCGAAGTTGCAACAAAATACGATGTGGCTTCTGTTTGCGTAAAGCCATATATGGTTCCATTAGCTGTAAATCTATTAAAGGATACTGATGTATTGGTTGGTTGTGTTATCGGTTTTCCGTCTGGGAATTCAACAATCAAAGTAAAAGCTTTTGAAACGGAGGTAGCTTGTAAGGACGGTGCTGTAGAGATCGATATGGTAATTAATATAGGCAAAGCCATGCAGGGAGACTGGAACTATATCGAAAATGAAATTATGACTGTTACCAATACTTGCCACAAGTACGGTGCAATAGTAAAAGTAATTTTTGAAACTGATTATATCACTGGGGAAGCAGACATTGTCAGACTATGTAGAATATGTACAAAAGTGGGAGCTGATTACGTAAAAACTTCAACTGGTTTTGGGTTTGTTAAAGGCGATGATGGAAAATATTTTTATACGGGTGCAACAATTCAGAATCTTGAATTAATGAAAAAAAGTGTTGGATCATTAGTGAAATTAAAAGCAGCCGGTGGTGTTCGAACGCTTGATGGATTACTGGCAGTTCAGAAGACAGGATGCACCCGCTGCGGGGCGACAGCAACGGAAGTAATCATGGAAGAAGCTATTGAAAGATTTTAAAATATTTGGTGATTAGAAATAAAATTTATGTGGACAAAAGAAAAAATACTATTCATAATGTCTGTAACCCTCACCATGTTCTTTCTATGGGATGCCAGGCAACAGAGCAAGATTTTATGATCCAGAAAGAAATAAATAATGGGGTTCTTCGTCACTTATGGTGGACGAACTTCTTTTGAAAAAAAACAAACCTAAAAACCAATTTAATATGATGATTATCAATAGTATAATTGCCTGTGGTATTGGCAAATCAAGTTATTGTTTTGTGTCTTTAAAATGCTAACAATCAAAGGTTTAATAATGACAAGACTTGCTGTTTTTTATAAAAAAAAATTCATCTGGTTTTAATCTGAAAAATCTCAGAACTATTTATTTCATAAGCAGGATTCCCGGATGAAGTTGTACCTTAATTCTCTCCTGGGATTGCCTGACATCCGTTTTAGTACTCCAATTATTTCTGATGAACAAATCCACATTCCTGGAAATTCCCGAAAAAAACATGTTAAATGCTCTTGTTGCAAAAAGAAAAGCAGTAGTGTGCATAGTTTCTATACAAGAAAATTAAGAGATCTTTCTATTGGGGAATACTCCATTATAATTCACCTGACGGCCCGAAAGTTTTATTGTAAAAACAAGAAGTGTAAAAGAAAGATATTCGCTGAGCAACCAGGGAAAGAAGTTAAGGCATATGCACGTATGACCCAAAAAACAAAGCAGAAGCTTGAGAAAATTCTAATAGAAACATCTGCCAATAAAGGAGCTTTAATATCATGATTAATACAAACTCCTGTAAGTCCTTCAACTGCATTAAGATTAGTTCGTTCGATCCCGATTAATGACTGCGGAGAGGCAAAAACACTAGGCATTGATGATTGGGCTTACCGGAAAGGCATTTCATATGGAACCATATTAGTGGATATGGATAAAGGAAAAGTCATAGACCTGCTATCGGGCAGGGATGGTGTTGAAGTTAAGCATTTCCTGGAAGCTCACAAAGAGGTTGAATTTGTCTGTCGGGACAGGTCCAGTGCATATTCTGCAGCAGTAAATGAGGTTCTGCCAAAAGCGGAACAGATTGCCGACAGGTTTCATTTAGTGCAAAATCTATCCGATGTTGTATATGAGGTAATTCGTGCGGAGTATCCAAAGTTTGTCCAGCTTCTGAAGAAATCGGAGACTCAGCTGACTGAGAGTGCGAAGGAATTACACTCCCCAGGGCCTGCGGAACGGATTAAAAGAGAACCATCTGCCTGGCGAAAGCAGGTCTTTTCAGATGTGAAAAAAATGATCAGAGAGGGAGGCTATAAAACTATCGCCAGGCAGTTAAAGATGTCACGTACTACTGTCCGCAATTATGCAGCCCTGGACTCACTCGCTGCTAAATCTGTAAGTTTGAGAAATGATTATAATAATTATCTAAAGCACATCGAACAAGGTCTTTCCGGAGAGGAAACTTTGAAAGCCATCTATCAGTCAATTATTTCCTGTGGTTTCAAGGGGAGTTATTCTGCATTTGCTGCACAATTCAAAGATCATCCTCACAGCATACTAATAGCAAGAGTAATTCTTCTACAACATCAAATGCTACTCACAAAATATCCATATTATCTCCCCGAAAAATTTCGATCTATCTTTCATTATCAAAATTTACCAGGATACAAAGTGAAAGAGAGAAAGCACAAATAAGAAAACTGGTAAAGAGTAATAGTTTCATTAAAAAGCTGCGAAAACAAGTTCGTTTGTTTAAAGAGATCCTGAAAAAAGGAACACCGGATTTATTGGATGAATGGATGAAGCAAACCTTACAACTTAAAAAGAAGAAGCTTACGACTTTTGTAAAGGGACTAAAGAAGGACATGAAGGCTGTTTATAACGCCATTACATCAGCATGAAGCAGTGGTATGGTTAAAGGAAATATTAACCGGCTGAAAAATATAAAATGACAAATGTACGGGAGAGCCGGCCTGGAGCTTTTAAAGAGAAAGGTTATCCTTTCCAGCACAGGCTAAATCTCCACCCAAAGTGACGAAGAACCAGTTTATGGAAAATTTGTCCTGCCAATTTTGTCATTTGACAAGTAACAGTCTGGTTGTCTTTAATAGACAAGACTTTCTAAATTATAAAGATAAATTTCTCGATTTATCTCAATTTAATAGATGATTCGCGAATATTTAGCTTTCCACTCAAAACGACTGTGTTAGGAATAGCGAGAGAATCTGATGTGATTTGTTCATAGAGTAATTCTGCTGCAACTTCTCCCATATGAGTTGTCGGTTGCAAAACGCTCGTTAGTGGCGGATCAACCAGGGCGGCCATGGGGGTTTCAGAAAAACCTGTAATGGCTATATCCTCTGGTATTTTTATCCCATTCCTCTTCAAGGCTCTCATTGCTCCTAATGCTGTTGGATCGTTTACCGCAAAAATTCCATCGGGAAGATTTTTTATTTTTATCAAATGTTCGATAACTTGTTCTCCGTCTTCAATTAAAAGTCCCGTTTCAATAAATTGCTCATGCGAAATTTTAATTCCATATTTACGGTGGGCATCTTCAAAACCTTTTGCCCTGTTTTTTGCAAAATTATGTTGCATAGGTCCCGTAAGATGGATTATTTTTTTTAGTCCTTGTTGGATTAAATGTTCGGTTGCAAAAAAAGCCCATTTGTAATCATCAAAAACAACTTTTGAAACAGGTAGCGAATCATTAATGCGGTTAAATAGAACGATAGGATAGTTTTTTTTGATTAATGTATGAAGATACTCTATATTCTGTGATTTTTGCGATAAAGACAATATGATACCATCAACGAAATTGTTTTCCAGCGTTTTTATATTTTCCAGTTCTGTATTACTATCCTCGTTTGATTGCATAATTAAAGTCTGATACCCTTTCTTCAAAAAAATATCTTGAATACCAATGATTACCTCAGGAAAAAATGGGTTTATAAACTCTGGAACAACAATTCCTATGTTATATGTTCTTTGCTGAGTCAATTTGCGAGCAATGGGATTCGGTGAATACCCCATTTCAAGCGCCATTTTTAGTATTTTTTCACGTGTTTCCGGATGAATATCGTATTTGTTATTAAATGCCCTTGATACAGTTGAAATGGAACAATTCAATGCTTTGGCAACGTCTTTTATGGTAACATGTTTCATGTATTGACATCTTGGCGATAGAATGCAAAAATAATAAATATATTAGAATGTTTCCGAAAACGTTTCCGGACAATAAAAACGTTTCCGAAAACGTTTCCGGAAATTTTGAAATAAGAAAGTTTTGAAATATAGGTGATATAGCTATACTTTGAATAACGAAAATCAGTACGATTAACTCTATTGAACCGAAACTTATGCATTTTATCGATTACATTGTTATTGTAATTTTCTTCATAGGGATCCTATCAGCAGGTCTTTCCTTTTCCGGATCCGGAAAAAATATGGTAAACTATTTTGCAGCAGGTGGTGCGGTCCCTTGGTGGATTAGCGGACTATCATTATTTATGAGTTTCTTTTCGGCCGGAACTTTTGTTGTCTGGGGATCAATTGCATATACAAATGGTTGGGTTGCAATAACCATTCAATGGACTATGGCAATTGCCGGTTTTATTATAGGTGTTTTTATTGCTCCACGTTGGCACAAAGCCAGAGTTTTAACTGCAGCAGAATTTATCACCCAACGATTGGGAATTAAGGTTCAGAAATTGTATTCCTATTTATTTCTGTTTATTTCACTTTTTACGACAGGTGCATTTCTTTATCCGGTTGCAAAAATTGTTGAGGTATCAACCGGCTTTCCTTTACACTGGTGTATTATTATTCTTGGATTAATTATAATTCTTTACACAACCGCCGGGGGACTGTGGGCTGTTATCGTAACCGATGTTTTACAGTTTATCATTTTAACCACTGCTGTCCTGATAATAGTGCCGCTTGCATTTCAAAGAGTAGATGGTATAACTGCATTTATACAGCATTCACCAAACGGTTTTTTTGATTTTTTTAGCGGAGAATATACGCTTGGATTTATCATTGCTTTTGGCTTGTATAATTTATTCTTTATAAGTGGAAACTGGGCATATGTACAAAGATATACCAGCGTATCCACAAAAAAAGATGCTAAGAAAGTTGGTTATCTTTTTGGTTCGCTGTATTTGATTAGCCCTGTTATTTGGATGCTTCCCCCAATGATCTACCGGGTTTTAAATCCGGGACTAACAGGATTCGGAGATGAAGGTGCATATCTAATGATGTGCAAAGAAGTATTACCAATCGGAATGTTAGGATTAATTTTAGGAGCAATGATTTTTGCCACTTCTAGTTCGGTGAACACCACACTAAATATTTCTGCTGGAGTATTCACAAATGATTTATATAAAAATATCAAGCCGAACGTAAGCAACAAACATTTAATGATAGTTGCACGGTTTGCAACTATTGGATTTGGTTTATTAACTATTGTTGTGGCGTTGCTGGTTCAGAATATGGGAGGTATTGTAGAAGTGGTTTTAAGTGTTGCAGCAATAACTGGCGGGGCTTTATACTTACCGCCACTGTGGTCGTTATTTTCAAAGCGCCAGACAGGTAAGAGTATTCTTACAGCAACATTAACCAGTTTGATTATAAGTGTTATTTTTAAGTTTGCCACTCCCTACCTCTTCGATTTCGCATTAACCCGTACTCAGGAAATGACGCTAGGTGTTGTTGCACCTGTCCTTGTATTGATATTTTTTGAATTCAGATACTATTTTACCCAAAGAGAAAATCCGGATTTCGACGAGTATAAAAGAATAAAAGAGAAGCAGTTATTTGAGTTTCACCAACAAACCAGTTCCGATTCTCAAAATAGGCATGGAAAGAATGTTATTTCTTTCGGTGTTGCGGGAACGGGAATTTTGATTGTTGGTATTGGTGCATTTGCTGCAACCGGAAGATGGTTGGTTGTTATTGCAGGGACACTCATAATAATAACTGGTTTAATAATGATACCCAAAAACAAAAAAATTAAAAAATGATTGTTGAAAAACAAAAAAATTCCGTAAGAAAAAATTTTAAAATAGATTATTCTACTGATTTGGTGATAACTGGTGGAGGACTGTCTGGTACATGTGCTGCAATTGCTGCAGCAAGAGCCGGTGTGAAAGTTATTTTAGTCCAGGACCGCCCAGTCCTGGGAGGTAACTCTTCCAGCGAGGTCCGATTGTGGATTTTAGGTGCAACTTCACATATGGGGAATAATAATCGCTGGTCGAGGGAAGGTGGCGTTGTGGATGAAATATTAGTTGAAAACTTATACAGAAACAAAGAAGGTAATGCAATTATTTTTGACACAATCCTGCTTGAAAAAGTAACCAGCGAGTCCAACATCACGCTGCTGCTGAATACAGCTGTTTTTGAGGTAACAAAGAAAGATGAAAATACGATTGAGAGTATAAGAGCCTTTTGCAGCCAAACTTCAACTGAATATATTTTAAGTGCACCATTATTTATTGATTCTTCAGGAGATGGAATTGTTGGGTTTTTATCCGGATCACCCTTCCGGATGGGAGCAGAAACCAAAGAAGAATTCGGAGAGTTGTTTGCTCCGGATAAAGACTATGGAGAAATGCTGGGGCATACCATTTATTTTTATAGCAAAGATGCCGGACATCCTGTTAAATATGTACCTCCTGCCTTTGCATTAAAAGATATAAAACAAATCCCACGCTATAAAACCATCGACAGTAAAATGAACGGTTGCCAGTTTTGGTGGTTCGAATATGGAGGGCGTTTTGAGGACACTGTTAAAGAGACAGAGAACATTAAGTGGGAGTTATGGAAAGTCGTTTATGGAGCATGGGACTATATAAAAAACTCAGGTAATTTTCCTGATGCCGAAAATTTGACTCTCGAATGGGTGGGGACTATCCCCGGAAAACGTGAAAGCCGAAGATTTGAAGGTGAATATATGCTTAAACAACAAGATATCATTGAACAAAAAGAGTTTTATGATGCCGTTGCCTTTGGGGGCTGGTCGCTTGATTTGCATCCGGCTGATGGGGTTTACAGTGACTTGCCAGGTTGCAACCAGTGGCATCCGAAAGGAATATATCAGATACCCTATCGTAGTTTGCTAAGCAAAACGATTAATAACCTTTTTTTTGCTGGAAGGATTATCAGCGCCACCCATGTTGCATTCGCTTCAACCAGGGTTATGGCCACATCAGCGCATGGAGCGCAGGCAGCTGCATGTGCTGCTGTAATATGTGTTAAAAACGGAATAGATGCTAAAAAAATATTGGAACAAAGATATGTGTCCAATTTGCAGAACCAGCTGAACTTGCTGGGGCAAAGTATTCCCGGGAAGGCAATTGACTATCGTTTTTTGGAGATCGAAAGACCTGTTGTGAAATCATCAAGTACCTACGAATTAAAAGAAATTGCATTCAATGGTGATTGGGTAGGGCTTGAAGAAGGGTTTGCTCAACTGCTGCCATTAAAGGCATCGGTGAAATATAAGTTTAAAATATTGGTAAAAGCGCTGGTGGAAAGTAAAATTATAATTCAGCTCCGAAAATCATCAAAGTTAGGTAATTACACTCCTGATGTCGAGCTGGAAAAAATTGAAATGTCACTTGCCAAAGGGAAACAGTTTTTGAATTTTTCCTTTGAGACTATTCTGGATTCAGACCAATATGCTTTTCTCCTTTTTCAACCAACAAAACACGTTTTAGTAAAAACAAGTGAACAACGTCTAAGTGGAACATTGTCCTTGTTTCAGAAAATGAACAAAGCGGTATCCAATTATGGAAAGCAAGAGCCTCCTGAAGGAATAGGAGTAGACTCTTTTGAATTATGGACGCCAAAACGACGGCCGGATGGAAAAAACCTCGCATTTACTGTTTCTCCTTCAATTAACTTGTTTGATGAAAATAACCTAACCAACGGATTTGTTAGGCCCTATTTGCAGACTAACGCATGGGCGGCCAGTTTGGAAGATAATTCTCCGGAGTTAAAACTGACCTGGAATAAACCACAAAAAATAAAAAAGATTAGATTGTTTTTCGATACAGATTACGATCACCCTCTGGAAAGTGTTTTAATGGGACATCCTGAAGATATAATTCCTTTCTGTATACAGAACTACTCTATTTACGACAAAGATGAAAATCTCCTTTATAAAAAAACAGGTAATTATCAGACCATAAATAATGTGGAATTAGAAACAGAAATAGAATGCACTGAACTAATATTAAGGTTGGAACATCCTTCAAAAGATGTACCGGCAGCTCTTTTCGAAATTATATGTTTAAATCATAAACTTAATTAAAATCAAACTTTATGCAAATGAAAAATTTAATGGTGTTTGTCTTTGGTTTATTGTTGTGCACCACAGTTTGGGCTCAGCAAAGGACAATTACAGGTATGGTTTCCGATGAAGTTGGACAACCCTTACCTGGTGTAAATGTAACTGTAGAAGGAACTGCAGTTGGCACAGTAACCGGACCTGATGGTAGTTTTACTCTTCAGATAAATGAAAATATAACATCTTTGTTGGTTTCATTTATCGGTTTTAAAACTCAGGAAGTTGATATCGCTTCTACTTCGAACATTAGTGTTCAAATGGAGCTCGATGCTATTGGAATTGAGGAAGTTGTAGCTGTAGGTTATGGAATTCAAAAAAAGGTAAACCTAACTGGATCCATTGCTTCAGTGCAAGGTGAAAAGCTTGCCGAGAAAAGTGTGGTTCAAACTTCACAAGCTTTGCAAGGTATTGCCGCTGGTGTAACCGTTACCTCTAATAACGGTAAACCAGGAAATGAAGGGACTACAGTTCGAGTTCGAGGTATTGGTACGTTAAACGATAATAATCCTCTGGTGTTAATTGATGGTGTTGCTTCTTCACTTGATGCAATAGATCCGAATGATATTGCCGATATGTCAATCTTAAAAGATGCTGCTTCGGCTGCTATCTATGGGTCTCGTGCTGCTAACGGCGTAATCTTAATAACAACAAAACGTGGAAAATCAGGTGAAATGGTCGTTAGTTACAACGGTTCAGTTGGTTTTACTACTCCTATTACCTATCCTGTTAATGCCAGTGCGTGGGACTATATGATGTTGTACGATGAAGCGAATGCTAATGACTTGCGTACCGACGACGGAGTGCCCGGAGGTGTCATTTATGGAACTGAAAAAATTAATACATGGAAAAACGCAACGGACCGCGATGAATATCCAAACTCGGATATGTTTAAGGAAACATATGCAGACAAAGCCGCTCAAACAAAGCATTTTCTTAGTCTTTCAATGGGGACAGATAAATTAAAGTCCAATACATCAATAAACTACACCTATCAGGATGCACATTATCCAAACTCAGGTTATACCCGCTATGGTGTCCGTTCGAACAACAGTTATAAAATGAATGATGTTGTTGAGTTTGGTGTTGATTTGTCGATTCGTAAGACGCTCAGTGAGGATGCAGCCGCAGGAATCACCGATGCCTCCGGTCAAGGCCATAACCTTGATCAACTAATGAGACAACCTGCCATATATCCAACAAGATTTTCAAACGGAGTCTGGGGATACAATTATAATGGAGGACCTCATGCGATGATGAGTATATTTGAGGCATTACATATGACGTATAATACCTGGCACGAAACACTTGCAAAACTAAGTGCTACCATCAATCCATTTACAGGTATGCGTATAAATCTCTCATATGCACCAAAATTAAATACAGCAGATATCAAAACAGTGAGTAAAACAACTAACCTTTATGATTATCAGACAGGAGAGGTTATCTATACGCCGCCTGGTCAGGCAAGTATGACTGAAACACGAAATACAACTATAGAAGATGATATTAATGTTCTAGTAAATTATGATAAATCAATTGGTGGTCATGATTTGTCCGCTTTAGGAGGATTCCAGTATTTAACAAATGATTACAATCATTTGTATGCTTACAGGCAAGGGAATGACTTTCAACAATTTGAAGAACTTAATTCCTATAACCCTGTGGGGCAAACCAATTCTGGATATACAACAGAATGGGCATTAATGTCCTATTTTGGGCGTATAAATTATTCCTATAATGGTAAGTATTTGTTGGAGGCAAATGTTCGTTACGATGGCTCTTCCCGTTTTGCCAGTGGTTACAAGTGGGGGGTTTTTCCTTCTTTTTCTTTAGGGTGGCGTTTTTCAGAGGAATCTTTTATGGATAATCTGGATTGGTTAGACAATGCAAAACTTCGTGCTTCCTGGGGTGAATTAGGTAACCAGTCAGGATTAGGAAGTAATTATCCATTTGCCCTTACTATTGCAACAGATCAATATGCCGTTTTTGGTGACGAATTAAATCCCGGTTATGCTCCGGTTAATTATGCATTGAACGATATAACATGGGAAACAACACGTATGTTGGATTTCGGTATTGATTTCACCATCCTTGGTGGAAAATTGGATGCCACATTCGACTGGTATAAAAAGGATACCCGTGATATTTTGTTAAGCATGCCAATTCCTAGTGTGATGGGATATGCCAATTCTCCGAAACAAAATGCAGGGGCAGTAGAAAATATCGGTTGGGATCTCACATTATCACACGCAAATACTTTTGGTAAGTTTTATTATAAAATAACCGGAATTTTATCAGATGTTAAAAATAAAATTACGGATATGGGTGGCCTAAATCCACAGGTTAGCGGAATATATGTAAAACAGGTTGGCGACCCGATAAATGCATTATATGGTTATCAGGCTGATGGTTTGTTCAGTTCATTCGAGGAAGCCCGGGCCTATGAAGTTACACAATGGGGAAAATTACAGGGTGGTGATATTCGCTACATTGATTTGGACGATGATGGTGCAATGACAGGGGATGACCGTTTTGTTCTTGGTAATCCGATTCCTCGATGGACATATTCATTGAACTTAGATGCCAAATACGAAGGTTTCGATCTTGCCTTGTTCTTCCAGGGTGTTGGTAAACGAGATGGTTATATTTCGGGCTGGTACGCTTATCCTTTTTCAAATGCATCAACTGTACTGGAACAACATCTTGATCGTTGGTATGAAGGAAATCCAAATCCGGATGCCGCTTTCCCTCGTTTGTCAATCAATCAGCATTCAAATAACACTCAACCATCAACTTTCTGGCAAGTTAGTGCTGCTTACTTACGCTTAAAAAATGTTCAATTGGGATATACCCTTCCAGCCTCTTTATTGAAAGGTAAATCGATTTCAAATGTTCGAATTTTCGCTAATGCATCCAATGTTTTTACAATAAGTGATTTGCCTATTGGGATGGATCCTGAATCTCCTTTTAGTGTTCAAGGAAGCTATCCACTAATCTCGACTTACGCATTTGGTGTTCAAGTAAAATTTTAATGAATTAAATTTATGAAATGAAAAATTTTAATGAAATGAAAAAGAATATATTATATATTGGCTTGATAGTGTTACTGATGGTTACAAGTTGTGATGAACCAATAGAACTCTATCCGTTGGATGTGCCTTCTGCTGAAACATTCTATACCAACGAAGTGGAAATTCAAGGTGGGGTAAATGCCTGTTATTCATACATTGATGCTTACCGGTATTCATATCTTGATCCCGGATACAGTTGGGATGCATTATCTGATCTCGTTTATTCTCGTGGTAATTCTTTTACAATTGGGTATTTAGGATCTACTTTGGATTATACACACGGATATTTTTTGGGATTGTGGAGAAGAATGTATCAAGGTGTTGCGCGTTGTAACTTAATGCTCGAAAAAATTGAAGAAAATAAGGATTTAATTCCGGATGAAAAAGTAAAACAGTTTCAGGGCGAAGTTTACTTTTTGCGTGCTTTTTATTATTTGCGCTTAACAAATATGTTTGGAGATGTTGTTTATCTTGATGCTCCTGTTAATTCAGTAGAAGAAGCCAGTAATGTTACCCGAACTGCAAGGGCTGAAGTTTTGCAGAAAATTTATGCAGACTTTGATATGGCAGCTCAATTGCTAGCTGGTTCAGAAGTAACAGCATTGGGGCGTGCCACAAGTGGAGCAGCCATGGCATATAAAGCTCGTGCAGCACTGCAAAATAATGATTGGGCAACCGCGGCTACGGCTGCAAAATCAGTAATTGATTCAAAACAATACAGTTTAATGCCAAGCTACGAAACATTATTTACAGAAAATGTTATAGAAAGTGCAGAAAATACAGAACAAATATTTTCTCTAGGTCATTTGGTGGAGGCAGGTACTCAAACTCAATATGTTCGATATACTGCTTCTCGTGCATTGGGGGGGTGGTCAACCATTGTACCAACACAAAATATGATTGACTCGTATCTTTGTGTTGATGGTATGGATATCAGTGAATCACCAATGTATGATAAATCAAATCCATATGATAATCGTGATCCTCGCATGCGTTATTCATTGGTACTTCCAGGCGATTTGTGGGGAGATTATATTTACGAAACACGTTTGGATAAACCCGAGACATTAAATGCTGCTGGTGAAACGGTTACAAATCGAGATAGTTATAACTCGACTGAATTTACATCATTTACCGGTTATTTGATACGTAAATATTTTGAATTTAAATATGTTGAGAATGCCGCTCAATGTGAAAATCCATTTATGCTTTGTCGTTATGCAGAAGTATTGTTAACCTATGCAGAAGCAAAAATTGAATTAGGTGAAATTGATGCCGATTGTGTAGCTGCCATCAATGAGGTTCGTGGAAGAAGTGATGTAATGATGCCAGAAGTTACCGCCGGAAGTCAGGCTGAAATGAGGAAGATTGTTCGTACAGAACGTAAAGTTGAATTATTCAACGAAAACTTACGTTGGGATGATCTTAAGCGTTGGAAACGAGCAGAGGTGGTTTTGAACAGACCAATTTTAGGACGCCCTGTATTGGGAGATTTTGAAGGATATCCCGATGTTGAATTCGATGAATATGGAGATCCTTTGTATGATGTAGCCTCATATATTCCCCACCCATCAACAGATTACAGGGTAGTCTTGAATACATTTTTTCAACAACGCGATTATTTGTGGCCGATACCTGAAACTGAATTAGCTTTAAATCCGGCTTTAGGTCAAAA